>NZ_JBFUDF010000006.1:0-687040 GCF_056404855.1 Mesorhizobium sp. P2_B11
CACCCACCCCCAACATATCTGCTCCATGCAATTGCGGTGCCAACTGGCTGACGGGTCACACCAAAGGCCACCGGCCGAAGCCAATGACCATTACGGGAAGAAGCCTGCCGCTCTATTCGCCCGGCGCAGGTCCCAATCATGTCATTAGAGTGCGCTGTTGTTCCAGCCTGTTCTAGCGCATCAGACCTTTGCGCCTTGTGGCCAAAGACCTTAGCCCCACCTCCTTGGGTAGGAGCCCCGCCAGCGCGCATTCTTGCCGGCCGCTCTCGAGTTGACCGACCGTCCCGGCCGCGGCTGGTCCCGCTGGGCCGAAGGCGTAGGCGAATACGAGATCGCTCGAGTTTGGTGGCAGGCGCTGTCGCGCATATTAGAGACCTCTTGAATAAGGCGCCGGCCGCTCCAGAATCTTAAACATGGCTCGGGGTAATATCAAAGTCGGCGACACCGTCGCCATAACTGCAACCGTGCGCAAGCGGGTCACGGAAGACCGCGTGAGTGTTCTTATCCCTTCCTACGGTGAGCCACACTCGATCGTAGACAGCACGCCCTACATCAGCAGCGGGCAGAAAGTCGAGCTGACCGGCGAAGTGGTTCGCGTTGACGAGGATACGGTCACGGTAGGCGGCAAGGATCTGGGCATTACGGTAAAACACAGTGCCGTGAGGCTCGTCACCAGCTATGTGGCGCCGAGGCGGAAAACGTCGCTTGTCGACAAGGCGTAGCCCTAAAAATGACCAAGCTCTCAATTGGGCCTGCCCGCGTTTCAGTCGTTTTTTTCGGCGGTCAGTGGATCGTCCAAATCGTTGAGCAAGGACAACTCAAAAAGCGTGAATTCGAACTCGAACAAGATGCCAAGGATTGCGCAGAAGGTGAGCGACTGCGCCTGGATTCTCGCTCTAGCGGCCCAGATGTTGCCTTGAAAGCTCAATCAGCTCCGCTTCGTAAACGACGCCGGCCATAAAATTGGCGATTATCCGAGAAGCCAGCCTTACCAAGCGCTTCGTCAGGTCCATGAGCCTCTGTTGAAATCAATCGTGACCATCACCGGGAAACGGGCGCCGTTCATCCAGTGGAATGGGACAAGGCCAACGCAGCCGCGGGAGCCATCATCATCAGAAGAATATAGCGTCGAGCCGCTGCAACCTCATCGACCATTACACCACCAGTGCCACCACGATGCCGACCAAACAGTATGCGATCCAGACGATGGTCATGGCTCTAGTGCAATGTTGGACGCGCCAGGTTGCGTCGGACCATGATCTCGACCAGACCCTGACGAATATCATCCCAGCTTTCGACTATTTCGCTTTCGCTTATCCCAGCCGCCTTTGAGTCAAGGAACAGACGCGTCGCGAGATGGAGGAGCGACACGTCGTCAACGGAACGGGCGTTGAGAACGTCATTTCTTTCCAGCCACAAATGCAGGAATTGAACAGCTCGCTCGCTCATTCCGCGAGCCCCGGGTCAAAGTGGACTATCGCGTCCAGCAACGTTCGATAGAGGCTGTCGACCTCTTCGTCGATCTCGCCCCGCTTGATGCCGAGCGCCTTGGCGTCGGCGATCAGCTTGTGGGTGAGTTCGTCGACGGAGATGACATCAGCCTTCGTCGTCTCAGGGACATTGTTGGCGATCCAACGATCGAGGAAGTTGATGCCGCGTGCGCTCATGAGAAATAAAGCTCGCGGCGTTTATTAGGTTCCGCTGATCCGCTTACCTCACGTCAGAACGGCGTTCCTACCCTTTTCGTGGACGAGTGGAAATGCGGCCGCGCGTAACAAATGATGCTGCGATCTGCTCGTAAGGGGGTGTACGGTGGCTCGTCGTCCGCTTCCACCGGCATGTGGACGCTTGGGAGCCAACTCAGGTACTTTCGCCCCGCCAGGGATAGAAAGCCATGGTTGAAGTCACCCCGGACCCCGGTCCTGATTCCGTGGAGATCACCGAATGCCTTGGCGAGTGGTTTGTCCGCGTCGTGCGCAACGGCAAGGCAAGCATCAGCAGCTTTGAGAATGAATGCTACGCTCGCTCTTTCGCCGACGGTCAGCGGATCGGCTTAGGTCTCTCCCCATGAAAGAAGTCCAATGAGTAAGCAACAACGTTCCATCGATCCCGCGTCAGCGGACTACCCGTATGATACGGCGGATTTTGCCGCGAAGCACGGTCTGTCAATAAGGGCAGCGGAGGTCATTCTGCAAGTCAACGGCCCCTCCCAAGTTGCCTGCGATGCGGCGGCCCGAGCCTTCAATGAGGAGATAGCCCTATCCGCCACCGGCCTATCTCCTCGCCCCGCAGGTGCTTCACTGGGAATTGGTTCCATCGCGCGGTGATCCGTGATGCCTTTTTTCTTCTCGCCTCGGAACATGCATCTTTCATCAAAGTTTTGGATGTGCTTGGTCCCCTCACCGAGCGTCTGGGAAGGGAAGCCCGCCAATTGCGCCATCAAGTGGCGGGCTTCCTCTTGCTGCGGGCGCCGCTCTGCTCCAATCGCACTGCTGCTTGTTCGAAGGTATGGACAATAGCTTCCTTGGCTTCGGTCAACACGCTCTGGCCGCATTCGGTGGTGGATTCCACTTCGAAGGCAGTGATCGGCCAGCACATGGAGCTAACCGGCCATGTCACTCGCATCGACGGCGATAAGGTAACCATCAGCCTCCGGCCATTGGTGACCGTCGACGCCGAGCCTGTCCGGCTGGTGGAGAGCTAAGTGACGCCAAAGCGAAAAACGCCGCTTGTCGACAACCCTTCCCGCAAATGAGGAGCTGTCTAATCCTCGCTCGCCGCTCGAAAACAGCGGCTAGATTTCCTTTGAGGCGATGATTGCCACTACAGAAGAGAGTTTGCCAGCCCGGCTGAGGGTCGGTCTAACGTAGATCTTTTTCATGCCAAGGTCACCGGGTTCAGGTTGGCGTCGCCTCTGCGGGCACAGCAGGAGAAGCCTGGGGTGATGCAGTGATGGCAGTCAGCCTGCCCTTCTTGTCTAGCTTCGGCTTTTCATAAACGCGCTTTGTCATGGTCACCCCAATTTGCCCTCAGTCTTCAGCGTTGCCTTACTCGCACGAAGCCTGTCAAGAGGAAGCGGCTCAGACAAAAAGCCCGCTGGCGCGAGCCAGCGGGCAGTTTGGTTGGTCTGGAGTAGCCGGAATCAAACCGGCGCGAGTCAACGAACTTTGAAGATGTTGGTTGCGACCTCGCTCTCGCCGCTCTCAGGGGTCCAGAGAGCGACGAGCTGTTGCCTGAGGCGCGCAGTACTGAAACATCGCCGCGCCATAAAGCATGCCCGCTCGTGGTAAATGGAACATTAAAGTCAGAGCTAGAAAAGTCGACGCTAAAAAAGGCCGCCGAGCAAACACCTCGCGCCGCCGATCGACGGTATTCGAGATCGCGGAATCGGAGGTGCGACGCCTAGGAGCGCGGCAAGCGGTGAATTTCTCACCCCTGTTGCCAGTTCGCTACAGCGAAGTTTTTGGCAACCTAATATAACTTTTGGCAGCGCAGGGGCGACGGGTTGTTGGTGGGGGCCAATCCTTGGAACCCCGGCGTAGTACGAGGGAAGATGGCCCGCTGACTTTGGTCGGCGGGTTTTTCTTTTTTGGGGGGCGCCTATGGCTTTAGCCGCCACCCGAACAAGGTGTTTTTGACTGTGCCCGCGCCTCCACTCTGGCGAAGGAGGTTCCCATAATGGGGTCAACCAGGAACCTTTGCGCCGCAGCCGTGTTCGGTCGTTCATGACAAGAATTGCAGATCTCGGACCGCCACCTGTCCCCGGCAAACCTCAAAAGCCCGGGAACGGCCATGACCATTTTCATGAATGCCCAATATGCGGTCAGCGCGTTGACCGACGCGACCTTCGGCAAGTGTTGTGGCACGAACAGCCCGATCATGAGCCTCTCGAGCTGGACAACTAAGGAGCGGGCGAGTTGCCGAAGTATCATGTCGAAGAAATGAACGGCGACGCCGTCACAGCTACCCATGTTGTCAACGCGAAAACGCCTTTAAGGGCGGCCCAGGACGCAACGGAACGAAGCATCACGCTGCGCGCAAACGAAGCGGTTTGGATCAGAGTGGCCGACGAGAACCGCGGCCACATTTTCGAGTATACCTTCGCTGAAGACCTGGAGGGCTAGGAATGGCATTTTTGTTGACCTACGAACCGCTGGAGCCCGACGAAGAGATTGTCCCGGTCACCGTAGAGATTGAAAATGCGCATGACGCCTGGGAGGAATTTGGCGCTCTGCAGAGGAGAGATCAGAAGGTCACTCGTATCGTGGCGCCCGAGGGCCAGCATATCACGTGGCAAGCACTTCGAGACCTTGCTAATCTGAGCACCTAGAGAGTGCTGCCGATGTTGGTTACCGCCGTTTGCCTACATCATGGAGCGGGACAGAGCCAGCTACATCACGCGGGAGGCCCACCGAGCCGGCGGCTACAAGCCCCGACGTTGATGCGTTGCCGTGGGATGCAGAATACAGAACCGCAAAACAATGAGGCTGTAGCCCCGCGACACAAGCAATGGCAGCGCGACTGATCAGATATCCGCCATAAAGCAAACTACTCCTCCCGAGAATCTTGCAGCGAGGCGTGGCGAAAATCTTCCTCGCCGCGCAGGTGATTAACGCGGCCGATGAGGTCCGGCTTGACCCGTTGTGTCGCCGGCCGCTTCATCCCCTTCGGCGCCGGCCCAGCATGCTCCTGGACGCGCTTCCACAACCGTTCGCGGATAGCACGGCTGGAGTTGATGAAAGCGCTGCCGACGTACTGCCCGGTCTTCCGATCAGCCATCAGGGCGAAAGCCGGCTTCCCTGGTTCGCGCTCGACGCCGAGGAGGTCGTACTCTTCCACCATGTAGCTCTTGGCCTTCAGCCAACTGGTCGACCGGCCGCTGCAGTATTTGCTGTCGCGGCGCTTCGATACCATGCCTTCGATGCCGGCCTCATCGATGAGCTTGAAGATTGCTTTCGCGTCGCCGGGAAGCGGTTGGCTGAACTGGATGCGGTCATCCGGCAGGATGATGCTTTCCAGAATCTCGCGCCGGTCTTCTAGGTCCATGTCGCGCAAGTCATGACCGTTCAGATGCAGCAGATCGAAGGCGACGAAATACAGGTCATGCTGCCGGCGAGTGATCGCCTTGCGCAGTGCGTGATAGTCCGAAAGGCCGGCTTCGTCGAGAACGACGATTTCGCCGTCGATGATCGCGCTCTCGACGCCGAGCCGTTTGGCCGCCCCGGCCAGGTCGCGATATTTCGCAGTCCTGTTATGGCCATTGCGCGTGAAGATGCGGACATCGTGGTCGATGATGCTCTGCGATCGGTAGCCGTCGAATTTGACCTCATGAATCCATTCGGCACCCTCAGGAGGCTTCTCGACAAGTGTCGGCAACAAAGGCTCGACGAACTTCAGACGCATGAACCACCACCCCGCAACCCGGCGATTCAATAAGCTTAAGCTAAAATGGTTCCCAAATCAGGAAACCATAAAGCTCTGGACACGTTGAGCCGTTCAGAACGGATCGGGGAGGTCGTGCCATGGGCCACTTTATGCGGCTTTCCATTAAGTTGGTGGATGGCAAAACGATGTCTGTTTCGTCGATCTACGAGGCCGAATTGGCGCTCGGAGGCCAATGGCGAAATAAGCAGGCGGCCGCCTACAAAGACGCGTGCAGACTCATTGCTGCAGCCAAAGACGGAAGCTGAAAGCCGACCATCGCATTCGCGGCATTCAAGCACGCCGCGATCGATCAGCGCCTGTTGCTGCCGGCGGAAAAGAGTGCCGCGCTAGAGATGCTGTATGAAGTGAGCGAGGACAACAGACATGACGAAACTGTCGGATTTAGGTCCGCCGGTCATAGGCAAACGACACGGCGTCAAGCCCACCGATGAGGGAGACCGTTTTTATAACTGTCCGCACTGCGGTCAGCTGTCGACCAACGAGATGCGCGCCAAGTGTTCTATCACGAAGTCCCAGGGCACGAGCCGCTAGAGCGGGAGGACAGTACAACTGTTCTGAAATTCACAGGTCGGAAGGCAACTGACACACACAGCTAGGAACCACGAAGATGGCAGACGACAAGAGCAAGCGCGATTTCCGCGACCGTAACCGAGTATCGGCTGATGAGGACTATGAGGTTCAGTACTTCGCGGACCAGAACGGCATTACGCCCGCGCAGGTCCGCGAACTGATCGCCAAGCATGGCAATGACCGTGAGACACTCGAGCGAGCCGTGAAGGCTGGCCTCGCTAAACTATAACGGTACTAGTGGATTTGAATGGAATGCCCGCGCCCGCCTCGTGCGCAGGCAGCGCGGGCATGACGTTTGGGCGCGCTTTGGTCCCAGCACGAGACCGCTGAAAGATGGCAGAGCCTAGCCGTCTCGGGGGATAGACGGTCCGGCCTCATGTAAAGGCCGCGCATGCATCAAGCCAGCCCTAGAAGCTCTCCACATTCCTTCGAACTGAATCGGTTGGCCATCAGTTTCTTGTAGTGCACCAGCATCTCTTCCGGCACTGCGAAGCCACGCCGAAAGTCTGACGCCGCTTTCTGGGTGCGGGTGATGCCCAACTGGCTTGCCGTGGCCTTCACAGAAGCGACGCTACAGTTTAGTCGGGCGGCGATAGCTTTGGGGCTCTCGTTGTTCGCATACCCTTCCTTGATTGCAATCCGCCGTACTGTCATTTTCATGCGTCACCCGATCACATAAAGTCTTTGCAGTGTCATAACTATTAGAGAGTGCTAATGTTCCGTGACCGCCGGTCACGGTAGGCTACACGCTGTTTATGCGTCTGCTGCGCGACATCGGTGCCGCGCGGGCCGGTGCCTTCGCCTTCGTCTCACCCGTGATTGCCGTTTTTGCTCGGCATCGTTACTTACGGTGAAGAGGTTAGCCTGATCGACGTCACCGGCATGGCTGTTATGCTCTCTGCGGCTTTTCTCGCGCTGCGCGAGCGCAAGCAAGACCAGCCAACATTACCGCCTTCCCGGAGCCATCCGGCTGCAGCCGCGTTACGACCGGAAGGAATTTTTCATGGATGTGGAAGCCATCAAGTGGAAAGAACTTGTGCCCGATCAGCGCCGCGAAAGGCGTCGGCTGCGCAGGGAGAAGCAGCGAGTCGAGAACATAGGTCGTGCCGAAAAAATGCATTTTGCCCGCTTGGCCGGGGCAGGTGCAGAGCGCGGGCATGCCGTGTCGGACTTGGAGGCATCCATCTATGTGGGCTGCTCGGGGTGGTTTTACTGGAAATGGCGGGGACAGTTTTACCCGACGGAAATGCCCACAAGCGAGTGGTTCGATCACTACGCGAACCAGTTCGACACTGTAGAAATCAATGCATCATTTTATTCTTGGCCAACCGTCACAAATGTCAAAAACTGGGTTCGGCAAGCGGGGGACCGCAGGTTCGTCTATACGGTAAAGGTCTGCGAGCTGATCACTCATATCAAGAGGTTCAAGGGCACCAAAACCCTCGTGACGGATTTCGGGATGATTGCCGATATCCTGGGTGAGCGAATGGGCTGCTTTCTGTTCCAGCTCCCGCCCAGTTACCATTTTACAAAGGCGAGACTGAACAGCATTCTCGGCCAACTCGACCCCGCCCGGCGCAATGTGGTGGAGTTTCGTCACGGCAGTTGGTGGAACGAAACTGTCTACTCGGCCTTTCGAGCGACGGGCACAATCTTTTGCTCATGCAGCGGCCCTCGCCTTCCGAATGTCCTGGTACGGACCGCGGATGACGTCTACGTGCGGCTCCACGGTCCAGAGCGTTGGTACCGGCATGATTACACCGCAGATGAACTAACCAAATGGGCCGAGAACATCCGAGCCAGTGGCGCAAAGAGAGCCTGGGTTTATTTCAATAACGACTATGACGGCTTTGCGCCAAAGAATGCCCTGGCGATGCGACGCTTGCTGGAGGAGCAACCCTTGGACCTTCTACCGCATATCGCCGCCGATTCGGCAGATGCATAACGAGAGAACGTCGTCACCTTTTCCTGGGCCACGTTGTTCGGCATGCCGCGCGGATTAGATGTCGGGCTGCCGTGATGGAGCTCGCCGCCCCGGGCATAAGTGCTATTTCTCGCGGATCTGAAGCAATCGCCCACGCTGAAAAGAAAAATCCATAACACCTGACTTTCGCAGGAACCCACAATGACAATTGGAGTTGGATTAGCACCCGAATGGGTGATTTCAACCAAAGGAGATTGTCAGATGGTAGCCACCAAGAAAGAAAGTGCGAGCACCAAGGGCCTCGATGACCTGTTCCTCGACGGTCTCAAGGACATTTACTACGCCGAAAAGAAAATTCTCAAAGCCCTGCCGAAGATGGCCAATGGGGCGGACGACGCGCAGGTTGCCGCCGCTTTCGAGAAACACCTTACCGAGACGGAGGGTCAGGTCGAGCGTCTTGAGCAGGTATTCGATATCCTTGGCGTCGCGGCGCGCGGCAAGACTTGCCCGGCCATCGACGGAATCATCGAGGAAGGATCCGAGATCTTGGAGGAATATAAGGGCTCGGCCTCGATCGACGCGGGTCTTGTCGCCGCCGCGCAGGCGGTCGAGCACTATGAGATCGCACGCTATGGCACCCTGATCGCCTGGGCGACATCTCTCGGCAAGGATGACATCGTCGAACTTCTCACCGCCACGCTTGAAGAGGAGAAGGCCACCGACGAGGCACTAACGTCCCTCGGTGAGGCCGGTGTGAATGACAGGGCGGCAGAGGAGCAAAAAGCCGCTTGAACTCCCCACGGAAGAATGGCCACGGCGACATCGACGTGGCCACTTCTACGGGGGGAGTCCAAGCGCTTGCATCATTCATTCATGAGCTGCGGCAAACACGGCGTCCATGGCTCACTCACGGCAAACAATGTCGATGCCAGCGCCGACAAGTGTCCCCCCAGTGGAACTAGATGTGCAGGCTCGTGCTCGGCATCCACTGGATCAATATCGAGCGCTTTTGCCATCACCACTCGCGCTAAGCGCCGAACGGCCCGTTCTACCGGGCCGTTCTTTTTTGCTGTCTGGAAGACGCGCTTATAGTTTGACGCCAGGTTCCCGCGCCCACAGCCGCAGACTCCGGCAGCTTTGAACGAAATCCGCGGCGCTTGCCTTGTCAGCGAGCGGCAACATGCCTTCGTCGGCCCCCGGCTCAACGCCGGCCTTGGCCAGAAGCGGCACCGCGTCGGGCGTGAAGCCAATGAACTTGCAATGGGAGAAGGCGTCCGCCACGAAGTCGCGTGCCGCTGCTTCGCCGGCCAGCAAATTGGCACTCTCTTCGGTGAGCAAGATGGCGACCGCGTCAAACAGCACTGATGGGCCACCGTCGATCATATGCTTGGCTACAATTTTGGTGCCATCGCTCGCGACTACGCCGCCCACCTTCGCTGCGATTACTTCCATGGCCGCCCCTTCGCTCTCAATGGCGGCCTGCAAGGCTTTGAAGAGACCGGCGTCGGTGCCGTTGCCGATCAGTACACCGACCTTGCGGCCAGCAAAACTCTCTGGCCCGTTGGCAATGATGCTCAGCGCCGGCGAGGGCTCGAGATCCGTTCGCGGAGGTACGGCGGCGTCGGCCGGCTTAGGCATGTCGGTGATGCCAAGCTTGTCGGCGACCGTGGTCGCGAGCCCCTCGTCGATGTTCAACAAGTGCGCGATCATCCGCTCCCGGATGGCTGGGGTTTCAACCTTGCTCAGTTCAAAAGTCAAGGCCTGAGCGATGTGGCGCTGCTCAGGTGGAGTCTGGCTGTTGAAGAACTGTGCAGCCTGGCTGTAGTGGTCGGCAAAACTCTCCGGACGCAGCCTGACCTTTTGGCCCTCCTCGCCGTCGGCAAACGACCTAAACCCACGTTGAGGGGATTCGCGCGGCCCCGCGCCGAATGAATTCGGTTGGTAGTTGGCGCGTCCGACTGGATTGCGCATTGCCATATGGCCGTCCTGCTGGAAGTGGTTGAACGGGCATTTCGGCGCGTTGATCGGAAGATGGGTGAAGTTGGGGCTCCCCAGGCGTTTTAGCTGGGTGTCGAGGTAGGAGAAGTTGCGGCCCTGGAGCAGCGGGTCATTGCTGAAGTCGATGCCGGGCGGCACATTCTGAGTCATGAACGCGACCTGTTCAGTCTCGGCGAAGAAGTTATCCGGCATGCGGTCGAGAACAAGGCGCCCGACAGGAATTGGCGGCAGGATCTCTTCCGGGATTATCTTGGTCGGATCAAGGATATCGAAGTCGAAACCGTCAGCAAACTCCTGGTCGAAAAGTTGCAGGCACAGCTCCCATTCGGGGAAATCGCCAGATTGGATGGCATTCCAGAGATCCCTCCGATGGAAGTCCGGGTCGGCGCCGTTGATCTTGACCGCTTCGTTCCATACCACTGATTGCATGCCGAGCTTGGGCTTCCAGATGAATTTTACGAACGTGGACTCATCGGCCGCGTTGACTAGCCGGAAGGTATGGACGCCAAACCCCTGCATAAAACGGAAAGAGCGCGGAATGGCCCGATCCGACATTACCCACATGATCATGTGCATCGATTCCGGCGTTAGGCTGATGAAATCCCAGAACGTGTCGTGCGCCGATTGGGCTTGCGGGAAGTCACGGTCAGGCTCCGGCTTGACCGAGTGTATTATATCTGGAAACTTAATCGCGTCCTGGATGAAGAATACCGGGATGTTGTTGCCAACGATGTCCCAGTTGCCCTCTTTGGTGTAAAGCTTGACGGCAAACCCGCGGACGTCGCGGGCGAGGTCGAATGACCCCTTGCTGCCGGCCACCGTCGAGAACCGGACAAAAGCCGGTGTCTTTTCCCCGGCCCGCTGGAAAATATCGGCGCGCGTATATTTTGCGAGGGACTCGTACGTTTCGAAAAAGCCATGAGCACCGTAACCTCGTGCATGCACGACCCTCTCGGGAATGCGTTCATGATCGAAATGGAAAATCTTTTCGCGGAAATGGAAATCCTCGATCAGCGTCGGGCCACGTTCTCCAATCTTGAGAGTATTCTGATCATCTGAGACCGGGCCGCCTTGCGCTGTTGTCAGGACGTCGGTGTCACCCTGCGCAACCTGATGCAATTCCCCGCCTTGGCCCCTGACCAGCGTCAAGTCGTGGACGGTGGCTGTCGATGCGTTGGCTTCGGATATCGGCTTGCGTGGCATAGTGCTCTCCTTTTAACGCGTGTGAATAACGTGCTCAAATTGCGGACGGAGGTCGTTAATCCAGTTCGGCCAAGGCGCTTTGCAAGTCGGAAATTCGACCGTGGCGACGATGTGCCTGCCGTTATAGTCGCGCGCCCTGAGGGCCGCTCGCCTGCATTCAAGGCGCTGTTGACCGCCGCGACCGCCATCAACAGGCCCTGCAGCTGAAGGTTGGCGACATTCATAGATCTAAGTCCAACGCGTACGCCGCGAGGTGATGTTGATCACCGCACGGGGCCTTGGTGCGCTCTGGCGGCTCTGCGGCATCGGGTTTGCTATGTTGTGCGCCATGGCTGGAATGTCCTCCGGGACGTTGGACAACTTTCCACACCATCTGAGGTTCCAGACTTGCAATGCAATTCCGAAGCGCCTCGAAAAGAGACTGTCAGCTGTCAGCAAACGTCGTGGTCGCGGAAAGCGCAAAACGTTCCGTCACACTCTTCCGCACCTAGCTTCATCTCTGTCGGCTTGATGCAGTTCGTGTCCAACGTGACAATCGATCACACCGTCTCATGGCTTAACAAATGAGGTGGAAATCCGCCTTGTCCTTGGACATTTTCCACAGCAGCACTCTTTGCATCGAAAAAAAGGAGGCTGTTTTGAAGAAGCGAAGTGTGGACAAAGAAAAATTCGAACGAGCCGACCGCGAAGCAAAAAAGGTTCTCTATGCCGAGCGCCAAGCTCGGGATGCGAAGACCTCGCGATTGAGGGATTTGCGGCTGGGCAAAGCTCGTGACCAGAGCGAAACTCATGGCGCCCGTTGACCTCGTAGGCCGTGAACTCACGCGGGATAGACTTTCTCGATCGGTGCCGATGATATTTCTCTGAGGAGGCAACGGCCGACGCGCGGACGGCAAGCGAATGCGCCAAGCTTTTACCCAAGCGCGATCGGCTTGTTGAACACTCTGAGCGATGGTCGAGCCGTGATCCCTGGCGAGATCGACATTGGGCGATGGATCTCTAAAGTGGGGCGTGTCGGTATTGTGATCTTCACCGACCCAGCGGTGACGCAGCGGCCGTCCTGTCGATCTTGAACCCTTATGGTCGCCACGCCCCAACCGCAGTGTCCTGGCCCGCTTCTCTGCTGCGACCGGCCTCGGCGGAAATCGAGCAGAGTTTCACATGCGGGGGGAACAAATCACCTCCATGCAAATTCGTATTAGACGTAGCTGAACCGCTTAAGCGAGGAGGAACTGATGGGATTCTTCGGTAGATATTTTTCAGGGCTCCTGGGGAAAAAACAACGACCGGAAAAGCGCAGCGGCGACATGCGTACGGCGACTGGCGCGGGCCCCGCCCTGGCAGCTCACTCGAAGGACGCAAAAAGTGATGCTCCAGCAGACCGGGCAACACCGAGGGTAACTCAAACGCGAAACTCGCGTCGCCACGGCCATAAGGTTTGAATCGTGCGAGCCGTCCCCGTGCCCGGTACGGTGGTCTTTGGAGACCTCGGGGAGGTCGAGCCCCTGAGCCGGAAATTTGGTGGCGATCGCGGCATGCCGTTGGATCGTTACTATATTGAGAGTTTCCTGATGGGTCATGCACGCGACATTAGAGGGCATGTCGCGGAGATTGGCGACAATGTCTACACGCTCCGTTTTGGCCTTGAACGTGTTGTGCGATCCGACATTATCGACTTCCCCGAGAGTGCCAATCCCCATGCCACAATGCGGTTTGATCTCCAGAACCAAGACGCCGTAGAGCGCGGCTGCTTTGACTGCATGATCGTGACCCAGACTCTACACATGATCTACGACGTGCGTGGCGCCATTGCCACGATCCATCGCGCCTTGGCGCCAGGTGGCGTCGTGTTGGCGACGGTACCGGGCATTACGTCGATCGACGCTTTTGACGGGCCAGAAAAATGGTTCTGGGCGATGACTCAGAGTGCTGCGCGACGCCTCTTCGAGGAGCGGTTTGGCACCTCGGCAGTGGAAGTGCAGCAATTCGGCAACGTGCTGGCAGCCACAGCCTTCCTGCAGGGTATCGCCTTCGAAGAGATGAATCCCGCGAGCCTCGACGTCGTGGATCCTCTGTACCCTGTGATTACTGCGATCAGGGCCACCAAATCGTAATCGTTCGCTCGTCTCGAACTCAGGGAACTGAGTGGAGGCGAGCCTTGTCGGGACGGGATCCGATCAATTGCTGGAAAATCTGACTGGTCATGATCGCCGACTTGCGGATGTCGAAGCATGCTTGCGCTCGCCTCACGCTCGCAGTAGCCATCGACTTTAGCCTGGCTGAGTTGGATAACAGGGCGAGCGCCGCCAAGGCCACGCCCTCCCAGTCACCAGGATATTCCGACACAATACCGGGCCATTCGGTCGTGCCTATTAGAATCCCGGTCTCGCCTGTAGCGACGATTTCCGGAACCCCGCCGACGCCGATCGCCACGACCGGCACACCCGAAGCCATGGCTTCCAGGATGGTGAGCGGCATCGCGTCTGCCCGCGAAGTATGCAACAGCAAATCAAGTGCCGGGTAAATCCGATGTGGTTCGCGCGCAAGCCCCACCATATGAATGCGCGATTCCAGCCCCGCGCGTCGTACGGTGGCGACGAGATCCTTCTCCATTGACCCCGTCCCAATCATTGCAAAATGTACTTCGGGTCGCCTTTGCAGAATGAACTCGGCTGCCTTGAGGAACTTATCGGGGCCTTTTTCCCAGGCAAGCCTGCCAACGAAACCAACCAGCAAATCGGCAGGACCGACGTCGATCGTTTGGCGGAACTCCGCGGGATCAGCGGACATGGGGTGATACATTGCGAGATCGACGCCATTGGGAACAAGGCTTACGAGTTCAGGCGCCAACCCCACCGCAAGCGCCTGTGACCAGGCTTCGCGGCACACCACAATGGTGTGGCTCCCCGTTGTGCGTGCCACGCTGATTTCCTGCGGATGAAAGCTCATGCCATGCAATGTGGCGACGGTTGGCGTCCCGCAAAGGCGACCGGCCATTGCCGCGACGGTATGTGCGTTCATCAGGTGAGCGTGGAGCAGGTCGACGCCAGTTTCGCGGACCAGTGTGCAAATCAATTCGACCGTCCGCCAGGGCGGATCGTCACGCAGCGGCGCAATATAGACCTCCCTCCCTTCGGAGCGTAGCAACCCTGTATAAGGGCTCTCGAATGGACACAGGAGAGATACTTTGAACTCGTTCGATGGCAGGTTTGCAGCCAGGTTGCGCACATAGTTTTCCATGCCGCCCACTATGGCGTTTCCTAGTATCTCTAGGACATGCGTGCGCTCATCGGTTTGGCCTCCTGGCAGCACACGCGGCGTCCGGGCCATCATTCTCCTCCTTGTGACGGACGTAGCCTCAGCCAGTCCATTGCAGTTCCCGCCAGGATCGCATTTCGGTCTTCGATTGCGACGTCGAGCTGATCGAGAATTGCCCTAACCTCGTCTATTGCCGCGCGTATGTGAGCACCACTGCAAGGCAAGAAGCGGTCGCTGCCGAATTGCAGGGAGCGCGGGCCGATCACGTCGATCGCCTTGCGAAAGACCTCCTCGCGGTAGATGGGAGGTGGCCCGAATGACAGGTCGAAGCGGAACTGGCTCGCGGCCGGGTCGACGCCATTTATCCGATCGATGACGCCAACTGCGTTAGCTTCGTCACACCATGGCCAGCCAAGGTGAGCCAACGTGACGCGAAGGCCAGGATGATCACGAACCGCCTCGTAGAAGGAGGGGCGGCAGAACCGTCCCGAGCGACCGTCAATGAATATTCCACTGTGGAACAAGATGGGGAAATCGAGCCTTGCAGCGACTGCGTACACTCGATGAGCGCACTCGTCGTAAGGATACCAACCGGTCGGAACCATCTTTAACGCGCGAATACCGGGAAGCGAGGCTGCCTCCTCAAGATCGTCAGCAGATTGCGAATGGAGCGGATTGACAACCGCGAACCCGACCAGCCGATCCGAATGGCCTGCGATCAGGTTCGAAAGGTACCGATTGCCGGCGCGTAACGACTCGCGGTCATCAAGGGAATAAGGTTCCGTCAGGAACGGCGCCAGCAGGAAGGCTGTGTCGACGCCCGCATCGTCAAGTGATCGTAGCACATCAGCAGTCGTCTCGCGGCCGGACGTATGTAGGTGTGCATCGACAATCATTTGCGTCTCCCCGCCGACAACTTGCGGAGGCGATGCCCGTTCCAGACATAATGCGAAATCGAGAACGACGATGCGATTACAGCCACGCACCTCACATGCGACGACGCCGTTGAGGGCCGCGCGGGAGGCACCGAAGGAGGCGTTAGGCACAACCGTATGGATCAGGGTGGCCGACAAAAAAGGGCCATCTAGAATTTGCTTTGGACCTCGCGCGGTGCTGAGCGCCGGCTCGCGCAACCACAAAAATTCGGCCAACTTGGAGGATGAAGCACAGCAACGTGTCGGCTGGTTGGGTCACCAAGCGTCAGCTGTCCCTTTTGGACCCACCTTCTGAACCTTTAGCTTGAGCATTCTCGGTTCGCTGATCCTTCAGCACCCGTGGCTCGACGCTCGACACGCCATCATTTCGGTGGCCATGGTCACTTCGCGCGTACTGGCCACGCGCATCCTTTTCGATTTCAATGCTTTTATTGCTTTTCGCTTTAGTCATGACCGTTTCCTCTCAGCTCAATCCACTAGGAACAACTTGAAACGCCGAAGATGGCTACCATTTTTTCCATCCCTGCCTGTCTTCGCCCTCAGCACTCGGGGCCATGGCTGCTCGGTGTTCGTGCGCGGTGCCCTCTCGTCGCCAAGACCAGGGAAACCCACTGCCTCGACCAACCTAGGCCGCCTGATGCGTCATCCAGTCAACAAGGGCGGTCTATTTCGGCAATGCCGGCTGCGCTGGTTGGGTTCCTTGTCTGTCACCACCCGTGCTCGATTGCGGCGTAGGGTTTTTGTCGACTTTGGGATTTTGATCGACCGGCTCCGCATTTACTCTGTCAGTCTTTGACTGAACTGGATCGGTGGATGCCGGCTCCGGGCTGAAGGATGCCGGCGGTTGGCTGCTCTGGTCCGTCGATGGGCTTTTGATCATTACGCCATACACCTCGGCAATACCCCAAGCGATGATGGCTAGCACGAGCGCTCCTAACAGGACGCCCAGTACGGGCCTCCCCAAAGCCCCCTGGCGCGCTTTATTTTCAGGAATGTCATTCATACTGGGCACCTTGAGATAAGGAGGATGGCTCACGCATCCTGTCCAACAGCGCTGGCCGACCAAGCTTGAAAGGTTCTAATCTTGGGCCGATGAAGGCCTGTCACTGGTGGCTCAACCGATGACGCGGGTGGACGTTCCGACAGAACACAAAAAATGGGAACTGCTCTGCGCCCACGGATTTTTGGCAAATACTTCTCCGGCCTCGGCCGCAAAAAATCGGACGAAAAGCAACCGAGCGGCGACATGCGGAAGGCGACTGGCCCGGCTATCGCTGCCCATTCAAAGGACGCCAAGAGCTCGGCTGCCACAGGACAGAACCCGGCGGCGGCGAAGAAATATGACCACTGACCTTGGGGAGCATCAGGCCACTTGGGACAGGATCTCCCGATCCAGATCGCACTTGGCCACTCCGTAGCGCCAACGGTGATTGGTCGCGGCGCGCCGGCACTGATAGAACAAAAGCAGCTGTCGCCCCTCGATCATGACTGTCGAATGCCCGTTCTCTCCAGGCTCTCCGGGATCGAGCACTGGCCCGACCGTGCGATATGGGCCCTCGATCCGGTTGGCTACGGCGAAGAAAACGCGCTGTCGGCTGCCACGGGCACCCTCCGGCAGAAAGCAGGTCGCGTTTAGAAGGATGCGCCCGTCCGGCAACTCGACCAGCTGCGCCCCCTCTATGCCCCATTCATAATCCGGGTGTTGCCGCGAATTGTGGTGAGGCAGGTCGGCGTGGTCGAGTATCTTGCCCACTCGTTTCCAGGGTCCAAACCAAGAGTCCGATTGGCTGCGTGCGAGATAGATGTCGGGTTGTGGTATTCCCGTAAATTGCGGCATGCCTGAATAGACGATGTAGCGCTTGCCACCGATGATCGCCGGATGCGGATCATAGATGCCATCCTCATCGGTACCCGGCAAGGCAACGATCGCGGAATTGAAAACCACCCACTCGAAACCATCGTTCGAAACGGCATGCTCACAACGGCCGCCCGATTTCATGAACTCCGTCTGGATGAACATGTGAAAGACGCCAGCATCATAGATAACGCCGGGCGCGGCCACGCCTGATCCGGCAACCGACAAAACGATAGGATCGTGCTCGATCCAGGGGCCATAGAGATCCAGAGCCGTGGCGTGAAGAATGCTCCAGCTTTCACTGGTGACCGTGCCACTCGATCCGAACATGTGCCAGAGCTGCCCGTCAAACACCGGACAAGGGTCCTTCACATCGTCAACGGCAGTGGGATGAAACAGCGGAAAGACGTTCGTTTCAAATGTGATCGACATTGATTTCACTCAATCAAGGTTCGACACGAGAGTCGCGGGCCAATCCTGCGAGGCACCGAATCGTTTCACCGATCGTTAACTGTGAAGCATCGCGTGTTAAGGCACAATTAACAGTTGCCGGATTGGTGCGATTAGCAGCCTCCTCCCGCGACCTTGCCAGCCAGAGCTAATCGCTTTCTTCGCGGAACGAGTCCCTGCCGCGCAAGTTAGCCCCGTAGTCAACAATCACATCTCAATGCCTCCATTAACATTTGTTGTGCGAGCGCATCGGAGATCACTCAGGGACTTTTTTCTAATGGAAAATAGAATGGGCAATTCGCCTTCAAGACGTGTCTTAGAGCAAAATCCGATGCTTCTCTGTTTCTCTCATCTTCGGTGGAACTTCGTCTACCAGCGTCCGCAGCATCTTCTGACGCTCGCCGCAAAAGATCGCAAGGTGATCTATTTCGAGGAACCCGTTTTCGAAGATATACCTCGAGCGATAATGCGGGCGACCGACGTCTCGCCGTCCATCAAAGTGGTTACACCGGTGATTCCGATCGGGACCGATGTGGAAGACGCTGATGCCGTCCAGCGCCGATTTGTCGACCTTCTGGTTGCCGCCACGCCCCAGGATCTGTTGACGACTTGGTACTACACTCCAATGGCGCTGCGGTTCAGCGATCACCTTCTTTCTGACATCTGCGTCTATGACTGCATGGACGAGTTGTCGGCGTTCAAGAATGCGCCCCCCGAACTTGTCCAGATGGAAAGGCGCCTCTTGGAACGCGCGGATGTCGTGTTCACCGGCGGGCAGAGCCTCTATGAAGCAAAGCGAGGCCTGCATCGGTCGATGTTTCCATTCCCGAGCAGCATCGACTTTACGCACTTCCATCAGGCCAGGGCACCAGGCAACGATCCTGCCGATCAGCAGCAAATACCCCACCCCAGAGTTGGGTATTTCGGTGTCATCGACGAAAGGCTTGACGCCGACCTGGTGGCGCGGACCGCCCAGAGTATGCCCGACGTCCATTTCGTGATGCTTGGCCCGGTGGTCAAGATCGATCCCAACGGTTTGCCCCAGGCAGAGAATCTTCACTGGCTGGGCGGCAAGGACTACGCCGAGCTTCCCGACTACCTCAGGCATTGGGATGCCGGGTGGATGCCATTCGCCCTCAATGCGGCCACCCGCTACATCAGCCCAACGAAGACACCGGAATTTTTGGCGGCAGGTGTACCTCTCGTCTCGACAGCGATCGTGGATGTCGTACGCACCTATGGTGCGGAGGGTCTCGTTGATATCGTCGATGCTGAAGATGTCGAAGCCAAGCTCCGGTCACTTCTCTCGCGACCGCGCGACTTCTTGTTGGCGCAAGCCGACGCCTATCTCATCGACATGTCGTGGGAAAAGACCTGGATCGCCATGGCGGGCCATATTGAGCGCGCGCGTGCCACGAAAAATGTCCTGCCGTTCCGGCGGAGGGCGTAAGCATGTTCGACTGGCTGATTGTTGGCGCCGGCTTTGCCGGCAGCGTTCTCGCGGAGCGTATCGCGTCGCAACGCAATGAAAGCGTCCTGCTCATCGACAGGCGCAGCCATATCGGCGGCAACGCCTATGACTGCTACAACGAAGCCGGGATTCTGATCCACCGATACGGGCCTCATATCTTCCACACGAACGCTCAGTCGATCGTCGACTATCTCTCGCAGTTTACGGCATGGCGCCCCTATGAGCATCGCGTGCTCTCGAACGTCGACGGTCAGTTGCTGCCGATCCCCATCAATCTGGACACGATCAACAGGCTCTACGATCTCGACCTGTCATCTGCGGAGCTGGAACAGTTCTTCGCCTCGCGCCGCGAGACGGTGGACGAAATCCGGACCGCCGAGGACGTTGTCATCAGCACGGTCGGGCGTGAACTGTATGAGAAATTCTTTCGTGGCTACACGCGCAAACAGTGGGGCGTCGATCCGTCTCAGCTAAACAAATCGGTGACGGCGCGGGTCCCGACGCGCACCGATCGCGATGACCGCTATTTCGGCGACACGTTTCAGAACATGCCGGCGGGCGGTTATACGCGCATGTTTCAACAGATGCTGGCTCATCCCAAAATCAAGGTAATGCTGCAGACGGACTACCGCGAAATTCGACACGTCATCCCCTATCGGCGGCTCGTCTATACCGGTCCGATCGACGAATTCTTCGATTTTAGGCTAGGAAAATTGCCATACCGGTCTTTGCGCTTCGAGCACGTGACGCTGGACAGGTCAGAGTTCCAGCCGGTCGCCGTCGTCAACTACCCGCAGACCGAGGCCTTCACTAGGGTCACGGAATACAAGCATATGACGGGACAGCAGCATCCTCAAACCAGTTTGACTTACGAATATCCCACAGATGACGGCGATCCATACTATCCGGTGCCGCGGCCGGAGAACGAGGCGCTTTACAAGCGATATGAGGCGCTGGCTGCTCAGCAGACAGATACGGTTTTCGCCGGGCGGCTGGCAACTTACCGGTACTACAATATGGACCAAGTGATTGGTCAGGCGCTGACTGCGTTCAATCGTATTCAGAAGGCGGGCGGCTCGGCGCTATCTTTTGCCAAAGGGGCGGCGGGATAATCATGGTGGAGGTCTGGGGCGGCATTGAATGCAGCGTGGTTCGTGTGGGCGCTGTGATCCGCGATCAACTCCTGGAAACCGGTCATTCAAAACGCATTGAGGATTTGAATCTCGTTGCATCCCTCGGCATCAAAACGATTCGATATCCAGCGCTGTGGGAGCACGTCGAGGCGGTGGAGGGCCAGGATGACTGGAACTGGTTGGACGAACGGTTGGGGCGGATGCGTGAACTCGGCATCAGTCCACTGGCAACCCTCATTCACCACGGAAGCGGGCCATCCTGGACGTCCATTCTCGCGCCGGATTTTGCCGAACGCCTCGCGGCGTTTGCCGCTCGGCTCGCGGGGCGGTACCCGTGGATAAGGACGTTCACGCCGATCAACGAGCCCATGGCGACCGCTCGCCTCAGCGGCCTCTATGGATTCTGGCACCCGCACCTGACGGATGAGCCAAGTTGCTTGCGGCTTGTCGTAGCTCAATGCCGCGCGATCGCCAAGACAATGTCGGCCATCCGAAAGGTCATCCCAGATGCTTGCCTCCTACAGACTGAAGACTTCGGAAAAATATTCGCAACGAAAGAGCTTGCGTACCAAGCTGATTATGAAAATGGCAGGCGATGGCTCTCGCTGGATCTGCTTGGTGGGCGTGTCGGTCCATGCCACCCTTTCCATGAACGCCTCCTTCAGGCTGGTGTCGATCACGCTCACCTGGCTGAACTGGAGGCCGCGCCCTGCAATCCGGACCTGATTGGTGTTGATTACTACCTCACCAGCGATCGGTTCCTTGATCACCGCGTCCAACGGCATCCTTGTGAGCCGGTAGGCGGCAACGGCGTCGAACCCTATGTCGATCTCGCCGCTTTCCGCGCCGGCCTGCCAGCCGGCGAACTCGGTTTTGCCTCGCGTCTGCGTGAGGTGTGGCGCCGTTACGCTTTGCCGGTGGTACTCGGAGAAGTGCACAATGGGTGCACTCGTGAGGAACAGCTGCGCTGGTTCATGGAGGGATGGCAGGCTGCCTGTGAATGCGCGGCTGAAGGTGTCGATGTACGCGCCGTCACCGCCTGGTCGATGTTCGGCGCCGTGGACTGGAATTCAATGATGATGCGCGAGGATCATTACTATGAATGTGGGGTTTTTGACATGAGGGCAGAGCCCCCGCGCAAAACGATAATGGGGGATGCGATTTCGGCCCTGGCGAATGCGCAATCTTTCAGCCATCCAGTGCTCGGCCAGACCGGCTGGTGGCGTGCCCCCGGAAAAAGGTTGAAGGAATCGCCCGTGATCCAGCTGCGAGGATTTGACCGGCGGCTGTCGATCCTCGGAGAATGTTGCAGCCGACGTAGACTTCCTGCCAAAGCAGCACCTCAACAGCCAGGATCGGCAGATGCGTGGGTGGAGTTAAGCGTAAGGTGGAGCAGGCGCGGCTCACCTGTCTTGTTGGCCAGCTACAACAAAGGCATGACATTTTCTCTCGCGGTGCCTGATAGTGTGGACTGGGTTGCCGCCTGCAATGCATTCCTCGACTTAGTAATTGACGGTCTTGCCGGGGACTATGAGCTTGTTGCTGCACATCGCGACAACCAGTACCGGGTCGCCGAACGCCCGGCAGAGCGGGCCACCGCCCTGATGCGTTAGCAAATGCTACCGGCTGGTCAATTTCGGTGTCGTTGACTTTGACCAGATGTTCGCTGGTTCGTAGCCGCGGCTTAGGAGCCAACCCGTCGACCGCGGCCTTCAAACCGCTTTCGGCCATTTCGGTCAGTTTCCGACTGGATTGAGCTGCCTTGGCCAAGACCACCCATCATAAGGTTGGTTCAAGAGACCCACCCCAGAAAAATGCCTGCACTGCGGCTAGTTCGGGGTGCGGGTTAAGCGGCGACCTTGCTCAATGAGCAAAGCAGTTGGCGCGTGAATTGCATTCCTGTCCATGACAGCGGAAAGGGATTTAGCCGACCGGTAGGAAGTGCTCTTTCGCGTGTGTGCTGCCTCGAGCAGAAATGACTATTTAACAATGTGCGGCGTGTGCCGCTTGTCCTCGAAAGGTTCTGCATCGATACGGGCCTTTTCCGGATCAAAAGTCCCGTGGCCTGCAACGGCTTGGGCAGCCGAATCGGGAGTTTCGTAGGCCCACATGAAGTCATCGGATGAACTGCCGACCGCGTGGACGCGCCAATAGCTTGCGGTACCCTTGATCGGGGATTTGCTGACAGTGTTGGTCTTCTCGAAAAGATCGAAGTAGATGTCCTCAAAAGGGATATAGTAGACAGGCCCGTGCCCGTCCTCCCGCACAATTTTCGCACGCTCCGTCGACGCGACGATAGCGTCGGAAAATCGGACCGTCACTGTGCCGGCAAACGGTTCAATGACGAATCCAAGCGGGTGTCCTGGAGGTAGGCGTGACGTTTGCATGTGAGTTCTCCCTGGGTACCGATGGAGTGCTCGACGGTTTTCCGTCCATCGTGGTGCAGACGAAATGCGCGGCGATGCATCAGGTTCCGAGGATGTGCATTATCGACGGGCTTCGCGGCGGGCTGATCGCCACCGGTCTTCGACGTCGATCCTGCCGTCTGACTGGCGGCCGGAGGCCATCCTTGGGATCGCAAAAGCCGAAGCCATACTCAAGCAACCAGAACGATGGTATTACGAGCGCAAACCCGCGTGTGATCTCCGGCACACTGCGATGCCGCCGCCGTCCCGCGCCCAGCCGGGCACCAATCCCCATTTGGCCGAGACAAAACCTGCCATGCTGATGGAATGCTCTTCGCGGATGACGATCGGATAGATCAGGCTCGGCGCACCGTTCCAGATCGGAAAGCCATTGCCCAGCCCCTCGATGTCGCCGGCATGCGCAAATTCGAACCGCCGGACCATGTGAGGGATTGTCGATTTAACGAAAACGCGTTCACACATTTCAGCGACCGCCCCATGATGGCACCGGAACGGCGGACGTGGGAACGGAGACAGAACAAGTCAACCCGCGACGCGCCTTCGCGCTCCATCGCTTCCGCGATGACCTCGAACACGCTGGGCTATTTCGCTCATGCGAATGCCTTCCTTGTCCGCAGCCTTCATCGCCTGGTCGGCCAGATCGCTGATAGCAACGGGGTCATCCGTCATCGCGTTCGAAAGGTGTGCGGACAACCGCGGGCCGGTCAAATCCGGATGATGCGGTCAAGCCCAAGATGTATTCGCTGGCCCTCGGCAAAGGCTAGAGCGAATGACTCCAATTCGAATGATCGGGTCATTTCCTCGTCTTCCTCAAACACGCGGACAAACCACTCTCCGCAGGCTTCTCCCACTTCGATGCGAGCCAAGGGCTTGCGAATTGGAACTACGTTATCCATCACAGCCTCCCTATAAAAAGCAATGGTAACGTTGAACTTTATAAGATTGGCTGGCAGCGGCTTTCAATATCATAAGTTGGGCTCCCCGAGACATTAGTTATTGCGGCGCAGCTGTCCGATTCTTAGCGTAACCCCTGCATAGTGGAAGGGGTGGCATGGAGACGAGCTTGTCTCGTCACATGCCACGGACGCCGAGGATCCGATATCAGCGATAGAGAAAGTCACGGGGCAGCGAGCGCCTCGAGCTCTTCAGGGACGTTGATTTCGTGTGATCGATGAGGAGGAGCACGCACGAATTCACGCTCGAGGCGGCATGCCCGCGGATTTCGCGAAATGATGAAATTAAAGCGTGAGACGCCCCTCGTAAGAAATGCTTAAAGCCCGATAATGCGGCGGATAATGGTTTCGTCGGGCTCGCCGCCCGTTATCTCCTGCAAGAGCCGCTTGGCGTGTCAACCCAATGTTCTTCAGCCAGGTTTGTCTCACGTTACCGACTTTCTGAAAGCCTCACGTACGATGTCGAGATGGAAGGCTGAAACACGTACGTCTTCACGGTCCTGATCCATGAGTGTCGCTCCCAAGACTGAGCGTGAGCTTTCAAGCGCCGACGCCCACAACTCCCAGCTAGCGAAATAGTGATTCCTATTCGCTTCGATCAAGGGTTCAACGGGCTTCGACTGTTTTTTTACGCATCATTTCTGCTCCGTCGGAGAGCGCCAACTCGGCGGGCCTTTCCCGTACGTCGAATCAGGCAACGGGAGCCGCAAAGTCCGTTGTTTGATCATGACAAAGTGCTAAGGTCAGCGATGTCCGATTTGAAAACGCCGCTCCTCCGAAAGCTTGAATGCCTAGGTCGGCTTACCCCAGATGAGCGCGAGTGCGTCGAAGCTATGCCACTTGTAGGTAAGCAGTTGATGCCCGGTGAGCAGGTTGCGCTTGAAGGGAATGAACCAAGCCATTGTTGCCTGGTGGTTGAGGGGCTCCTGCGACGGTATAGTATTTTGAGCAACGGCAACCTGCAAACGCTCTCAATCCATGTCCCCGGCGATATACCTGATCTCCAGGGCCTGCATCTAAGAACCATGGATCACACACTCGCGTCGATCGGTAAGAGCAAGGTTGCCATGATTGCACACCGTGACCTTCTCGAGGTTCTGCGTAAATCACCCCGCCTGTCAAATCTATTTTGGCGGGAAAGTTTAGTAGACGCAGCGGTCGCGCGCGCGTGGGTCAAGGTATTGGGGGGGCATGAGGCGGTGGGCAGGTTAGCCCACCTCGCCTGTGAGCTTTACGTGCGCATGCAGGTCATGGGGTTGGTAAAGGACAATTCTTACCCCTTACCACTAACTCAAGTTCAGATCGGCGAGACTATCGGGGCGACCGTGGTCCACGTAAATCGGATATTGAAGAAGCTGCGCTCTGACCGCCTTTTAGAACACAAAGAAGGGCGGCTCGCCATTCTGAACTGGGACGGCTTAAGCGAGATGGCAGACTTCGATCCCGGGTACCTAAACCTGCGAGATCATCCTCTCTTTTTGGATTTAACGCCAGCCGTTGGCAATTAGCAGTCCTCCATCCCTCAGAAATCCCCAGATGTGAATAGCGTTGCTGCGAAGAAGCCCTAGCTGGCGACCCTCCATTGGTTCTCCGGTTCCATGCTTGAAGCCTTGCGAGTTCCCCAACAATTTGTGGGCCTCGCGCCGTCAGCATTTTTGATTTCCACGACGGCGGAACCTCTTTTGAACCACATCATTTGTGAACTAAATCAAAGGAGTGGAGACCATGCCACGAGGCGAAAAATCCAAATACACCGACAAACAGGAGCGCAAGGCCGACCACATCGCCGAGGGATACGAGAAGCGCGGCATATCGGAAAAGGAGGCTGAGCGGCGCGCATGGGCTACCGTCAACAAGGATGACGGCGGCGGCAAGAAGGAGGGTGGCTCTGGGCGCGGAAAGCACACCGGCCACCCGGCAGCGCACAAGGGCGGCGAGAAGGGAGGTAAGGCATCGGCCGCACGCTCGGCCGCAAGCCGTTCGAAATCGGCAACGAAAGCTGCCACAACCCGCAAGCGGAATGCCGAGCATGCCCGCTGAGGGCAAAGTTGAGCAACCAAGCAATTCCGACTCGTCAACGAGGTGGCGCAAGTGGCTCGTTTATGTGGCCGTTGCTCTCATCGCCACTTTGCTCACGCTGCTGATCATAAATTTGACCCCAGAGCCGCGTGTTTTGAGATCAATCGTGCCTCATCGTTTTGACGCGTCGGACCCTCAATTCGCCAGGACCATGAGCAGTTTCTCGCAAGGGCACATGTTCCATTCGAATGCCGTCCAAACCCTGGTCAACGGGGACGAGATTTTCCCATCGATGTTGCAAGCGATCCAAGCGGCTCATTCGACCGTCGATATGGAAACCTACATCTACTGGTCGGGTGCCGTCGGCCATGAGTTTGCGACATCGCTTGCGGTTAAAGCCAAAGAGGGCGTTGAGGTCCGCGTCCTGGTCGACTGGGTCGGCAGTCTTCCGTTCGATGAGGACCTGATCAAAATCATGACAAGTGCCGGCGTGACGTTCGAGCGTTATCGGCCCGTCCACTGGTATACGCTTGACCGCGTAAACAACCGTACCCACCGCAAGCTGTTGATCGTGGACGGACGGATCGCATTCACCGGTGGCGTCGGCATCGCCGACAACTGGAGAGGGAACGCGCGCAACCGGGATGAGTGGCGCGACACGCACTACCGAATTGAAGGACCGGCGGTGTCAGGTTTCCAGGCGGCGTTCGCCGAAAATTGGTTGGAGACAACCGGCGAGACCTTGCAGGGTAAGACGTTCTATCCTCCACCCGAACCAGCAGGAGTGCTCGACGCCCAGTTGATCCTGTCTTCGCAGCCGAATGGCTGGGAGGACATGGAACTGATGATGTTGGCAGCGATAGCTGCTGCCAAGAACCACTTGCGTATCGGGATGGCGTACTTTGTGCCGGACGACATCGCCCTCCAGCAGATCCTGGACGCCAGGAGACGTGGTGTATCGGTTGATGTCATCGTGCCCAATTCGCTGACCGACGTGCCGCTAACCCGAAAGAGTTCGCGCTACTTCTGGGGCGCATTGCTCAAAGCTGGCGTTCGGATCTTCGAGTTTCAGCCAACAATGTACCATCCCAAGCTCTTGATCGTTGACGACGTCTGGGCGAGCTTTGGTTCAGCCAATTTGGACGAGCGTTCCCTACGTCTGAACGACGAAGCCACGCTGAATGTTTACGGCAGAGAGTTTGCTAAGACGCAAATCGATTTGTTCAACCAAGATCTGCAACGATCCAGGCAAATCAGCCTGGAAGAATGGCAAGCGCGACCATTGCGCGAAAAGATCACGGACTGGTTTGCCAGCTGGCTAAGGTCGCAGCTTTGACGGGGCGACTGCTCGCGCGTGTGCGTCTAGCATCTGCCTCAATGGAAAGCGCTCAGCGAGTACACCGGTGCCCTGACCTTACGGTGACCCCCAGTCGGTAGGCAATCTTTTCAATCAGCCCGAGCGAGTTTTGCATCGTCACGCAGGGGCCACTTCGTATCACGGCAGTTGCGTGCCACAGCATTTAGGCTGCAGCCTGTACCTCTGGAGGTGGCGGCGAAGGAGTCTGATGTTGCGGTTGTTGGCTGTAAAACAAACGGCGAAGATCGAGCCGAGAATAGGAACGCTTCCTACCACCGTATCAACACCACGTTGCCTCACATGCGGGCGACCAAGCCATTTCCAGCACCGTAATTTCGGGCTCGTAACTCGATATTGCCGAACCGTGACTAGCCGCTCTTGCCTTGATCCCAATTACGACTGGCCTCCAGATAATGCGCTGACGGCCTCTGTAGGGGCTTGGACGTCCGCTTCCCGGCTAAGGCTAAGTTTCCGGAACGTCCGAGTTGAGGCGCAAAGCCGCCATCGCTGCTTTGGCTTCAGAATGATCTCTAATCCCTACTCATTGGGGATTGACTCGCTAACCATACCTGACCAACGCAACGACGCTCAACCATTGTTCCCTTTCTGTACCTTAATCGTTCGGTTGCGAGTTAAGGCGCGACAGGCCCGTACGTTAAGCGTAGGGTCAGCCCAACAGAACTGGCGATGATCACAACATGGAGAGCAGAATGACAAAGTTCGCGCTGTACGTTCCGCTTGAAGCCAAGCCCGGCAAGGAGAATGAGGTCGCGGACTTCTTGCGGTCGGCGGTTCCTCTGGTGGAGGCCGAACCCGGAACGATCACTTGGTATGCGATTCAGGAAGGACCTTCCTCTTTTGCAATATTCGATACCTTCGACGACGAGGCGGGACGCGACGCGCATCTCAACGGAAAGGTCGCCGCAGGGTTGATGGAGAAGATCAAGGCAGGCGACATGTTTGCCAAGACACCGGAAATTCATAAATTGGGTATCATCGCGAACAAATCCGCGAGGTAAGGTTCTGGCGTCCCTAGCTCACGCGACTGCGCCACCCCAGTCATGAGCCCGCGCCGTGCGAGACGGCCCATTGACTTTGATCCCGCCAATCAACGCGGGGACCAATATGTCTGATGCCCCCCAGATGGGAAAATATCGGTATCGCTTGCGGCATCGTTTTCGGTCATGACTGTAGCCAAACTACGAATCCCATCCTGATTGGGTTCAAGGGCTAGTACCCACGCTTGTCAGCGGGAGACATCTGTTCGCGGCTATTTTAAGCTTGCTCCAGCACACCGTGTTGACTTCAATCAGCCTCCGCGCAGCATAAGACGAGGCTCTGCCGCCTACCATCGCCATATCTTCCTGGTGGATGGGGCGCTACGCGCCCTTCGATGCCACGTCTGTAGGCGCAGCCGCTTCGGCGCCGAGTATCACTTGGCCGTAAGGCCCGCCGCCCCGCCTAGCGCCCGATCGAGATAGGGTGCGGTGCGGCTGGCTTTGCAGGCGGAGACTTTTGCCGGCGTCCCGCTGGCGACGATCTCCCCGCCCTCGTCGCCGGCGCCGGGGCCGATATCGATCACCCAATCGCTCCCCGCCGCCACCTTCATATCGTGATCGACGAGGACGACGCTGTTGCCGGCGTCGACCAGGGCGTGGAGCTGGACAAGCAAACGTTCGACATCGGTCGGGTGAAGGCCGGTAGTCGGCTCGTCGAGCACATAGAGCGCGCCGCCGCGCTGGGCGCGTTGTAACTCGGTGGCGAGCTTGACCCTTTGCGCCTCGCCGCCCGAAAACTCTGTCGCGGGCTGTCCGAGGCGGAGATAATTGAGTCCGACCTCGCGAAGCACCTTGAGCGACCGGCGCACGTTGGGCGCGTCGTCGAAGAATTCCCAGGCACCCTCGACGGTGAGCGCGAGCACCTCCGCGATAGTCTTGCCGCGATACAGAATCTCAAGCGTCTTAGGATTGTAGCGGGTGCCGTGGCACGTGGGACAAGGGGCGTAGACGCTGGGCAGAAAGAGCAATTCGACCATGACGAAGCCTTCCCCCTCGCACCGCGGACAGCGGCCTTTGGCGACATTGAAGGAGAAGCGGCCGGAATCGTACCGGCGTTTCCTGGCTTCGGGAGTCGCCGCAAACAACGTCCGGACATGGTCGAACAGGCCGGTATAAGTGGCGAGGTTGGAACGAGGGGTGCGGCCGATCGGCTTCTGGTCGACCTCGATCAGCCGCCTAATCCCTTCGAGGCCGCCTACGATCCGGCCCTCGGTGACGCTGGCCGGGCGGTCATCGAGCACCGCCTCGACATCCGGCCTGTCGTCGGCCGCGACCGGCGCGCCGAGCGCACCAGCAACTAGTTCGACAAGCGCCTGGCTGACCAAGCTTGATTTCCCCGAGCCCGAGATTCCGGTAACCGTGGTCATCACGCCGAGCGGGATCGCGCAATCGACCTCCTTTAAATTGTTGCGTGAAATCCCCTCCAGTCGCAACCAACCGGCTGGCTCACGCACGCGGCGCGGAATTTTGCCGTCTTCGTCGAACAGATGGCGCCGTGTTTCCGAAACGGCGATCTCGCGCAGACCTTCGATCGGACCGCTGTAGAGGATTTCGCCGCCATGCTCGCCAGCGCCAGGGCCAACATCGACGATCCAGTCGGCACGACGGACGACGTCCATTTCATGCTCGACGACGAATAGCGAATTGCCGACGGCCTTTAGGCCGTCGAGCGCGCGGAGCAAGGCCTCGGTGTCGGCGGGATGGAGCCCGGCAGACGGCTCGTCCATCACATAGACGACCCCAAACAGGTTCGAGACGACCTGGGTGGCAAGCCGCAGCCGTTGCAACTCGCCCGGCGACAGGGTCGGGGTGCTGCGTTCCAGCGTCAAATAGCCGAGACCGAGGTCGAGCAGCACTGACAGCCGGCGGCACAGATCGCCGGCGATGCGCTCGACCACCAAGGCCTTCTCCGGATGGGTCTTGCGCAGCGCCCCGAGCTTACCGGCTGTCGCCTTGGCGTAAGACCCGAAGATTTTCGAGAACCGCGCCAAAGGCAGGCGGCTCATTTCGGCGATGTCGAGGCCTTTAAAGCGGACCGATAAGGCTTCCAGGCGTAGCCTCTTGCCATCGCAGATCGGGCAGGCACGGCTGATCATGAATTGCGCGGCGCGCTTCTTCATCATCGCGCTCTGGGTCGTCGCATAGCTGTGAGTGACATGGCGCTTCGCGCTCGAGAAGGTGCCCATATAAGCCGGCTCGACCTTGCGCCGGATCGCGCGCTGAATCTCTTCATGGCTCCACCCGGGATAGACCGGAACCTGGGGCTGCTCCTCGGTGAAAAGGATCCAGTTGCGCACCTTCTTCGGCAAGTTCCGCCACGGCGTGTCGACGTCGATGCCTAGGCTGATCAGGATGTCGCGCAGATTCTGGCCGCCCCAAGCCGTTGGCCAGGCTGCGACCGCGCGCTCGCGGATCGTCCTGGAAGGATCGGGAACCATCGACGCCTCGGTGACCTCGTGGATCCGGCCAAGGCCGTGGCAACGTGGGCAGGCGCCCTCGGGAGTGTTGGGCGAGAAGGATTCGGCGTCGAGGTGGGCTTGGCCCTGCGGATAGTCGCCGGCGCGCGAGTAAAGCATTCGCAGAAGGTTGGAGAGGGTGGTGACGCTGCCCACCGATGAGCGGGTGGTTGGAGATCCGCGCTGCTGCTGCAGTGCCACCGCCGGAGGCAGGCCCTCTATCTCGTCGACCTCGGGAACTTCCATCTGGTGGAACAGGCGGCGCGCATAAGGCGAGACCGATTCCAGATAGCGGCGCTGTGCCTCTGCGTAGAGGGTGGAGAACGCGAGCGACGATTTTCCCGATCCCGACACGCCGGTGAACACGACAAACGCATCGCGTGGTACGTCGACATCGACGTTCTTGAGATTGTGCTCGCGCGCGCCGCGAACGCGGACGAACCCGGAGGTCTTGATGTCTCGCATGCAAACCTCCTCTATCCCAGACATACACGAATGACGGTCCGTTGACATCGGATTTATGCGTTAGGCGTCGCAGGCCTACCACATTGCAAGGCTGCACGGTCCGTTGCCGATCGGAACACCGCGTCAATCCAGGCGATTTCAGCTTCCGTGAACGGTAGCGCGCCCGCGTCGGAATTGTCTTCGGCGTTCTCGACGCTAGACGCCTTGGAGATCGCGAGCGAAGGCTAGGCTGGCACCTGCTCTCAATCGGCTACAAAGTAGTAGCCGTGTCAGAAGTCCGTCACGCGCTCGTAGCTAACCGAGCGAAAGTCAGCTTCTGGGGGAGGCAGCCCGCAGACTGAACGACTGAAATGAGGCGCAAAGCAGCCACGGACCCTCTTCCAGCACTGGGCCGGGCCCAAAGCAAACATTTTAACCGGTGCTTTAATCGTCCATCAGGTTACGACCAATAAATCCGACGAGGGAGAGTGTACCCGCTGGTCTTGGCGGATCCCAGGTTGCGCCGACTTCCTCCGCCAAGGTGCGCATTGACCCCGCCCATCCCGAAAGCTTGGCTGTCCATTCAGGCGTCATGCGGCTGTCGAACGCCCATCCCTCGAACACGTCTGCCAGGTGTTTCATGTGGCGATACCCAATCTCCTTGCGCAGGTCTTCCGACCAGCGGCGCTCTGCAGCTTGATCGAATATGCGCGCGAGTCCTTCAGCCGACGACTTCGACTGGTTCTTGCGCTCCTCGATAGCGTTCAACGCGATCAGATTCTTCGCCGCGCGGCGAAGCTCTATTCTTTTCTCCGAGGTTAGTCCTTCCCCGGTCGCAGCGCGAACCTCAAGCGTCCGAGCCAGTGCAATCCTTTGCTGCGGAGTCAGGCGGGGCATCCGTACACCTTTCGCGCGGTTCGAGGCCCGAGCCCCTCATCTTTAAATCTAGGATCGCCGCTATTGTTCGATTGAACACTTGCGCGAGCGAAGCCGCAACTCAGGGACACTGGTCCAGAAATACATCACGACGAGCACGGATCATTGCGGAAGTGTGAAGCAGTCTCCCTCACAGGTAATTTTGCCCAGGTCGGGTTTTGGGATGAGGACGGGCCGGAACACATGAACGACCGCGGGYTTGTGATCGGCGTCAACGTACACCCGCCACCCGTTAGCATAACCCTTCTGAGACCCATGAATATTGGCGCAATCAAACTCGACGGTGGTTTTTTCACAGACTCGCCGGAAGCAGATTGTTGCCTCGGGTGGTGATATATCGAGCGAGCCGTCCGTGTAATTGGCGCACCCCGCCAATGCTGGCCCGGGGATGATTGCGGCGAGAATTGCGGTGGCGGGAGCAATGATCAGAGCTTTCATAACGATCCCATTTCGTAATCACTCTTGGAAGAAATCGGCGGTTAGTCGATCATCGCCTACCCTGCTGCGCCAAACAGATTTCGGCAGGGCCGGACAAGCTGACGTCATGTTCGAGGCGATCACCGGCCGAGACCTCGCGCACGCACTGCTGGTAAGGCGAGAAGTAGAGATGAAGCCCAACTGCCAAGATGATTGCAGCCCCGAGAATTACGGCTGATCGTTCGATAATCATTTGCTCGGTCCTCCTGGTGAAGCGATGAACCCGGCAGGAAGAAAATCCACTTTTTGGATAATATGAAATTCGGATTACCGCAACGTCGAAACGAAATTTACTCGACGAGCGGATGGCCAAGACCCTGCATTCGGAACGCCATCGGCGACTTGCTGAGCTGCTGACCGAGAAGCGAAAGCAGGCAGGATTGACGCAGGCAGCTGTCGCCAAAGCTCTCGATCGACATCAACCTTTCATTGCCAACATAGAAAACGCCGATCGTCGTGTGGATCTTGTTGAGTTTCTAGATCTGGCGAAGGTGGTAGGGTTCGATCCACATGAAGTCTTGCAACAGATCGAGGCCGTCGACCCGCTTGTGGATTAGGAGTTACTAGGCCTCGGAAGTGTCGGCGACACACAGACCGTGGGCTACCTGAGGCCAGCAGCCATAAGCGCGCGGTAGACTGACCCCCGACCGATGCCGAGGGACACGGCGATCTCTGACACGGACTTCTGTTGCTGGTACAAGACGACTGCTTCACCGGCCTTTGCTCGCGCCGTCGGCTTCCGCCCCTTGTATTTCTTGTCTGCCTTCGCCTTCGCGATGCCTTCTTTCTGTCGCTCTTTCATCAGGCCCCGCTCGAACTCCGCGAAAGCGGCGAACATGTTCAGCATCAGCCGACCGTACGCTCCGGTCGTGTCCAGCGTCTCCTTGCCGAACTGTAGGACCTTCAGACCTACACCACGTCCATGCAGGCCATCGACAATATCACCAAGGGTCCGGGTATTGCGCGCCAAGCGATCGATCTTGGTGACCACCAGCGTATCACCCTTGCGCAGGAATTTGAGCGTGCGATCGAGTTCCTGCCGATCCCCCAGGGCTGAGACCTGCTCCGAAAAGACCTCCTCGCACCCGGCGGCATTGAGGTCACGTATCTGGGCCTCCAGTCCCGCGACCTGCTCTTCTGTTGAAGTTCGCGCGTAGCCGACCTGCATCCCACTCTCCAATGTCCAATAGCCTCTAAGCTTTTGAGTCAGTCGTGTCCAAAAGTCAATAGGAGCCTTATTGGACGGGGCTTGGGCTTGCTGCAGGGACGTCCGGTGGACCCTGCCCATGTGGACAGCGTGAGGATGGCGCAGGGTGTCCCCTACGACGCCGTACCGATAAGACGGCGGGTTTCAGGATCATCGTAGGATTGCACTGAACGACGGCATTTGAGGCTGTGCAGCCATAACCCTTTGGGGCCGAAACCAGACCGTCAGCTTTAAGTGCATCGGCGGGAAGCAGCCGTTGCCGGTGAATATTGAAGCTATTCGTCACTGTCAGCTCTCGATCGGAGGACTGGCATGCGAATCCTTCAGCATGGGAAATATGGCTTCAAGTCGTGAAAGCGAATGTGACGCGATGCGGGGCGCGTTGACATGGACCCCGATCTCTCCCCAGGGAAAATCAGGGTCGGCCGACGCGGACGCCCAGTTCAAGCTGGTGACGACGAGATCGTCATCGTCCCACAGCGCGAATTTCCCATGCAGCGGAATCTTTTTCGTCTTAACTAGAACCACGCCGTCAGCTCGTGCTTCCTCCTCCAGCGCCTGGGCATGCCTGTTCTTGAGGGGGCCGGAGGGCTGAGTATACAAAACGATCGACCGCAATCCGTCCCGGTGGGCCGCGACCTCCCCCTGCAGCAGCGCGCCTGGTCTGGCGGTGGATCCAAGCCGATTGCTTCCGATGACGAACGTGTGCTCGGCCGTGCCGCTGGCTGTGCGCAGGATCCCGTCATGAGCATCGCCGATGACAATCGACACCCGGGCGTTGCCGCCTACGTTCGGCGAACGCCGCATTTCGCGGGCGGTGATCGCCATCTCGGTTGCGATTGAATCCGCCAGACCACGACGTCCGGTCAGACGCTGAAGGGCTGACGCGACATCGGCCACGAGATGCTGGTCGCGCAGAAGGACCGAAAGCTCGACTGACTGAAAGGGCGAGGAGAGCCAATTGCACGATCCAATACCGGCAACCCAGCCATCGTTAAGGGTGTCGATCAGGATTACCTTGGCGTGAGAGCCGGTCGTGCGCATGTGAATGCGAAACCGTCCTCTCATGTCGCGATCGTCCCTCACGATTTGGGCGATCGACGCCGCCGCGGCTCCGTTTCTTGCCGCCGTTTCTTCGTCCTTCTCCGCACCCCAAAGCAGATCAAAATTGACCCCGCGAGCGCAGGCGACCTGGATAAGCGGCTTCAACTGTGAGAAGCGAGCAGCATCCAGGAACGTCGAATGGATGATGACTCGTCGATGTGCCCGGCCCAACAGCTGCTCGAGGCAATCCCGCTGCTCTGATCCGCCGATTATGATGTCGGCGGGGTCAAAGCGGCAATCATGGACAACCGGTTCATTGTCCCCGGTTTCCCTCGGGCCCGCATAGGTGACCTGGAAATCGGTCGTCCCGGCCGGCAGGTGGGCGGCCTCATCCACCAGAGCCCGCAGCGCCGTCCCTGCATGTTGCGGGACGCCCTGCGCTGACCCGTCGATTACCCGAAGAAGCAAAAATTCGTCGTCTCGCATCGTGGCCGTCCGCCCATCGACCAATGCGACCTGCTCGTCCAGGCCGCGTGTGGCGATATCGGACAGACGATTGAGATTGGCCTCGTGTGACATCGACGGGCCACCGCCGTCCACCGAAATGACCCGCACCTCGGTCCCGATACTGCGCAACTCCTCAAGTTTGGCCTGCGTTACGAGACGGATTTGGCGGGTCGGAAAAAAGTCCCCCGTAGCCCATTCGATGACGAAGCTGACCCGGCGCGAAACCCGTGTCGGAAAGAACGGCAACGGATTGACGCTGTTGACGGCCTCAAACCCAAAGGCGCTCGCTTTGAAGGTCACGCCCTCGTCGGTCAGCACCACTTCTACAAGCCGGAAGCGCATCAGCCGCGCAATTGACGCAACCACAAGCTGGTGCGGGAGGTTTGCGCCAGCGGCCAATGCTGCGATCGACTTGGGTTGCTTCCACACCGCCCAGAGCAAGAGCTCGTCGACCACACTCCACGCCCGCCCCCGATCGAGACCGACCTTGCAGGAGATGCGGAACACGGGGATGGCAATGACGACGCTCATCCGCGCTGTCTCAGCGCATCGGGTTTCAGGAAACTGGCCAGAGGCAGGCCATTACGCTTCGTGTCGCGAAGCGCGCTGATTGCGGCAACGACCTCGGTGAGAAACGAGAGGTCGTGTGTCTCGTTGTCAGGATTTACCCCCCGTACGGTTTCACGAAGGAAATCCAGGCTGCCGACTAGGATCAGCTGCGACTTCGCGCGACTGAGCGCGACGTTCATCCGTCGCGAATCTCGAAGGAAGCCAAGGGCGCGGCCGCCCGCCATGGCATTATTCCTGACGAGGGACAGGATCACGAGGTCGGCTTCCCCGCCCTGAAACGAGTCCACCGTGCCGATGAAATCCCCATTGCTGCGGATGGCCCTGAAGTCGTCGAGGTGCTTCAGCTCCTGTCGGCGAAGCGCGTTGAGGCGTTCATGAAGCTTCTTGGCTTGAACCTTGTAGGGTGTCAGTATTGCGAGGCTTGGCTGTTCGGATCCCTCCCGCGCTCTGACTTGGCGCAGCACATCGATCACCGCGGCAACCTCAGACGGATTGTGCCAACGCGGGCGCGATCTCTCCAGCGCGTCGGATCTGCCGGTCGAACTTACGTGCGGAAAATCGACGACGACAATCGGCGACACGGGCACGCCGCCCAAATGAACGAATGGCGGCGTTTCCTCCACAGCAGCGCGCGCCCGCCGCTCTTCGGTCCGGAGCGTGCCTTTATAGAACGCCTTCGACACAACCTCGGCGATCGCGGGGTCCATTCTGCGCTGTTCCGTCAGCGTTGCTGCGATCGGCCTGTGCCCGGCCTGGACTCGGTTTCGCCGTTCGTCTTCCTCGACAAAGGTGCGGAATGGCTCGAGCAGGCGTAAAGCCATATCGCATGTGTCGACCAAGCTCCTCGCCTCGTCAAAATCAAGGTCGTCCAGCTCATCGTCCTTCAAGAGCGGGCCGATCATCTGCTCGGCAAGCGCTAGGGCCTCGCTCACCAGACCATGGTCTCCCAGTATCTTTGCGAGCCGCTCTGCATCCTGAGGCGGAAGCTGATTGTGATCGCCAATCATCAACCGCCGGCCCGAAAGCATCAGCGGACCGAGCAACTCCGGTCCCAATGCCTTCGCCGCTTCTTCGATAATGACCCAATCGAACTGTTCTCGGGCCTCGACCAGTCGTTCGACATCCGACGAATTGGCGGTCGAGATGACGATGTTCGCGGCGTCGAGCACGAGGTGGGAAATGGCACCGAGGCCGGCTCGAAGCTCCCGATCGACACCGTCTCTGGTGACGTTCAACCGCTCTGCGGCATCGTTTAATGCAACTATGCGGGACTTGATCTGCGGGGGTGCGTCCTTTGCCAGCGCGCTGCTCGCAAGCCTTCCGATGAAATCCGCTCCGGTACGGTGGATTTCCTCTTCACTCGTGGGCCGCTCCTCCGGCGTTGTGGAGCGCACCAGAAGAACATCGTTCATTCCGGCCTTGGCGAATGTTTCCTTAATCTTCGTCTGAAGGTTGTCGAGTGCATCGTGCCCCTGCGCCGACACCAGCATACGTGTCGACGGATCGTCTTTGAACCGCCGGCGGACCACTTCCGTGGCGAGCTTCGTCTTACCGACACCGGGTGGGCCGACGACGAAGAATGACGGCAATGTCGACCAGAGTCCGACCAGAGCTTCCTGCTTGGGCTTGTCGAGATCGACGAACGCCGCATCGCGCCGATCGTCGCTACTCAGCGTTTCCCGGCTCGAGCGCCGGACCTGCCAGGGATCGACAAGCATTGCAGCGAGATCGACGCGCGTATCAATCGCCTTGATGTTGCGGAGCCGGCGGGCGATGACCTGTTCGGTCCCGGCGTCACGTTCCGTACGCAGGAAGAGGGGTCGCCCCCCCGGCAACTCCTCGTCGATTTCGAACCGGTAACCGCGGCGACCTCGATGGTCGACGAGATCGATGAAGCTCGCGACGACATCGGCAGCGCGCGTCGCCCCAAGGCTCGCGGCTTGGCTCAATCGCCATTTCGCTTCGGCTTCCTGGTGCTCTTCCTCGAAAAGCCGGACAAGGGCGTTGGCCGATTCGACCATTCCAATGCGTTTGGCGAGACGATCGCGATCATTGTTCGGCTCGGCACGCAAGACAACGTATCTCCGACCGTCCTGCCGTCCCGTGTCGAGCACCTCAACCGGATAAACTTCAAGCGCTTTTGCAACCGCTTCGATGATCTGGATAAGCAGAAGTGCTCTCTTCACTGTATCCGTATCGCCCGTGGCGGGAGATCGACTTTGTTGGGAAGCCGCAAAGGCACTCCAGTCGAGCACGTCCGGCCCAAGTCGTGCCCGCGTGTCTTGGGCGTTCCGTATGCCGGTGGCTACCAGAATCTCCTGACCGATCGCATGTTCAACCGTGTCACCAACGCTGAACGATGCAGCGCGAGGCTCAACGTCCTGGCAGATCGCAATGTCCCATACGGCCGCGCTTCCCTCCCCGCGCGACGGTCTTAGGCGATAGGTCATGCTGTCCGTCACAAGCTTCAGCCGGCCATTCGCCGGATCGAATTCGCGCGGCACCAAGAGCGTTGCCCCGCCATCCAGATCGGCCCGCACCCAGTCCAACTGTCTGCGAAATTCGTCGGTCGCAATCGCGCCTTCACTCGCGCGGTAGACGGCATCGCCGAGCTTCGATTGAAGATCGAACATCAAGATGAAACTGCCTGAGTGGGCAGCTGCGACGACACCGATATTGGTGATGACGTCGTCTAAGGCGCGGCCGAGCGAATCTGCGTCGAGCTGGTCCATGCGCCCAGGCGCGACCAGCCGCTTCAGAAAGATCTGCTCCGGTGGCTGAAGCACGATCGATGACGGCGCTCCCGCGCGGGGTGCGACATTGCCGGAAGGCAGGACCTCGGCCTCGAGGCAGTTTACGGCCTGGAAGCCCAAAGCACACCAGTCCTCCGCGAACGAATAGTGTTGCGCCGTTTCGGCACTCTTCCGCGGCATTGCCGATGCCGGCACCTGACCGACCGCGTCCCCGCTGACCCGGAGGCTCCACTCGAAGCCGCCTACCTGAAAATCCGGCTCATCGGACCCTTCAGTCATTATGACGTCCGAGGTGAGCCGACCATGCACGAGTCCTTGCGCATGGATGATGCCGAGCGCCGCGACGACACGCTTGATGTTCCTCCAGAAGAGTACCCGCGCTCTCGTTGCACCAAGGTTGCGGAGCCAGTGCTGGCTGGAAACACGCCGGATGCGTTCACTCAGCGGATGTCCTGCCCTCTCCAGGAGCACCCCGAAATGCTCGTCGTCCTCAACGAATTCAAGGACATCGACAATGACATCCCGTGCGCCTGCATAGGCCATGATACGTTGGACCTGGCGCATCTCGTGCAACCACAGTTGCCGGAGGTGATCATCGACCGGTGCATTCGACTTGCGCCACAGCTTCAGCAGAAATTCTCCTCCGGATGCCCGGTCTTCAACCTCAAAAATAGCAGATCGGAGCGCAGCACGGTCCCCCGCTGCCACGGCATCTCCTACGAATTGGAATCGATCGTCCAATGACGCCTTGCTTCGCCGTCGCTTCGTTCGCTCCACGATTTGAATCGCCAAGGCGCCCCCTCATTCCCTCGGACACCCTATTCTACAAGTTCAAAGCAAGTCGAGTTAGCGAGTCCATATGTTCACGACTTTCTTGCAACGTAGGAAGTGTTCGATCGAACCCTGCGAGGTAGTATTTCGATCAATCTACCGCCCTGGAGTTATGCTTCCGACGCCGTTGGAGGCCCGGTTGGGGTAGGCGGCAGGTCCGCCGCCCGTGTCCCTGTCGCCGCACGCCTAGCAAGAGCGCGAACGAGGTCGTGGTAGATCGGCCGTGACGAGTGGAAAGCTGCGAAATATTGGAACGCATTTCTTTTACAGCGGGTGGCGACGAAATATGACTGTAACGACTTCGATCCCGCTGAAGCGGGATCGAACGCCGTGACAAAAGATGACTTAGGGGGAAAGGCTATGCGAGACAGATTTCGTGAGGCCGTCGAGTGTGCGCTGAAGGATGGCTTTTCCGTAATCTCATTTCCCGACGGATCGCGGCCACTTCTCGAACGGGCCCTGAAGCAGAGGATCGGAAGTGTCACCACATCTAGTTTGTCGATAAAGTCTGAGGAGGAAGCCAGGCCGAACACGCTTTCGGCGAAGTACGGCGCAGGCGAGTTCCCGCACCACACGGATTTTGCCTTCCAGCCCTACCCGCCTCGCCTGATCGCGCTGATTAACGATACGGACGAGGCGTACGGCAGGCCGACCGCCATCACACGCTTTGTCGACCTGCCTAAGAAGGTGTTGGAACTACACGCCAGAACGCTGTGGAATCTGAAGACAAAGGCAGGATCATTCGTTGTAGGCGGGACTACGGCGATTGGCGGCCACACTATCCGCCGCTGGGATATTGAGTTCCTGACACCCCACAATGGCATCGCACATTTCGCCGCCGAAAAAATGCGAGAGGTTTTCCACAAGCTGGAGACAGTTCATAAGTGGGAGCCGCGCAGTGCTGTTCTTGTCGACAACTGGAACTGCACGCATTCAAGGGGTGATAGACAAGGAGGAGACGACAAATATCGCCGGCTCCTCCGGCTGGAGGGTTGGCATCATGCAGGAATGGACAACTGATGCACTGTGGGCGAAAGCGATTGCCCTGGCGGAAGAAACATTCAAGGCGAATCCGAACGGTGCATCGTTCCCCTTGAACGCAGCCTTTACGCTGGAGGTGCTTGGGAAGGCTGCGCTTGCTAAGATACATCCGGTACTGATTGCCGACCCACAGTCCGAAGGAGGCAAGAATATCCTCTATGCCTTCGGAGTGCCCACGGCGCGCCCAACGACAATAGTAGCAAAAACGATCTTCAGCCGACTGACCCTATTGGTGGACCGCTTCACAGACGAGGATGAGGCCGCATGCAAGCTCATCATTGATGCCCGAAATCGGCACCTGCATTCCGGCGCCTTCCCGTACGCCGACTATAAGACCGGCCAATGGCTTCCTGACTTCTACCGGGTATGCAAGATACTGACCGATTTCCTTGCTCGTGATTTATCCGAACTCCTCGGCAAAGAGCACGCAAAGGATGCCGAGGAAAGTGCAGCCGGCGAAAGGAAGCGCATTGAGGGAGAGACCCAGAAGCAGCTCGCCATATGCCGCAAGAAACTGGAAGCTTTGCAAGAAGCTGGAGAGCTGGAGGCACGCCGCGCTGAAACCAAGCCCGAGCGAGCCTGGCGATACCTTCGAGATGGAACCTCATTGAAGTCAACACTATGCCCAGTGTGCGACAGCGAGGGGCTCCTTACTCTCAAGCATGTAACCGACAGGCCCGCCGAGATCAGCGACAATCTGATCTATGTCGACAGCATCTACTCGCCGAGAAAATTCGAGTGTGCTGTCTGTGATTTAGCCCTGACCGGTACGGCCGAGCTTGCGGTTGTAGGGTTAGCGGATCAGGTGATCGGAACGTCAGAAAGCGACCCAACAGAATATTTCGACATCGATGTGCATTCATATGACGCGCCGGACTATGGCAATGATTGATTGCCGCTATGCGCGGCCAAAGCTCTAGTTGCGCCAGCGATGTCACTTCCGACGGACAAGGTCTGCCGGCGGATGACCGGTATGAGGCGCAAAGCAGCCGCGGCAGGACGCCTTGGCCAAAGATTGCCTGACGCGCCGGGATTCGAGAGCTGTGGATGAGCCCGGTATCTTTACCCGCTTATCGGCGCTGATACACTTCTTCATCAGTTCTTCGTGTCGTTGTCATCTTCGCTCTCTCGCGCTTTTAGGGCGCGCATCCCCTTCGCTGCCCTTATCTCATTGATCATGGCCGCGATCTCGAAATGAAGCTCGGAGCCTGTCATCTGGTTGACCGTCGCAGTGAGATTGACGTCGAGTTCCTTCGGAGCTTCGATCCCGAGCAGACGCGCTTTGGCTATGCTGGCGGCCGTCGCCGCCGCCGACTGGCCATGCTCATGTGCCAAGGCACGGGCTTGTTCGAGCTCTGCGCAAAGTGATGCCTTGCTGACCATGAGACTTTCCGCGAGACCTTCGAGCAGATGCCGCCGCCGTTTCTGGATGTCAGGCTTTGTCAGGAGTTTTGAGGACTCCACAGCAGCTGCCCGGACGGTACATTTGTAGCCCGCTTCGAGGTACGCCTTATAGGCGGGCAGGCCTTCGACGTAGGCTCGCACGAATGCTTCGTGACGCGGATTTTTAAGTGGAGCGCTCATTGCGTGGCCTCACACAAAGCAACCACTTCGCTGTTTGGAAGGCCGTCTCGCGCGACCTCCTCCCGCTCAATCAAGTACTTCATCACAACGCCCAGGACCGTGGGTAACGAGCATCTACGACGGTGCGCAGCGGCCTTCAAAGTGCGTTCACCCTTTTGCGAGATGCGAAGCTTGATGGATCTGACCTTACTTTCCTGGTTGCTCATGGGCCCTGGATCTCCAAACCAAACCCACGTACACATATTCTGCCCCATAAATTCTGAACGGGCATGCTGAGAGCCGCGGCCCATGAATAGGATGGTGAAGTCACCGCGCGGCAATTGTTGCTGATTGGCTTCGACACTTACCCCGGTGATTGAGTGGGAAAGAGTTAGAAGCCGAACTCCCTCGGCGACATCAAAGGAATGTCACAGATGCCGAAAGAGGCCGGTGGCTCTTAGCTTTCAGGAAATGAATACGATCTGCGGAGCCTTCTGCAGTCTGCTGCGTACTATGGCAGAGATCGAAGAGCCCTTCATTTCGGCAGAAGTGATCGCAGAAGAGCTGGTAGACCGATCCCACTTTAGCCCCAGCCAAGGCAATGATCGCCAATGTTGTGCCGGAGTGTTTCATGACACGCTGCGGAAGCCCAGGGGGACCATTGCTTGATGAGTTCAATGCTTGATGCAGGGCTTCGCCCCTGCACCCCACTGGGGGATGATCCCCCAGACCCCATGCGACCCGCTGAGCGGCTCGCTGTGGCTAACGCGCCATCAGCGCAACATGCGTAAGCGTTAGCGCTCATAGGCCCCTGATACCAAGGATCGTTCGGCGCGTAAGGAAGCGTAAGCACCACCCCCAAAAGGGGTGGATGCGCTTACGCCCTCCGCTTACGCTATTGCCCAGCTTACGTTTACGCATGCTTACGCTCGCTTACGCTTACGGTGTTTCCATCGATGTCGATGAGGCATTCTTCGATCAGTCGACTTTTGGATTTGTTGAAGGCCACGCGTTTCGCGGCGCCCGTCCGGTCTCCGAAAGCCGCATAGACGGCGGTGCGCCAGGTCTCGACATCGCCTGCACCGCTCATACCCTCAAGGCAGCGGAGTAGGGTACGAGCATCGCGGGACAGCTTGCCGCCCCTCGTGCTGTCATTCGCTGCAGTTGCCTCAACCTCAGAAGCTCTTGCGGAGATGACCTCCTGCCCATTGGCGGCCCTGATAGGAACGATCCTGAATGGAAGCGACTGCCCTTCCGGCACGGCATTTGCCTTGGTAACCTCGAGGCGCGGACCGGCACCGCCACCTTTGATCGTCACCTCGAGATCAACCGCACCGAGGAGCGCGCTAGATCCGCGCATGCCGCGGCCGGCTTTGTCGGTATGATGGAGCAGACTGAGGAACGCAGACGGGAATGCCTCGTTAATCCGCGCCAGTCCTTCAGTGGCCAGGCCGATGTCGCGAGCCGAGTTTTCGTCCAACCCGTAGAAGCACTTCGCGGCCGTGTCGAAGATGATTAGGCGAACAGGGAGTTCGGCATCGATCGCTTGAACGGAGGAGATGAACTCGGCCACGTCGTCCGGGTTGGCTAACGCGGGTCGGGCGCCGGAAATATAGATTGGCTGGTCGATGCTGCCGCTAGCCAAGAGCCGGCGCTCAGATTCCATCCGGCGTTCGGCGGCAACATAGACTACCGATCCCCTCTTCACCTGCCGACCAAGGAACGTTGCGCCGCTTGCTACGCAGGAGGCCAAGAGAACGCCTAGCGCGGACTTCCCTGCACCCGGAGGACCAACGAGAGCGATCACCTCACCCTCGGCGGCAAACCCGGTCACGACCTCGCGCCGCATCGGAGGTCGCGGCAGGTCGTTGAGACGGTAGAAAACAAATCGCTCGGACACTTTGGTTCCTTATTTCATCATGCGACTCGCTAAGATCGGAACCGTCCCACTGGTAGGCCCCGAGGTCTCCGGAACACGCCCAAAGGCTATGATGTCGATACCAAGGGTGGGGCGTCGGGTTCATCCAGGGCGGCGGTGATGGATGTCAATTGACTTGTCTAACTTCTGCTCGATCGATCGCTGTCCCTGGTTGACGTCCCTTGTGTTTGGGGGATTTTAGGCGGCGCGCGCCATCCGCAGATTGAATTCTCGAACGGCCGAAACGGCATCGTCAGTCGATAGACCAAAATGGGCTTTCAGGAGCGGCACCGCGGCGCGCTGGCGTTGGTGACGGGGGGTGTCGATCAGCCACTGAACGGCTTGGTCGATCGCATCCGCGTGTTGTTGATCTTGCGCGGCGGGCTCGGTCATGCGGCCGCCCTGGCGTTGACATTCATCTTCAGCCCAAGCTTGGCGGCGATCGGCGCGACCGGCACCACGATTTTGCCGCCCATCCGGATGGTTTCGAAATCGCCTCGCTTCGCTGCGTTGTACGCTGCGTTCCTGCAGAGATCATAAAAAACCGCGCCGGCTTCAGGGACCGACAACGTTGGCCGGGACAATGCTTCATCGAGTGTCATCGAAAGATGCCTTTCCATCGGAGATGCGGAATATGCGTATATACGATTTACGCTGCTTTGCGATTGCCTGCAACAGGAATATGTGCATATTCCGCAGTTCCGCACAGTTGGGGATTGTCGATGCCAAAAGGGTACAAGGGTCGAGAGAAAACCGAGCGCCTCCATATGCTCATCTCGCCCAAGGAACTGGAGGAGATTGACGAGTGGCAGCATTCGGTACGGGTCGCGACGAGGTCGGACGCGATCCGTCGCCTTGTTCAGATCGGCCTGTCTTTCGATGCGTTGGCCGACGGCCTAGAAAAGGATGCCGTCGCGATCACAAGGATGATCATCGACGGGCACACGTTCAAAGATATGATCAAGAGCCTCGATCAGTCCTCGAACGAAGTCACAGAAGGTAATGTATTGCGCGACGCGTTGGCAAATAACGCTAGGCTAATCGTTGATGTGCTCGAGGCTCAAACAGCGCTGGCAACGAAGATCGGCGCAGTAACAGCGCCGACGCGGCAGTTGCGAAAACACGCCAGCTTCGAGGCAGCCATGAAAAGTGCCCACGATGCTCTGTCGGCTGTGACTCAAGCGATAGAGGGCTGGGAGAACGACAAATGAGAGGCCACATCCGCGAACGCAGCGCAGGCCATTTCGCCATCGTGTTGGATGTTGGCGAGATCGACCCCAAGACCGGCAAGAAGAAGCGCAAATGGCACAGCTTCACCGGAACAAAACGCGAGGCGCAGAGGGAATGCGCGCGGCTAATCGCTGAGCTCGACGCCGGCACCTATGCCGAGCCCACCAAGCAGACCGTTGCCGAGTTCCTCGACGAATGGCTGACTTTCGTAAAACCTTCTGTCGCGCCGAAAACCTGGGAGCGCTATGCCGAGATATGCCGCAAGGGCTTGGCCCCGCTGTTCGGCAGCGTGATCCTTGCGAAGTTGAAGACCGATCGTATCGATAAAGATTTCACGAAGGCACTAACCGAGCCCCGGGCCGATCACCGCAAACGCAAGGACGGGGCAGAGACGAAGCCGCTCCCGCCGCTGGCGCCCCGGACCATTCACCACTACCGCCGCGTCCTGATCAATGCCCTAGGCCAAGCGGTGACATGGGACCGGCTTTCCCGCAACCCTGCCGCCAAAACGACGCCGCCGAAAGTCGAGCGCAAGAAGATGCTTGCCTATGACGTGAGCCAGACGGCGACCCTGCTCGAGACTTTGCGGGCGACACGTATGTTTTTACCGACATTGCTGGCGGTCACATGCGGCCTGCGCCGCGGCGAGATCCTTGCCCTCCGCTGGCGTCACGTCGAGGTTGGTGACAACCGCCGGCAATTGTCGATTGAGGAGAGTGCCGAGCAGACCGACGATGGCGTTCGGTACAAGGAACCGAAGAGCGGCCGCGCGCGGACCGTTGCCATTTCGGCCAGCACTGTCGCGGAGTTGAAAGCACATCGTGCGCGTCAGGCAGAGGAGCAGCTTCGCGTTGGTATCCGCCCCGACGCTGACAGCTTCGTGGTCGCTCAAATGGACGGGTCACCGATCCAGCCTAGGTCGCTGACCCATGAGTGGGTCCGCGTCCTCGGTAAGACTTCCCTGCCCCGCATCCGATTTCACGACTTGCGGCACACCCATGCATCGCAAATGCTTTCAGCCGGAGTTCATCCGAAGGTTGCCAGCGAACGCTTGGGACACTCGACGATCGGTATCACGCTCGACCTTTACAGCCATGTGATGCCGGGAATGCAGGCCGACGCCGCCGAGCAAGTTGACGCCGCGTTGCAGGCCGCTATAAGCAGCGAACGGAAAGCCAAATAGTTGCAAACTGCGTTGCAACCGGCCATTTCGGCCAGTGGGCAGAAACGGAAAAGCGCAATAAAGACAACTAGTTGGAGGGATGGCCGAGCGGTTTAAGGCACCGGTCTTGAAAACCGGCGTGGGTGCAAGCCCACCGTGGGTTCGAATCCCACTCCCTCCGCCAGCTGATATGGCTAAGGCATTGTTTTTACATATGGTTTTTTGACCCCAGCCGCCGGCGGCTGCATTTCTAACTGCACTTCGTGCGGAAGCATCTCGTTTCATAAGGGGGCTGCGGCGAACGGCCTTTGCAGATCGGAGGCCCTACATTCGCCCCCCGTCCCACCTGCCGAAGATCCCGGGACGGTGAGCCGCACAACGGGTCTCGGGCAACGCGATCTGGATGCGATGACATTGACGGGATCGCAGATCAGGCGCAGGTTTGCGCACCGACCGAGCCTGGGCAGGCCCGACCGGAACCGCGTGAGCGATGAAAAACCTCGAGCAGCATGGAGACTGACGGGAGGAAGAAATGAGCCGGGTCAAGGACGTTTGCGATCGAGCACGATCGCTATGGCTGCGGGTGAGGCGATCGACCCACCCTGTCGACGATGTCAAGAACGACGAGTTGTACCGGCTGATCGACGGCAAAAACAAGGCCAACAACGGCACCAACTTCGAGGCGTCCCGCTTCGACATCGAGACCCATCTATCGCGGTGGGAGAGCTACACGCCGCCGAACGTTAACTGAAAACTATTCCGGTTCGGAGTCCTTTGGACAGCCCAGCCACCGCGCTGGGCTTTTCCATTTCAGTGAACAATGCGATCGGCTATCTCGGTTCGAGCGGCGCTGGTCGAGAAAGTTCACGCTGACAACTTCCAAGGAGGCAAACCATGTGGATGCCACTCCGGATTGAAGAGGCTGTAGAAATTGCCAGAAGCCGGCGCGCTATCAGGCGCATCGATCGCGCCTACGATGTCGAATTGGCAAAGGCCAAAACGGTCAACGACCGCGAGAATGCTGAAAACGCTCGTCACCGGGAAACGTCGTTACACATTGACGCGATCGAGGCGATCAAAACGCGGAGGCTCCTGCGCGACGCGGATAGCCTTGACGTTCCTTATGAATACCCGAGCGAGGCCAGCTCCATTTGGGAACGGTCGCACCAGCTACACACGTGGCACCTGACGACGATCGGTTATTCGCAAGTTCGAAAAGCGATCCGGCTGGAGCGCAGTGACCGGCGTGAAGCCGCCATTACGTGGGCTGGTGTGATCATCGGGATCATCGGCTCGCTCACCGGACTGCTGTCTGTCTGGCTGTCCGCGCGAGGGCCGTAACGCGATCGTTTTGTCCTGGTTCTCGTGGCTCCATCCGGAAGATTACGTCTTCGACGTGGCACCGTTGTGCGCCGTTTCCGGCTTCAATCGCCAGCCTGGCTGGGTGGCACCGGATCGGCACTCCGGTTGATTTTTCACCCGAAATATGCTGGTTCTCCCGCCCATGAAAAAACTATTCCTTGCGGCCTTGGCGTCGGTGACGCTGGCTTGGCCGGCCCTCGCAATGGACGCCGCCTTGCGCGCCGGCCTGTTGAAACTCGATCCGCAGACCCGGCTGGAACAGCGATGCGACGCCGAAGTGCTCGACCGCATCAGCCATGACGACCACAAGTACAAGGCCGATCGCGTCGTCGCGTATGCCTTCGCGACGCCGGAAATGAAAGCCGATGCCATCCGCAGCCCGGGTGCGGCCTTCCGCAGCAAGGGGCAATGGTACCGGCTGAAGTTCAAATGCGAGACGGCGCCGGACCATATGGAGGTCCTGCAGTTCCGTTACCGCATCGGTGACGAGATCCCCGAAGCCGACTGGGCGAAGTACAATCTCTACGACTGAATTTTCCGAAACCAGAGTTCTCTCTGGCAGAACGAGCTTTCGCTATTCCCGTGGTTTTTTGGCCTTGCCCGTAGCGTTCTCTTGACGCGCGGGAACCATACACGTTAGGCCGTCGACATATCCGACGACGAACACGCGGCGAACAAAAAGGGGCCTCCGGTCGATGGACATTTTCAGCGCCGCAAGCATGACAGCCCTCCTCCAGGTCATCGCCATCGATCTGGTGCTTGCCGGCGACAACGCCATCGTCATCGGCCTTGCCGCAGCCGGCCTGCCGGTCGAGCAGCGCAAGAAGGCCATCCTCATCGGCGTGCTGGCGGCAACGGTGCTGCGCATTCTGTTTGCCGCCGTCACCGTCAAGCTCTTGGCAATCGTCGGCCTGCTGCTGGCCGGCGGCATCCTTTTGTTGTGGGTGTGCTGGAAGATGTGGCGCGAGCTGCGCACGTCCCATGCCGACGAGCAGGAGGCGACCGAGGCGCTGGCCAATGCCGATCTCGACGGCGACAAGACGGTGGCGACCGGCAAAGCACGCAAGACGCTCGGCCAGGCAGCGCTGCAGATCGTCGTCGCCGACGTCTCGATGTCGCTGGACAATGTGCTGGCGGTCGCCGGTGCAGCGCGCGATCATTTCCCGGTGCTGGTCATCGGCCTCGTGCTGTCGATCGCCCTGATGGGCCTCGCCGCGAGCTTCATTGCCAGGCTGCTGCACCGCTACCGCTGGATCGCCTATATCGGCCTGCTGATCATCCTCTATGTCGCTATCGATATGGTCTATCGCGGCGTGGTCGAGGTCTGGCCGCATGTCAGTCCGGTGGTGAGCTGACGCTGTCGGCCGCATAGCTCTGTAACAGCACGGGGGCCTGCCTGAAGCTGCGGTCGCGTTCGCCGCAGCCGCTGCCCATACCAATGCCGCAATAAGTGTGGTACTGGGCCGCCTATCCCGAAAAACCCGGAAGTTGCTTTATGTCTGCCCCTCGCGTCAGTTTCGTCAGCCTTGGATGCCCGAAGGCCCTCGTGGATTCCGAGCGCATCATCACGCGCCTGCGCGCCGAAGGCTATGAGATCGCGCGCAAGCATGACGGCGCCGACCTTGTCGTCGTCAACACCTGCGGCTTCCTCGATTCGGCGCGCGACGAGTCGCTCAACGCCATCGGTTCGGCGCTTTCGGAAAACGGCCGGGTCATCGTCACCGGCTGCCTCGGTGCCGAGCCGGACGTCATCCGAGAAAAGCACCCCAACGTGCTCGCCATCACCGGACCGCAGGCCTATGAGAGCGTGATGGCGGCGGTGCATGAGGCCGCACCCCCGAGCCACGATCCCTATATCGACCTGTTGCCGCCGCAAGGCGTGAAGCTGACGCCGCGCCACTACGCCTATCTGAAAATTTCGGAAGGCTGCAACAACCGCTGCACCTTCTGCATCATCCCGGCACTGCGCGGCGACCTCGTCTCGCGGCCGGCCGCCGATGTGCTGCGCGAGGCGGAGAAACTCGCCAAGGCCGGCGTCAAGGAATTGCTCGTGATCTCGCAGGACACCAGCGCCTACGGCATCGACATCAAGTACCAGACCTCGATGTTCGGCGACCGCGAAGTGCGGGCGAAATTCCTCGATTTGTCGGAAGAATTGGGCAAGCTCGGCATCTGGGTGCGCATGCACTATGTCTACCCCTACCCGCATGTCGCCGACGTCATTCCGCTGATGGCGGACGGAAAAATCCTTCCCTACCTCGACATCCYCTTCCAGCACGCCTCGCCGCAGGTGCTGAAGAACATGCGCCGGCCCGYGCATGGCGAAAAGACGCTGGAGCGCATTCGCGGCTGGCGCGATGTGTGCCCGGATCTCGCCATACGCTCGACCTTCATCGTCGGTTTCCCCGGCGAGACGGAGGAGGATTTCCAGATGCTGCTCGACTGGCTGGACGAGGCCAAGATCGATCGCGCCGGCTGCTTCAAATACGAGCCGGTCAAAGGCGCCCGCTCCAACGATATCGGCCTGGAACAGGTGCCGCAAGAGATCAAGGAAGCGCGCTGGCATCGCTTCATGCAGCGCCAGCAAAAGATTTCGGCGACGCAGCTGGCCAAGAAGGTCGGCAAGCGCCTGCCGGTGCTGATCGACGAGGCGCATGGTACCTCTGCCAAGGGCCGCACCAAATACGACGCGCCCGAGATCGACGGTTCGGTGCACATCCAGTCGCGCCGTCCGCTGCGCCAGGGCGACATCGTCACCGTCAAGATCGACCGCGCCGACGCTTACGATCTTTACGGTTCAGCGGTCTAGAAAGCCGCCAAAAGGGCGCCGTTACGGCGCCCTCCGTTTTTCTGGCCTCGCAAGGCGGTGTCGCGTTTTCTTCAGAGCTTCACCGATTCCATTGCAGCCAGGGACCGATCGATCGCCTGATTGAGGGTCTTGTCCAGCCGCGTGCCCGCCATGTCGGCTGCGATCACCGAAAGGCGTGCGGCAAATCCCAGATGGTAGTCCACGAACCAATCGGGTCGCGGCTCCGGCTCTGGCGGGAACGGACCCAACCACGGCGGAAGCTTCGGGTGCTTCGGTCGCGTCGGGCACCAATCGTCGAGGTCGCTCATCAACGCCTTCGCATCGAGCCCGCCTCGCTCTGCGGACCAGGCGGAGCGGACGAATTCGTCCGCAATCGCTGCGCCCAGTTCGCGAGGCGGGAGCGGCTGGGGATTGAGTGCGACTTGCGCCAGCCGCCACTGTGGTCCGTGCGGGATGACGTCGTAAATGGCTGGAATACGTTTACCGATGATGGCTAAGAGTTTTTTGCTCAATTGCATAAGACATTCTCCTGCTAAAATTAGTAAAGTCGGCCGATTTCGTCAGGCCGCAAGATGAGCATGAAAGTAAAGAGGGACTTCGTCTGTGAAGGGGCTCACGGAACCGTGTCGCAGACAATTGTGTCCGGCCGGATGCTTCTGCCGCCATTTACCAAATTTCGCGATATTTGCCGCTGTTTACCCTGTTTCGTCGCGATCTGCGTTATGGTTTCCTGACCGTAAACGCCGAGACTTCACATGGATGCCAGACCTGCCCGGCAGGATCACGTCGCGACGCTGGACCTGTTGAGGTTGGCGGCGGCGCTGGCTGTGGTGTTCTTCCACTATTTCTTTCGCGGCGCGGCTGCCGAGGGCGCGCTGACCGAAGGCTATCCGGCCGCGGCGCCGTTCGCGCTCTATGGCTATCTCGGCGTCAATCTGTTCTTCCTGATCAGCGGCTTCGTCATTGCCTGGTCGGCGGAGGGCCGCGCCTGGCAAGAGTTTGCCATCGCACGCTTCGTGCGGCTCTACCCCGGCTACCTCCTGTGCGTGACCATCTCCTTCGTCATCGTCATGGCTTTCGGCGCGCCGTTGTTTTCAACTTCTCTCGGTCAATACACCGCCAATCTGTCGATGTTTGCGCCGGCCTTGGGCCAGCCCTTCATGGACGGCGTCTACTGGTCGATCCTGCTTGAACTGGTGTTCTACGGATGGGTGACGCTCGCTCTGCTCGGCGGCGTTTTCCAGAAATGGAAGCTTGGACTGATCTTCGTCTGGTTGGCGATTGCGGCGTCGAACGAGCTCTTTATCGAAAGCCGCGCGATYAGGCTGCTGTTCATCACCGAATTCGGTCCGTTCTTCGCCGCCGGCGTGCTCGTCCACCATATCCATGCGCATGGCCGCTCCCTGCCCGCCTTGCTGCTGCTTGGTGCGGCCTTCCTTCTGTCGTGCAGCACGTTGTCGGTGACGCAGCAGTGGATGCTGAATGAATACGGCATCGCCGTTTCGCAGCCGCATCTGGTGATCGCCAACGTCGTCATGCATTCCCTGCTGATCGGCGCGATCCTGCTGCGCAGCTATGTCATGCCGTCCGCACTGACTCTGGCGCTGGGCGGCCTGACCTATCCGCTTTATCTCCTGCACCAGAAAGTCGGCTACATCGCCATCAATGCCGCCGCACCTTTTGCCGGCAAATGGGGCGCGGCCCTGGGCTGCGTCGCGCTCATGGTTCTTATCTCATGGGCGATCTGGCGGTATTTCGAACGACCGACCCAGCGTTGGGCCAAGGCCTGGATCGGCGGCGCCCTAGATGGCATTTTGGGTCGGTTTCGAGGGGCCGCCGGAGCGCAGGCCACGGAATGAAAAAGGGCGCCACGTGGCGCCCTTTTTGTTTTGCGGTTCTGCTGCTTATTGCGGCAGCTTGTCGTCGACGCCCTTCACATAGAAGTTCATGCCGAGCAGCGTGCCGTCGTCGGCGACTTCGCCGTCCTTGAGCCACGGCGTGCCGTCCTGCTTGGCGACCGGACCGGTGAAGGGGTTCCAGCCATCGGCGATCTTCTTGGCGGTTGCCTCGGCCATCGCCTTCACATCGTCGGGCATGTTGGTGAACGGTGCCAGCTTGACTGCGCCGTCCTTGATGCCCAGCCAGACATTGTCCGGCTTCCAGGTGCCGTCCAGAGCCGCCTGCACGCGGCTGATGTAATACGGACCCCACTCGTCGGTGAGCGAAGTCAGCTGCGCGTTCGGCGCGAACTTGATCATGTCGGAGGACTGGCCGAAGCCGTGCAGCTTGCGCTCCTCGGCCACCTGCAAGGCAGCGGTGGAATCGGTGTGCTGGACGATGATATCGGCGCCTTGGTCGAACAGCGCCTTGGCGGCGTCGGCTTCCTTGCCCGGATCGAACCAGGAGTTCACCCAGACGATCTTGGCCTTGAAGTTCGGGTTGACCGACTGCGCGCCGAGCATGAAGGAGTTGATGCCCATCACCACTTCAGGGATCGGGAAGGAAACAATGTAGCCGGCGACGCCAGCCTTCGATTCCTTGGCGGCGATCTGGCCCAGCACATAGCGGCCTTCATAGAAGCGGGCATTGTAGATGCCGAGATTGTCACCTGTCTTGTAGCCGGTGGCGTGCTCGAACATCACCTTCGGGAATTTCTTGGCGACCTTCACTTCCGGATCCATGAAGCCGAAGGAGGTGCCGAAGATGATCTTGCAGCCTTCGCGCGCCAGACGCTCGAAAGCGCGGTCGGCGTCGGGGCCTTCCGAGACGTTTTCGAGGTAAGCGGTTTCGACCTTGTCGCCGAGCGCCTTCTCCACCTCGAGGCGGCCCTGGTCATGCTGGTAGGAATAGCCGAAATCGCCGATCGGGCCGGTGTAGACCCAGCACGCCTTCAGCTTGTCGGCAGCCTGCGCAGACGCAGCCAGCGACATGGCAGCAGTTGTGGTCATAAGAGCAATAAGCAGTTTTTTCATTGTGTTACCTCTCTGAGTTTAGCCTTGGAGCTTCCCGTTTTTTTGTTGTCAACGATCCGGAACGAATGGCTGCCCCAAGGAAGCCGGCGTGTTCATCATCGTCAGACGCTTGTTGCGCGAGATTAGAACGAGAACCACGACGGTTGCCAGATAGGGCAGAGAAGAAAGCAGCTGTGACGGCACCGGAATGCCAAAAGCCTGTGCATGAAGCTGGCCGATCCAGACCGCGCCGAAGATGTAGGCACCGGCCAGCACCCGCCACGGCCGCCAGGACGCGAAGACGACCAGCGCCAGCGCGATCCAGCCGCGGCCGGCAGTCATGTTCTCCACCCATTGCGGGGTATAGACCAGCGACAGGTGGCCGCCGGCAAGGCCGGCGCAGGCGCCGCCGAAGATGACCGCGAGATAGCGGTAGCGGATGACCTTGATACCAAGCGCGTGCGCCGATGTGTGGCTGTCGCCGATCGAGCGCAACGTCAGCCCGGTGCGGGTCTTGAACAGGAACCACATGACGGCGGCGGTGAGCGCGATCGAGATGTAGAAGATCGGATCCTGGCCGAACAGCAACCTGCCGACCACAGGAATGTCGGTGAGCCCCGGGATGTAGAGGTTTGGCAGCCGCTCGCCGGGCTGGCCGACAAAGCTGGTCCCCATCATGCCGGAGAGGCCGAGGCCAAGCAGCGTCAGCGACAGGCCGGTCGCCACCTGGTTGGTGGCGAGCGACAGCGTCATCACCGCAAACAGCAGCGAGAACACCGCGCCCATGGCGATTGCCGCCAACAGGCCGATCCAGGGCGATCCGGTGAGATAGCCGGCGCCGAAGCCGCCGACGGCGCCCATGATCATCATGCCTTCGACGCCGAGGTTGAGCACGCCGGAGCGCTCGACCACCAGTTCGCCGATGGCCGCGATCAACAGCGGCGTCGCCGCAGTGGCGATGGTCAAAAGGATGTTGACGGTGATGTCCATCAGCGGGCTTCCTTCAACTTTGGCGCAGCATCGAGTTTTGCGGCGCCCTTCGCCAGCGCCATGCCGACGAGGCGAATGCGGTAGTGGATGAGCGTGTCGCAACCGAGCACGAAGAACAAAAGCATGCCCTGGAACACACGCGCGACCTTGTCGGAGATGCCGAGCGCGCTCTGCACCGCCTCGCCGCCGAGATAGGTCAGCGCCAGCACCAGGCCGGCGGCAACGATGCCGAGCGGATTGAGCCGGCCAAGGAAGGCGACAATGATGGCGGTGAAGCCATAGCCGGGCGAAATCACGGGCTGCAGCTGGCCGATGGCGCCGGAGACTTCCGAGATGCCGGCAAGCCCGGCCAGCGCCCCCGACAGCAGGAAGGCGAAAAACACCATGCGGTTGAGGCCGAAGCCGGCAAAGCGCCCTGCCCGCGGGCTGGAGCCGAGCACGCGAACCTCAAAACCCTTGAGCAGGCGGCTCATCAGCACCCAGATCAGCAGGGCAGCAACAAGCGCGAAGACAAAACCCCAATTGGCGCGGCCGGCATCCGGCATCAGCTCCGGCAGGACGGCCGAGTCGTTGAACTGGATCGTCTGCGGAAAGCCATGGCCCTGCGGATCGCGCCAGGGACCGCGCACCAGCCAGTCGAGGAAGAGCTGGGCGACATAGACCAGCATCAGGCTGGTCAGGATCTCATTGGTGCCGAAGCGCGTCTTCAGCAAAGCCGGGATGGCCGCGTAGGCGGCGCCGCCGACCATGCCGAACAACAGCATCAGCGGCAGCACAAGCGGGCCTTCGAAGCCGGGGAAGAGCACCGGGATAGCCGAGCCGAAAATGCCGCCGAGGATGAACTGTCCCTCAGCGCCGATGTTCCAGATGTTGGCCTTGTAGCAGACCGACAGGCCGACAGCGATCAGGATCAGCGGGGCGGCCTTGATCGCCAGCTCATGCAGCTGCCAGACCTGGCTGATCGGTTCGATGAAGTAGATCTCGAATGCATTCAACGGGTTGACGCCGAGCAGCGCGAACAGAATCGCGCCGGCAATCATCGTCAGGGCGAAGGCGATGAAGGGCGACAGGGCTGAAAACAGCATCGATCGCTGCGGGCGTTTGACGAGTTCGAGGCGCATCATGCCGTCTCCAGAACATGTTCGGCGTGGCCGGGTTCGGCGCCGCCCATCAACAGGCCGATCTTTTCGAACGTGGCTTCGGCAATCGGCAGCGGTTTCGACAATTCGCCATTGTGCATGACGGCGATCGCATCGGAGATTTCGAACAATTCATCAAGGTCCTGGCTGATGACCAGCACCGCCGAGCCGCTGCGCGCCAGTTCGATCAGCGCTTGGCGGATATGGGCGGCAGCACCGGCGTCGACACCCCAGGTCGGCTGGTTGACCACCATGACAGCAGGGCTGCGGTCGAGCTCGCGGCCGACGATGAATTTCTGCAGATTGCCGCCCGAAAGGGCCGCGGCTTCAGGATCGGGCGCGCTCTTGCGCACATCCATCGCCACGATGATACGTTGGGCGGCAGCATAGACGGCACCGCTTTTGACTGCGCCGCCGGCGCCGACAAAAACCTTGCCGTCGGTGGCATGGCGCGACAGCAGCAGGTTTTCCGACAGCTTCATGCGTGGCGCCGCGCCATGGCCGAGACGTTCTTCCGGCACGAAGGCAGCACCCATCAGCCGCCGGCCGGTGATCGAGAGCGCGCCGGCATCCTTGCCGCGAATGCGCACGGAAGCCGCATCCTGCTGCAGCACTTCGCCGGAGACGGATTCGAAGAACTCGCCCTGGCCGTTGCCGGCGACGCCGGCAATGCCGATGACCTCGCCGGCGCGCACGTTGAGGTTGATGTTCTTCAGCGGGATCGAGAACGGCGTCGCAGGCTTGCGGCTGAGCGCCCGGATCTCGAGCAGCGGCGCGGCGGTCTCGATGCCTTCGGCCGGCGCGCGCACCACGGCTTTCACCTCGTTGCCGACCATCATGCGGGCGAGCGACGAAGCGGTCTCTTCACGCGGGTTGCAATGGCCGACGACCTTGCCATGACGCAGCACGGTGGCGCGATCGCAGATGCGTTTGACCTCTTCCAGCCGGTGCGAAATGTAGAGGATGGATTTGCCCTCAGAGCGCAGCCGCTCAAGCGTCTCGAACAGCTTGTCGGCTTCCTGCGGCGTCAGCACCGAGGTCGGCTCGTCGAGGATGATGAGCTGCGGCGTCTGCAACAGGCAGCGGATGATCTCGATGCGCTGGCGTTCGCCAACCGAGAGATCGCCAACCAGCGAGTCCGGATCGAGCGGCAGGCCGTAGCTGAAGGAAAGCGCCCTCGCCTTGGCGGCGATCGAGCTGATCGGCGAGCCGTCATCCAGCGACAGCGCAATGTTCTCGGCAGCCGTCAGCGCCTCGAACAGCGAAAAATGCTGGAACACCATGCCGATGCCGAGTTTCTTCGCCATGCCCGGGCTGGTGATGCGAACCGCCTCGCCGTTCCAGAAGATCTCGCCAGAATTGGGCTCCAGCGAACCGAACAGCATCTTGACCAGCGTCGACTTGCCGGCGCCGTTTTCGCCGAGCAACGCGTGGATCTCGCCCTTGGCGATGTTGAGGTCGATATGATCGCACGCAGTCAACGTGCCGAATATCTTGGTCAGGCCACGAACCTCAAGCAGGTTCGCTCCATCATGATCTGCACTCACAGTGCCTCCCATCCGGTTTCCGGATATGTTCTGTGTTCCCGCCAGCATGGTATGCGCTGGCTGCTCTCGTGCGAAAGCAGCACCCACCTTGAAAGAGCTTCAAGAATTTCAGCGGAAACTCAAGGGCTAAAAATAAGCCTGCTTCGCACAACAAACTAACCGGCCGGTTTTTCGTGCAGGCGGTGCTCGCCGCCACGACAAAGCGGCTGAAAAGCAAGGCAGATCAGGGAACCAGAATGGTCGTGCCTGTCGTTTTGCGCGCTTCGAGATCGGCCTGCGCCTTGCCGGCATCCTTCAGCGCATAGCGCTGGTTGATCTTGATCTGGACCGCGCCGCTCAGCACCACGTCGAACAGGGCCGCGGCGGAGACTTCGAGGTCCTCGCGCTTGGCATTGTAGACGAACAGCGTCGGTCTGGTGACGAACAGCGAGCCCTTCTGCGCCAGCAGCGACATCGAAAAGGGCGGGATTGGCCCCGAGGACTGCCCGAAAGCGACGAACATGCCGAGCGGCCGCAAACAGTCGAGCGAGGCCGGGAATGTGTCGTTGCCGACCGAATCGTAGACGACGTCGCATTTCTTGCCGCCGGTGATGGCGGCGACGCCGGCGACGAAATCCTGCTCCTTGTAGTTGATGACATGGTCGAAGCCATGCGCCTTGGCGAGTTCGATCTTGTCGGTGGAACTGGCCGTGCCGATGACGGTGGCGCCGAGGTGTTTCGCCCACTGACCGAGGATCAGCCCGACGCCGCCGGCGGCGGCGTGGAACAGGATGGTGTCGCCCGCTTTGACCTTGAAGGTGCGACGCAGCAGATACTCCGCCGTCATGCCTTTCAGCATCATGGCCGCCGCCTGCTCGTCGCTGATGCCGTCCGGCACCTTGACCACGCGCTCGGCGGCGACGACGCGCTGTTCTGAATAGGCGCCGACATTGACGGCATAGGCGATGCGATCGCCCGGCTTCAGCCAGTCGACGCCAGTGCCGACCTCAAGAACCACGCCGGCAGCTTCGCCGCCCGGGATCAGTGGAAATCCTCCTGGCGGTGGATAGAGGCCGGTGCGATGATAGACATCGATGAAATTGAGGCCGATCGCCGTGTGCCTGACCAGGATCTGCCCGGCGCCGGGTTGCCCCGGATCGGCATCCTCATAGGTCAGGACTTCCGGACCGCCATGGGCGTGGATACGGATCGCTTTGGACATTTTCGGGCTTTCCTGCGGTCAGGCCTTTTGCAGTTAGGCTTTCGTGTCGTCCGGCTTGGCGCCGAGCTTAGGGAAGAACTGCATGATACCGCCGATGCAGGCGAGGTAAAGCCCGGTGACGGTAATGCCGACCTTGGTGAAGACGCTGACCTGTTCGCCCAAAACGCCGATCTGGTCGTAGAAGGCGGCAAGGGCCGCCTGCGCCAGTGCCAGCGCGCCGAAAGCGCACCACAAAAGCGTCATGCCGAGATTGATGGGCCTCAGTCGCACCACCCGCACCGGATGGATGAAGTTGATCGGCACGAAGGTGAGGATGCCGGCCGCCACGACGACGCCGAAGGACACCCATTGCCCTGGCTCGATGACGAACAGGGTGAACACCACCATGTTCCAGACCACCGGAAACCCTTTGAAGAAGTTCTCCTTCGTCTTCATGCCGGTGTCGGCATAGTAGATGGCGCTCGACACGACGATGATGGCCGCCGACAGAAACGACAGCTTTTCGCCCATGAAGCCGCGCTGGTAGAGCGCGAAGGCGGGGATCAGCACATAGGTGACATAGTCGATGATGTTGTCGAGGAGTTCGCCCGACCAGGTCGGCAGGATCTCCTTGACCTCGAGCTTGCGCGCGATGGGGCCGTCGATGCCGTCGACGAACAGCGCCAGACCCAGCCACCAGAACATCGCCGTCCAGCGTTCCTCGCTTGCCGCCACCAGCGACAGGAAGGCCAGGAACGAGCCCGACGCGGTCAACAGATGCACCGAGAACGCACGCGCCTGCGGCCAGGTGACCTTCTTCTTCGGCCTCGGAATCCGATCGGTGATCTTCTCCGCGATTTGCCTGGCCCTTGTATTCTTGCTCACGGGCCCCGCCAATCCAGCTTGCAGATTTCGGCCGAACGGCCGGCAAAGTTCCAGTTGCGGCCGAAGGCCCGCATCTTGCTCTTGTCGGACCTGGCCACGATGATCTCCGGTGCGATCCAGTATTCCGAGTTGCTGATCACGGTATCCTTCTCGCGATCCTTGCCGGGAATCGGTGTCACCGCCCCGTCGATGATCTTCGGTATCTGGAAAATACGGGTCTTGTCACGCGTCTCATAGGTGATCGGCACCTGCTCGACGCCGAGGAACTTGCCGACAAGAATGGACAGCAGCGACGTGGTTCCGCCGGCCTTGCCGGTGAAGATCTTGGTGAGCGCTTTCACCGCGTAGACCGAAGCGCGCTTGTCGATGAACAGGCCCGCTGTCCAGTTGCCGCGGCTCATATAGCCGGGGATTTCCATGACCAGTCCGAGATTGAGGCCGGACAGGTCGACCTCACCGAAATGGCCGGCATCGATGCGGAAGCCCGCCCATGTCTGGCAATAGCCTTCGGTTGGCGGATGGCTGCCAAGCGACAGCACGCAAGGGCAAAAAACCGTGCAATTGCAGGAGAGTACGAGCTCTCCTTTCATTGCCCAGCCTTGCTCCGCCATGGAATTCTCCCCCGTCATGCCGAGACTACTAGCAGGGCGACTGCCCAGACAAGCAGTATCGCACCGGCCACTCGGGTTGGAAGCCTGCCGGTGGTCTGTTTTTCGATCAGGGTGAACAGGCCGATCAGCGCCATCCAGAACACGTTCATGGTGCCGACGGCAAACATCACCAACATCAGCGCCCAGCAGCAGCCGAGGCACCACAGGCCCTGCTCCAGCCCGAGCCGGAAAATGCGACTGGGCTCGGCGCTCCAGTTGGAAAACAGGGTAGCGAAGGGATTCCGGCATTTTGTCAGGCAGGCCTGCTTGAGGCTGCTGAACTGGTAGAGGCCGGCAACGAGCAGCGCGAGAGCTGCGGCAAAGCCGGTCACCGGATCGAGCAACCGCCCCGACGACGCAAACGCGTGGACGGCCAGGGTCAGCATTGCGAAACCGGCCGAGGCGACGAGCCATGTGCAGAGGTAGCCCGAAACCAGAACCAGTGGATGAGCCACCGGCTCGCCCTTGATGCGGGCGGTGTCAGCGATTTCGCAATAGGTGCGGATCATCGGCGCCGCCGACGGCAGCATCGTCGCCACAGCCATCAGGAACCACATCGCTGTCAGGGCCAGAAATTGTGCGCCGCTGCCGGCGTCGAGCGGTGCGGGTGTGAGGCACAGGCCGAAGAAGCGGTCGAGAAAACCCGGCAACGGTAGTTGTGGCAGGTAACGCAGCACCGCATCGCCCGGAACGCCGGCGCCGGGAAGCCTGCTTTCAGCGCCGCGAATTGCCATGGCGCCGAGAATGAACCAGGCGAGCAGAATGCTGCCGCCGATGGCGATGTTGACCGTTGGGCGAGGATTGCGGGCAAGGCTTGCCGTGGCGCGGCCGGCGCGGTCGAGATGGCTGAGATCGTCCTGCTCACCGGTCATGACAATCGAATGGGCCGAATCGCCGCGTTGATCAAGCCGCATGATCCGGCCTATATCCATGGGCAGACAGGATGGACCTGCATGGCAATCCGGAAGCCGAATTTGGATCATCGGGAAACAGCACGGATACTGGTTGCCGGCAGCGGCCCTGCAGGGCTGATCGCCGCGCTCGGTTTTGCCGAAGCGGGATTTCCCGTGACGCTCGTCGGACCCGAGGCGGGCGGCCCAGACGGGCGGACCACGGCGCTGATGAACCCTGCCCTTAGGATTCTCGATCGTCTGGGCGTGCTGGCCGAGATCAGACAAAAGGCCGCGCCGCTGAAGGTCATGCGCATCGTCGATGCCACAAGCCGGCTGATCCGCAGCCCCGTGGTGACCTTTCGCGCCACGGAGATCGGCGAGGAGCAGTTCGGGCTCAATTTGCCCAACAGCGCGCTCCATCCGGCGCTGGCCAGGGCCGTCACCGCGCATCCCGGCATCGAATGGCTGAAGGCTATGGTCGAGAGCTGGCGTCTGGAAGCCGACCAGGCTCATGCCGTTCTGACCGATGGAAGCGAAGTATCCGCCTCGCTGGCGGTCGCCGCGGATGGGCGCCTGTCGCCGGCCCGTGAGGCGGCGGGCATAGCCGCGTCGGTGCGATCCTATCCGCAAGCAGCACTGGTGCTGAACTTCGGCCACCGCAGCGAGCACGGCTTCACCTCGACCGAATTCCACACCGAAACTGGTCCGTTCACCCAGGTGCCACTGCCCGGCAACCGCTCCAGCCTTGTCTGGGTGGTGAAACCGGAAACGGCCAAAGACCTTGCCGCGCTCGACGATGCGACACTTTCCGAGCGTGTCGAACGACAAATGCAATCGATGCTGGGGCGGGTGTCGGTCGAACCCGGCCGGCAGATCTACCCGCTGTCGGCGGCATCACCGGGGCGCTTCGCGCAAAACCGTGTGGCGCTGGTCGGCGAGGCCGCCCATGTGTTTCCGCCGATCGGCGCCCAGGGCCTCAACCTCGGCATCAGGGACATCGATGATCTGATTGGAATCGCAGGTGAAAACCGCAGCGATCCTGGCGCTGCAAAGGCGCTCGCCACTTATGATTCCAGGCGCCGTCCCGACATTCTGGCGCGCAGCGGCGCGGTCAATCTGCTCAACATGTCGCTGCTCTCGGACATGCTGCCGGCGCAGATGGCGCGCAGCGCCGGGCTCAACGTGCTCGGCAGTTTCGCGCCATTGCGCGCCTTCTTTATGCGCGAGGGCTTAAGGCCGGGCAGCGGCTTTGCGGCGCTTACAGGCTTAGGGAAAGAGGTCCGGCGGTAAGATGCCGTGGCGGATCATGTAGAGCAGCCCGGTCACCGTCAGCACCGAGAGGCAGGTGGTGATCAGCACGCTGGCCGAGGCGCGCTGCACCCAGACGCCATATTGCTGGGCAATGACGAAGACGTTGGTCGCCGTCGGCAACGCCGCCAAAAGCACGGCTGAAAACACCCAGATCGCGGAAAAATTGCCGACCCAGCTCAGCACGACATAGCAAAGCAGTGGATGGAGGATCAGTTTCAGCGCCGCGATCGACGCCAGTTCGTGGGGCACGCGGTTGAGCGGCCGCAGCGCCAGCGTCACGCCCATGGCAAACAAAGCGCAAGGGGCGGCGGCCCGCGAAAGATATTCAAGCAGGCGATCGACCGGCTGCGGCGGGTGAAAGCCCAGATAGGCGGCGCCGACACCAAGCGCGGTGGCGATGATGAATGGATGCAGGACGATTTTCCTGGTGACGCCGATGATCAGCCGCCATGGCGAGGTCTTGTCGTCGCCAGACAGCGCCATCATCATCGGCGCGATGGCGAAGTGCATGATGTTTTCGAAGCAGAAGATCAGCGCCACGGGTACCGCTGCCTGCTCGCCAAAGGCGAGCAGGGCCAGCCCAGGCCCCATATAGCCGATATTGCCGTAGGCGGCAGCCAATGCCTTGATGGTGGACTGGGCGATCTCGCCGCGCGATGCCAGCACGGACCAGACGAACATGATCGAGAAGATCGTGTAGGTGGAAAACACCGAGCCGAAGATGAACCGCCATTCCGTCAGCTGCTCGAACGGTGTCCGCGCAAGCAGTTGGAAGAACAGGGCTGGAAGCGCGACGTAGACGATGAAGGTGTTCATCCAGCCAAGCGCCTCCAGCGGCTGCCTGGTGATGCGCGCGACCAGAAAACCGATGAAAATCAGCCCGAAAAACGGAAGAACAAGACCGATGACGTCAGACATTTTTTGCCCTGGGCCGAAACCCTTTGGCTGGGCTAGCCCGTAGCTTCACAAGGCGTCAAGCGCTTCGGCATTGAATTGAACCACAGTCTGCGCCAGATAGGGTCGGATACCAGCCCTAAAGTCGGGCTCGATTTTTGGTGACGGCGTATGTAAATTCAAAGCCTTAGAGCGCGTGCCGTGCACTCCAAGGGACGCCGGGCGCTTCAGGGCTTAGTGGTGAGTATGATGAAAACAGCCAAATTCTCGATCGGACAGGTGGTTCGCCACCGGCTGTTTCCATTTCGCGGCATCATTTTCGATGTCGATCCGCAATTCGCCAACACCGACGAATGGTACGAGGCGATCCCAGCCGATGTGCGGCCGCGCAAGGACCAGCCGTTCTATCATCTGCTCGCCGAGAATTCGGAAACCGAATACATCGCTTACGTCTCAGAGCAGAACCTGCTTGAGGACCAGTCGGGCGAGCCGGTCCGGCATCCGCAGATCGGCGAGATGTTCGACAAGCGGCCGGACGGACGCTACGAGCCGAAGCGCCAGTCGAGGCACTGACCGCATCCTGAGCGGGGCAACAAAAAAGCGGGGCAATGCCCCGCTTTTTTATTTTTGATTTCGCTCGAGATCAGTTGGCGGCCTTGGCCTTGTCCTGCTCGTCCTTGAGCTTCTTGGCAAAATCCTGGTTGTTCTTGGCAACGAAGTCCTGAAGCTTCTTCTGCCGGTCCTCGATGTCGGACTGCTGCAGCGGCGGGCCGTCATAGGCGCCGCTGAAGCCGGTCAAGGCGACCTTGATCGGGTTCGCCTGGTTCTGGAAATTGATCGAGGTCAGCGTGATCAACTGGCCCTTCTTGAAGGAAGCGACGAGCGTGTCGGTCAGCGGCACTTCGGCCACGCAACGGTCTTGGAAGCAGATGACATAATCGAGCTTCTGCGCCTTGCCGGCGTCGATCTGCAGGCCGATGCCGGGAGGCACCAGACGTCCGGTCGGGACCGTGACCTGGAACACCTTGCGGTTCACCTTGCCCTTCAGCTCAATCAGGCTGACGCCGGTGACGAGCTGGCCGTTGCCGGCGGTGACGATGTTCTGGACATTGCAGATGTCGACGTCTTCCTGCTTGGTGCAGGCCTTGAACCAGCCCTGCGGAATCTGCTGTTGCTGCTGTGCGGAAGCAGCGGGAAGCCCGGCGACCAGAAAGCCGGCCACGCCTGCGGCCATGACCGAAAGGCGGTACGCGTTGCTGTTCAGGCTCGTCATGTCGTGCACTTCCTCTCAAATGATCCCGGGACCGGCTTCTTCGCGCCGTGTGGTCCAGCTACCTGTTGCCGAATTGAGGCAACAGAATGACTTCGGAGCGCGTGTTACACTGCATGGGCAGTCGAATCCAGCCCGGCACCTGCGATTCTTGGCCGTACCATTGGTCGTGCGATTTGGGCTGACGTATCTGGCCGGAGCGCAGCGGCGCCATGCTAGGGTGCACTCCGAATCATCAAGCCGCCCAGTAAGGAGACGGTCATGGGCCGCGTTCTTGTTTGGCTGATCGCCGCGATCTCACTTCCAGCCTTTTCGCTTCAGCCCGCGATGTCGGAGCCGAAACATGCCATCGCCATGCAGGGCGAGCCGGCGCTGCCGGCCGACTACCAGCATTTCGACTACGTCAATCCCGATGCGCCGAAGGGCGGCAACATCACCTATTGCGTCGTCGGCAGTTTCGACAATCTGAACCCCTTCATTCTGAAAAGCCTGCGCACCACGGCGCGCGGCATGCAGGATCTCAACTACGGCAACCTCGTCTTCGAGCCGTTGATGACGCGCAATTACGATGAGGCTTTCAGCCTCTACGGCCTACTGGCCGACAGCGCCGACATGGATCCCGAGCGCAAGTCGATCGAATTCCACCTCAACCCAAATGCAAAGTGGTCGGACGGCGAGCCGGTGACGCCGGAGGACGTGCTGTTCACCTACGATGTCTTCACCGACAAGGGCCGCCCGCCCTACAGCGATCGCATGAGCCTGATCGCCAAGCTCGAAAAGACCGGCGATCACAGCGTGCGCTTTACCTTCAACGACAAGGCCAACCGCGAGACACCTTTGATCATCGCACTGACGCCGATCATCCCCAAGCACGCCTTCAACAAGGACACCTTCGACAAGACGACGCTGAAGCCGGTGATCGGCAGTGGTCCCTACATCGTTGACAAAGTGCAGCCGGGGCAGCGCATCGTCTTCAAGCGCAACCCGAATTACTGGGGCAAGGACATCCCCTCCAAGCGCGGCTTCGACAATTACGACCAGATCACCATCGAATATTTCCTCAACGCCAATGCCAAGACGGAAGCGTTCAAGAAAGGCATCTGCGCCATTTATGATGAGGGCGATCCGGTCAAGCGCGAGCGCGATATCGACTTTCCCGCCTTCCACCGGGGCGAAGTAATCGCCGAAACCTTCGACACCGGCATACCGCCCGTGGTGACCGGGTTCCTGTTCAACAGCAGGCTGGAGAAGTTCTCCAATCCGGTGGTGCGGCGCGCGCTCGGCATGCTCTACGACTTCGAATGGGCCAACAAGAACCTGTTCGGCGGCAAATACACGCGCACAATGAGCTATTGGCAGAATTCCGAGCTTTCGGCGCTCGGCCATCCCGCCAGCGACAGGGAGAAGGCGCTGCTGGCGCCCTACCCCGGACGCGTGCCGGCCGACGTCATGGACGGCACCTGGCGACCGCCGGTGAACGATGGCACGGGCCAGGACCGCAAGGTGCTGAAGGTGGCCTTCGACCTTTTGAAGAGCGAGGGCTATGCCGTGAAGGATGGGGTGCTGCAGGACCCCAAGGGGAACCCCTTCGGCTTCGAGATCCTGACCTCCTCGCAGGAGGAGGAACGTTTTGCCGCCATCTATCAGCGCACGCTGGAGAAGATCGGCATCACGGTGACCATTCGCAGTCTCGAAGCCGACCAGATCCAGTCACGCAAGCAGCGTTTCGATTTCGAGGTGCTGATCGGGTCGAGCGGTTTCAGCAACTCGCTGTCGCCCGGCATCGAGCAGAGTTTTCGCTGGGGTTCTTCAGAAGCCAAGAGGGAAGGTTCCTTCAACTTGGCCGGCGTCGCCGATCCGGCGGTGGACGCGGCGATCGATGCGATGCTGAGAGCGCGGACCAAGGAGGATTATGTCGCCGCGGTGCGCGTCCTCGACCGATTGCTCATCTCCGGCAACTACATGGTGCCGATGCAGTACAATGCGCAGCAATGGCTCGCTTACTGGAATTATCTGGACCATCCGAAAAAGACGCCCATATTCGGTTATCAATGGCCAACCTGGTGGCGCAAGCCGAACTGAGCATGATCCCGAAAAGTGGTTGCCGGTTTTCGGACGAGATCATGCTCAAAGATGCGTTCGGCCGCAGGAGATCAAGATGAGCGAAGACAATTCCATTACCGTCGATGTGGTTTCCGACGCCGTTTGCCCTTGGTGCTTCATCGGCCAGAAGCGGCTCGACAAGGCGATCGCCGCTGTCGGCGACGTCGAGGTGCATGTGCGCTGGCGGCCATTCCAACTCGACCCGACCGTCCCACCGGAGGGCAAAGACCGGCGCGCATACATGCTGGCCAAGTTCGGCAGCGAGGAGCGTATCCGCCAGATGCATGCCCGCATCGAGCCGCTCGGCGAGGCTGAAGGGATCAACTTCGCCTTCGACGCCATCAAGGTCGCCGCCAACACGTTGGACGCGCATCGCGTTATCCGCTGGGCGGGCGCTGCCGGCGAAGCCGTGCAGAACCGGTTGGTGCGCCGGCTGTTCCAATTGTATTTCGAGGAAGGCGCCAATATCGGCGATCACGCGGTGCTGATCGAAGCCGCCCGCGAGGCCGGCATGGACGCCGCCGTGGTCGAAACGCTGTTGCCGACCGACGCCGACGTCGAGGCGGTGCGCACGGAAATCGCCACGGCATCGCGCATGGGCATCACCGGCGTGCCGTGCTTCCTGCTTGAGGGCAAATATGCCGTCATGGGCGCGCAGGACGCCGACACGCTGGCCGACGCCATCCGCCAGGTCGCCGCCGCCAAGGCCAAGGGCGAGCTGGAAAAGACCGGTTGATTACTTGACCGTCACCTTGGCCTTGCTGACGAAGAAGCCGTGACCGTTGCTGCCCGTGCAGGTCAGTCCCTTGGTTGACGACTGGCAGCTAAACGGTCCTTTGCTCCAGCTGTTGCCATAGGCCAGCTTGGCGACATCGCTGCAGCAGCCCTGTTCGCCCGGATTCTTGATCTGGGTCGCCGGCCCGTTCGGCCCGAGGATCACAGTGACGTAGCTCGGCTCGACGCGCGAGCAGCTCAGTTCCGGACCGCCATCCTGCGGCTGGTAGGTGCTGGTGCCACCCTTCGGTGTGTAGATGCAGCCGATGTTGCCTGACGGCGTGTTGAACTCGATTTGGCCCTCGGCGCTCGCCGGAATGGTCTGGTTGCCGGCATGCGCCAGAGGCAGAAAGGCAAAGAGGGACAGGATTGCTGGAGCGGCTGCGCGTGCAAGCATTGGGGAGCTTCCTTGTTGGAGAACCGGATATGCAATGAGTGCCGACAGTGCTGCGCAAGGTTCAACAGGCGGCATATGGATTGTCAAATCTTGTTGAGCGGTAGCTAAAAAGTTCGCCCCGGCGGTGTGGTGATCGACAGCGCCGCCAAGACTATTTCCGGGCACTTCTCGGTCTCGGGAACGGACGATTCGGGTGAACCCGAAGCGATCACGACCGGAATATTTTTGGCCGGGCGGTAAAGAAAACCGGCCGATCGGCAAGGCCTGGCGGTTCACGAAACCGTGAATCCGGCTTCCCCAAGGGAAGCTTTTCGTACATCTCGACGTTCTCACAAAACATTGAAACCAAACGAGATATTTGGCCTGGAGGCGGCCGTCGCCACACACCACCTGTTGCCTCATGGCAACGTCACGTGGGCTGCCTCACATTCGCCGAGATAAAATTAATAGAAAATGATCAATTGGTGTTACTATCCGTAACAAAACTAAAAAAGGTTTGGGCGGGATTGTGATTCGGGTCGACAGACCGCGACGTTCAATATCGGCACTTTGGAACCGCGACGCCGCCGCTGGCCCGTCGCCCCTGACGCCAGTATCGTCGATGCGGACCTTCTGGGGACTGATGCGGGCCTACTGGTTCTCGGACCGGTGGAGGGAAGCCTGGACCCTCACCATCGTCCTCGCACTTCTGATTGCCCTGTCGAGCAAGGCCGACGTCTGGTTTACCGTGTCGGCGGGCGAACTGGCAGCCTCAATCGCTTTTTTCCACGATGCCGCGAATACCGCGCCTCTTGAAACGGTGCTTACCAATGCCGGCTTGCTTGTGCTGCTGGTCGTGTTCAAGGACATGGGAATCATAGGCGCCTGCAAATTTGTATCGGCGACACTGCATCGCAAATGGCGTGCCTGGCTGAACGCGCGCTTCAATGCGGCGCTGCTCGATACCAACCATACGCATTACCACGCCCAGAATGGCGCATCAGGCGCGCCAGCGCCTGACAACATCGACCAGCGCGTGCAAGAATCGATCAAGGACATGGCAGGGGGCGCTCTCGGTCTTGCCCAAGGCGTGTTCGGCGTCTTCACCTCGCTCTACTTTGTCGGTGGAGCTTTGCTGGCCAATTCCGTGGAAGTAGCTGGACTGGAGTTCCTCGGCAGCTATGGCAGCGTCGCCCTTGCTCTCGTAGCGGTCGCCATCTACGTGCCCGTCAACACCTGGATCGCGATCAAACTCGGCGGAATGCTGGAGTGGCTCAACATCAGGATGCAGAAGGCCGAAGGCACCTACCGCAGCGAACTGATCACTTTATTGCGCCGCAGCTTCCATGTGGCGGCGTCGCAAGGCGAAGACGTGCAGAAGACGATACATGGCCGGCTCTATCTCGACATCGATAAAACCTGGTCGAAGCTCAACATCGTCAACACCGCCTATGCGGGATTCGAATCGGTCTACAACTTTGTCGGAGCCAAAGTGGTCGCCTATGGACCTGGTCTGGTGCCGTTCATCCACAACGGCGTCGACCTCAAGGGCTACATAACCGGTTCCGAGCAGGTCAACGCTCTGATCAGCAAGTGTTCGTGGTTCATCCATGTAATGCCGAGCCTCGCTACGCTGCGCGCCAACAGCCAGCGCGTGACCGAACTGGCGAACGCCATCGAGAACGTCCAGCAACCCCAGGAATTCTACAGCCAGACCGGCCAGTCGGACTTCCACTATGCCAGCCAGAACCCGGTCTTCGGCCTGACCATCCAGAAGCTCGAACTGGCGCATCAGGGCGAAGACGCCACGCCGTTCCTGAGCGCTGCCAATCTGCGCTTCCGGCGCGGCGAGTGGACGTTCCTCAAGGGAGAGTCCGGCAGCGGCAAAACTTCACTGGTCAAGGCGATCAACGGCCTGTGGCCCTATGGCCGCGGCACCATCGTCTTCCCCGACGGCGTGAAAAGTTTCTACGCCGCCCAGGAGGTCAAGCTGCAGCAGGTGTCGCTGAAGCAGCTGGTGTGCCTGCCCGGCTCAGAGCAGGACTATGGCGATGCGCAGGTGGCGTCTGCCCTGCACAAGGCCGGCCTCGGCGACTTCATCGAACACATGGCCGATGAAAGCCGGGAGGGAAAGATCTGGGATCAAATGCTTTCGGGCGGCCAGAAGCAGAAGCTGGTGGTGGCCCGCATCGTGCTGCAGCAGCCCGGGCTGCTGTTCCTCGACGAAGCCACCGGCGCGCTCGATCCAGATGGCAAGATCGCTTTCCACCAGGCGATCAAGGACAATTGTCCCGATGTCACGGTGATCAGCATCATGCACGAGGCGGTGGCGCCACGTTCGCTCTCGGGCGAGGAGTTCTACCACAGCGTGGTCGCGATCGCCGACGGCGTCGCCACCAAGAAGCCGCTCATTCCGAACCTGCCGCGCGAACTCACCACCATCCTGGTGCAGCCGCCGCGGCCGGTCGAGGACAAATGGCTGCGCTTCTCGCGCCGGCTGAAGCAGAAATAGCAATCCCACTAAGCTCTTGGCGGGCCGCAACGGTGCGGCAACGACGACGGTCGATCACAGTCTCGCGATTGGACCTGTTCCCGGCTGTTTTCAGCCATTCCGGCGATTGACTCGCCAAAATGCGCTCCTATGTTGCGCCCGGCTTGCAGCATTTCAAATCGAACCCGCAAGCGGAAAGGTCACCGCGCCATGCCTGGCGACAGTAGTCGAACGCAACCGCCGTCCGCCTAGACGTGACCTGATGGCTCACGTCCTGCCGGACGGCAAGGAGTGAGCCATGAACGAATTTTCCCCCGTCGTAGCGGGCGACGATGCAGTCGCGATCGCCCGTATCCTTGCCAATGATCACGTCGCCGATGTCGTCGAGGCCCTGAACCGGGAACCTCGCGAAACCGCGATTGAGCTGCTGTGCGAAGTGCCGTTCGAGCGGCTGGTCGAGATCTTCGACCAGCCCGAACTCGACGGTGCGTCCGAACTGGCCGAGGCGCTGCCGCGCGCCAAGGCCTGCAAGCTCATCACCGCCATGTCGGTCGACCGGGCCGCCGACATCCTGCGCGAGCTGAACGAGCCGGCGCGTTCCGAGCTGCTCGGCGGACTGGCGCCGCCGCTGCGGGCAACGCTGCTTTCCATTCTGGGCTACCCCGAAGGCAGTGCCGCCTCGATCATGACGACCGAGTTCGTCAGCGTGCCTTCGGACTGGACCGTCGGCCGCACGCTCGACTACATCCGCAAGGTGGAGCGGACGCGCGAGACCGTCTACGCCATCTACATCGTCGACCCCGATACGCATGTGCTGGTGCGCTCGACCGGCCTGCGCCGGCTGATCACCGGCGAGCCGGACGATCCGATCCTGTCGGTGGCGCCGGACCGCGCGCCGGTGACGGTGACGCCGCTCACCGATCGCGAGACCCTGGCGCAGACCATCTCCAAATACGATCTGCTCGCGGTTCCCGTCGTCGACCACGGCAAGATCCTCGGCATCGTCACCATCGACGACATCATCGACACCATGATCGAGGAGACGACCGAGGACGTGCACCGTTTCGGCGGCATGGAGGCGCTGGACGAGCCCTACATGAAGATGAGTTTTCTCGCCATGATCAAGAAGCGCGGCGGCTGGCTGTGCGCGCTGTTCATCTCGGAGATGCTGACCGCCAACGCCATGCAAAGCTATGAGGGCGAACTGGAAAAGGCGATCGTGCTGACCCTGTTCATCCCGCTGATCATGAGCTCGGGCGGCAATTCCGGCTCGCAGGCGACCTCGCTGGTCATCCGCGCGCTGGCGCTGCGCGAGATCGGCCTTCGCGACTGGTGGCGGGTGGCGTTGCGCGAACTACCCACCGGTCTTGTGCTCGGCGCCATGCTTGGTGTGGTCGGCATCTGCCGCATCGCGCTGTGGCAATATATGGGTTTTTACGACTACGGGCCGCACTGGCCGCTGATCGCGGCGACCGTGGGGGCAGCGCTGATCGGGATCGTCACCTTCGGTTCGCTGTCGGGATCGATGCTGCCATTTGCGCTGAAACGGATCGGCTTCGATCCGGCGAGCGCCTCGGCGCCGTTCGTCGCCACGCTGGTCGATGTCACCGGCCTGGTGATCTACTTTTCCGTAGCGCTGGTCATCCTGCGCGGCACGCTGCTCTAGCAGGCCTCGAGCATTCCCATCGCGGTGGCAGCAACCGCCGCGATGGGGCTCTCTAAGACTGCGTGCGCTAGCTTAATCGACCCGCACGCCGTCCTTCACGCGGTAGGTCGGCTTGTACATGGTGACCAGTTCTTCCGCCGCTGTCGGGTGCACGGCCATGGTGCGGTCGAAATCGTCCTTGGTGACGCCGGCCTTCAGCGGAATGCCGAGAAGCTGCGCCATTTCGCCGGCATCCGGCCCAAGAATGTGAGCGCCGAGCACTTTTCGTGTGGTGCCGTCGACCACCAGCTTCGTCAGCATCTTTTCGTCGCGGCCCGACAGCGTATGCCGCATCGGCCGGAACGTGGCGCGGTAGATTTCGATGTCGGAGTAGCGTTTCACCGCATCGTCCTCGGACAGGCCGACCGTGCCGATCTCCGGCTGTGAAAACACGGCGGTCGGGATCGTGTCGTGGTCGGGCGCGGTCGGGTTGCCCTTGAACGCGGTCTCGATGAAGCACATGGCTTCGTGGATCGCCACCGGCGTCAACTGCACACGGTTGGTAACGTCGCCGATCGCCCAGATGTTGTCGATGTTGGTGCGGGAATACTGGTCGACGACGATGGCGCCGGTCTTGCCGAGCTCGATGCCGACGCCTTCCAGGCCCATATTCTCGGTGTTGGGGATGCGGCCGATGGCGAGCATGACCTGGTCGACCGTCAGCACCTTGCCGCCGGTGACCAGCGCATCCAGCCGCCCATCCGGCCGCTTGCGCACCCATTCCGACACGGCGTGGCAGAGGATTTTTATCCCCTTCTTCTCCATGGTTTCGTGCAGCATGCGCCGCAGGTCCATGTCGAAGCGCGACAGGATCTCCTTCCCGCGGTAGACCAGCGTGGTGTCGACGCCCAGGCCATGGAAGATGTTGGCGAATTCGACGGCGATGTAGCCGCCGCCCTCGATCATGATCGCCTTCGGCAATTGCTTGAGATCGAAGGCTTCGTTGGAAAAGATGCAATGCTCGTGGCCGACAAGGGCGGGATGCGGCGCCGGCCGGCCGCCGGTTGCGATCAGGATCTGGTCGGCGGTGACGGTGCGGTCGTTGCCCAGGAGATGCACGACATGCGGGTCGACCAGCATGGCGCGCGAGTGGAACGTCTCGCCGCCGGCGCCTTTCACGTTCTTCTCGTAAATGGCTTCGAGCCGGGCGATCTCGCGATCCTTGTTGGCGACCAGCGTCGCCCAGTCGAAGCTCGCTTCCGGCACCGTCCAGCCGTAGCCGGCGGCATCGGCAAAATGCTCGGGAAATTGCGAGGCATAGACGTACAGCTTCTTCGGCACGCAGCCGCGGATGACGCAGGTGCCGCCATAGCGGTATTCCTCGGCGATGCCGACGCGTTTTCCCAGCGCTGCCGCCACGCGCGCCGCCCTCACCCCGCCGGAGCCGCCACCGATGACGAAGAGATCGTAGTCGTAACCGGCCATGCCGCCGCTCCTTGCCTGCAAAATGTTTGAGACAGGTAGGCTGCATGAGGCCAAAAGAAAAGCCCGGTTTGCACCGGGCTTTCTTGGTCCAGCGGCAGGGGTGCCGCAGGCGAAAAGAGACGCGTTAGTTCTTCGGGGCTTCCGGCTGGTCGCCGTCAGCAGGTGCAGCACCGTCGGCCGGGGCAGCGCCATCGGCCGGAGCAGTTGCGTTATCCGGTGCGGGCGTGGCCGGAGCAGCGGCCTTCGCGGCAGCGGCCAGCGTCTCGCCAACCTGCTGGGCGAGATCGCGCGCTACGCCGTTCTGCCAGATGTCGGCAGCCTTGACCAAATCGCGCGTCACCGCCGGGCCGCTGTCGAGCAGCTTCTTGCCGGCGTCGGAATTGTAGAAAGCGGCGATGTCGGTGAGGTCCTTTTCGGAGAACACCTTGGCATAGGCCAATGCTGCCTCCTTCTCCAGATCGGCGCGACGCGCCGCCAGCGCCAGAGCCTTCTCGGCGACGGTCTTGGTGATCAGCTCCTGCATATCCGGGTTCTTCTGGATCAGCTGGTCCTCAAGCCCGGCTGCGGCCTGCGGCAGGATGTTGTCGAACGGGTCGGTCGCGTGGATCGCCGCGACCGCGGCGCGTGCCGCCTTCAGATGCGATTCGGTGACATCCTGCGAAAACGCCGGCGCGGTGAACGCCAGGACAGCCGAAGCCGCCACGACGGCGGAGAATTGGCGAACCCGTTTATGCAACATCATGATCGGTAGAACTCCCTGGTTTTCGGGCGGCATGGACGGTTTGGATGCCGTCGCCGCCGGCGATGATGGCCGCTGACGCCAGCCCGATGAAAAGACCATGCTCGACCACGCCGGGGATGGCATGGAGAGCATTCGAAAGCGCTCTTGTATCCGGAATGCGGCCAAAAGATGCATCGAGGATAAAATGGCCGCCGTCTGTAACAAAAGGCTGGCCCCCCGTCATCCTCAATGTAACCGGGCCGGAAAGGCCGAGACTTTTGGCCGCTGCCGCGACCGCGATCTCGGTGGCGCGCAGGCCGAATTGATTGACCTCGATGGGCAGCGGAAACCGGCCGAGGGTGTCGACCATTTTCGACCTGTCGGCAATGACGATCATGCGCCCGGAGGCCGCCGCGACGATCTTCTCGCGCAGCAGCGCGCCGCCGCCACCCTTGATCAGGGTCAGCGCCGGATCGACCTCGTCGGCGCCGTCGACCGTGAGGTCGAGCTCGGGCGTTTCCTCCAGCGTCGACAGCGGCACGCCGAGTTCGCGGCACAGCGCTGCGGTGCGCTCCGACGTCGGCACGCCGATGACGGTGAGCCCGGTGGCGACCTTCTCGGCAAGCAACCGCACGAATTCTTCCGCCGTGGTGCCGGTGCCGATGCCGAGCCGCATGCCGTCGCTGACATGGGCAAGGGCTGCCCGCGCGGCCTCGACCTTCAACTGCCTCGCATCCATGTGTGCCCCAGATTTTGGCTTGGTCGGGATTTCGGTTGGTTGCGCGCTCCTAGCACTTTTGCCCGCTGGGTCAAAGACTTTGGCTGTCCGCCTGCTTGCCTGAATGAAGCATAGCCGCTATCGCCTGCCGGCATGCAATCGCCACAGGACAGGCCATGACCAGACCGATCATCGTGTTCGACCTCGACGGGACGCTGATCGACACGGCGCCGGACCTGCTCGACAGCCTCAACCACAGCCTCGCCGCCAGCGAGCTTACGCCTGTCGACGAAGCCGGCTTCCGGCGCTTTGTCGGCCAGGGCGGGCGGGTGATGATCGAGCGCGCGCATATCGCGCAGCAGAAATCGCTTGGCGTCGAAGAGCATGACCGGCTGCTAAAACTGTTCCTCGACCACTACACGCTCAACATCCCCGGCAAGTCGCGCCCCTACCCCGGCGTGGTCGAGGCCATCGCCCGCTTCGAGAAGGCGGGCTATCTGCTTGCCATCTGCACCAACAAATATGAGGTGCATTCGAAAGCGCTGATCGAGGGGCTCGGCCTGACAAAGCATTTCGCAGCGATCGCCGGCCAGGACACGTTCGCCTTCCGCAAGCCCGATCCGCGCCATCTGACCGAAACCATCAAGCTCGCCGGCGGCGATCCGGACCGTGCGCTGATGGTCGGCGATTCGCAGACCGACATCGACACCGCCAAGGCCGCCGGCATTCCGGTGGTCGCCGTCGATTTCGGCTACACCGACCGCCATGTCAGAGAATTCGAGCCGTCGGTTGTGATTTCGCATTTCGACGCGCTGACTCTCGACCTGGCGGAACGGCTGATTGCAGCAGCGGCCGGCTGAGCGAACGGATGATTGCGCGGCGGGCCGCCAAGCGAACGGGTGATTGCGCGGCAGCGCCTGCCCTCGCCTATTTTCAGGCGCAGAAGCCCCGCGCATCGCCTTGACTTCACCAGCCTGCCTCCCTTATATCGCGGCTCGCTTGGCCTTCGGGCAACGAGCGGGCGATTAGCTCAGCGGGAGAGCACACCCTTCACACGGGTGGGGTCGCAGGTTCAATCCCTGCATCGCCCACCATTTTCTTGTGATGGCCAGTCAAATCAATCTGCAGTTATTGACGCTTCGCCGCCTGAGGCATCTGAACCGCAATGGCGCTCACTCAGCCTCTCTTGAAGTCGAGGCGGTTCAACGAATTTGCGAACGGATATCGACTTTTATTGGTCCAATATCTATCCCCGTCGAGCTGCTTGTTCTGAAATGAAGACCACCATGGCAGAAGCTTCTCAATCTCACTGCCCGTAACATTCTCATCGGTGATTTCGAGCGTTACGCGCTTCATTGATACCGCTGGCCCGAAGACCGCGGCAAGATTATCGGGATCCACCCTTTGAATCGTTTTCGGGTCGTTGATGTCGATAAACGTGACCAGCAAAGGGTATCGGGTGCGTGGCACCTCTCGCGTCTCACGCAGGGTCTCAAGCAGTTTCGCTCGCTCGGCTGTACTTGGCGCAGATTCAGGAAAAAACAGCGTCAGCGCCAACTCTCTCTCATTGCCCAGCAGGGCGAACAAGTATTGGCCCGGACGGACCTCTATGATCGAGGCTTCCCCCGTTGTCGCACTCTGCATCCCACCGGCGCCCGAAAAGGGTAGCCATTTCGGTGAAGACCTTGCTTGGACCGCAACCACGCTCCCGCCCGAAACCAAGCCGTTTGGTGTTTCCAATTCTATTACAAGCCGCTGACGCCACTCCCAGTTTCTGAAGCCTAGATGAGTCCAGACGGCAACTCCGCCAACGACGAGAGCCGCCAAGGCGAAGAGGCGTACAAAAGTGCTGCGCGCCATGGATGATACCTCGATGCAAATGCGAGAACTGCCAGATGAGACTAACGTCCCATCTGCTTTCCTGAAAGCGGCACCCAGCTCAGCAGAGCTAACAACTACAGCTCGCCCCTTCCCCGCCAAAGTTCTTCTGGGCGAAATTCAAGGCGCTTGAGTAGCTCGTATAGCTCTGAAACTGGCAGACGTTGGAGCCGCGGCGGACCTTCATCTGCTCGAGGTCCCAGAACGAGACCTCGATGCGGTCGTCGGCGCAATAGACCGTGTATTTTTCAGGCTCCAGCGCGCTCGCCTTTTGGATCGGCATGGAGACGGCGGGAATGGAAAGCGCGGAAAGTGCAAGCAGGACGGCGTGACGCGTGCGCATGGAAAACCCCCAGAGAAAAACCAGCCCGTAGTATCGCCGCTGTTTTGAAGCGGTGCATCACGGCTTTTTGACGAACGGCCTTTTTCCAGCGACCCGACCGGCCACGCCTATGTGCTGATCCAGATCTCCAGTGTGTTGGCGCCGATAACGGGCACCGCTCGGGCGGTCACCGGCTGGCCGGCGGCGGTGAGGTCGGCGGCCAGAAGTTCGGCGGCGCGGCGGTCGGCGTCGTTGTAGGGATTGTAGCGAACCTCGTTCCTGCCGGCGGCAGCGGCCACACGTTCCTCGCCGGGCGTCGGGATGCCCCAGCCCAAGGCGCGCATTTTGGCGGAGAGCGCTTGTGCGGCCTCGCGCGTCATGCCGGCAAACTGGACGTAAACCGTCTGCGGGTTCTGCTGGATATGCAGCCGTTCCTTCAACGTGTTGAGCGCTTCGCGGTCCTGGTCGCCGATGATCGCCTGACCGTCGGCCGCTGGTGTATCGAGATCCGCGACAGCGCGGCGCGCGGCGGCGTACACAGGCAGCCAGTCCGGGCGGCTCCACAGGTCGGGCGGAACACTGAGCAAGGTCTCCAGCACGTTGCTGCGTCCGGCGGGCGTCAGTCCGGTCATGCTTTGGAGGCCGGCCATCTCGACGAGAGCCGCCACGATCTTGCGCCGTTCGGGCACCGGCAGGTCCGGATTGCCGAGGACGGCAATCAATTCACCGCGTAGCGCGTTGGTGGCGCCGTCGGCGCTGTCGAGCAGTTTGACGCGCCCCGCCAACGCGTCTGCCGCGGTTCCATTCGGGCCGGGGTTTTTCACCGAATCTGTCCATTCGATGAGCGTGCCGAAATTCAGGCTGGTGCGTTTTTCAAGCTCGGCGACCGGGAGCCGGTATCGCTCGGGATCGAATTCGCCTGTTGCGTCGGCTGGAATGAAGAACGCGTCGACGACGAATTCGGGCTCCCTGACTTCTCCCTTCACGGCAGCCGGCACGGAAGAAACGGCGAGCTTCCAATAGGCATAGGGCGCCGGCACGCCGTTGACCGGCTGGTCGGCCGGCCGAAAGACGGGGCCGCTGAAGATGGTTACCCTGTTGGCCAGCGGATTGTGCTGGGTGCGCACCCAGTTTTCGAGCGGCGCCCACATCGTGCCGTAGAAAGCGTTGGGCTGCGGCATGGTGTTGGGCAGGACATAGGCATACTGCGCCAGCTTGAGCGCCGCCGTTGCCGGATCGCCGGTGAATTCGGGCCCCCAGGCGATGTCGCTGGCGTTGGCCAGACGCGCCGGCAGCCATTCCCGGTCCGGGCTGAGGTACCAGTTGCGATCGGGCTGCGCGTCGCGCGGCAGGCGGACGTCATACCGCAATCGGCCGCCGGTGACCTGCAAGGTCATCCTTTGCGATCGATCGAGATTGACCGCCGAATAGATGGCCATGCGGTGGCTTCGGCCCATGACCAGCGAGTAGTTGATGTAGTCCAGCGGCGTCGCCGAGGCGTCGTTTGCCAGGTCGCCGGTCAGCCTGGGCAGGCCGATCGTGGCCTGGATAAAATCGACCTTGTATCCGGCAAGAGCGTTGGGTTGCTTGTCGGTAACCTTGCCGAGCAGCGGCTCGAGCGCGCTCTGCAGCGGCGCCGGCAGCTGGCCGAGAGTGATCTCGTTGCTCTTGACCCGGCCAGCCAGTTCGACCAGCACCGCCTCCTGCAAATCGGGCGTCAGTTCGTCCAGCGACATGCTGCCGGCCTTGAGCTGGTCGGCCATGAACACGATCGCTGAGCGCAATGTGGCTTGCGTGGCTTGCTGTTCCGCGAGCCGCTTGGCGGCGTCATCCGCGTTCTTCAGGGCAACGTCGCGTGCCCCTTCGGCCTGCACGCGCGCATTTTTCGCATCTTCAAGGGCTTTGCTGAGATCCTGGTTGAGCGATGCCACCTTGTTTGCGGTATCCTCGGCTTCGGACTGCGCCTTCTCGGCAATGGAGCGCGCAAGGAAGGCGTCATTCCTCTGGTTCAAGGCGAAATAGGTCGTTGCCGCGAGGATCGCCGCCGCTATGGCGAACAGCGCGATCAATATGTTCTTGCTGCGATCGCGCTGCTTCTGGCTGTCCGTCTCCGCCTTGGCGCTCGCCTCGACGAACTCGGCGATGTCGGGTCCTTGCGGAAGCTCCGACGCTTCCTTCAACGCCTCGCCACGCAGGAGATAGCCGGGATAGCCGGTGTTCTTCCATTGCCGCGCCTGGGCGGCCACGCGGATGCGAAAGCGCTCGGTCAGCTCGTCCGAACTCAGTTCGTCGTCGGACGCGAAGCCGTCGCCTGACACGGCACTGTCTTTGGTCGCGACGGCCACCGATTCAGGAACGACGGTGTCGACCGCTCCGAGATCATCGATTTCACGCGATGCGGGTTCGGAGCCGACTGCGACGGGTTCGGCCGTTTCGATGCCGCCTGCGAAGGCCGCGAGGCGCGCCGGGCTGACATCGGCTGAGGTGATGCCGGGGCGCGTGACCAGTTCGGCCGACCAATAGTCGAGGATGCGCTGCGCGGCGCGGCGATCGGATTCCCGTTCTATGGTGCTGCCGGCGCGCCGCGCCCTGGCCAGGAAATCGCGGATGGTCCGGGCATCGGGAACCGTGTTGTCGATGCTGGCTTCCGTCGTCTCGGCCCCGGCCTTGTCGCTGCGCTTCATCGAGGGGTCGACGGCTTCGTTGGCGCTGGCGATGCGCATCAGCTCGAGATGGGCGATGCGGATGTCGCTCAGCGAGATGAACTCGGCCGAGGTTTCGGTGGCTGTCACAGTTTCTTCGCTCATGACCCCAGGTCCTCAATGATCTTGTGCAAAGGCGTGCTGACGCGGACGATCGAGGCGCATTCCGTTTTCAGCGCCAGATCGACCTGGACGAAGCGTTGCTGGGCCTCGTCCCGGTAGGCTTCGAAGGCAAGGATGAAGGCGGTGTCGACGGTCTCGCGCGACAGCTGGTCGTTGACGTCGGTGGAGTAGCCGGCAAGCATTGTCCGCCACTGTCCGTTCGGATCGAGATCGGCAAGAACCTTGACCTTCACTTCCAGGTTTCGCCACAGCGGCGAGAACTGGAACGGCAACGACTTGTCCGCCGCAGCTCCCCCTTCTATCGGCTCGATCAAATCGGTGAGGCTGGCCAGCTTGTTGTCGATGTCCTGCCAAAGCTTGTGCTCGACGACCCGCGCATAGATGGTCGAGGACAGTACCTTGATCGCGTCATGCGCGGCTTTTATCGCAGGCACCGAGGGCTCACCGGCTGGAAGTTTGCCGGCTATTGTTTCGAGCCCCGTGGCCAGGATGCCGAAAGGCAGGTTCTTGGCGGTGACGAATATCTGCTGGTTCAGCCGCGAGGGTACGACGCGCAGCACGGTGCGCACATCCAGCAAGGCGTCATAGGCGTCAGCCGACGTGTTGGGGATTGCGCCCTGCAGTTTCGTCGCGGCCGCCCCGAGGTCGTCGAGCCATGCCTGCTCGATGTCGCGAAGCGCCGGCCCGGGCGGCAACACCATGACCTTGTCGCCGGCGGATGCGCAGAAGAGCCTCAACTGGTTGAGGAATTTGCGCAGGACGCGGACTTGATTGAGATCCGCGCCCATGTCCCGCCCGGCGATCATGAGGCTCTGGAAGCTGCCGATGCCATACTGAAAGCTCTGCAGGCCGTCATGCAGGTTCTTGTACGTCGCAAGAACGTCGATCTGGCCGGTGACGGCGGTGAGCCCATCGCCGGCGGCGAGCACCGCCTGAATATCCCTGGGCTGCTGGTTGACGGCGTCGAAGCCGGCGACCGCGGTGTTGACCCGATCGTCGGTGGTCAGGCCCGGCAGGTCGGGCGTCGGTTTCGCACCTGTTGCCAGTTCCTGGAGGTAGGCGGTGCACAGCGCCGCGGATTGCGGATTTTGCGCCGCGACGGTGGTCATCAGCGGCTGCGACAGCTTGTTGGCCTGCGCATAGTCGAGGATGCTGAACCAGACTGCGAGAGCCGACCCCTGCAGGTTGATCGCTCCGGCGAGAATACCCGCGTCCTTGGTCACCCTCAACCAATCGGGAGGCAATGGGTAGAGATCAGCCAGTTGAAGCCTGAGGTCGAAATAGGCGCTGATCTAAGAAACTCCCCTGGCGTTCGGTGTGGTTATCTCTTTGTTTTGACGCAACTCCGGACGGAAAACCGCTTCACACTTTTCCTGGAGTTGCTCTAAAATCCGTCACATCCGAAAGAATTCACATGGCATGGTCTCAAATCGTCGCGCATCTCGTCACGCCAACGGTCTGGGCACATCACCATTACACAGGCTTGGCCGCGAGGTCCTGGATGATGGTGTCGATCGCGATGCCTTCGTTACGATAGTATGTGCTTTTGGTTACCGCGTTGGGCTCGGTCAGCCAGCCGCCGCTGTGATGCAGCGCAATCAGGTTCCAGTCGGTGTCAAAGACGGGCGAGCCGGAGGATCCCGGCAGCGTGTCGGTGAGATACTGGACGCGACCGCCGCCGACGAAGGCCACGACATTGGCGACGAACGATATCTGCTTTTGCGCGCCGCCGGGATGCTGGATGATGTTGACGTGATCGCCGACCTTGACGGTCATGGGCTTCATGTCCAACTCGCCCCATTTGGAAGCGTCGCCCTTGATGCGGACAGCCGACCAGTCATTGTCCTTGGAGGTGCGAAGGGGCACGGCGGTGTCGATGCTGAATTCCTCGAATGGTGCGTCGAGCCCGGCGACGGTCCGCTGATAATTGAACTGGACCACGGCGCCCACCATGGAAGCATCGTCTGGCAGCACGTGGTTGTTGGTGATCAGGGTCCCGCCGGTGGTCATGAAGCCGGTGCCGGAACTGCCATCGGCACGCTTGATGCGCACCACCGATTTCGCCCTGATAACGCCGAGTTCGAGATAGCTGATCGGCACCAGCGTGCTTTTGTCACCGAGGATCTTTTCGAGCTGGCCCGGCGCGCCGCTCCACTTGGCAGTGGCGGGTCCTTCGAGCGGTGGTGGCGGCGCATGCTGCTTTGCCTGCAGCAACGCCTCGTCGCCGGGATTCTCATCCAGCGCAAAAGCGATGAGGTCGTCAGCCTTGGTCTCCTGCTTTGCGCGCTGGACAATCGCAAACCAGTTGTTGATCGCCTTGTTGTCAAAGGCGATTTGCGACGTGGCCAACCCAACCCCTTTGGCGACACGCACGCCGTCGCCGATCATCGGGTAGAGATTGGCGAGAATCCGGTTGAGGCTGGTCAGTTCGGCCTGCGTCCACTCGGTCATTGGACGCCCCTAGCTCTTCTTCTTTCGCTTCCGTGACCCGGCCCGCAGGGCGATCTCCGCGCCGCGCACCGTGTCGTACTGATCGGCGTCAATCAACGACTGGTGGAAGCTGACGCCGGTCATTTCGGAGATTTCGGTCAGCGGGTACATGGCGCCGATGAATTCTTCTGCGACCGTGAACTCCAGTTCCGTGTCGGAAAGATCCTGTTCGAGCACGAAGCCATAGCTGGCGAGGCCGTCGGCGACGCGGGCCACGACCACTTTCCAAAAGCGGCGCGGCACGAGCGCGCGAAGATTGGTGCCTTTGGGACCCTTGCCGGCGAATGTGCGGTCGTCGTCGGCCAGGATCGGCCCGGCGAAGACGCAAAGCCGTTCACTCGCAGCCTCGGACAGGACATGGTTCTCGAGATCGCCCCAGTTCTTCTCACCGCTGCCCGAGCGGTTGTAGCCTTCCACTTGGGGCGAGCAGTTGGTGACATGGAAGGAGCAGACATTGCCCTTGAGCAGGAGCTCGAAGTTGCTGCCCCAGGCCACGTCATCGCGCCTGACGATATGGCCCTTGTCGAAGGCTCCTTGGTCCTGGGTGTAGAAGATATCAGGGATCTGGTACTTGTCGTCGAGCCGCAGGTCCGGAAACCAGCGCTCGTTGAACAGGCTGGCGCGCGAATAGTTGCGCCCCTTTTCCGGCTCGCGCAACTGGCTTTCCTCGGTGACGTTGGAGGCCGTGAACAGCGCCAGCCGTCGCTTGGCGTGCATCTTGAGCGAAAAATTCTGGTAGTCGAGTTGCGTGCCGCCGGCCTTGAGCGGCGCCAGCACGGACTGGTCTTTCGCGTCCGGCATCGGCACGATCACCGGCGCGAGCTTGGTGCCGCCTGACAGGAACTTTTCGTCATAGCCCTCAAAGCCGTCATAGTCGGCGGTGGTTTTGGGAACGAACGCATTGCCGGGTGCGGACGGTTTTGCAGCTTCGAGCTCGACCGATTCCGTTGTTGCCGTTGCCTCATGGCCGGGTACGGCGCCGAGCGAGACGGTGATGCGCAACGGAACTTCGAAGGTGACGCTGCCGCCGGGCGAAACGACGACGCCTCCGCCGGCGGGTGGCGGCGCCTGTGTGACGACGCCCGGAATCTGCTTTACGCCGCCGACGTCGACCAGGTTTACGCCTTCGGCCGGCGACGCGCTGTCGGCCTTGTTCCACCAGGCGCCCCAATCGTTGGGGCCACCGCTGGCGGCGCCGGAGAAGTTGAGGCCGAGGTCGACGACGCGCTGGTCTTTCGCCAACGCGCCGGTGGGCACGGCGTAGTTGCGCTCGAGATAGCGGCCGGCGAAATGCAGCGCCACGACCTCGCCGGTGGCAAGGTTGATCATGGCGGTGCCGGAGTTGCCGCCGGTCGTCGAACAATCATGTGTGGCCGCGTTGACAATCTTGCCGAAACTCTCGGTGCCGAAGGCGCCCTGCAGCATGCCCGGTTGCAGGCGCTTGACCTGGAAGCGATTGCGCATGAGGTCGTTCTGGACATCGACCGCGTTGCGATTGTCGAACGCTGGATAGCCGATGGCGACGACTTCCTGACGCAGCATGTCGCGGGCGTCGGCGACGGCGAGCGACAGCGGCTTGATGTTGTCGGGCAGGCCTTCGACTTCGAGGATCGCCATGTCCCAATAGGGATGGATCATCCGGACATTGCGGACCTTGAAGACGTTTCCCGCTGCCGAATCGCGCTTGAAGTCGATGCCGGCGGCGCGGCCGTTGATGAACTGCAGATTGCGGTCGCCGAGACCGTCAGCAAAGATCTGCGCGACATGGCGGTTGGTCATTAACAGGTTGCGCCCGACGACAAAGCCGGTGCCGCCATAGGGGATGTTCGTGTTCCACAACAGTTCGATGCGCCCGATCGCCGGCAGGGCGGCCTCGATGCGCTGTTTCAATGCGGCCTCGCTGGTCAGTTTGGTCCACAGCGAGTGACCCGGTGTCGGAGCGCCGTCGAAGGTCAACGTCGTGAAGGTGCCATCCTTGATGTCATAGACCGGCCGCAACTCCGGGATGATTATGGCTTCCAAATCGGAAAGCTGGTCGGGCGCGACCTCAGCCCCTCGCGCCAGATTCTCCGCACCGGCGCGCGCCGATTCAAACGCCGCTTCCGTCTTGCCGCCGTCCGCGGGCGCAAGCGATTCCAAGGCGTCACCGGCCATCGTCTCCATGTTGGCGAGGACCGATTCAGTCCCCTCGCCCCCGGTGACGAGATCCAGATATTGACGGATACGCTGCTCTCTGCTGACCGGCATGGTCGCCCCTCCCCCAAAGGTTCTGCCAAAGTAAAGAACTGTATTGCCCAATTTTAGACTGGCGCAATTCTGTCTGTCACGCAAGGAAACAAATCATCGCCAATCGAATATGACTGGGGCGTGACGTTGGCATGTCTCTTCGCCCGCGGTCGCCCGCGCGATGTGCCACGGTCGCATTATTTTAGCGCCGCAGTATGTGAGCTCCATCACAGACGGTGACGCCGTTTCCGCCCTCCTATCGCAGTGGCGGAAACTGGCATTGCGTGTCCGCTCGGTTTGCGGGTTTTGATCACCTAACCCTTTTCATCGGTTGCCGTCTGCACGCGGCCGGCTCCTCCGGCCGCTCGTGCAGACGGCTTTCCGCCAGGCGCAAGCCGGCACTGGGCGCGACCACTGCGCAGCGCCTTTAGAAGGCGTAATGGCAAAGGGATGAACGCCGGGCTTTGATGCGGTGCACTCTTGCCGTAAACTTTGGCCGTGAAACTTGGCAACTGCGGCGATTGGGAAGTTCAACATGGCTTTTGGCGGCGCGAACGACAGAAACGATCTGCCGCGCCTGGCACGCATCGACCCGAAGCTGTTCGATCTGCTGTTCAGCGGCTGCAAGGTCGAGCGCTGCGCCGCGGGCCAGCATCTGTTCGTCCAGGAAGATGCCGCCGACCGCATCTATGGGGTGATGAGCGGCACGGTGGAAATCTCGATCTATTCGCCCGGCGGCCAGAAACTGGTGGCCAATATCGAGCTGTCGCGCAGCCTGGTCGGCGAGATCGGCGCGCTTGACGGACGGCCCCGCACCGCCACCGCCATCTGTCTTACCGCGTGCGAGCTGGTCTCGCTCAGCAGGTCACAACTCTTTGATCGCATTGAAAGAAATCCGCCCCTGGCGCGCGCGATGATCGAACTTCTGTGCGCCCGGCTGCGCTGGATCAGCGGCGAACTCGGCGACCAGGCCTTCTTCGGCATCGAGGCGAGGCTGGCCAAGCGCCTGGTCTTCCTGGCCGAGGTGATGGCCGACGCCGCCGGCTGGATACCGATCTCGCAATCGGAGCTCGGAGAGTTCCTCGGCGCCACGCGCGAGTCCGTCAACAAGACGCTCAATGACTGGCGCAATCGCTCGTTCATTGACATCAAGCGCGGCGGCCTGCGCATCACCGACGCCGGCGCGCTGCGCCACATCGCCGACTCGCAGGACGACGACTGACGCTTCCTGCTCCAGAAGATCAGGCGAATCAGAGTCGCGAAATCAGGTAGCGCAACGCCGAGCGGCTGGGCATGAAGAAGTAGCCGCCGCCCCTTGTGGTGACGAATTGCGGCATGTCCCGGAGCGTCGTGACCTTTTCCCATGACGGAATGGTGAACCTGCCATCGCCGTCGCGCGAACCGATCGTCGGGTCCTTTTCAGCGACGAGGCCCTGGAACGTGGCCGACGAAACCCAGGTTTGCTGGATGAATTCATACTGGCGCTCGATGTCGGCGTTAAGGCACATGAAGAGCAGTCCCTTTTCGACCTTGCCGTTCTTGCCGTCCTGCTTCTCATAGGTGCGGCCGACCCGCAGGATACGATGGCGCTTGCCGATATTGATCTGCGTATCGCGGTCCTCACCCAGCGAATCGCGTGGGTTGGAACGGCGTATGTGCGCACCAAGCGGGCAGCGATGGCCTTGCGGGTCCTCGGCGCCAGTGGCGAAGTTGTTGTCGATAACGCGTCCCGGATGATCGGGGTTGCGCACCAGTGAGCTGCCGTTCTGCCAGCGGCCGAGCATCTTGGCGGCAATCCAGTCTTGCGTGATGGCTTGGTTGCCGAGTTGGCTCGCGACCAGGGCTGCAGCCTTTTTGCAGTAGTCGTTGAAGATGTCGACATGCTGCTCGAACTGGCGAACAACGAGGAATGAGCCGTTGCGGCCGAAATCGCGCGGCGGTGTCGGCAAGCCAGGAATAAGCCGGCTACGGCGCACCTGCGAAAGGATTCCGGTCCGATCGCGTGATGCGCTTACCGAGGGCGACGCTGGGTAGAACCCATGCTCGTCACGATAACCGAACAGGAACTCGCCGGGCGCGACCAGATGCATGGGCGCGGCGCCCCTGCTGGCGCGGGTTGTGCCTCGGACAATCGGCTGCGAAATCCCGTCCGCGAAACCGAAATGCTCGTAGGCCGGCCCGCGTTCCGACCTACCGTCGCGCTTTGCCCCATCGGACGATTTCGTACTCGTGTCGGTCGGACCGCGATTTACGGCGAGTGGCAGCTCGGCGACGACCTTCATGCCGGCACCGACCGTCTTTCGTTTCACGCTGGCAATCTCGGTCTTCAACCTTCCCGGGTCTTCAGCATAGCAGACGATGACCGCGTCCACAGGGTTCGCCAGCGACCCCCACTCCCACTCTTCCGGGCCGTCGCGGCCTCGGTCGTCCAGAATGCGCCCACGCTCGGGATTGCCCATGCCATGGCGAAAGGCGATCGGAAATGTTTCCAATGGATCGCCCTCGACACCCTCGTCGAGCCCAAACTGCCGCAGGCCACCGGGGCCAAAGGCTACTATCATAGCGCGCCCGGCGGGCCTGCCTTCGCCGAAACTCGTCTGCTCAACAACGAAATCGAGCCAGGCTCTGCGCTTGGGCGCCGGCAACTTGTCCGGCACGCGGATCGCAAGCATGTGCGAATAACCGAGCGGGCCGAGCGGGCCGAAGAAGATGGACTGGATCTCGCCGGTTTCCAGCTGCTGCTCGAGAGGTGCCGGAAAGGCAGAACTGATATTGGCCAGCAGCGAGGTGGTCTTTTGAACGGTGGTCGTTTCGCTCGCCGGGCGCCGTAGCGAACCAAACAAGCTCAGCCAGTCGCGCGCCTCGTTGCCGACGGCCGAAGCAATGCCGCGCCTGATCCGGGAATTGATCCGGATGCGCGTTGTGTTGATTTGGGGATAGGCGGAGTACCAGAACAGTGTCGGCACCTGCTGGCGCCGCGCCCAGCGCTTGAAGCGATCGCCATCACGCGCGCCGTCAAGGAACAGCCATCGTGTACGTGGATAGCCCACGGTGTTGCTCCACACGCCGGTCAGGCCAGCGGATGCCTTGGCGATGAAGTCCTCAAGATAACTTTCCCAGCTGCCACCGTAGTTGGAGAAGAACATCAGTCTGTTGGAGCCCGGCAGGAGTATCCAGCGGGCAAAATGGATGGTGTTGATGGTGTTGAGGAAGCCTGGCTTGAACACCTTCTGGGCAGCTATCGAGATCAGGTAGAAGGAAAACCTGAGCGCCAGGCGCCGCAAGATGCCGGCCTTCATCGTCGAAATCGCGGTCAGATGGTTCTGCGCCGCGTGGTCCTCCTTGACGAGTATCGCGTTCAATTCAGATATGCCGATCGATGTGCTTTCCGGCCGATCTCTGTCCTCGCGGCGTCGCAGCGCCAGCAAGCACGCAAACACCAGCAGCGCCGCTGCCACCAACACTCCAAGTCCCGACAACAGAAGTGAAGTGATTGCCACGGCTATGGCGGTGAACGAGATTTCGTGGGAACTGATGTCGATCGATCTGCCGAAGACCACACTGTACGTCATATACCAGCAAGCAGCCCAGATGATCGCCACCGTGGCGAAGACCGGCGGTACCAGCAAGGTCGTCATCAGGGCACGGCCCCAATGGCCCGGCGGCTTTTCCAGCAGGCTTTCGGCCGGCTCGAACGCCCAGGCAAACGTCCCCAATGACTGAAGATGCTGGCGAGCTTCCGCGAGCACGGCGGGAGCGTTGCCGCTGCCTTGGCGCGGCCGCTCCACGATGCCGCGCACAGCTTCGAAAAGCTCGGCCTCGGCCATGATGCGCTGGACCGAATGACCGGGCGTGCCCGAAAACACCAGTCCGGCGTTGCTGCCGAAGGACGGCGAGATGTCGACATTGTGCTTGCGCAGGAAATCGTTCAAGGCGCCGCCATCGCGCAGGTCGCAGACGTCCTTGAAGATCGGCCGCAGCCGGTGCCCGATGGCGTGCGTCACGGCATCGATGACGTCGTCGACGCTGCCGTCGCCGGAAATCTCGAGAACCAGAGCACCTTTTTCCTGGCCGGTATCAGCGTCCATCTCGCCCGTGCCGACAACGGCCAGGCTCGTGAAATGGATGGTGCCGACAATGTCGAGCGCGGTGCGGACCTCTTCGCTGGCCGGATTGCCGAGGCTGGCGACCTTGTCGCGCACAGCGTCCAGCGATCCGGACCGGGTGACCGGACAGACCACCGTCACCATCGACTGTGTGACGGTGCGGCAGAGTGGTGCCGGTTCGAAATCGACCTTGAGGGTTTCGGGATAAGCGCCGATGCGCGTCATGCGCCCGGCCTTGCCCGACATGCGGCGCAGGTTCTGCTTCTGGAACAGAGCGCGCAGGCTTTCGCCGATCTGGATCCTGGCGATCTCGGCGCCGATGCACTGATGGATGCCATGGCCGAAGACCATGTAATCGCGATGCGGGCGCGATGTGTCGAACTGGTTCGGGTTCTGCACGGCGTCAGCGTCGAACATCGCCGACAGCGTGGCCGGCATCACCACGGTGCCGGCCTTCACCACACGCTCGCGGCGCGTGCCCTTGCCGATGGTCGCGTCGCGCGCGGTGTAGCGCCACGGGCCGATCCAGATCGGCTTGAAGCGCATGGCTTCGAGCACGGCCTTGTCCAGCTTGCCGGTGTCGTTTTCGGCAAGCGCGGCGTCGATGGCTTGCCGGGCATCCGGCCGCGACAGGATCACGTCGAGACAATTGCCGCTAGCCAGAACATTGGTCGGGACGAAGCCGGCGACCATGCCAAGCATGATCGAATTGAGGTCGTCGCGCGACAGCTTGCCCTGATCCATCTGGGCAACCAGCCGCGGCAGCGGTTGCTCGGTCTTCAAGCCGCGGTCCCTGACGGACTGAATGGAGCGATCGATGACTTTGAGAAGGCGGTCGCCCGCCACCACCGCCAACTCGCGCATGACAGGGCTCGCACCCGGATCCGAAAAGAACAGCGCGCTCAGCGCGATCGCCCAGTCGGCGAATTCGGATTCGTCGTCGATCTCGAGGCCGAAATAATCGCGGCAGATGTGCACCGGAACGATTTTCATCAATCCGGAGATCGCATCGAAACCGGGGCTGGCGTGCATCATGATCTCTTGCGAATGACGCGCGGCGATCGGCCTGACGGCGGCTTCGACCTCGGCCGGCGGAAAGGCGCTCAGCACGGACGATTTCATGCGGCGGTAGTCGGCGCCGTCCTGCATGCCGAGGATGAAGTTGGAGCCCCGTGCAAGCTCGGTCATTTCCGGGCCGTAAGGGGTCTGGAATTCGTCGCCGCGCTCCAGTATGTCGCGGACATCGGCGTTCTTGGTGACGAGGAGAACGCCGAACAGCATGCCGGTCGGACGGAAGCGCCTCAACAAGGAAAGCGCCCAGCGGGGATCTTCGAACAGAGACCCGACGATGCGCGCAATCAGCCCTGTCTTGCGGATCCTGCCGAGATCGAAAGGCGGCATTTCCGACAGCGGTCGCTGGTTTTTCTGGGCTTCACGAATGCCGTCGAAATACTTCAGTTTGGTCATGCGCGTTCAAGCCCCCCGGCTGTCCACGTTATTGCGATGCCGGCCCTTCAACGCCTAGGTTTGCATCGGTTGTGCGTATGTGAATTTTTTCACAGTTAATCCGTGTTCGGCCAGCATTGACCCCCATGCTCATTTGGCCAGCTGGAAATTGGCGACGAGGAACTCGTTCGCTGCCTTGTCGGTGAACGGTATCCAGCGCACACGCTGTTCGGAAAAATCGGGGTGCCGGGTGGCGAAAATGGCCTTCTCGCGCCGTGCCTGTTCCGGCCGGCCGCTGCGCATCAGGGCGCCGATTTTCAGGAACCTGGCGTAGAAATAGCTCGGAGACAGGTTGAGCGAACGGTCGGCGGCGGCGATCGCCGCCGGCCAGTTCTCGACGAAACTGTAGGCTGCCGTCARTTCCCCCAGATTGTGGAAGCGGTAGAGGTCGAACGGGCTCAACCGCTCGGTGTCAAGGAAGAACGGTATCGCCGATGCGGCATTGCCGAGCAGCAGCTGGGCGCTGCCCATAGCCGAGCGCGCGAAGGCAAAGCTCGGATTGATGTGGATCGCTTCCTCGAGATGGTCGACCGCCGACCGCGGTTCGCCCCGCATGATGTCGACAGCGCCGAGATGGGCATGCGGACGCGCATCCAGGCTGTCCATCAGCAGAGCCTTGCGTGCGAACTGCTCGACCTTGTTCAAATCGTCGCTGTCGCCAAAACGCAGCCATGCCCGCCAGAAATACCACCAGGCCAGTTCGTTGAGCACGGCGCTCGAATTGGGGTCCTCGCGGTAGGCCTTCTGGAAGAATTCCAGCGCGGTTTCGGTGTCGCCGCGCGTGCGGCGGTTCATATGCCAGCGGCCGCGCCGCACCAGCTGCCAGGTCTCCAGGCTTTCCCAGGGCACCTGGAACGTGCGCGCCTGCTCCGCCCGGTCGACCTCCTTGTCGAGGATCGAAACGATCTCGGCGCCGATCTGGTCGCGCAGGCTGAAGATGTCGACCAGGTCGCGATCGAAGCGCTGCGACCAAACCAGCCGCCCGTTGGACGCGTCCGCCAGTGAGGTGTTGAGGCGGATCTGGCCGCCATTGCGCATCAGCGTGCCGCTGACGATGTAGCGCGCACCGAGCGCATTGCCGATCACCCGCGTGCCCAGCGTATCGTCGCGAAACTGGAAGCTGGAGCCCTTGGCGATGACCGAGAGCCACTTGGTGTTGGAAAGACCGTAAATGATGTCCTCGGCGATGCCGTCGGCCATATAGCCGACGTCGTGCTCGCCGCCATCGGCATGGAAGGGCAGCACGGCAATCGCCGGCGGCCCTTTGGACGACAGCCTCTGCGGGGCGTTGACCTGAGGGATCGCTGCGAACGAGGCCGCCGGCGAGGATCCGTTGCCGCTGCGCCCGGCGATCAGGACGCGCACCGGCAGCGCAATGTTCTTCAGCATGAATTCGCCGAGATCGGTGAATTCGGCCGCCGTCTTGTCCTTCACATGGTGCCAGGTCGTCTCCGAAACGGCGAGACCGTCGCCCGGTGCGAACTCCTGGATGCGGGCGGCGATGTTGACGTCGTCGCCGTACAATTGGCCGCCACGCACGATGACGTCGCCGGTGTTGATGCCGGCGCGAAACGGCATGCGCATGTCGTCGGCGACCGATGCGTTGAGCGCGACGATTCGGCCCTGGAAATCAAAGGCCGCGCGCAAGGCCTCGATCGGGTTGCCGAATTCGGCCATGATGCTGTCGCCGGCGTCGCCGAACGTGCGGCCGCCAAACGTGCCACAGCTGTCGGCGATGATGTCTCGCCGCTCCTCGAATGCCGCGACAGCAGACTCATCGTCGATGCCCATCAGCCGTGAAAACCCGACGGCATCGATAGAAATGATTGTCGCCAGCTGACGGGTGTAGTTCCGTACAGCCATGTTTGAGCCCCGGTCCCTTCTGGTTCTGGTCTAGCACAGGCGACGACCCGTTCCTGAAACGCTTCGCCGTCCGCTGAGAGAAGAAGATCCCGGCAGGTCTGGCGCGCCATGCCACCCTGCCAGGACCAAAGTCTAGCAGGGTCCAGACGAAAGCTCTACCACCATCGGGTTGTCCAGCGCAGGTCACGGTAGCGGCCATGGTTAGCCGGCGGTTAGCGCGAATGCGCGGGTATTCGCCCCTCCGGGTTGCGTTTCCTGAGCTTCGCGAAAGTCACGCGATGTCAGCCCTGGCGGAACAAACTGGCCTGCCAACGAGTTTCCAGTGCGATCGATGCCAACATGAAATGAGGGAAATCATGCGTAGTCTTGTTTTGGCAGCCGGCGCTGCACTGGTTCTCGCCGGCTCAACCGCCTTTGCCGCGGATGAGAGCCTGCTGCCGCCGCAGAATGCCCAGAAGCTGTCGGCAATCATCGCCAAGGTCGAACAGCGCGACGGCTTCCGCTATGTGAAGGAGGTCGACTGGGACAAGGACGGCTACACCGTCACCTATTACACGGCCGACAAGGCGAAAGTCGAAATCACCTTCGATCCGGTGACCGCCGAACCGAAATAGCGCAAACACCGTCCCGCTTCGACAATTCCGTCCGCCGCGCTTTTTGCCTAGAATGGCGGCAGTTGTCGGACAACGGGGCGACCATGCTTTCTTCCAATCGAATTGCCAACTGGCTTGCGCTTGTGGTCGCCCTGGCTGGCGGATCGGTCTGGCTTGGTCCAGCACGTGCCGAGGGGCCGTCCTTCGATTGCCGCAGGGCCAGCCTGCCGGTGGAGAAGGCGATCTGCGCCGACCCGCAACTGTCGGCAATCGATGCGCTGGTCGCCAAGGCGTTTGTTGGCTTCGAGCCGGCCTTTGGCGGCGACAAGCGCAAAATCGCCCGCGCGCTGATCGCCGACAGGAATGCCTGCGGGCAGGATGCCGCCTGCATCGTCAGCGCCCAGAACAACGCCCTGCAGACCTACGGCAATGCGCCGTCCTGGGTGCAGGACTACAACATCGCGCTGATCGGCAAGAAGGCGCTCGACATCGCCGCGCGCCATCCCAAAAGCCCCGACCAGCCCCTGCCCTCGTCGATCGGCCAATGCGCCTTTACCCATATCAGCGAGCTGGCAACGCGCCTTGGCGACGACCGGCTGGAGACGGCAAGCCCTGAGGCTGGCAGCCGTGCCGGGTTTACCAATGACGGCGTGGCGGTCTCCTATGACCGCGAGCCGGGCCTGGCAAGTTCCAGGGTCGGCGACCCCGTGGTGATGTGCCTGATATCGATACCCCGCGACTGCCCCGAGGGCGACGACCGCGGCCGGGTCTATTACGGCGTGGACCTGACTCTCAAGGGCACATGGGCGCTGCCGGATTCGCAGCATATGTGCGGCGGCGCCTGAAGATTTGCCGCAAAGCACTGCTGGATGCACTCTTGCGCCGATGGGCCTTTAATGGCTCAGTGCGCGCAACGATTGCAGGGCACGGGGGTGCATGGCGATGGTAAAGCACGTTTTGAAGCGCATCCTGATGATGCTTGCCGGCTTTTTCGTTTCGGTGCTGATCGGGTTGATCGCGGTGGTGGTGATCTATTGCGCGCTCGCCGCGCTGCCCAACGCGCCGGATTATTTCGGCACTATGGGCCTGACGCCGCTGGTGGTGTTGCTGTGGCCGCCGCTCGGCATATTTGTCTATTTCCTGACGATCATCCTGACCGGGGCGCAGACGTTGATCTTTGCGCTGATCGCCGAGTTCTTCGCGCTGCGCAATTTTCTCGTGCACATGTTGTTTGGCGCTGCCGCCGCCGCAGGCGGCTTCTTCCTGATCTGGCCTGGCGCGGAAGAGAACGTCGAACGTTGGGCCGATATCGGCATCATCGCCGCTGCCGGCTTGTTCGCCGGCTTGGTCTATTGGCTGATCGCCGGTCGCGACGCCGGCTTCCGGCGTCCGCTCATCCAGCGCTGATCGCACGGAACGCGCGACCGCCTATCGTCTAAACTCTAAAGAAACCAAAGAGATAGAAATGGTTCCTCGTCTCGAAACGAGGAACACTTTTGGGATCAGCTCGTCGGCGAGCGCACTGCCTCGGTCGCGTCCAGGGCCTGCATCAGCCGCGTGTCGCGGTCGTAGACGTCATTGAAATATTCGACTTTGCCGGACAGGTCCGGCCAGGCGGTGAAGTATGAGACGTAGACGGGAATCGTGCGCGTCACGTCTTCGGTCGCATGGCCGTGTTTCAGCTTTTCGGCCACGTCGTCAACCGAGACGCCGAGCACTGCCGCCGCCATGCCGCGCGGATCCTGCAGGCGAATACAGCCATGGCTCAGCGCGCGCATGTCACGCTCGAAGAAGGATTTTTGCGGCGTGTCGTGCATGTAGATGGCGTGCTTGTTGGGGAACAGTATCTTCAACTCGCCGAGCGCATTGGCTTCGCTCGGCTGCTGGCGCACGCTGTAGGGAATGTTGGCGCCGTAGGCGCCCCAATTGACTGACGACGAGGGAACCCGCCTGCCGCGCGAATCGGTCACCTCGTAGCCGGCACGGTCGAGATAACCCGGATCGTTGCGCAGCCTGGGCAGCATCTCATTGACGATGATCGACTGCGGCACGCCCCAATAGGGATGGAAATCGACCTGCTTGATCTCCTTGAAGAAGAAGGCGGTCTGGTTGGTGGTGCGGCCGATGACGACGCGGGTCTTCAGCTTCTCCTCGCCATTGTCGATGTACCTGGCGGTGAAGGCGGGCTGGTTGATGAAGACGCGCGGGCTGCCGAGGTCGGACGGCATCCAGCGCAGCTCTTCAAGTGCCACCTGCACCTTCTGCAGCCTGTCGGCCTTGGACGCGCCAGCCAACGTTGCGACAGTGCGCGGGCCGATGACGCCATCGCCCTTCATGCCGGCCTTGACCTGCACCGCCTTGATGACCGGCACCAGTTCGGGAACATAGACGTCGCTGGTGCCGAGCCGGGACAGTATCTCGCCATAGGCGCCGCCCATCTCATCATCGAGATTGCGCGCGATCAGCGTCAGCAGCTTCGGCAGTTCAGCGCTGGTCTCGCCGGGCTTCAGCAACAGTTTCGGGTCGACGACGATTTCGTTTTCGGCGCTGGCCTGCAGCGATTCCAATTCGACGCGCAGCGCCTGGTATTCGGCGTTCTGCGGATGGCGCGATTCGAGATAGGTGCGCACTTCCTGGGTGTGCGCCAGCGTCTTCAGCACGCCTTCCATGTCGACGGGCTTGGGCGGAAATTCATAGTAGCCGGTGATGCGGTTGGGATCGACGCGGCCGCTCTGCGCATCATGGGCATAGCGCAGCACGCGCGCCGACAGCGCCATCTCGAAGCGAACGAGCTCCTTCAGATGCGCGTCGGCATCGACCGCCGATGCATTGGCTGCCGGCACTTCGACCGTGTAGTCGGCCGGCGTGAGGCCATAGCTCGCCGCTTCGCCAAGCACCCGCACCGCATCCTGGGCGCGGGCATTGGCGCTGCCATCGTTCACCCAGATGAAGTCAGGATTGGCAGAATAATAGGCGATCAACGCCTTGGCGATATCGGGCTCGGCATAGAGTTCGTAGTCGCTGAGGCCGGCTACGGCTTCGCGGAACGCGGTGCTTGTCGCCGACGGCACAAAGGCAGCGTCCTCGGCTGTTGCCACCTGAGGCGGGGCTGCCACCAATGTCGTGAAGTCGACGCGTACAAGCTTGTCGGCCTTGTAGGTATAGTAGCTCGGGCTGCTAATCCTGGTGCCGCCTCCGCCCGATACGGCGGGCTTCGGCTTGCGCTTGGGCGGCGGCGGGAACTCGCCTTGCGGATTGTGCCTGACGCCACCGCCGAACAGCATGTCGAACAGGCCTTGTGCGCTTGCCTGCGGCATGCCGAAGGCCAGTGTTGCCGCCACTGCAAGCGGCATCACAGTGGCTTTATTTCCGAGGAATTTCATGAATCACCCGCTCCGGCTGCAAGCCGACTCCCGTTCCGCGCCGCTAGACGATTTTGCCAACCGCATGGCGGATGTAAGGCGCTACTATACTGATTCATACCGATTTCGTTAAGCTTCCATAAATTTTGGCGGGTCTGTTGCAGAACAGTTTCACAACATCGTGACGCCAGGAGCGGCGTCGCCGCCGCCCCTGCCGTCAAAGCAGGCTATCGCCTCAGGCGTTGGCGCCGCCATCGATGGTCAGCGCGGCGCCGGTGACGAAGCGCCCCTCCGGACCAGCCAGCCACGCAACCATGCCGGCGATCTCGTCGGCCTTGCCGAAGCGGGGTGTCGCCATCTTCTGCCGCTGGTGTTCGGCATGCGGGCCTTCGGCAGGGTTCATGTCGGTGTCGGTCGAACCGGGGTGAACGACATTGGCGGTGATGCCGCGTGAACCGAGGTCGCGCGCCAGCGCCTTGGTCAGCCCGACCAGGGCTGCCTTGCTGGTCGAATAGGCGCTGAGGCTGGTGTCGGTGACGCGCTCCGCCAGATTGCTGCCGATCGAGATGATGCGGCCGCCCTCGCCCATGTGAGCGGCTGCCGCTTTCGAGGCGACGAACGGGGCTCTCAGATTGACCTCCATGGTTTCATCGAAGTCTGCCACCGACATTTGCTCGATGGGCGCAGCGCGCCAGATGCCGGCGCTGTTGACCAGGATATCGAGCCGGCCGAAGGCATTGACGGCCTCGGTGACCGAACCTTCGATTGCCGCTGCGTCGCGATTGTCGGCCTGGATGGCGATGGCGCGCCCGCCAGCCGCCACGATCTCGGCAACGACCGCCTGCGCCGGCGCCTCGCTGTTGACATAGGTGATGGCGACATCGGCGCCATCGGCCGCAAGCCGCCTGGCAATCGCAGCACCAATGCCGCGGCTGCCACCGGTGACCAGTGCTGCCTTGCCATTCAATCCGTTCGATGACATGTCATTCTCCTTTTCTATAACGGTCGCTACATAAATAACTGGCAATCTTGTCCGGCGACGTCAAGTGAATTATGTATCGGTCAACACAGAAAAGAGCGCCATGCCGGAAAGAGGCCGTCCCCGCACCTTCGATCGAACCGCCGCCTTGCGGCAGGCGATGGAGCTGTTTTGGGCCAAAGGCTATGAGGGCACCTCGATCGCCGACCTGACCGCGGCGATGGGCATCAACTCGCCCAGCCTCTATGCCGCCTTCGGCAGCAAGGAGGCGCTGTTCCTCGAGGCGACCGACTATTACACAAGGACCGAAGGCACCGAGATCTGGACAGCGCTGGACGAGGCGCCGACGGCCTGTCAGGCGATCGAGAATTTCCTGCGCCAGACAGCCAGGGCCTATTCGCAAAGCGACCGCCCGCAGGGCTGCCTGATCGCACTCGGCGCGTTGCACAAGGACTCAAGCAGCGGCGCGATCTGCGATGATCTGCGCCGCCGCCGTGCCGAGAACCACACCCTCTTGCTGCGACGGCTGGAGCGCGGTGTGGCGGAAGGCGAATTGCCGGAAGGTTTCGACAGCGACGCGGCGGCGACCTTCTATGCGACGGTCCAGCACGGCATGTCGATCCAGGCCCGCGACGGCGCCTCGTGTGACGCGCTGATGGCGACGGTCGCCGGGGCAATGGCAGCGTGGCAAGGGCTTGCCGGAACGGCGTGACAAAGCGCTGGCGTTGTGCTGGAAATCCGCTCAGCGGCGACAACATGCGGGGAGGGATTGTTCGTGAAAAAAGGGTATCGCGAGTTGCTCGACGAGGCCAATGCCGAGATCGAGGTGCTATCGCCTGAGGAAGCGGCCGGGCTGCTCGACGACGAGGGCACCATCTTCGTCGACCTGCGCGATCCCAGGGAAGTGGAGCGCGACGGCCAGATCCCCGGCGCCAAGCATGTCACGCGCGGCATGCTGGAATTCTGGATCGATCCCGAAAGCCCATATCACAAGCCGTTCTTCGCCTCGGGCAAGAGTTTTGTCTTCTTCTGCGCCGGCGGCTGGCGCTCGGCTCTGGCGACCAAGACGGCGCAGGATATGGGGCTGTCGCCGGTCAAGCACATTCTCGGCGGCTACACCGCCTGGAAGGCGGCCGGACTGCCGGTCGAACCGGGCGGCGGCAAGAAGAAGGGGTAGCTTACCGCGCCAGCTGCGCGATCAGTGCAGTATCGGCTCGCGCTCGCTTCTGACGAAAGTCACGGCGCGCTCAACCACGCCCTTGTCGGCAAGAATGCGGCGGTGGCCGAGACCGTCGGCCCAATGCAGCCGCACATGGCTGCCAGCGCCGGCATAGCGCCTGGCATGGTCGGCCGGAACCTCGCGGTCGTCGGGCGCGTGGATGACCAGCGTCGGCACCGGCGCCTCGGCCAATTGGCGGTCGCCGGTGAATTCGTTGAGCGGCCGGCCCGACAGCCGTTTCACCTGATCGGCCATGGAGACCTGCGAACGCGGGCCGACATTAAGCATGCGGCTGAAGTCGGCGAAGATCGCCGGCAAGGAGCTGGGTGCGGCAATCAGCACCAGTTGTTCGGCCGCCACCGGCTGGATCCCTTTGATGGAACCGGCAATGGCGTTGGCAGCGACGGCGCCGCCGAAGGAATGACCGACGATCGCCTTGAACGGTCCGAACCAGTCAGCCGCCACCCTGGTCGCCTCGACCGCATTGACCATGTTGAGACGACGGCCCAGCGACTGGCCATGGCCCGGCAGGTCGAGCGAGGCAACCCTGTAGCCGTCCTTGCGAAAGCCTTCGATCAGCGCGCGCATATATTCGGTGCGCGAACGCCAGCCATGGATGACCAGCACCGTGCCAGCGGATGCCCTGCCCGGCTCTGGCCGGAATTCGTGCACCATGACGCAGCCGGCCTTGGTCTTCAGCCGGTGATGACGCGCCTCGGCCATGAAGCCGGCGGCACGGTCGACCGCGCGGCGTTCGCCGTCGCTCAGCGCCTTCACGCTCGGCGTGCGGCAGAACAGTTCGAAGGCGGCGCGGCCGCTCAGACGGGGCGCCACATGCTCTGCGGCGCCGAACACGCCCCGGATGACCTTCAGTCCAAATGATGCCATAGTGGCGATCCATCCATTCCGTTCAAGCATGAACATAATAGTTCAAACATGAACATTAAACAAGAGCTGCCCTGGGACAACCCGCGCTTTCGCAACTGGGTCGCGGTGGCGCGCGCCTGCCATGTGCTGGAGCGCGCGCTGGCGGTGAAGCTGGCGCCGCTGGATCTCAAGCCGGCGCAGCTCGATGTGCTGATGAACCTCTATCGCCATCCCGGCATGTCGCAGCACGATCTCGCCCGCAAACTGCTGGTCGGCCGCTCCAACATCACCATGCTGTTGCCGCAACTCGAGGCGCGCGGCCTGCTCGTGCGCGAAGGCGACGAGAAGGACAAGCGGGTGCTGCGGCTGACGCTGACCGAGGCCGGCACGGAGCTTTTGATGAAGGCGCTTAAAGTGCATATGGCGCTGATCGAAAAGGCTATGAGCCAGTCGACACCGGAACAGTGCGACATGATCGGCGAGCAGATGCGCAAGATCTACGATGTGCTGAAGGACACCTGAGCAGCCAGGGCATGATCGCGAGGAAGATCATGCTCTTAGTGTTTCGTGTGAGGGCCGATCGATATGCGTCCTACCTTGCGCAATTTTTCCATGGCCGTGCTCGGCATCGTTGCGGCGATGTGCGGGCCTGCGGCCGCCCAGGATTACGCGAAATACCGCGTCCTCGACGCCAAGGTCATCAAGGATATGTGGACCAGTGCGGGCCAGAAGGCGGCGCTGCTGTCGCCGGATGGCAGCCGGGTGCTTCATCTCAACGGCCGCGAATTCTGCCTGCTGGCTCCGGCGCAGATCGGGCCCTGGGCAAAAATGGCCTGCGCGCAATCCACGCCCGAAAACAGCCCGGGCGAAGCGGCTGACATGTTCTGGTCGCCGGCGGGCGGCCAGTTGCTGATGCCGACATACACTTACGGATTGCAGCATTTTAGGGATACGGACATCCGGCTTTTCGATCCGACGACATTTGCCGTCAGGACCCTGACCGAGGACAATTTCGGCGATAGCTTTCTCAAGGGCAAAGGGCCAGCGAACGTCGACGTCCTCGCCCATTGGATCGACAGCGACACCATCGTCTTTATCCGCTACGCGATCCCCGACGGAGGCATCAATCAAGGTGTTTCGACGAGCCTGATGACGATCGACGCTGGCGGTGGCGATCCCCACCTTGCGTTCGAATTTGCCTCCATGAGCAGAATCCGGGTTTGGGCGATGACGGCGTCGGCGGATGGCAAGCAGATCGCCTATAGCGTGGCCGATAAGGACGATGCCGATAAAGCCGGCATCTATCTGCTGAAGCTGGGCGAAGCGACGCCCAAGCGCGTTGCTGCGATGAGTGACACTGGCCAGCCGGCTGGGATGGCCTTTTCCGCCGACGGGAAGTTTCTGCTGCTGCTCGGGCAAACGGCCAAGGGCCTCGATGCAAAGGTCATCGATCTTGCCAGTGGCGAGATCGTGCCTGTCGATCGTGTCCAGAAGCTCGTCGGGGTGGCATGGTCGCCGACCGGGTCGGCGCTGGCCTATATCACCTACGACAGAACCAATGCCGACATGCCCGGCGGCCTGTTTCTTGCCGAGGCGCCTGGCAAGCCGGCCCGGTTGCTTGTCGGCGGAGCATTTTTCCCCGCGGTCTGTTGCGGCCAGCAGCCGTTCATCTGGGCTTCGAACGACACCATGCTCATCGCGCAATTGGGCGACAAACTTGGGACGGTGCTGTTCGTCAGATTGGGACAATAGCGCGACGGCAAAGCCTGGCTTCCGGGAGCTCGGCTCACCACATCGTCTTCTTCGCCCGCTCCGGCCATTCCTTGTCGTAGGTTTCGGCGTCGATGTTCTTGCGGCTGGTGACTTCCAGGATCTTTCCGGGCGTCGGCAGCGATTTAGGGTCGACGTGTTTTGCCGGGTTCCACAGTTCCGAGCGGACGATGGCGCGGGCGCATTGGAAATAGACCGAATCGACATCGACGATGGTGACCGAGCGCGCCGGCTTGCCTTCGACGGTGAAGGAGGCGCAAAGCGCGGCGTCGGTGGTGATGCGGGCACGGCCGTTGACGCGCAGCGTCGTGCCCGAGCCCGGCACCAGGAACAGCAGCCCGACACGCGGATCCCGGATGATGTTTTTCAGCGAATCGGCGCGGTTGTTGCCGCGACGGTCCGGCATCATGAGGGTCTTCGGGTCATGAATGCGCACGAAGCCGGCGAGATCGCCACGTGGCGAGCAGTCGAGCCCTTCCGGTCCGCTCGTCGCTAAGGCAACAAAGGGCGAGGCTTCGATGAAGGCGGCATATTCGGGGATGACATGGTCGAGTTCCTTGACCGTCGACGCTTCGCCGGGAAGGCCATAGAGCGCTTCGAGCTGTTCAACCGATGTGATGTCAGACATTTCCCGTCTCCGAAGCTTTGCCGGCGTTATCCCAATTCCATGACGTCCTCGCGACGCGCCAAGCCTGACAATCAGGAAACGGGTGTCGACGCAATAATTTCAGGCGCAAACCGTGTCGACCTTACAAAACGGACACGGAGATCGAAATGGACAAAGCGCTTGAGCGGCAGAGCACCGCCATGGAACTTCTCGAAAACATGTTCGAAGTCGAAATGCGCTTCCTGCAATCGGGGTCAGGCAACATCGAGATGCTGACCGGCGCCTTCCACAGGGATGTCGTCGTGCATGAGCCGCAATCGCTCCCTTATGCCGGCGACTGGAACGGCCTTGAAGGCATCGCCGCCCTTTTCCAGAGAATGCAGGAAAGCTGGAGCAATGTGGCGGTGGAGAACCTCCAGGCGGCGCAAAATGACGATGTCGTTTTCATGAACTGCACGCTTTCGCTGACATCAATAGCCAACGGCGTGACGATCCAGCAGCCCTTTGCCGAAGTCCTGCGCTTCAGGGACGGCCGATTGCTTGAGGGCACACCCTTCTACTACGACACCAAAGAGATCCTGGCGGCCCTGGCCGAGCCGAGACATGCAACCAGGACGGCTTAGCGGTCGCGGCTCAGCCCCTTCTCCTGGAGTTCCGCGAGATAGGCGTTCCAGCGCGCCTCCTTCTCGTGGCCGAGCGTGTGCAGGTAGTTCCAGGTGAAAATGCCGGTGTCGTGGAAATCGTCGAAGGTGATGCGCACGGCATAGTTGCCGACCGGCTCAATCTTCAGGATGGCGACGTTGCGCTTGCCTGGCACCGTCACCCGCTGGTCCGGCGAATGGCCCTGCACTTCGGCCGAGGGCGAGGCGACGCGCAGCAGTTCGGCCGGCAATTCGAACGGCCGATGATCGGGAAAGGTGACCGACAGCAGTTTTCTGTCTTTCGAGACTCTGAGTTCCTTCGGCGCCGTCATTCTCGTCCACCTTGCATCGATCCGCCCTTCCCTACGCTGCTTCGCGCGACCGGAAAAGGCCATTTGAACCCCGCCGACATCGGATGTCGGCCGGGGAATGTTACCAAAGATCAAGAGCGGCTATCTTGAATGGCAGGTTGGATCGTATCACATAGCTGTATATAACGACGGCGCTACAGCCACGGGAAACGCTTTAAGCATGAACATGATCGATCCTTTCGGTCGCACGATCAGCTATTTGCGCGTGTCGGTCACCGACCGTTGCGATTTCCGCTGCACCTATTGCATGGCCGAGGACATGGCGTTCCTGCCCAAGAAGGACCTGCTGTCGCTCGAGGAACTCGACCGGCTCTGCACCGTCTTCATTGAAAAGGGCGTGCGCAAACTGCGCCTCACCGGCGGCGAGCCGCTGGTGCGCAAGAACATCATGCATCTGGTGCGCCAGCTGTCGCGACATCTGAAAAGCGGCGCACTGGAAGAGCTGACGCTGACCACCAACGGCTCGCAGCTGTCGCGCTTTGCCGCCGAACTCGCCGATTGCGGTGTCGAGCGCATCAATGTCTCGCTGGATACGCTGGACGCCGACAAATTCCACGCCATCACCCGCTGGGGCCATCTTGACAAGGTCATGCAAGGCATCGACGCCGCGCAGGCCGCAGGGCTGAAGATCAAGCTCAATGCGGTGGCGCTGAAGGATTTCAACGACGCCGAAATTCCCGAAATGATGCGCTGGGCGCATGGCCGCGGCATGGACCTCACCGTCATCGAAACCATGCCGATGGGCGAGATCGACGCCGACCGCACCGACCAGTATCTGCCGCTGTCCTTGCTGCGCGCTTCGCTGGAGCGTCAGTTCACGCTGAGCGACATCCCCTACAAGACCGGCGGTCCGGCCCGCTACGTCCATGTCGCCGAGACCGGCGGCCGGCTCGGCTTCATCACGCCGATGACGCATAATTTCTGCGAAAGCTGCAACCGCGTGCGGCTGACCTGCACCGGCACGCTCTATATGTGCCTCGGCCAGGAGGATGCCGCCGACCTGCGCGCCCCGTTGCGTGCGTCCGAAGGCAACGAACTGGTCGCCGACGCCATCGACGAAGCGATCGGCCGCAAGCCGAAGGGCCATGATTTCATCATCGACCGCCGCACCAGCCGCCCCTCGGTGTCCAGGCATATGAGCGTCACTGGCGGCTGATTTTTTCCGCGATTTGGTGCAAGGGGTGTCTCCAATGTTCACTGGAGACACCGAATGAATCGTCTTTTCCCGGGTTTGGTTTCGGTAGCGCTGATGTTGGCAGGCAGCGCCAATGCTGCACCGTTCACCTACACCAATGCGCGCTTCGGCACCGTCTGCACCTTTCCCGACGACATCTTCACCGACCGCCAGCCCGAACCGGACAATGGTGACGGGCAGCAATGGCTGAGTGCCGACGGCGCCAGCCTGATCTGCTCCGGCATCAACAATGTCGACGACGAGACGCCGAACAGCTTCGTCGCAGAGGAAAAGGCGAGCAAAGAAGCGGGTTACGAGATCAGCTACGGCAAGACCGGCAAGAATTGGGCGGTGCTGTCGGGGCTCAAGGATGGAAAGATCTTTTACGAGCGGCGCCTGTTCGGCAAGGACGGCGTCATCCGCACCGTCTGGATCGATTACCCACCGGCCGTGAAGGCGAAGTACGACCCGCTGGTCGGCGCCATCGCCGGCAGCCTCAAGGTCGATGAGCATTTTTAGTCACATCCCAGAAAAAGTCTTATGCGCAAACAGCCGGCGGATTTACCGCAAGCGCGTTCGGGCCTAGCTTCCGGCCTGTAGCGGTTTTTTGTTCACTGGGGGAATACGACATGCGCAAACTTTTACTTTCTCTTGCAATGCTTGGACTTGCAGCCGCGCCGGCAGCGGCCCAGTCGATCGGCGGCACCTACACCGTCTCCGGCACCAATTTCGACGGCTCGAAATATGGCGGCGAGGCCACCATCACGCTGACCAGCGAGACCACCTGCACCATCCATTGGGAAACCGGCGGATCGTCCTCGGACGGCATCTGCATGCGCAACGACAATGCCTTCTCCGCCGGCTATGTCATGGGCAAGGAAATCGGCCTCGTCGTCTACAAGGTGGAGGATGACGGCTCGCTGCACGGCCTTTGGACGATCGCCGGCAAGAACGGCAGCGGCACCGAAGTGCTGACGCCGAAATGAGGCACCCGATCATCTGACCGGCCTTCTCGGGGGTTTGCAGGCCACGGGTGAAAATCCGTGGCCTATTTCTTTGACGTTGCTGTCTTGCCGCGGGCTGCTACAGGCTTCGTTTCAGTGTGACGCACTCTGAGTGCAAAACCGGTAACGCCCTTGCCTCTTTCGCCAAACCTCCGCGGTGCGCTGTTCATGATGGTGGCCATGATCGGCTTCACCCTCAATGATGCCATCACCAAGTTCTCGTCGGAATCGATGAACATGGCGCAGGTCATGCTGGTGCGCGGCGCCTTTGCGTCGGTGCTTGTCGGTCTGCTTGCCTGGCAGCAAGGCGCGCTGGCCCGCCCAGGCTCGATGCTGCAGCCGCTGGTCGCGCTGCGTGTCGTCAGCGAGGCCGGCGCCACCGTGGCCTTCCTCGTTGCGCTGGCGCATCTGCCGATCGCCAATGTCTCGGCGGTGCTGCAGGCGCTGCCGCTGGCGGTGACGATGGGCGCGGCGCTTGTGTTTGGCGAAGGCGTTGGCTGGCGGCGCTGGCTGGCGATCGCCGTCGGCTTTGGCGGCGTGCTGATCATCGTGCGGCCAGGTTTTGAAGGATTCAGCGTCTATTCGATATACGCACTCGTCAGCGTCGCCTGCTGCGCGGTGCGCGACCTCGCCACCAAGCGCATTCCGCGGGCCATCCCGACCTTGCTGGTGTCGACGGCAACCGCGATCGCCATGACCATTGTCGGCGCCGTGCTGCTGTCGCCGATGGGCGGCTGGACGCCGATGACGGGCAAAGGCACGGCGCTGCTGGCATTGGCAGCGGTGCTGGTGCTGATCGGCTACCAGTTCATCATCATGGCGATGCGTTCGGGCGATATCTCCTTCATCGCACCGTTCCGCTACACCGCGTTGCTGTGGTCGATCCTGCTCGGCCTCGGCATCTTCGGTGATATCCCCGACCTGCCGATGATCGTCGGCTCGGCCATTATCATCGCCTCCGGCCTTTACGCGCTCTATCGCGAGCGGGTCGTCGGTCGCCAAAAGCCCGCCGCCGAAAGCGCTGGACCCAACATGGCGCCGGACGGCATATAGAACCATGAGCCGAGACATTGCAGGGATTATTTTGGCCGGAGGCCTGTCACGGCGCATGGGCGGCGGCGACAAGACCTTGCTTAGCCTTGGAGGGCGTCCGCTTCTCGACCATGTCGTTGCCCGCCTGTCGCCGCAGGTCGGACCGCTGGCGCTGAGCGCCAATGGTGATCCGACGCGCTTTGCGGCACTCGGACTTCCAATTCTTGCCGATACGGTGGAAGGCTATGCCGGACCGCTTGCCGGGATCCTCACCGGCCTTGAATGGGCGGCGGCAAACACTGCCTGCAAATCCTTGGTGACGGCCGCCGGCGACACGCCGTTCCTGCCGGCGGATCTGGTCGCAAGGCTGGCCGAAGCTGCGGCCGGTCGGCCACGCTCAATTGCGGTCGCCAGCTCCGGCGGCAGGCGGCATCCGACCTTCGCGCTGTGGCCGCTCGGGCTGCGTCAGGCCTTGCGCCATTTCCTGGTCGATGAGGACAACAGGCGGGTCTCCGCCTTCATCGAACGCCATGACTTTATCGAGGTGGAGTTTCCGTTGCTGGCTGCCGGCGGCGATGAGATCGACCCGTTCTTCAACATCAATGTTGCCGACGATCTTGCGGTGGCCGAACGTCTGTTGCAGAGCATCGGGCCATGAGCAGACGCGTCTTCGGCATCACCGGCTGGAAAAATTCCGGCAAGACCACACTGACCGAGAAGCTGGTCAGCGAACTCGTTCGGCGCGGCTGGACGGTGTCGACGGTCAAACATGCCCATCATGAGTTCGACATCGACAAGCCGGGCGCCGACTCCTTCCGCCATCGCCAGGCGGGGGCCACCGAGGTCGCGATTGTGTCGGGCGTGCGCTGGGCGCTGATGCATGAATTGCGTGCAGAGGAGGAGCCGACGCTGGAGACGATCCTGTCGCGACTGGCACCGTGCGACATCGTGCTGGTCGAAGGCTACAAGCGCGAGGCGCACAAAAAGATCGAGACCCGGCGCCTGGGGGCCAAGGACCGCTCGCCGCTCTCGGCGAACGACGGGCATATCGTGGCGATCGCCGCGGACTTCGAAATCACCGGCGAAAGCCTGCCGGTGTTCGATCTCAACGACACGGGAGGGATAGCCGACTTCATCGAGCGCACTACCGGCCTCAAACCCTGAGGCCCCTGCCCGAGCCCGGTTCAGCCGCTCTCTCCAGCTGTTTCATTGGCTAACCCGGCGTCAGCATTGGCTGGACCCGCAAATCCCGCAAGCAACGGTTTTACAGTTGCTTTTCTCCCGAAAACAGTGGGAGTATCGCGCCAGCGGGCGGTCAAAAGCACCGCCCCACAAGAGCCGTTTCGGAACGACGGCCGGGAGCCATAAAGAGAGGACTATCATGCGTATTGCACTGCGTATCGCGCTCGCCGCATCGGCTGCGCTGCTGACGCTCGGCGTCGCCCAGGCTCAGGAAACGACCCTGAGAATCGGTACCGAAGGCGCCTACCCCCCCTTCAACAATTTGACCGCCGATGGCCAGCTCGTCGGCTTCGACATCGACATCGCCAAGGCGCTCTGCGACGAAATGAAGGTCAAATGCACCTTCGTCGCCCAGGATTGGGACGGCATCATCCCGGCGCTGCAGGCCGGCAAGTTCGACGCCATCGTCGCCTCGATGTCGATCACTGCGGAGCGTAAGGAAAAGGTCGACTTCTCCAACAAATACTACAACACCCCCTCGGCGCTGGCCGTGCCGAAAGATTCGACCCTCAAGGGCGTGACCAAGGAAGATTTGGCCGGCAAGACCATCGGCGTCGCCACCACGACCACGCACTTCAACTATGCCTCGAAAACCTACACCGACAGCACGGTCAAGGGTTATCCGAGCAGCCCCGAAGAGCAGGCCGATCTCGCCAATGGGCGTCTCGATGCGATCGAGGACGATATCGTCGTTTTGCAACAGTTCCTGGATTCGCCTGAAGGCGCCTGCTGCAAGATTCTCGGCCAGCCCTCGCCGCAGCCGGTCGAGATCTTTGGACCGGGCGCCGGCATCGCCGTGCGCAAGGGCGAGACGGATCTGGTCAACAAGCTGAACAGCGCCATCGACGCTATCCGCAAGAACGGAAAGTACAAGGAAATCAACGACAAGTACTTCAAGTTCGACGTCTACGGCGCCGAGTCCTGATCATCTGAAACGAGGCGGCAGGGGGAGATTTCTCCTGCCGCCTTGGCGTGACAGAAGTGGAGACAAGACCCGTCAATGCCAAGCCAGAACATATGGATACTTCTGAGTTGGGGACCCGATGGCTGGATTGACGATATTGCCTATGGCGCACTGGTCACCATCGCGCTTGCGCTGGCGACGCTGCCCATCGGCCTGACGATCGGCTTTTTCGTCGCCTGGGCCAAACAATCCGACGAACCGTCGCTGCGGCTGGCAGCCAACATCTACACCACCGTCTTCCGGGGCCTGCCGGAACTGGTGACGCTGTTCCTGTTTTTCTTCGGTGTGCCGATCCTGTTGCAACACCTCGTGCGATATTTCCGACCGGACGCGACCATCGACGTTAACAGCTTCGTCGCCGGCATGATCGTGCTGTCGCTGATCTTTTCATCCTATGCCAGCGAGGTGTTTCTTTCGGCCTTTCGCGCCATACCGAAAGGTCAGTATGAGGGCGGCTATGCCATCGGCCTGTCGAACTGGCTGACCATGCGCAAGGTGATCTTGCCGCAACTGCTTCGCATCGCGTTTCCGGGACTTGAGAACTGCTGGCTCAGCCTGCTCAAGGATACGTCGCTGGTGTCGGTCGTCGGCCTCGCCGAGACGCTGCGCAATGCCTACACGGCCGCCCGCGTTACCAAGCACGCGTTCCTGTTTTATGGCGTCGCGGCCATGGTCTTCCTTGGTCTGGCTATCGTCTCATCCTTTGCCACCAGCGCGATCCTGCGCTCGCTCGGGCGGCGCGAGGCGCAACGATGAGCGTCACAGCCGCCATTGTCGAACGGCCGCCGCCACGAGCGCGCGGCTGGCCACGCAGCCGTGTCATCGGCTATGCGATGGTCGGTTTCTGGATCCTGTTCGGCCTCGGCATCGTCAGTTATCTGATCTTTGCCTGGAACGCCGAGTTCTTCGCCAAATATGCCCCGGCCTATCTGAAAGGCCTTGGAACCACGCTGTCACTGGTCTGCATATCGATGGTGCTCGGAGCGATCCTGTCGGTGCCGGTGGCGTATGGGCGCATGTCCAGCAACCGGTTCCTGTCCGGCCTCGCTTATTGCTATGTCTATTTCTTCCGCGGCACGCCGCTGCTGGTCCAGACCTACCTGGTCTACTACGGGCTGGGATCATTCAGGGTTGAGCTTCAAACGATTGGTCTTTGGGATTTTTTCAAAGACGCGTTCAACTGCGGTGTATTTGCCTTCTCACTCAACACCGCCGCCTATCAGGCCGAGATCCTGCGCGGCGCCATCGAGAGCGTGCCGAGAGGCCAGTGGGAAGGTGCTGCTTCGCTCGGCCTGCACAAGCTGCAGACGCTGCGCAAGATCATCCTGCCGCAAGCGTTGATCGTCGCCTTGCGCCCCTATGGCAATGAGTTGATCCTGATGGTCAAGGCCTCGGCCATCGTCGCCATCATCACCGTTTACGATTTGATGGGTCAGGCCAAGCTTGCCTTTGCCAATTCGTTCGACATCCAGGCCTATATCTGGGTCGCCCTCGTCTATCTGGTGATGGTCGAGATCTTGCGCCATGGCGTTGAATGGATCGAACGCCGGATCACCATACATCTGAAGCGTTGACCGGCAGGCTGCACCAGTCGATCGGATCATGCGCGTCTTGACGAATTGCGCGCAGAGCCTAGAGCCTATTCCATCCCGATGAGATCGGGATGGGGCTCTAACTTTTTTCTTGAGCATGATCTTTTCCGAAAACCGGTTTCCACTTTTCGGGATCATGCTCTAGAGCTTGCGCGGACAATTTCGCTTCCATCTGAAGGGCAAACCTATGGCATCTGTGGCATTTCTCGGTCTTGGCGTGATGGGCTATCCCATGGCCGGGCACCTCAGGAACAAAGGCGGCCACGACGTCACCGTCTACAACCGCACCGCGGCGAAAGCCGAGCAATGGGTGGCCCAGCATGGCGGCAAGCTTGCCTTGACGCCGGCCGAGGCGGCCGAGGGCCAGGATTTCGTCTTCTCCTGCGTCGGCAATGATGACGATCTGCGCTCGGTGACGACCGGGGCCAAGGGCGCCTTCGCCGCGATGAAAAATGGTTCGGTGTTTATCGACAACACCACCGCCTCGGCCGAGGTCGCGCGCGAATTGGCAGAAGCCGCTGGAAAAGCCGGCTTTTCCTTCCTCGACGCGCCCGTCTCCGGCGGCCAGGCGGGTGCCGAAAACGGCGTGCTGACTGTGATGGTCGGCGGCGACCAGGCTGCCTTCGATAAGGCCAAACCGGTAATCGACGCCTTTGCCCGCATGGTCGGGCTGATGGGGCCGTCGGGCGCCGGCCAGCTCACCAAGATGATCAACCAGATCTGCATCGCCGGACTGGTGCAGGGCCTGTCCGAAGGCATCCATTTCGGCAAGAAGGCCGGGCTCGACATCGAGAAGGTGATCGAGGTGATCTCCAAGGGTGCTGCCGGTTCCTGGCAGATGGAGAACCGCCACAAGACGATGAATGCCGGCAAATATGATTTCGGCTTTGCCGTCGACTGGATGCGCAAGGACCTCGGCATCTGCCTCGACGAAGCCGACCGCAATGGCGCCAAACTGCCGGTGACCGCACTCGTCGACCAGTTCTACAAGGATGTCCAGGCGATGGGCGGCAAGCGCTGGGATACGTCGTCGCTGCTGGCGCGTCTGGAAAAATAGGCGGGATGGTCGAGCTATCGCCCCAATCCAGCGCCGACGAAATCGTCGCGCATTTGCGGTCGATCGGCTCGGAGGACAATCGCCGCGGCATGCTGCGCTACGGCATCAAGATCGAACGGGCGCTCGGCATTTCGCATGGCGTACAGCGGCAGATCGCCAAAAAGATCAAGCGCAACCACGAACGCGCCTTCGAGCTTTGGCAGACCGGCATCATGGAGGCGCAGTTCATCGCGTCCGTCACGGCCGACCCGAAGCGGTTTTCCGCTGCGGATGCAAGGCAATGGGCGGCGTCCTTCGATTCCTGGGATATCGTCGACGGCGTCTCCGATCTCTTCGTCGACACGGACGCCTGGAAGGAACTGATCGAAGAGTTCGCGGCCGACGAGCGCGAGTTCGTTCGACGCACGGCCTTTGCCATGATGGCATGGTCCGTCGTGCACCGGAAACAAGAGCCGGTCGCGACCTTCCTCGGCTTCCTGCCGATCATCGAAGCGCATGCCACCGACAGCCGCAATTTCGTGAAGAAGGCCGTAAACTGGGCACTTCGCTCGATCGGCAAGCGATCGGTGGAGATGCACGGCGCTGCCCTTGCCGTGGCCGAACGCCTGGCGCAGTCGACCGACAAGACGGCACGCTGGAATGGCAAGGATGCAGTCCGGGAGCTGACCAATGCCAAAACGCTCGAGCGGATCGCCGCCAGAAAAGCCTGATCTGGCAATACTGCGTTTTGCCGAGGTGACGCGGCAAACCCGCGGCGATTTCGAAAACCTGTTCGAGGCGCCGGGAGGACCAAAATATTGCTGGTGTATGGCCTGGCGCCACGCCAGCCGCGAGCATGTCGATAACGACGAGAAGAAACGCATGATGATGGCGCTTGTCGAGACCGGCACGCCGGTCGGCATCCTGGCCGAACTCGACGGCAAGACCGTCGGTTGGTGCTCGGTCGCGCCGCGCCAGACCTACCGCAAGCTGTCACCCGGACAAGACGACGGCGAGACCGGCATCTGGTCGATCGCGTGCTTCTATATCCCGAGGGCGCTGCGCGGCGGCGGCCTGGCGGCTGCGCTGCTCGACGCGGCCATCGATCACGCCTTTGCCAAGGGCGCCAAGACGATCGAGGCCTACCCCATCGACGAGGCCTCGCCAAGCTACCGCTTCATGGGATTTCGCGACATGTTCACCGCTCGCGGGTTCCACGAGATCGGCATGGCCGGCTCTCGCAGACATGTGATGCGGCTCGAGCGTTGACGCGATTGGCCACGGCGTCTTTACTCCCAGCACAAAGGAAGCGGCCGATGAGCAGACATCTCCAACCGACCCTGGCGCTCGCAACCATGTTGCTGGCATCCACTGTGTTCGATGCCTCGGCGCAGACCGCGCACATCTTCTGGAAGGATCTGCGGCCGGCGACGCAAGCGGTGGCCGAAGATGCCAACCTGCCGATGATCGCGGCAAAACTGGCCGATCATGGCGAGACGCTGTCGCTCAACCTGCAGGACAAGACGGTACAATTAGCCGGCTATGCATTGCCGGTCGACCGCGATGGCGACCTCGTCTACCAGTTCCTGCTGGTGCCGTGGACGGGCGCCTGCAGCCACATGCCGACGCCGCCGCCGAACCAGATCGTGCTGGTCACACCGGCCCATCCCTACAAGATGTCGGAAGCCTATGAGGCGGTTGCCGTGACCGGCGCCCTGCAGCCCGGCATGGAGAAAAGCCAGCTGTTTATTCTCGACGGCGTCTCGATCATCCAGTCCGGTTACACCGTGCGCAAAGCCGAGGTGGTGGCTGTCGACAATGTGCCGGATGCGGTCACGCTGCCGGTCTACTCGCCCTGGAGTTTTCTCAACAAAAAGAAGAACTAGGCGGTGCTGCCTTCCGCAATCCCAACTGTGAAGGCTCTTTCGATACCCTCATTTTAGGCCAAGTTGCAATTCCAAATATGCAAGGATATATTTGGTGATGCTTATCAAACGTCTGATTTTTTTCCAAATACCCAGCGATACCCCCCTGAAGCAGTTTATTAGGCGAGCGTTCGGCCCTTACCCAGTCATATGGTTTGCTAGCGCGTATGTGCAATTCTCCATATTTACTTTTCTTTACAAGAACTACCCAAAGTATTTCGCATACATGGCAATTGCCCTTATTGCCGGTGAAATCGCTCTTGGCTATTTGTCGAAGGAGCGCTGAAACCCGCCCCCACTGAGGCAGGTCGCTTATCCATTCCCGTGCAGCCACCGCTGTCGTGCGACAGACGAATAACTCAGGCCGCGTTGGCGCCCGACTCCTTGTCCAGCACCATGTAGTCCAGCGGCATTTCGGTCGTGTATTTGATCTGCTCCATGGCGAAGGACGACGACACGTCGCGGATCTCGATCTTGGCGATCAGCCGCTTGTAGAAGGCGTCGTAAGCGGCGATGTCGGGCACCACCACGCGCAGCAGATAGTCGACGTCGCCGCTCATGCGGTAGAATTCGACCACTTCGGGAAATTCCTGGATGACTTCGGAGAAGCGCCGCAGCCATTCATGGCTGTGCGAATTGGTGCGGATCGACACGAAGACGGTGACGCGCACATTGACCTTCTCGTGGTCGAGGATGGCGACGCGCCGCTTGATGACGCCCTCTTCCTCGAGCTTCTGGATGCGGCGCCAGCACGGCGTCGTCGACAGGCCGACTTTCTTGGCGACATCGGCGACCGCGAGCGTCGCGTCCTCCTGCAGGAGGCGGAGAATTTTTCTGTCGAGGCGATCCATTGAGGTGCTCCCTGGTGCAGGCCGCGTTCCCTGAGGCGCGACGCGCTTTGGGAATAGATTGGCTATACTCCCTCTTATTTCGGCCTTTCACAAGAAAGAAATTCTGCCGAACGGCACAAAAGCGAGTGATATCTTGCTTAAAGCTCAAGCGATGCGATAGCGGATTTCCGATCTCAGGAAGGGCAGCAAATCCATTTCAAACCATGGATTCTGTTTCAACCATCCTGAATTGCGCCATGACGGATGCGGCAGCGGCAGCACTTTTTGGCTGGCCGGCGCGTCCCAGATGGCGCGCCAGTCTCTCACGGTTTCGGTCAGCGACGGCCGCCTTGCTTCACCCATATGCCAGGATTGCGCGTAGGAGCCGATGGTCAGCACGAGATCGATCTGCGGCATCAGCGCCATCAGTTGCGCGCGCCAGGCCGGCGCGCATTCGCGGCGCGGCGGCAGGTCGCCGCCCTTGGCGTCCTGGCCGGGAAAGCAAAAACCCATCGGCACGATGGCGAATTTTTCCGTGTCGTAGAATTCCCCCGCGCTGACCGCCAACCAGCTTCGCAAGCGGTCGCCGGACGCGTCGGTGAACGGCATGCCGGACACATGCACCTTGGTGCCTGGCGCCTGGCCGGCAAGCAGGATGCGGGCGCTGGATGACGGAAGCAGCACCGGGCGCGGTTCATGCGGCAGCGGCCGTCCCACAGGATTGTCGACGCAGATGCGACAGGCGCGGACCGTTGCCGTCAGTCGTTCGAGCTCTGCCTCCATCTCAAGCGGAAGCGCTCGGCCGGCCGGTGACGGCGCCGTACCAGCGCAGCACGTTGGCGCACTCGTCCGGCACCTTGATGCGCGCCGGTTTCATGAAATCGATGGCGATCATCCCGGTGATGTCGGCGATCGAATAGGCATCGCCGGCGGCGAATTCCCGCTTCGCCAGTTCGGCGTCGAGCAGGTGCAGGAATTCGACCGCTTTCGCCTTGTTGGCTTCGCCCCATTCTGGGATCTGCGGAATTTCCCACTCCTTCATCGCCGGATGGATGTGGCGAAAGGCCTGGGCGACGCAGCTGAGCAGGTTGAACTCCATGCGCCGTTGCCACATCTCGACCTTTGCCTTGCCGAGCGCGCCTTGCCCGAACAGCGCCGGCTCCGGGTGCAATTCCTCGAAGTAGCGGCAGATGGCGACGGATTCGGTGAGGACGGAGCCATCGTCGAGCTCGAGCACCGGCAGGCGCTGCAGCGGGTTGCGTGAGCTGACCGGCTCCTGTTTGTGCCCCATTGCGCCCATGTCGACCGGCACCAGCGGCACCTCGATGCCTTTCTCGGCGAGGAAGACCCGGACACGCCGCGGATTGGGGGCTCGGCCACCGTCGAACAGTTTCATCTCAATCCTCCCGATCTTTGCCCGCAGGGCTTGCAACTATAGGACACGGCCTGCCTCTCACCGGAAGCGAAAGATTTCGCGCAAGGCGTCACCGAGCGACGCCAGCGTGCCGTGCCGTCGTTCGACTGCGCCTTCATGGTGGCTTTCGCGCCAGTCTTGCGGCTGGTCGAAGGTGCCGGCCCAGATGCCGACCTTGCCGGCGCGGGCAACGGCCTGCTCGGTTTCGTAGTCGCCATAGGCAACGGCCCAGCCGGCCTCGACCTGGGTGCGGTTCAAATCCTTGCCGCCGGCCTTGCAGTCGCCGAGCAGGCGGCCGTAACGGTCGCGCTGCCAGCCGCTGCAGGTCACCGGATTGCCCGATATCAGCCGCACCAGCGCCTGGCGCGCCAGTTTCCCGCAGGCATAGTCGGCGCCGTCCTTGCTGCAGATCTGCTGGTATTCCGGAGCATCGATGCCGCGCATGCGGATACGTTCAGCGCCAAGGGTCAGCGAATCGCCGTCATTGACGATCGCGCTCCCTTCAGCCTTGCGCGTCTCAAAACGGTCGAGGCGTGCGGCGAGCAGGATCAGCAGGCCGAGCAGGATGATCGTCAGCGCATAATCCAGCAGTCTGCGCCACAGGCTTCGCGGTGGCGGCGGATAGTATCGCCGGCGCGGCCTTGGCGACCACGAACGGCTCATATGGCAAACAGTCTCTTAATCATTCGAACGTAGCTTAACGAATTGAGATCGCTGCGCGCATAAATCGAAGTTTCCATGCCTCTGCTACGCTCGAACACAGCGGATAAATTCATTGTGGACCGCAGGAAACCGCACCGCAACAGCGATGTGGCGCGCGCGGTGCGCAGAACGCGTGACCGTCTTTCGCAACAGGTCGGCAATCTCGACTTCGACCGCGAGCTGTTGAAGCTGCATGCCCGCGCCATGGTGGGCGGCGCCACCGTCATTCCGCTTTTGGTGCTGGCGATCGCTGCGGCCGGGCTTCTGGCGGGCATGGACAAGCAGATCAGCATCTGGGCGCTGTTCACGCTGATCTGCTATTCGATCGTCGCCTTCATGGCACGGCGCGTCGAGCGCACCGAAGCGGCCGAACTCGACCCTGTTCGGACCCGCCGGGATTTTCTGATCGGCCATTCGCTGTGCGGCCTCGGCTGGGCCTGGTTCGCCTGGCTCGGCTGCGCCACCTGCCAGACCGACCATTTCCAGGTGATTAAGGCGATTGTGCTGCTGCTGGCAATGGCGGCGACCGCCATTACGGCGTCGTCCTTGCGCGGCTCGCTGCTCGCCACTTTTGTTGTTCCGGTGGCGGTCTATGCCTATCCCGAATCGAAACTGTGGATGTCGGTCGAGACGATGATGGTCGCACTGCTGGTCGCGGCGCTGCCGTTCTTCGCCTACGTCGCGCGCCATCTCAACCAGTCGTCGCTGATGCTGCTGTCGTTCCGCTCCGAAAAGGATGCGCTGATCGCCGAGGTCGAAACGGCGAAATCGATGTCGGACGAAGCGCGTCGGCGGGCCGAAGAGGCCAATCTGGCGAAGTCGCGCTTTCTCGCCTCGATGAGCCATGAACTAAGAACGCCGCTCAACGCCATTCTCGGTTTTTCCGAGGTGATGGCCAATGAGGTGCTGGGGCCGATGAGCAATCCCACCTATCGCGACTACGCCCGCGACGTGCACGATTCCGGCCAGCACCTGCTCGACCTGATCAACGAGATCCTCGACCTGTCGCGCATCGAGGCCGGCCGCTACCAGCTCAACGAGGAGCCAGTGATGCTGCTCAACATCGCCGAAGATTGCTGCCACATGATGGAGTTGAAGGCGCGCAACAAGGACATCCGCATCGTCCAGGATTTCGAAAGCGCGCTTCCGCGCCTGTTTGCCGACGAGCGCGCGGTGCGGCAGATCACGCTCAACCTTTTGTCCAACGCCATAAAATTCACCGCCACCGGCGGCGAAGTTCGTGTGCGCGTCGGCTGGACGGCGGGCGGCGGCCAATACATTTCGGTCAAGGACAATGGGCCGGGCATACCCGACGACGAAATTCCGATCGTGCTGTCCGCCTTCGGCCAGGGCTCGATCGCCATCAAGAGCGCCGAACAGGGCACCGGGCTCGGGCTGCCGATCGTGCAGGGCCTGCTCGCCATGCATGGCGGCGAATTCGAGCTTCATTCCCAACTGCGCGTCGGCACCGAAGCGATCGCCATCTTCCCGCTCAGCCGGGTGATGGAGGAACTGCCGGCGCTGCCGACCAAGGCGGTAGCGGCGCGGCGGCGTTGACAGCCTGCTCTAGGCTTTGACCGCGAGGGCCATGCCCGAACTGGTCAGCGCGGCGGCCTTGACCAGGCCGGCGGCAAGGGCGGCCCCTACCCCCTCGCCGTGGCTGACGCCGAGATCAAACAGGGGAATGAGGCCGAGCCGCTCGGCGGCAAGCCTTTGACCGGGCTCCGGCGACAGGCTGGCCAGCAGACAATGGTCGAGCGCGGCGGGATTGGCAGCGTGCAGCACGGCCGCCGCGGCGGTCGCGGCAAAGCCGTCGAGCAGCACCGGGATTTTTTGCATCCGGGCGGCGAGTATGGCGCCGGCGATGGCAGCGAACTCGCGGCCACCGACCCTGCGCAGTGCCTCCAACGGGTCCTTCAGAGCCGCACCGTGGTAGGCGAGCGCGGTATCGACCACCTTGGCCTTGCGTGCCTGCATCGCCGCGTCGGCGCTCGAGCCGGGGCCGACCCAATCGGCGCCGTTGCCGCCGAACAAGGCGGCGCACAAGGCGGCCGCTACGGTGGAATTGCCGACGCCGAGATCGCCGAGGCAGATCAGATCGGCGCCGCCGGCGATCGCTTCCATGCCGAAGGCCATGGTCGCGGCGCAGCCGCGTTCGTCGAGGGCCGCGTCCTCGGTGATATCGGCGGTGGCAATGTGCAGTGCCAGGTCAAACACCTTCAGGCCAAGATCGTTGGCGATGCAGACCTGGTTGATTGCGGCGCCGCCTGCGGCACAAAGCTCGACGGCATTGGCGGTCGCAGCCACCGTACGCGGCGAAATGCCGTGACGGGTAACCCCATGATTGCCGGCGAAAATCGCCACCAGGGGCCGGTTCACCGCCGGCGGCGCGCGCCCGCTCCAGGCGGCTAGCCAGGCCGCGATGTCCTCGATACGGCCGAGCGAACCCGCCGGCTTGTCGGCCCTGGCAAACAGCGTGCGCACGCGCGCCTCGGCCGGCTCGTCAGCCGGCGGCAGGTTCGCCAGCAGATCGCGGAAATCGTCGAAAGGCAGTGCGCTGGTCATGGCGTGGGTGCTCGTCTCTTGGGTTGAAAGCGGCATAGCCGCCTTGCCCGGCCGGCACAACCATCAAGCCGCAATGACCGCGCCGTGCCGCAAAAGCGGCTGCCGGCGGCGAAATCCGAAGGGCTTGCATTGGCTTTGCCGTTGCACCATGTGGAAGCGAGACAAGGGATTCCGCAAAGGGATCTCCAAGAGAACATCATGACGGCCATCGAATCTCCGTGCATCCTGGTCTGTTCGATCGACATGAAAACCGGCTTCTGCTTCGGGTGCGGCCGCACGCGCGATGAAATCGGCGCCTGGATGGGCATGACGCCGGAGGTGCGCCGCAATGTCATGGCCGAACTGCCGGCCCGGCTGGAAACGGTCGAGCGCCGGCCGCGCCGGGAAACCCGCCGCACTCGCATGGCGCGCGAACGCGACGTCCTCTCGTGAAACGGCAGGTCCCATGAACCGTCTGTTCTGGATCGTGATGGCGGCAATCGGCATCGCGGTGGTGCTGTTGATGGCCAACAACGACGCCGGCACCACCTTCGGCATCGACAATAACGGTTTCGGCAGGCTTGTCTGGCTGGGCGCGATCGGCGTGCTGGTCGGCGCCGGCCTGATCCGATCCGGCAGGCCGCTCGGCGCCATGGCCCGCAATCTCGGCACCTGGGCCGTGATCGTGCTGGCGCTGGTGGCCGGCTACCAGTACCGCTACGAGTTGCAGGATTTCGCCAGCCGGGTGACGGCCGGCCTTGTTCCCGGCAGCCCGCTGGCACTCGGCGTCGAGGACGGCCATGCCACCGTGACCCTGGACAAGGCCGACAGCGGCCATTTCGAAGCCCGCATCACCGTCAATGGCGCGTCGATCCGCACCGTCGTCGATACCGGCGCGACCAGCACGGTGCTGACGGCGGAAGACGCGCAAGCGGCAGGTTTCAACCCGGCAGCGCTGAGCTTCACCGTTCCGGTTTCGACCGCCAACGGCATGGCGCGCGCAGCTTCGGTGAGAACCGACGAACTGGCGATCGGCGGTATCGTGCGCAAGAACATGCAGGTCATGGTCGCAGCCCCCGGCGCGCTCAGCCAGAGCCTGCTCGGCATGAATTTCATTGGCTCGCTGTCGGGCTTCGACGTGCGCGGCGACCGGATGATTTTGCGCGACTGAAGCGCCTAGGCGGCCTGTTCAGTGCGGCCGAAGTCGACAGCCGCGAAAGCAGCCTGCAACACGTCCGGCCCAGCGCCGGGCCTCGTCGCATCGGTGGACAGAATCTGCCGGAAGCGGCGCGCGCCGGGCAGGCCGTGGAACAGGCCGACCATGTGGCGGGTGACGTGGCCGAGCCGCCCACCCTGCTCGATGTGGCGCGCTGCGTAGTCGGCCATCGTGTCGATCAGCGCGGCAAAATCGAAAGCGCCGGATTCAGCCCCATAAAATGCTGCGTCGACGCCTGCTAGAATGCCAGGCGTGTGGTAGGCGGCGCGGCCGAGCATGGCGCCATCGACATGGTCGAGGTGCCGAGCAGCCTCCTCGAGCGATTGAACACTGCCATTGATGCCAATGAATTTGTTCGGTTTTCCGGCCTTGAGGCGATAGACCCTGTCATAATCGAGCGGCGGGATGTCGCGATTTTCCTTCGGGCTCAGCCCCTCAAGCCAGGCCTTGCGGGCATGCACCCAGAGCGCGTCGGCGCCAGCCACGAAGACACCGTTGGCCAGCGCATCGAGCGCCGGCTCGGGGTCCTGCTCGTCGACGCCGATGCGGCATTTGACCGTCACCGGGATTTTCACCGCGCCCTTCATCGCCGCCACGCAATCGGCGACGAGGTCGGGCACTTTCATCAGGCAGGCGCCGAACGTACCGGACTGGACGCGATCGGACGGGCAGCCGACATTGAGATTGATCTCGTCGTAGCCGAAGGCCTCGCCGATGCGCGCTGCCTCGGCAAGCTTTTGCGGATCGGAGCCGCCGAGTTGGAGCGCTACCGGGTGTTCGGCGTCGTCGAAGCCAAGCAGCCGCTCACGAGCGCCATGGATAACGGCGTCCGCCACCACCATCTCGGTGTAGAGCAGCGCGCGACGCGTCAACTGGCGATGGAAGAACCGGCAATGCCGGTCCGTCCAGTCCATCATGGGGGCGACCGAAATCCGGACGCTGTTGTAATCGTTTTCTTGCATTCGTAGTGACTCTGCCGCTGTAAACGGTCCGACTTGCCGCTCACATAGGCGATTTCGCGGCATTTTCCTACCGGCATTGGCCCGAGTAGCTGTCGCCTATGGTGTGAAGGATAGTTCGCTCCAACGATTCCTGGGGCGGAGGGATCGAATTCATTTCACAGAATGGAGGAGGATCAGGCGTCCGACTGGCTCGTCGACTGGACGACAATTGAGTGGGATAGAACTCTCCCGAGCGACCTTTTTTGGGATCGGAAGATTCTGACTTTTATTCGGTAGGGAATTTCGGGCGTAGACGAAGCCCGGCAAGTCTTCGCGACTGCCAAGCTTCGCCGAAGCCGACCTCCGGCTCAGTCGACCTTGATGGTCATGGTAACTTTCGACTCACCAGAGCGCTCTGCGTTTTTTGCGGCTATGACGAAAACAAAGGTGTCGGTACCCCTGTAGTCCTTTTGAGACTGATAGGTGAGACTTGAGCGGCTTGGAGCCGACGCGGCGCCATGCTGAGGAGCGGAAATGATTTTCAGACTTGAGACGCTACCGGTGCCATGGATGAAGACGGGAAAAACGCATTTTTGACCGCTATGGGCCATTGCGCTGCCGGTGGTGTCTACCCCGAAATGGAGACGTACTCGCCACGGACATGCGTCCGATTGCGCGGACGATGCAGGGCCAACCCCCGCAAGGCTGACGAGCGTAAGGAGAACAGCAAATTTGATAGGCTTCATGGCATAGCTCTTTCTGGCTGGTGTTGAGAGGTATGTCGACTTCGTCTCGGACCAATGGCGAGATCAGATAATCGATGATGCGACGCTCGCCAGTGCGAATTTCGGCAACCACGCTCATTTATGCGGCGCCTGAAAACAGATGCTTCATCACAAAAGGCGCTTGATGGCCTCTTTTGCCTTCATATTGCCAGCCGTTGCGGCTTGCTTGTAGTACATGATAGCAGTCGATCGATCTTTTGTTACACCAATACCAAATTCAAAGATGGTTCCAAGCACGCTTTGAGCGTCCTGGTCGCCGCTTTTGGCACTTTCTTTAAATAGTGCTATTGATTTTTCAATATCCTTTTCAACTCCCATGCCATTCATATATATAGCCGCCAGATTATATTGCGCTCTCGGATTGCTCTGATCTGCTGACTTTTCAAGCCAGTGGCGAGCGAGGGCATAATCTTGCCCCACACCTTTGCCGGTTAAGTAGGCCGTTCCGAGATTATACTCACCTTTGGCATTTCCACGCTGAGCCGCGATCGAAAACAATTCGATGGCGCGTTGATAATCTTGCGGCACTCCTTTGCCGGCCGCATAGAGGGCGCCGAGATTGGCACTGGCCGCGGACAGTCCCTGCGCCGAGGCCTTTGCGTACCAACGGGCAGCCTGTGCGGCATCTGGTGCGACGCCTTTACCGGCGTCATAAAGTCCACCTAGATTGTTTTCCCCGATAGGGCTGCCTAGCGCGGCAGCAGCCCGATACCAGCGCATGGCAGCGGCGAAGTCCTGAGGGACACCCCGGGCATATTCATACAAATAGCCAATTGCCGCCGTCGCCGTGGGATCGTTCTGGGCTGCCGCTTTCTGATACAACATCATCGCTTGCGCATAATCGCGCCCAACGCCTTCGCCGCTCTCATAGGCTGCACCGAGCTGAAATTGGGCAAGCGCAAACCCTTGGTCCGCCGCCCGGCGGAGGAGTTCGGCGGCCTTGACCGGATCCTTTGGTACTCCTCGGCCGAGTTGATACATTGTGGCCAAGCTCAATTCCGATTGAGCAAATCCCTGGGCCGCCGCCTTGGTATACCAGGCAAAAGCAAGAGCGCTGTTCTGGGCCACGCCGCTGCCCCTATCGTAGAGATATCCCAGATTGTGCTCCGCTTGCGCGTCGCCCTTGTCGGCGGCCTGCTCGAAGTAGTCCCTTGCGCGCTGGGCGTCCGGCTTCACACCGCAACCTAATACATACATAAACCCGAGATTGTTCAGCGCCGCCGTCTTGCCTGAGGCAGCGTCATTTTCCCAAGCCTGTCGCGTTGCGGGATCGCCGAGCGCTCCACATGTAAATTGCTCTGTTATGATTAACTCACCCGCAAGAGAGCGTGCCGGAGGAGTGAGAATCGGCATTACAGCGCAGACCACAGTCAGGATTGTTATCTTGTAATTTGCCAGATTAATCATTGTTACGATCTACGCGGGATCAAGAGTTCCGAATTTGCGGAAACGGTGCTTCTTCTACGCATTTAATGCCCATGCATTGGACGTGACTGCGCATCTCACGGGCGGATGTCGCACTTGAGGCCATCTCCGGTTTGTCTACTTGAGTAACCTCTTTGGCCACCCACTTTGGCAGGTAAGTTACACTGCCAACCTGATGACAACCTGACGAAGTCCGGCCCGAAAGCGATTTTCCCCGTGGGCTAGTTGCGAATTTCCTTGCCACTTGGCACGGGCAGCCATTCGAGACTGAGTGGTGCGGGTGATTGCGGCGAGCCGTTGCCGGCGGTCCATTTGACGATGGCCGACTTCGTCTTACGCGGCTATCAGACTTAGTTTGCCTTGAATCTGAGGCGGAACAGGGCACCGCCTTCCGAGAGATTTTCTATGTCCACAGCGCCGCCATGCTGGCGCATGATCTCGTCGACGATGGCCAGGCCGAGGCCCGAGCCGCCCTTGTCGGCCTGCGTGGTGAAGAACGGCTCCAGCAGACGCTGCCGATGCGCCTCGGCAATGCCGCCCCCCCTGTCAGCGACTGTGATGCTGGCCGGCTCTTCTACCGCTATGTCGACGCAAGTGCCGAGCCCTGTGTGCCGAAGACCGTTGCGAATGACATTGGCAAGCGCCTCGCCGATCGCCGAAGCGTCCCCGGTGGTCACGCAGGGGGCGTCTGGACCTTCGTAGGAAAGGTTCCTGCCTTCCGCGATGGCGAGAGGGGCCATGGCGGTGACGACTTCCTTGGCGACGGTTCTGAGATCGAGCTTCTCCCGAGACGGTGGCACGGCGGCAAGCCGCGACAGGTTGAGCAACTGCCTGACCAGGTTCTGCATGCGCACGAGATCGCCGCGCAATCCGGGATCGGGATGTGGTACCGCGCTCTGCTCGATCCGGGCCGATAGCAGCGCCAGCGGCGTCAGCAGCTGATGCGCCGCATCCGCGGTGAAGCGGCGCTGGCTGGTGATGGCCTGCTGGAGCCGGCCCGCCGCCGCATTGGCGGCTTCGGCCAGGCCGCGCAGCTCTAGCGGCAGATCGGCCTCGGCGATACGGGCGGCGGGATCGCCGGGCCCGATCCTGTCGGCCTCTTGCGATAGCCTGCGCACCGGCGCCAGGCCGAAGCGGACGATCGCAAGGCTGGCGACGAACACGATAAGGCAGATTGGGATGGCTGCCAGCAGCGTGCCCATCAGCAACCGCCATTCGACATCCCGCAGCAGTGCATCGATCTGCGAAGCGTGTTGCCCGACGATCAGCAGCAACTTTTCCCGATCGGGTGCATCCACAGGCTCCGCCAGAAAATAGAAAGCGTTGTCGAGGCCATCCCTCGCCTCGGTGTCAGCTTCGCCAGCCGTCATGTCGCGCAGAAATCGGATACCGAACCTGTCTCGCAGGGCGTTCGACGACGTCATGACCAGATTGCCGGCATTGTCGCGAAGCGCGTAGAAGAAAGTCGGCGCCTCGTCGTGGTAACCGCCGATGCTTTCGGCAGGCAGTTCCACAGTAAGCGCTCCCGAGTTCGTAAGGCGCAGGGCGGTCCCGACTTCGCGCGCCTGCTGCTGCAGGCGCAGCGACCGGGCTGTCTCGTCGATGTTGGAAAGCTGGTAGACGATCAGGGCAGCACAGGCCGCAGCAAAAAGCACGAACAGCAAAGAGAGATGAAGACTCAACCGAATGCCGATCGAGCCGAACAGACGCCCGCTAAGGCGCAAGGCAATACCCGATGCCACGGACGGTATGTATTTGCTGGTCCGCCCCCAAACCAGCGAGCGCGACACGCAGGCGATAGACGCTGGCTTCGATGGCATTGGGCGAAATGTCGTCGGCGAAAGTGAAGAGCTTGGAATCCAAAGCCTCACGCGTGACGACCTGGCCTGAGCGCGAAACGAGTTGCTCCAACAGCATGGTCTCGCGGCGCGCGATCGCCAACGGCATACCGGCGACCGTTGCAGCGTGTCTGGCCTTGTCGAGGGTTATGTTGCCTGCCACCATCGTCGAGGAGGCCATGGTTCTTGGCCGGCGCAGCAGCACGCCAACCCGCGCAACCAGTTCAGCTGCCTCGAATGGCTTACACAAATAGTCGTCAGCTCCCCCATTAAGTGCCGCTACCCGCTCGTCCAAAGCAGAGCGCGCCGTCAGATACATCACAGGAACGGTCAATCTATTTTCGCGTACGTGATCGAGAATTTGCACGCCATCGCCATCAGGCACTCGCCTGTCGAGGATGAGTAAGTCGTAAGCAGCTGCCTGAATTGCATAAATAGTCTCGGCAATGCTCTCAACGACGTCCACGGCATGTCCCGCGCGTTCAAGCGAGCTTTTCACATGGCGCGCCAGAACGCCCTCATCTTCAAGTACCAATAGCCGCGCCACAATCCAGCCCTGCCCTCGACTGCAGAAAACTACTGGAAGTTATGGCAAAACTTCCGCTCTCTCGCGAAACACTCTTTTGTGCATTTGAGAAGGCGCGCCGCCCCAACCGGAGATCAATTGCCGTTACAGCTCCCGACACACTTCAATGCAGAAATCGACGAAGGCGCGCACCTTGGCGGGCGGATGCTTGCGCGATGGATGGAAGGCAAAGAGCGGGAAAAGCTCGCCATGCCAGTCCGGAAAGAGATCGACCAGCACGTTGTCTGCCAGCATCTCCTTGACGCCCCAGCTGATGACCTGGGTGACGCCGGTGCCGGCAATGCATTCCTCCAGCATCGACTTGGGGTCGGTGAAGGTCAGCGGACCGCTGGTCAAAACCTCGATCGTCTCCTCGTCGCGCACGAAGGCCCAGTCGAAGGGCGTGCCGCTGTGCGGGTCCATGAATTGCAGACATCGGTGGCGCGTCAGATCCGAGGGGTGGCCGGGCCGCCCGTGGCGCTCCAGATAGCGCGGCGACGCGACCGTCAGGATCGGGGCTTCGATAAGCTTGTGCGCAACCAAGGCCGAGAAACGTGGCATCCCGAAGCGGATCGCAAGGTCGATGCCGTCCGACACCAGATCGCCAAACTGCTCTTTCGATACAAACTCGATGGTAAGGTCGGGATAGCGCTCGCAAAAGGCGCCGAGTCGGCCCGCCAGAACCAGTGGCAGAAAGAAGGGATCGATGTCGACCTTGAGACGGCCGCGCACCGCCGAGACCGTGCCCGAGGCGACAACCGCCGCATCCTCGATCGCATTGAGGTGCGGCTTCACCTCTTCATAGAAGCGCCGGCCCTCATCGGTGAGCGATAAGGATCGCGTCGTGCGATCAAGCAGGCGTACGCCCAGACGCGCCTCGAGGCGGCCGATGGCCCGGCTGACGCCTGAATCGGTGATGCCGATCAGGTCCGCAGCTTTGACAAAGCTGCCGCCTTCGACCACCGCCGCCAGCACGCTTACGCCAGACAAGATCCTGCCATCGAACGCCATGAGTAATTCCCGAGGCAATTCCTGATTTTAAGTCAGGAAGTATCTGACATAAGCGCACTTAATTCAAGTTCTCCCAGGAGCGATAAGGCCGGCCATGCGGCGCCCGTCCAGCGCGCATCTGGAAAGGAATTTGACCATGAGCACGCAGAATCCTCGCACTCTCTTCAAGGGCGGCACCGTCATCACGATGGATGCCGCTGTCCCCAATCTCGCGACCGGCGACGTCCTGGTCGAGGCCGACCGTATCGTCTCGATCGGTGCAAACATGCAGGCGGATGGCGCCGACGTGATCGACGCTTCGGCAAGCATCGTGATGCCGGGCCTGATTGACGCGCACCATCATATGTGGCTCGGCGCGATGCGCCGCCTCATGCCTGACGTCGATGATCTCTTCGCCTATATTGGCGTCGTCGCCGAAACGCTGGGGGCTCACTACCGCCCGCACGACATGTATGTCAGTACCAGCCTGACGGCGGCCGCCTCGCTCGATGCCGGCATAACGACGATCATCGACGCCTGCCACAGTTCGCGCAGCCCGGAGCACACCGATGCAGCGCTCGACGCGCTCAAAGGGTCCGGTATCCGCGCCCTGCATATGGTCGGCGCGGCCATGGACAAGAAGGCGTCGAGCGCGCACCTCCCTGGCGATCTCGAACGTCTGGCAAGTAACTGGAATTCCGATGACCTGGTGCGCGTCGGGCTGTTCGGCCAATTCAATCTCGACTGGTGGAAGGTCGCGCGCTACCTCGACATGCGGATCCTGACCGAGTTCATCGGCGATCTTGCGAAACTGCCGCCGGAGGTTGCCGCCAAAGGTCTGCTCGGCGCGCACAACATCTTCAACCATTGCACGCGTCTGCCGGAAGAAACCTGGAACCTGTTTGCCGAGTCCGGCGTCAACGTCACGGTCAATCCGCGTTCCGACGCGCTGTTCGGCTTTGACGACGACGGCTTTGCCTACCAGCAGGCAATCGACCATGGTCTGACGCCAGCCCTCGGTATCGACCTCGACACCGCCTTCGGCAGCGACCTGTTCGGCGAAATGCATGTGCTGTTCGGGCAGCAGCGCTCGGCGATGCGGTATCGCCGCTTTCGCGGCGAAGCCAACGTGCCGGCGCCAATTTCCGTCGAAGCGGTGCTCGAGGCCGCCACCGTCAATGGCGCCCGTGCCGCCGGCCTGGAAGGCAGTGTCGGCACGCTCACACCGGGCAAGCAGGCCGACATCATCATGGTGCGCACCGACGATGTCGCCGTTTTTCCTGTTACCAACGCGGTCGGCACGATCGTCCAGGCGGTCGAACGCTCCAATGTCGATACCGTGATGGTCGCAGGCAAGATCCGCAAACGCGCCGGCACGCTGCTCGACATCGACCTCGCCAAGCTGGCGTCCGAAGCAACTGCGTCTCGCGATTATCTGCTCGATGCAAGCGGATATCGAACGAGCCTCTTCCCGGCACGCGCTGCCGGTTAAGCCCGCTTGATCGCGCGCGCCGCTGCCAATGGTCGCGCGGCGCGCCAATCCCCACCCATCCCAAGGAGGCTGTCATGTCAGCAATCGCCACCAACAACGCGAACCTCGCGGCGGTTCACCTTTCGCGCCCTGCCCCGGGCATCATCGCCGCGCTGTTTTGCGGTTACCTCTGCGTCGGTCTGCCGCTGCCGGCCCTGCCGTTGTTCGTCCATGACAAACTCGGCTTCAGCAGCCTGATCGTCGGGCTGGTCATCGGCATCCAGTTCCTGGCAACGGTGCTGACGCGCGGCTATGCCGGGCGCGTCACCGATCAGCAAGGCGGCAAGCGTGCAGCACTTCAGGGCGCGGTCGTCTGCGCCGGCGCCGGCGTTCTCTATTTCCTCGCCGCGCTGCCGGGACTGTCGCCACCATTCAGCCTCGCCATCGTGATTGTCGGCCGTCTGGCGGCCGGGTTTGGCGAGAGTCAATTCGTGACCGGTTGCGTCTCGTGGTCTATCGCCTCGGTCGGCCCGCAACGCGCCGGCATGTCCATGTCCTGGACCGGCATTGCGATGTTCGCCGCCCTTGCCGTCGGTGCACCGGTCGGCATGGCGCTTTATCAGGCCTATGGGCTCGACGCCGCCATGGTTGCCTGCGTCGTGGCGCCGCTTGTCGCTGCGGCAATCGCCTTTGCCGCGACCTCGTACATGACACCCGGCGGCCAACGGCTGCCCTTCTACCGCGTCGTCGGCCAGATCTGGCGCGAAGGTCTCGGCCTGATGCTGCAGGGTGTCGGCCTTTCCGGCCTCACCGCCTTTGCCTCGCTCTATTTCGCCGCGCATGGCTGGGGCCATGCCGGCCTGGTGATGACGGCCTTCGGCATCGGCTTCATCTTCACGCGGATCGTGCTCGGGCATCTGCCTGACAAGATCGGCGGCTATCGTGTCGCTCTGTGGTCCATGGTCGTTGAAGCCATCGGGCAGGTGATGATCTGGAGTGCCCCGCATGAGAGCCTCGCACTCGCCGGCGCCCTGGTCACCGGACTTGGCTGCGCGCTGATCTTTCCTGCCCTTGGCGTCGAAGCTCTCAAGCGCGTTCTGCCCGCAAACAGGGGCAGTGCCATGGGCGCCTTTGTCGCCTTCCTCGACATCGCCTATGGGCTCGCGGGGCCGGCAGCCGGTTTTGTGGCTGGACAGTTTGGCTACGCCGCCGTCTATCTGCTTGGCGCTGCCAGCGCCTTGCTTGGCGTGGCGTTGATCTCCACGGCACGCCGCCAGGAAAGCTGATCGTCTGCTGGACGGCAAACGAGATTAGAAACTTCTATCTCGTTGAGAAAGTTTCTCCGTTGACAGAAATTTTTGTGCCGTGCGAAATGACCTGCAGTTGAACAAGGTCAGCACAATGGGCATCGAACGAAGCAGCTATTTCCAGGCCGTCGAGGTCACCGATCCGGACCCCCAGCGTGACCGGCGCCAGCAGGCGCTGGCCCGTTGCATCGAGCGGCTGCGCGCCACCATGCCCGTCATCGGCCTGCGCAATCCCAAGATCGGCCTTGCCGACAACACATGGAGCTATTGCGGCCCTTATGACTGGGTGATCAGTTTCCAGGCGGGACAATTGTGGCTGGCTTTGCAACTGACCGGCGATCCGGTGTTCCTGAACGCTGCCCGTGCCCGCCGCCCTGTGTTCCGCGGCATTCTGGCCAACCACAACGCGCAGGATCACGATCTCGGCTTTCAGTTCTCGCTGGGCTGTGTCTCCGATTGGCTGATGACCGGTGATCGGGAAGCGCATCGGATGGCGATCGAGGCCGCGACAGCCTTGCTGGGCCGATATCGACCGGAAGGTCGTTATATCCAGGCCTGGAATGCGCGTTCCATTCATGGTGGGACGCGGGCCGAATTTGCCAATGGCCGCATCATTGCCGACACGATGCAAAACCTGGCGCTGCTCCACTGGGCGCATGGCGAGACCGGGCGCATGGACTTTCACGATGTCGCCGAGGGACATGCCGCAACCACGTTGAAACATGTGGTGCGCGCCGATGACACCAGCTTCCACACCTTCGTTTTCGATCCGGCCAGCGGCAAGCCGCTGCGCGGCGAGACCCATCAGGGCTATGCCGACGGTTCCTGCTGGTCGCGCGGTCATGCCTGGCTGATCCATGGCTTTGCGCAGTGCGCCGCCACCACCGGTAACCCGCTCTACCTCGACGCAGCCCGCCGCCTCGCCGCCAAGGCGGAGGCGCTGATGGGAACGGACGGCGTGCCGGTCTGGGACTATTCGGTGCCCGACGCCGCCAACGCACCGCGCGACAGTTCCGCCGGCGCGATCATGGCCGCAGGCGTGTACATGCTTGCCCACCAGTGCGAGCCGGAAGAGGCGGCGCGCTGGCGTGCGTTCGGTGCGCGGCTGCTTGGCGGACTGCTCGACAGTTGCGATCTCACCCAAGATCCGGATGCTCAGGGCCTGCTCGCGCATGGTGCCGCGCATGTCACTGCCGGCTTTGCGGACAACATGCTTCCCTACGGTGACTACTATTTTATGGAAGCTTTGATGCGCTCACTTGGGCACACCCAGTTCTTTTGGTAGAGAATCCCAGCTCTGTTGTTAGAGAATCAACGCCATGAGCAGTAACCTGCCGGCACGACAGTCAGGAATTCAGCAAACGCAGCATCGGAAGCAACATTCCTGATGGACGACGAAGCCAACGCCCCTACCCTTCGCGACATTGCCGATGCGGCTGGCGTTTCGGTGGCTTCCGTTTCGAAGGTTCTCAACAACAGGAGCGGCGTTGGCGAGGAGAGCCGGCGCAAGATCCTCGATATTGCCGAGCGTTACGGCTACCAGGGCAAGACCGCACGGTCGCTGCACAGAGCAGGTGTCGACAGCGTCGCAATGCTCATGCCGGCGGAATTCTATTCACGCTCGCAGTTCTACGAGGACGTCATCCGTGGCGCTCTGGACGAGGCGGCCGCCCATTCGCTCAAGATCGACGTGCGCCTGATTTCTCTCGATTCGGTGGTGGCCGAGGTGGAGGAGTTGCTGAAGGCGGGCAAGACCGGAGCGGTCGTCGCGATCGGCCTTGACCAGCCGGAGGCGCTGGAGCGGATCATCGCCAGCAAGCTGCCGGCCGTGCTCATCAACGGCATGGACCGCACGATGCGCCTGAACAGCGTCCTGCCCGACAACTGGTCGGCGGGTTGGCTGGCGACGCAGCGCCTGTTGAGCGCCGGGCATCGCGAGATCGTTCATGTCGCACTGCCACACCGCCTGTCCTTGCGCCGCCGGCTCGAGGGTTTCAGGGTTGCGCTCGAGGAAGCCGGCATCCGGTTCGATCCGCAGCGCCATGTCCTGGACCTGTCCAAATTCGGCGTCCAGGAATCACAAACGCAGCAGGTTATTCGCCAAGTGCTGCAGGAAGGCGGCCTGGCCGATACAACCGCCTTTTTCTGCAGTACCGACATCGTGGCGCTGGGCGTCATGCAGGCGCTGCAAAGCAGCGGTTTCTCGGTTCCCGACGATTTTTCCGTCATCGGCCTCGACGACATCGCGGTTGCCCTTCATAGCCGCCCTCCCTTGACGACCATCCGCATCGACCGTCTCGAACTGGGCCGCGCCGGCATACAGATGCTGATGAAACGCATCGCGGACCCGGGCGCAAACATTGTGCGCATCAACATCGGCGTGCGCCTGGTCGAACGCGCCACCGTTGGCCCGGTGCGGAAAAAGCCTTTGTGAGGGCATCGGGAGGGCACCGCCACCCTCGATTGGCAGAGGGCGTGGCGGTAAGCGACCTCTTCACTCGGCAGCTAGCGGCAGAGCTTCTACCCTCACGATGTTGGGTGGCCTGACAGCGGCACGCGGCAGCTGCCAGCCCTTGACCAGGCCATAGACCGCCGGGATCACCAGCAGCGTCAGCAAGGTCGATGAGATCATGCCGCCAATCATCGGTACGGCGATCCGCTGCATGACCTCCGAGCCCGCCGCGAGTCCTCTTGCGCTTCGCATACAAGTACATTCGTTTGTGCTAATATACCTTTGCCATGCACCTTTGTGCGTGGCCGATATGGGAGGACGCGATGAGAACCATGAATCGCAGGTCTGCAATTGCGCTCGGTATGACGGCCGCAGCAGTAACGCCTCTGTTTACCTTGGCGGCATCTGCCAAGACCAAGAAATACGGGCCGAAGGATGGCAAGGAGATTGCGCCGGGTGTCAGGGTGGTTGAGGTCGGCACCGGCAACGCCGACATTCCCGCCTATAAGAGCATCTCAATTGTCGACGTGGTCTTTCAACCCGGCGCACACGCTCCGGCAATGATGATGGACAACGACATGGTCTGCACGATCACCGCTGGTGCATTTACGATCAAGAAAGTGGACAAGGAATTCAAGCTCAAGGAAGGCGACATGTATACGTGCGCCAAGGGCAAGACCGACGAGGCGACCAACACAAGCAAAGTGGTCGGCGTGCACCGCATTGCCGTCCTGATCCCTGCATAGAAGAACTCGGCCGGACTATCGGTCGTTGCTGGTCCGGCCGCAAAGCGGATACGAAGCCCCTACCGGCAAACGGCGCTATGGAGCGCAGTTTGGCTCAATTCGAGCGTCTATCGACGTAGGTGTAGACGAAGGCCCCTATGGCGACCGCACCGACCGTGATCACGATCGATGGCGCACCCATCAAACTGGCAAGGACCGCCCAGATGAGGGCGATGACGATAGCGCCGAGTGTTCCCAGGATCAGTCTCGGCAATGTCTGCCCCTCCACGTGCGGACCGTCCGTGGATTGGTGATCAACCACCGGTCACGCGCGGCATGAAAGCACAGTGTAGCCCGTGAGGTGAAGGGGCGGTCCGGAATACGCTGGCGCAAAAAACGTCGGCCCGGGCCACAACGGCACAGGCGTTCAATCACAAAAATGGCTGGGCCAGGCCCTAGCGCCTCAACTCGTAGACTTCGGCCATGCTTTCCCCGCCCATCGGTAGCGCCATGTCGTCGTCGAGCAGGCGGGTGATGCGGGCAAAGCCCGTAAACGCCTTCCTGGCTTCTTCGGCCGACATGCGGCCCGACAAGGCTGCGGAGCAGCAATTCACAGCGCATTGGTAGACCGGTCCACGCCGTCCCAACGGCCATTTCTGTAGAAAGACCATCGCTTCGGCAACGCTGTCGACTTCCTCGACGGGGTGTCCCTGCCCGCGCGCAATGCGCACCGGCGTAAAGAAATGCAAGCGGTCCATTTTGTTCTCTCCCTGGTCGGCCGCAGTGCGAACCAACCCTATGAAATTCGCGGGCGGCCATTTGGTTCCCGCAAAAATCGATCTCCATGCAAAAAATCTGCGCAGCTCTGATCCGAAGCCATTTCGGCTCCGCCTTTCGAACGGTGGGCTGATCCAATTCGCTCCTGATCGCGACCGCTCGCCGAAGCGACTCAGCGCCGCCGACCTCCGACGAAAGCCAATCGATAAGCGCGATTCTCATTGAATATCTTTAAGGTCAAAGCCGGCAAATGGGTTGCTTGCCGGTTCCCCTGCGTCAGGCCTAACCTGCGCGGCCAACGCATGGTGGTGCGTTCGGCAAAAGGGGAGGATTACACCGTGACAATACAAGGCGCATCGCCTGGCCTGTACAATGAGGACCTCGCTCCGGCGAAGGTGCGGAACTGGGGGCCATTCTCGATCTTCAACGTGTGGACGTCGGACGTCCACAGCCTGTGGGGCTACTACCTCGCTGCCAGCCTGTTTCTGTTTTGCGGCGGCTTCGTCAACTTCATCATCGCCATCGGCATCGGCTCGCTGATCATCTATGTGCTGATGAACATGGTCGGCTATGCCGGCGTGAAGACCGGCGTGCCCTACCCCGTGCTGGCGCGCGCCTCCTTCGGCATCTGGGGCGCCAACATTCCGGCCCTGGTGCGCGCCATCGTCGCCTGCTTCTGGTACGGCGCGCAGACGGCCGCGGCCTCCGGCGCCATCGTGGCGCTTCTGACGCGGCTGCCATGGTTCAACGAGTTCAACCAGACCTCGCATCTTCTTGGCCATTCCACCCTGGAGGTGATCTGCTTCGTCGTCATCTGGGCGCTGCAGCTCCTGATCATCCAGAAGGGCATGGAGACAGTGCGCCGCTTCCAGGATTGGGCGGGACCTGCGGTGTGGGTGATGATGCTGCTCCTGGCGATATATCTCTGCATCAAATCAGGAAGCTTCGCTTTCACCAGTGATATTCCGATGGACGTGTTGCGCGAAAAGACCGCCGATGCCGGCATTCCGGGCGATCCCGGGTCGTGGACGGCACTGTTCGGGGTGGCAGCGATCTGGGTGACCTATTTCTCGGCGCTCTATCTCAATTTTTGCGACTTCGCCCGCTACGCACCGGACAAGGCTGCGCTGCGCAAGGGCAACATCTGGGGCCTGCCGGTGAACCTGATCCTGTTCTCGCTGGTCGCCGGCGTCACCACCATCGCTGCCTATGACGTCTACCACGAGGTGCTGCTGCATCCCGACCAGATCTCGGCCAAGTTCGACAGCTGGTTCCTGGCAGCACTGGCGGCCCTGACCTTCGCGGTTGCCACGCTCGGCATCAACGTTGTCGCCAACTTCGTCTCGCCGGCCTTCGACTTCTCCAACGTCTTCCCGCGCCAGATCGACTTCAAGAAGGGTGGCTATATCGCAGCCGTGATCGCGCTGCTGCTTTATCCGTTCGCGCCGTGGGATGGCAGTGCGGCGCATTTCGTCGGCATCATCGGCGCCACGATGGGACCGATCTTCGGCGTGATGATGGTCGACTATTATCTGATCCGGAAGGGCGAGGTCGATGTCGAGGCGCTTTACCGCGAGGAAGGCGAGTTCCGCTTCCAGGGCGGCTGGCACGTCAATGCCTTCATAGCCGCCGGCATTGGCGCCATCTTCTCGTCGATCCTGCCCAACTTCACCAACTGGCTGCCGGCCTGGTGGGGCGTCTATGGCTGGTTCTTCGGCGTGGCGATTGCCGGCGCGATCTACTACGTGCTGCGCACGGCGGCACTGGGTGCGGGTGCCAAGACGGCGAAGGCATAAACGCCGGCTTCCCCTTCTCCCCTTGTGGGAGAAGGTGGATTGCCGCGAAGCGGCAAGACGGATGAGGGGTGTTCCAGCGGAATGAGGCGTTTGCTTCCCTGGAACACCCCTCATCCGTCGCCTTCGGCGACACCTTCTCCCACAAGGGGAGAAGGAGAGACCCCACCCACCATTTCCGCCAACTTCCGCACCGTGTTCCAGTTGCGCGCGGTGCCGATGCCCATGCGTTTGTGGTTCATCGCAGCCAGCAGCCGCGAGCTTGGCCGCTCGCGCGAGAAGACGACCCAGATGTCGCCGCCGGTAGAAGTCACCTTCTCATCCTCGGCCGCATAGGCCTGGAGCGCCGCGACAGAATCGGCGGGCGCAGGCGTGCGCATGATCCGCACCGCCACCTGATCGCCAGCTTCAGCCGACTCGGCCGGGAATGGATTGCCGGCGGCAAGCTTCAGCCAGTCCTCGGCCGTACGCACAATGATGACGACGTGGCGGCCGAAGGTCTTTTCGAAGGCCGTTTCGAGCCGCTGTTCCAGCCTGGCGACATCCGTAGCCCGCGCCTCGAAGACCAGATTGCCGGTCGCCACCAAGGTGCGAGGATTCTTCAGCCCGAGGCCCTCGGCCATCGCCTTGAGGTCGGCCATGACCAGCCGGCGCCCTTCGCCGAGGATGATGCTGTAGAGCAGCGCGACATAGGTCTGCATCAGATGCGAACCCCTAGAGCAAATTCCAGGAAAAGTGTGTGCGGTTTTCCGTCGGGAATTGCGTAAAAACAAAGAGATAGAGCGGTTCGCCGTTTCCGTGAAACGGTGAAACGCTCTAGCAGCAGCTATACCAGTCGCGACTGGTCCACCGCGGCCGAGATGAAGCTGGCGAACAGCGGATGCGGCTCGAGCGGACGGCTCTTCAGTTCCGGGTGATATTGCACGCCGATGAACCAGGGATGGTCGGGGTATTCGACCGTTTCCGGCAGCACGCCGTCAGGCGACATGCCGGCAAACACCAGGCCGCACTCCTCAAGCTGTGCCTTGTAGTCGATATTGACCTCGTAGCGGTGGCGATGGCGCTCTGAAATCTGCGTGTCGCCATAGATGTTGGCGATCTTCGAGCCCTTGGCGAGCTCGGCCTGATAGGCGCCGAGCCGCATGGTGCCGCCGAGATCGCCGGTTTCGCGGCGCTTCTCAAGCATGTTGCCTTTCAGCCATTCGGTCATCAAGCCGACCACCGGCTCGTCGGTCGGGCCGAATTCGGTCGACGAAGCATGCTGGACGCCGGCCAGCGACCGCGCCGCCTCGATGCAGGCCATCTGCATGCCGAAGCAGATGCCGAAATACGGCACTTTTCGCTCACGCGCGAATTTGGCCGCCAGGATCTTGCCTTCCGAGCCTCGCTCGCCGAAGCCGCCGGGAACCAGGATGCCATGCACCTTTTCCAGCCACGGCGTCGGGTCTTCCTTCTCGAAGATCTCGCTTTCGATCCAGTCGAGCTTGACCTTGACGCGATTGGCCATGCCGCCATGCGACAGCGCCTCGATCAGCGATTTGTAGGCGTCCTTGAGGCCGGTGTATTTGCCGACGACGGCGATGGTGACCTCGCCTTCCGGATTGTGGATGCGATTGGACACCGCCTGCCAGGGCTCCATGCGCGGTTTCGGCGCCGGATCGATGCCGAAGGCGGCCAGCACTTCCGAATCAAGCCCTTCCTTGTGATAGGCCATCGGCACGTCATAGATGTGCGGCACATCGAGCGCCTGGATGACCGCGCTCTCGCGCACATTGCAGAACAGCGACAGCTTTCTGCGCTCTTCCTTGGGAATGGCGCGGTCGGCGCGCACCAAAAGGATGTCGGGCGCGATGCCGATGCCGCGCAGTTCCTTGACCGAATGCTGGGTCGGCTTGGTCTTCAGCTCGCCGGCCGTCGGGATGTAGGGCATCAAGGTCAAGTGGACATAGACGGCGTTGTTGCGCGGCAGGTCGTTGCCGAGCTGGCGGATCGCTTCCAGGAACGGCATCGCCTCGATGTCGCCGACGGTGCCACCGATCTCGCACAGCACGAAGTCGTAGTCGTCATTGCCGTCGAGGACGAAATGCTTGATCTCGTCGGTGACGTGCGGAATGACTTGGACAGTCGCGCCGAGATAGTCGCCGCGCCGCTCGCGCTCGATGATGTTCTTGTAGATGCGGCCGGTGGTGATGTTGTCCTGCTGGTTGGCCGAGCGGCCGGTGAATCGCTCGTAATGGCCAAGGTCGAGATCGGTCTCGGCACCGTCATCGGTGACGAAGACCTCGCCATGCTGGTAAGGCGACATCGTGCCGGGGTCGACATTGAGATAGGGATCGAGCTTTTTGATGCGTGCGCGATAGCCTCGCGCCTGCAAGAGAGCCCCAAGGGCCGCTGCAGCGATGCCTTTTCCAAGTGAGGAAACCACGCCGCCTGTGATGAATACATATCGCGCCATGGGAGTCATCGCTTAACGCGGCCGAATTGATTCCGCCAGAGAAAAAACCGCCGCTGAGGCTTTTTCCAGAGAAGGCGCGATAGTCCCGAGGGTCGAGACTGTAGTTTTTCAGTCAAAACAAAAGGGCCGGCAGAAGCCGGCCCTTTCGGCAGGATTGGAAGAACGTCAGATGATGACGACCTTGGTGCCGACCCGCACACGGCTGTAGAGGTCCATGACGTGCTCGTTGATCATGCGGAAGCAGCCATTGGAGGCACTGGTTCCGATCGACTGCGGCGCGATGGTGCCGTGGATGCGCAGATGCGTGTCCTTCTTGCCGTCATAGAGATAGATGGCGCGGGCGCCGAGCGGGTTCTGACCGCCGCCGGGCATGCCGTCCTTGTACTGGCCGTAGTGCTTGGGCTCGCGCTTCTGCATGTCGAGCGTCGGGATCCAGCGCGGCCATTCCTGCTTGTCGCCAACCGCAACCGTGCCCTTGAACTGCAGGCCTTCGCGGCCGACCGCAATGGCATAGCGGCGGGCGGTGAAAGCCGATTCGACGAGGTAGAGGCGGCGTGCGCTGGTATCGATGACGATGGTGCCCGGCTCATAACCGCTGAATTCGACGTCCTGCGGCACGAATTCCGGCTTCACCTTGAACTGCTTCTTGGCTTCGCGCTTGGCGAGCGCCTGATCGAGAGCGCGCGTCTCGGGAAGATAGGCAATCGACGAGGCAGACGATGTGCCGCCGAACAGGCCGGCGAAGAGCCCGCCGCTCCTCGGCTTCTGGCCAGGGGCCTCGCTGCGCAATTCGCCATTGTTGCCGGTCAGCGCGACGTTCATCGCTTCGGCCGGGAGCGGTTCGGCCGACTCGATCGGCGCGATCGGGTCAACTGGCGAGATGATCTTGGTGGTCTTCTTGGACGGCTTGGCGTCGGCGACCTCGACCGGCTTGCCCTTGCTGGCCAGGAATGCCTGGCGCTGGGCGTCGGCCTTGGCCTTCGCCGCCTCGCGCAAGGCCAGCTTGCGGGCCTCGAGCGCCTTGGCGCCGGCTGCCGCCTTGTCGGCGGCAATCTTGTCTTCGAGCTTGCTGATCTGAGCCAGATCATCCGAGCTCGGGTTTTTCTTCTTCTTGAGAAGCTTCAGCTGCGCCGCATCGCTCTTGGCGGCGACGTTGATGACAGCGGTGTTGCCACCCGCCTGCGGTGAGGTCATTGCCGGAGTGCCGGCGAAGGCCGCGGAGCTCATGCCGAATACGGCACAAAACCCCATGAGAATGAAGCTGCGAAGCTGCATAGCGAAGATCCGATCGTTCAATGCTTGTTGCCCACGGCGTCGCCCGGCGCCCCCCAAGGGCGCAGAAAGTGCCGCGCGCAATCTATAATCGAAGTGCCGGAGGGGCCTCAAGCGGAAGGCGGGGTCGAATCTTCGTGATCGTGTGCCATTTGCCGCGACTGTGTTGAAACAACAACAGATCGCGGCATTTGACCCTATCAGACTACTGGTTCGGAACCTGTGGCGTGACCGGCAAGGTGACGCCGTTGGCAGCCGGCGGCGTAGCCGAATCGGTCGCAGGCGATGTCGCCGGAGCAGTGGCGGGAGCCGTCGCCGGGGCTGTGGCGGGCGCGGTCGCAGGCGGCGTCGTGGCAGCGCCATTGCCCGAGGGCGCAGCCGGTGCGGTGGTGCCGGCAGGCGGCGCCGGCGGCGTCGTGCCGGGCAACTGGTTGAGCACGCCGTTACCGCTGTCGGCCGGCACGCGATCGAGAATGTCGATCGGCTTTTCGCCGTAGCGGGCAACGATCGAGAGCGTCAGCGACGTCACGAAGAAAGCCGCGGCCAGGATTGCCGTCGCCCGCGTCAGCGCATTGGCGGCGCCGCGCGCGGTCATGAAACCGGAACCGCCGCCAATGCCGAGACCACCGCCTTCGGAGCGCTGCAGCAGCACCACGCCGACAAGGGCGAGCACGACCATGAGGTGGATGACGATCAGTACGGTTTCCATATTTTATCCTGGCAAGCCCTGCCGCTCCCTGGCGATCAGGGCCGGTGATTTGGAGGCGGCTCCATACAATGCTTTAACGGCATTTCCAAGCCCGTGGCCGGAATATGGGAAGCAATGCGCCCTTTGCAACGATTTCGGCCGCGCTGCGGCGTTTCATAAGTCGGCGACGGAACTGGTCGGCAACGAGATTTCGGGGCCTACGCGATATTCTGGTAGGCTTCGGCGATGGCGAGAAAATCCGCTGCTTTCAGGCTGGCGCCGCCAACCAGCGCGCCGTCGACGTTTTTGACGCCGAGCAGCTCGACCGCATTGGACGGCTTGACCGAGCCGCCATAGAGGATGCGGACCTTGCCTGCCGCTGAGGCGCCTAGTCCCTCCGACAGCTTTTCGCGGATATGCGCATGCGCCTCGGCCACGTCGTCGGCCGTCGGCGTCAGGCCGGTGCCGATCGCCCATACCGGTTCGTAGGCGATGACGGTGTTGGCTGGCGTCGCGCTAGGCGGCACCGAGCCGGCGACCTGGCGCGACAAGATTTCGAGCGCGGCGCCCGCTTCGCGCTCGGCTTTGGTCTCGCCAATGCAGATGATGGCCACAAGCCCGGCCCGCCACGCGGCAGACGCCTTCGCCTGGACAGTCGCATCGTCCTCGCCACGCTGTTCGCGGCATTCGGAATGGCCGACAATGACGTGGCTGGCGCCGGCATCTTTCAGCATCTCGGCCGAGACACAGCCGGTGAAGGCGCCGCTTTCCTTGATATGGCAATCCTCGCCACCGGCCCGCACCGGCGTGCGCGACAGGATTTCGGCGGCGCGCGACAGCAAGGTCGCCGGCACACAGACCAGGGCTTCCGTCTCGGCGTCGAGCCCGCTCATAAACCCGTTGCCGATCATCCTGAGCTCGTTCAGCGAGGCGCTGGTGCCGTTCATTTTCCAGTTGCCGGCAACGAGCGGTCGAATTCCTGGCGTCATGGGATCTGGATCTCCGGGCAACATTGGGGTCTCGCCCTCCCTACCAAAATCAGGCCACAAAGCAATCGACAGTAAGCTGGAAGGGCGCTATTGCGCTTGTTTCAGACTCGCTCGCACACAAAAGTGCGGAAAAATCGGAAGTAACTATGCTTGGTATGTTGAGAAGCGCGGCGGGCACCTGGGCTGCGAAAGCGCTCTTGGGACTGCTGGGGTTGAGTTTCATTGCCTGGGGCGTCACCACCCGCATGGCGGGCGGCTTCCTGGCCGGCCATCACCCGGTCATCACCGCCGGCAGCACCACCGTGTCGATTACCGAATACCGCCTCGCCTACGATCGCCAGATCAATATGCTGCAGCAGCAGATCGGCCAACGCATCAGCCGCGAGCAGGCCACGGCCTATGGCATCGACAACCAGGTGCTGGCGCAGCTCGTGTCAGGCGCGGTCCTCGACGAACAGGCGCGCAAGCTCGGGCTGGGCTTCTCCAAGGACAGGCTGGCCGAACTGACGCGCCAAGAACCTGCCTTCCAGGGCCCGAACGGCCAGTTCGACCGCCGGCTGTTCGAGTCGCGGCTTCGCGACCTCGGCATGCGGCCGGAAGATTACCTGAAGAACCGGGCTCAGGTGGCGGTGCGCCAGCAGATCGTCGAGGCGGTTTCGGACGGCCTCAAGGCGCCGGACACCTTCTTCAAGGCAGTCGCGCTCTATCGCGGCGAAGACCGCACCATCGACTATTTGACCTTGCCCAAGGCACTGGTCGAGCCGATCGGGGCGCCATCCGACAGCGTGCTCCAGGCTTATTTCGAGACCAACAAGAAGACCTACGCGGCGCCGGAATACCGCAAATTCTCCTATGTCCGGCTTGAGCCCGAAGACATCATGGATATCAGCGCGGTGACCGACCAACAGGTCAGCGACGACTACAACAAGAACAAGGGGCGCTACACCACGCCGGAAATGCGCACCATCGAGCAGCTGGTGTTCCCGTCGGCGGACGCAGCCAAGGCGGCATCCGATTCGCTGAAGACGGGCGCCACCTTCGACAAGATCGTTATCGCGCAGGGCAAGACCCAGGCCGACACGCTGCTTGGCACGCTCTCCAAGGACAAGATCAGCGACAAGGCAGTCGCCGATGCCGCATTCGCGCTTGCCGTCAACGAAGTCAGCCCGGTCGTCCAGGGCACGTTCGGCCCGGTGCTTTTGCGCGTCACCGAGATCAAGCCGGAAGTGGTTAAGTCGCTGGCCGAGGTGTCCGACCAGATCCGCAAGGACCTGGCGCTTAGTGAAGCAAGCCGCATCCTGCTCGACGTGCACGACAATTACGAAGATACCCGCGCCGCCGGCAGCACGCTCGCCGAAGCCGCCGCCAAGCTGAAGCTCAAGGACGTCACCGTCGAGGCCATCGACCGCACCGGCCTCAAGCCGGACGGGACCATCATCAAGGACCTGCCGGCATCGCCGGACCTGATCAAGGCGGTGTTCGAGGCCGAGCCCAACACCGAGAACCAAGCCCTGACCACGACCAACAACGGCTTCGTGTTCTACGAGCTGACATCGATCACGCCGGCTCGCGACCGCAAGCTGGACGAGGTTCGCCAGCGGGTGGTGGCCGACTGGACGGCAGAGGAAACGACCAAGCGGCTGACCGCCAAGGCGGATGAGCTCGACAAACGCCTCAAGGCCGGCACCACACTCGACGTCATCGCCGGCGAACTGAAGCTCGAAAAGCAGACCAAGCGCGGCGTCAAGCGCGAGGCCGACGACGTCGATTTCGGCAAGGACGGCGCTGCAGCGATGTTCGGCGTCGGCGAAGGCGGCACCGGGCTCATCCCCTCGCCCACCGGCGAAGGCCAGATCCTGTTCAAGGTGGCCGAAGTGTTCGAGCCGGCCGGTGCCGACGCCAGTTCGGTGCCCGACGACGCACAGAAATCCTTCACGCAAGGCATGTCCGACGATCTGCTCGACCAGTTGGTGGCGCAGTTGCAGACGCAATACGCCGTCAGCATCGATCAGGCCGCCGTTGCCCAGGCCCTGGCTCAATGAGCGTTTTGGCCCCATGAGCGCCCTTAAGATCCATATCGCCAAGGTCGCCACCGGCACCGCGCTCACCTTCGAGGAAGCGCGCGAAGCCTTCGACATCATCATGTCGGGCGACGCGACGCCCGGCCAGATCGGCGGCTTCCTGATGGCGCTTCGCGTACGCGGCGAGACGGTGAGCGAGATTTCAGGCGCCGTCGCCACCATGCGCGCCAAGATGCTGCGCGTCGAAGCCCCTGAAGGCGCCATCGACATCGTCGGCACCGGCGGCGACAACTCGCACTCGGTCAACATCTCGACGGCGTCCGCCTTCGTCATCGCCGGCTGCGGCGTGCCGGTGGCCAAGCATGGCAATCGCGGCCTGTCGTCGCTGACCGGCGCTGCCGATGTGCTGGTCGCGCTCGGCGTCAAGATCGACATTCCGCCGGAGACGATCGGCCGCTGCATCCATGAGGCGGGCGTCGGCTTCATGTTCGCGCCGGCGCATCATCCGGCGATGAAGCATGTCGGCCCGACCCGCGTCGAGCTCGGCACCCGCACCATCTTCAACCTGCTTGGCCCGCTGTCCAATCCGGCCGGCGTCAGCCGCCAGATGGTCGGCGTGTTCCTGCCGGAATGGATCGTGCCGGTGGCCGAGACATTGAAGGCGCTGGGCACAGACCACGCCTGGGTCGTCCATGGCGACGGCTATGACGAGATCACCACCACTGGCGAGACGCACGTTGCGGAACTGGCCGGCGGCGAGATCCGCCATTTTACGCTCACCCCCGAAGCGGTCGGTTTGCAGCGCCACACCAAGGACGAGTTGCGCGGCGGCGACGCCGCCTACAACGCCAAGGCGATGCGCGACATGCTGGGCGGCGCTGCCGGCGCCTATCGCGACACGGTGCTGATGAATGCCGGCGCCGGCATGGTGGTGGCGGGCAAGGCGACAACGCTTGCCGACGGCATGGCGGCGGCGGCACAAGCCATCGACAGCGGCCGGGCGCTAGGCGTGCTCGACCGGCTGGTGGCGATTTCGAACGGATAGGCCCGTGGCTGACATTCTGCGCAAGATCGAGGCCTACAAGCGCGACGAGATCGCGGCTGCGAAAGCGCTGATACCGCTGGCCGAGATTAAAGCGCGGGCCAAGGATGCCGACGCGCCGCGCGGCTTTCTCAGGGCGCTCGAGGCGAAGCGCAGATCGGGCAACTTTGCCCTGATCGCCGAAATCAAGAAGGCGAGCCCTTCCAAAGGGTTGATCCGCGCCGACTTCGACCCGCCGGCGCTGGCGCAGGCCTATGAGAAAGGCGGCGCTGCCTGTCTTTCGGTGCTGACCGATGCGCCATCCTTCCAGGGCGCGCCGGAATTTCTCACCAACGCGCGCAAGGCTGTGTCGCTGCCGGCGCTGCGCAAGGATTTCCTGTTCGACCCCTACCAGGTCTACGAGGCGCGCGCCTGGGGCGCCGACGCCATCCTGATCATCATGGCCAGCGTCGATGATGCCCTGGCCAGCGAACTGGAAGCGACGGCATTCGAACTCGGCATGGACGCGCTGATCGAGGTGCATGACGAGGCCGAAACGCAACGCGCGGTAAAACTGTCGTCGCAGCTGATCGGCATCAACAATCGCAATTTGAGAACGTTCGAGACCAGCCTTGAAACCTCGGAGCGGCTGGCGTCGATGGTGCCTGGCGGTCGTTTGCTGGTCAGCGAGAGCGGCATTTTCAGCCATGACGATTGCCTCAGGATGCAAAAGACCGGCATCGAAACCTTCCTTGTCGGCGAAAGCCTGATGCGGCAAGAGGATGTGGCGGCGGCAACGCGCCTGCTTCTGACGGGCAAGGCGACGGCCGAGGTAGCCTGACGATGGCAGCCGCCCTCACCCATCTCGGCGCCAAGGGCGAGGCCAATATGGTCGATGTCGGCGACAAGGCGGAGACGACACGCACGGCCATCGCCGAGGGCTTTGTCTCGATGCAGCCGGAAACGCTGAAAATGATCCTCGACGGCGACGCCAAGAAGGGCGATGTGCTGGGCACCGCGCGCATCGCCGGCATCATGGCGGCCAAGAAGACGCATGAACTGATCCCGCTCTGCCATCCGCTGCTGTTGACCAAGGTGTCGGTCGACATCGAACCGGACGCGGCACTGCCCGGCCTCAGGGTCACCGCGCTCGCCCGCGTCACCGGCAAGACCGGGGTGGAAATGGAGGCGCTGACCGCGGCGTCGGTGGCATGCCTGACCATCTACGACATGGCCAAGGCAGCCGACCGCGCCATGGTGATTTCGGGTATCCGTCTGGTCGAAAAGACCGGCGGCAAGTCCGGCGACTACAAGGCGGGTTCGTAAATGGCGCTGGTCCCGGTGACCGAGGCGCTGGAGCGCCTGCTGGACGGCGCTGCCGCGCTGCCGGGTGAAAGCGTCGCGCTAGCGGATGCGGCCGGCCGGGTGCTGGCGGAACCGGTCGTGGCGCTGCGCACCCAGCCGCCCTTCAACGCCTCCGCCATGGACGGCTATGCCGCGCGGGCGCAGGATGTAGCGGCCGCCCCGGCGCGGCTTTCGGTGATCGGCATGGCGCCGGCCGGCCGCGGCTTTGCCGGCTCGGTCGGCAGGGCGGAGGCTGTCCGCATCTTCACCGGCGCGCCGCTGCCCGAAGGCGCCGACACCATCGTCATCCAAGAGAATGTCCGCGACCTTGGCAATGGCCATATCGAGGTCACCGAGCCGACCGCAAAAGACCGTAACATCCGCCGTCGTGGACTGGATTTCTCGCAAGGCGACCTGCTCCTGCAAAAAGGCCGCGTGCTCGATCCGGCCGCATTGTCGCTTGCGGCGTCGGCCAATCATCCGCTGCTCAACGTCGTGCGCCGGCCGCTGGTCGCCATCATCGCCACCGGCGACGAGTTGCTGCCGCCGGGGCGCGACCCCGGTCCGGATCAGATCATCTCCTCCAACGCTTACGGCGTTGCGGCCGCCGCGCAGTCTGTCGGCGCCAAAGCGCTTGATCTCGGCATCGCGGCAGATCGCAAGGCCGACATAGCGGCGCTGGTGCGCAAGGCAGTCGCGGCAAAGGCCGACGTCATCGTCACGCTCGGCGGCGCCTCGGCCGGTGACCACGACCTCGTGCACGATGTGCTGACCGGCGAAGGCATGAAGCTCGATTTCTGGAAGCTCGCCATGCGCCCGGGCAAGCCGCTGATGTTCGGGCGTCTCGGCGATATCAGGTGCATCGGCCTGCCCGGCAATCCGGTGGCGAGCCTGGTCTGTTCGCAGCTGTTCTTGAAGCCGCTGTTGGCGCAGCTCGGCGGTAGCACGCACCGGCAGGACATCCGTCCGGCGCAACTTGGCGCCGCGATGCCGGCCAATGATCTCAGGCAAGACTATGTGCGCGCCGTGGTGAGCGAACAGGCCGGCGCACTGGTGGCGACGCCGTTCGGCATCCAGGATTCCTCGATGCTGAGAATGCTGGCCGACGCCAACGGCTTGATCGTGCGCGAGCCCTTCGCGCCGGCGGCTGCAGCGGGCGCCACCTGCAGTGTGCTGATGTTACGCTGAAGACCGAGCGCCCAAGCTGCTCATTTTACTGATAAAACTGGCCTATTCGGCAAGCAATGTCCGCGTCAGCGGATGCGCCGGATCGGCAAGCCCGTCGACGATGCTGAAATGATGCCGGTCCGACTCGACCACCGTGCTGGTCATGGCGCCGAGACCGGTCCAGATGTTGGCGAGCAACGCATTCTGGCGCAGGAACTCCGCCCGCTCGCCGCCGCCGACCCAGCAGGTGATGCGTGCGCCCTCCATCGGGCGCAGCAGCGCCGGGCTTTCGGCCAGGGCTTCGGCTTCATCGATTGCCAGTGTCGCGTTCATGCCGGTGCGCATGATCGGACGCAGGTCATGAACGCCGGAGATCGAAACGACATTGCGCACGCGGCCGGCCACGTCGGCGGCCAGAGGGCTCGTCGTCGTCACCATCCTCGAGGCGAGATGGCCGCCGGCGGAATGCCCGGTCAGCATCACCGGCCCGCCGACCATCGTCGCCGCCTTGCCGATCGCCGCAGCGATTTCCCTGACGATGCCGGAAATGCGTATGTCGGGACAGAGCGTGTAGGTCGGCATTGCCACGGCAAAGCCGCTGGCGACGGCGCCATTGGCCAGATGCGACCAGGCGTTCTTGTCGAACGCCTTCCAGTAGCCGCCATGGATGAAGACGACGAGCCCCTTGGGCATGACATCGGGAAGAAACAGATCGAGCCGGTTGCGCGCACTGTCACCATAGGCGATGTCTAGCTTGGCCCGCCCCGCGGCCGACAGCGTGTCGCGAAAAGTCTGTGCCGGTGCATCCCATGCGGCCGGCCAGCGATTGCTGCCGGCAATGTTGTCGCCATTGGCGTAGGCGTTGTCCCAATCGGCAACACGATGTTCGAGCATCTGCACCCCTCCCGGATGGCTTCAGTTCAGTCGACAGGAATGGCCGCCGGCAAAGGCGGCGTCAATGCTCCACCCTAAAAACATTTTAGGCTTGAAACAAATTTCGACTGGTGCGATCCTGTGATCGTTCAGCCATGGGCGTGAGGCAGACAGGGGCAGCCGAAAAATGCTTGGGCCATCAGCGCATATCGACACGTTCACGCGCGATAACCTGCCGCCGGCGGACCAGTGGCCGGAGTTCCTGCTCGACGGCTTCGACTATCCCGACCACATAAATGCCGGCGTCGAACTGACCGACAGGCTGGTCGAAAAGGGCTTTGGCGACCACACCGCGCTGATCGGCAATGGCCGCCGCCGCACCTACAAGGAACTGTCCGACTGGACCAACAGGCTCGCCCATGCGCTGGTCGAGAATTATGGCGTCAAGCCGGGCAACCGGGTGCTGGTCCGCTCGGCCAACAACCCGGCCATGGTCGCCTGCTGGCTGGCCGCGACCAAGGTGGGCGCGGTGGTCGTCAACACCATGCCGATGTTGCGTGCCGGCGAACTGACCAAGATCGTCGACAAGGCGGAAATCACAATCGCGCTTTGCGATACAAGGCTGATGGACGAGATGACCGCCTGCGCCAAGGACAGTGCGTATCTCAAGCAGGTCATCGGCTTCGACGGCACTGCCAACCATGATGCCGAGCTCGACCGCGCCGCCCTCGACAAGCCGGTCACCTTCACCGCCGTCAACACCGGCCGCGACGACGTCGCCCTGCTCGGCTTCACCTCCGGCACCACCGGAGTGCCGAAGGCGACGATGCATTTCCACCGCGACCTGCTGATCATCGCCGACGCCTACGCCCGCGAAATCCTCGAGGTGACGCCGGACGATATTTTCGTCGGCTCGCCGCCGCTTGCCTTTACCTTCGGCCTTGGCGGGCTCGCCATCTTCCCGCTGCGCTTTGGCGCCGCGGCGACGCTGCTGGAACAGGCGACGCCGCCCAACATGATCCACATCATCGAGACCTACCGGGCGACCATTTCCTTCACTGCTCCCACCGCCTACCGGGCCATGCTCAAGGCGATGGATGAAGGTGCCGACCTGTCCTCGCTGCGCGTCGCGGTTTCGGCCGGCGAGACGCTGCCGGCGCCTGTCTTCGAGGAATGGACGCAGAAGACCGGCAAGCCGATCCTCGATGGCATAGGCGCCACCGAGATGCTGCATATCTTCATCTCCAACCGCTTCGGCGACATGAAGCCGGCCTCCACCGGCAAAGCCGTCAGCGGTTACGAGGCACGCATCGTCGATGACGAGATGCGGGAGCTGCCGCGCGGCTCGACAGGCCGGCTGGCGGTGCGCGGCCCGACCGGCTGCCGTTACATGGCCGACGCCAGGCAGAAGGAATACGTCCGTGACGGCTGGAACCTCACCGGCGACACCTTCACGCAGGACGAGGACGGTTTCTTCCACTTCGCCGCGCGCTCCGACGACATGATCGTCAGCGCCGGCTACAACATTGCCGGTCCCGAGGTCGAAGCAGCGTTGCTTTCGCACCCCGACGTCGCCGAATGCGCGGTGACCGGCGCCGAGGACAGCGAGCGCGGCCAGATCGTCGAGGCGCATATCGTTCTGGTGCAAGGCGTCACGCCCGACGCATTGACCGTCAAACGCCTGCAGGACCACGTCAAGGCGACGATCGCGCCCTACAAATATCCGCGTTCGGTGAAGTTCATCGACGCATTGCCCAAAACCCAGACCGGTAAAATCCAGCGCTTCCGGTTGCGGGCGGAGAAGAGCAATTGAGCCAGCCCTACGATCCGGCCTCCGATGGCGCGCAGATGTCGTTCAAGGAGCGGATGTCCTACAGCGACTATCTGCACCTGGAGAAGGTGCTCGACGCGCAGGCGCCGCTGTCTTCGGCCCATGACGAGATGCTGTTCATCATCCAGCATCAGACATCGGAATTGTGGATGAAGCTCGCCTTGCACGAGATCGGCGCCGCGATCCGTTCGATCCGCGAAGATCGCCTCGAACCAAGCTTCAAGATGCTCTCGCGCGTCGCGCGCATCTTCGAGCAGCTCAACAATGCCTGGGACGTGCTGCGCACGATGACGCCCAGCGAGTACACCGAGTTTCGCGACGCGCTCGGCCAATCCTCGGGCTTCCAGTCCTGGCAGTACCGCGCCATCGAGTTCATGGCCGGCAACCGCAACCTCGCCATGCTCGGCCCGCACAAGCACCAGCCTGATCTTGTGGACCGTCTGGAAGCGATCCTGGCCACGCCGTCGCTCTATGACGAGGCGCTGCTGCTTTTGGCGCGCAACGGCTTCGACATCGGTGCTGACGCCAAGCGTACGGACTGGCGTGAGACGCGCGTCGAGAACGAAGAGGTGCTGGTTGCCTGGCAAACCGTCTACCGCGACCCGCAGCGCTACTGGATGCTCTACGAACTGGCGGAAAAACTGGTCGACTTCGAGGATTACTTCCGCCGCTGGCGCTTCAACCACGTCACCACGGTCGAACGCATCATCGGCTTGAAGCGCGGCACCGGCGGCACCTCAGGCGCTTCCTACCTGAAAAAGATGCTGGAGGTCGTGCTGTTTCCGGAGCTGTGGACGGTTCGCACCCGGCTCTGAGCTCTTTGTTTCCGCGCAATTCCCGAGGGAAAAGCGCTACGCACTTTTCCTGGACTTGCGCCGATTTCAGGTAACCGCGGTCTTGACCGCAAAGCGGGCGTCCTGCCAGGCGCCGGTGCGCAGAATATCCTCCAGCACGTCGACCCCCTGCCAGACATCGCCATAGCCGACATAGAGCGGCGTGAAGCCGAAACGGATGGTCGACGGCGCCCGAAAATCGCCGATCACACCGCGCTCGATCAGCGCGCGCATCACCTGATAGCCGTGCGGGTGGAGGAATGACACCTGGCTACCGCGCTGGCTGCCGTCACGAGGACTTTCCAGTTCAAGCCCGTAAGCGCCGCATCTGGCTTCGACGAGCTGGATGAACAGGTCGGTCAGCGCGATGCTCTTTTTGCGCACCGCCGCCATGTCGACGTCGTTCCAGATATCGAGCGCCCCTTTCAGCGCCCGCATCGACAGCACCGGCTGCGTTCCGCACAGGAAGCGGCGGATGCCGCTGCCGACCGCAAAGCCCTGCTCGAAGGCAAAGGGCCGCGCATGGCCCCACCAGCCGCTGAGTGGCTGATGAACATCGCCATGGTGGCGTTCGGCCGCGTAGATGAAGGCCGGCGAGCCGGGGCCGCCATTGAGGTATTTGTAGGTGCAGCCAACGGCGAAATCGGCATTGGCGCGGTCGAGTTCGACCGGCAAGGCGCCGGCGGTGTGGCAGAGATCCCAGATGATCAGCGCGCCGGCCTCATGTGCCTTGCGCGTCAGCGCCGCCATGTCGCGCAACTGGCCGGATTTGTAGTTGACGTGGTTGACCAGGATGACGGCAACGCTGTCGTCGATCAGATCCTCGATTGCGGCAGCGTCGACGCCCTCCAGCCGCAGCCGCGTTCCCGGCCGGGTCGAGGCGACGCCTTCGGCCATATAGAGGTCGGTCGGGAAACTGTCGCCTTCGGCAACGATGACCGAGCGATCCGGCCGCATGCCGAGTGCCGCGTGCAGCAGCTTGTAGATGTTGATCGAGGTCGTGTCGCAGACCACCGTCTGCCCGCTAGCCGCGCCGATCAGTCGTCCGAGCTGATCGCCGAGTTCCACCGGCATGTTGAACCAGCCGGCGGTGTTCCAGGCGCGAATGAGATCCTGCGCCCATTCCTGCGTGGCGGCCTGCTGCAGTTCGCTGAAGACGGCTGGTGACGCGGCGCCCAGCGAATTGCCGTCGAGATAGATCACGCCTTGCGGCAAGACAAAGCGTTCACGCATGGAACGCAGCGGATCGGCGGCATCCATCGCTTCGATTGCAGCGAGATCGGGTGTCATGCTCATGATCCGGCGCCCCTCCATGGACAAACGCATTCGGCGGAGCCTGGCCGCCCAAACATGCCGGCGATCTTGAGCGGTCCTCCTGGAGCTGTCAAACATTATATATAATCTACCCAATGAAAGGCTTTGATATATAATCACCATCCGAGCAATCTGACTGATGGGTCACGATGTTGGATGACGAGCAGTCCTCGAAGACGGAAGCGGCCTATCGGCTGCTGAGGCGCGATATTCTTGCGACCCGGCTGGCGCCTGCAGCACCCTTGAAGCTGAGCACGTTGCGCGGAACCTACGGCATCGGCTGGACGCCGCTTCGCGAGGCGCTGTCGCGGCTGGAAGCCGAACGGCTTGTGACCGCCATCAGCAACCGTGGGTTTGCGGTTGCTCCCGTCTCTCGCGCCGAGCTCGAGGATCTGTCGCGTGCGCGGCTGGTGGTCGAACTGCCCTTGCTGGTTGAATCGATCGAAAAGGGCGACCGTCAGTGGGAAGACGCGGTCGTTGCCACGCACTACCGCCTCTCACGCTGTGGGTCCGTGCTCGATGATCCCTCGGATGAGGCCGTCGATGCGTGGTACGAAAAACATGATGCCTTCCACGCGGCGCTGCTCAGTGCCGCGACATCGAGCTGGCTGCTGCGTTTCAACGCGACGATCTCCGATCAACTGCATCGCCACCACCGCTTTCTTAGCCTGGCCCCGACGCTGCGCGCGGCCGCCGGCCGCCAGCACGGCCACCAGAAGGCCATGGCGGCGCTGCGCGACGCCGTGGCGATCGAACACCACACCGCCCTGATGGAAGCAGCCCTTGATCGCGACGCCGAGCGCGCAAAAAAACTGATGAGCGTTCACATCGGCTACACGCTGCAGGTCTATGCCCAGAGTGAACCGGGCGCAGCGACGGAGGCAGTGCAGCCCCGCCCGAAAAAGCGGCAGCGGTCCGGCAAGGCATGAATGGCCCGATGGCGCGGGCCGCCGGCATTTCACCCCGTTGCCGGCAAACGAAGCGCGGGCGCCGATCGCGGCGCGGAACGTTAGGCTGAACAAAACGTCAACGCATTCATTAAACTTTAAACAGTTGCGGAACACAACTGGAACAGATAGTGTTTGTTCTGGGTTTGTTTTTTCTGATTCTGGTTTCAGAACCCGTGGGGGCCGCGATGCTGACGCGCAAACAACATGAACTCCTGATGTTCATCCATGAACGCCTGAAGGAGAGCGGAATCCCGCCGTCTTTCGACGAGATGAAGGAGGCGCTCGACCTTGCCTCCAAGTCCGGCATTCACCGCCTGATCACGGCGCTGGAGGAGCGGGGTTTCATTCGCCGGCTGCCGAACCGGGCGCGTGCGCTGGAAGTGCTGCGATTGCCCGACTCGATCGCTCCCGGCCTCAATGCGGCGAAGAAGTTTTCGCCGAGCGTCATCCAGGGCAGTCTCGGTCAAGGCGGACAAGGCGGTGTGGGGCAAAGCGGTCTCGGCCGCCAGATCAAGCCGGCCTCGTCGTCGCGTTCGATGTCGGCCGGCAATGACGACGCGGTTTCGGCTGTGTCGATCCCGGTGATGGGCCGCATCGCCGCCGGTGTGCCGATCGACGCCATCCAGCACCAGACGCATTCGATCTCGGTGCCGCCGGACATGATCATGGGCGGCGAACATTACGCGCTTGAGGTCAAGGGCGACTCGATGATCGAGGCCGGCATTTTCGACGGCGACACGGTCATCATCCGCAATGCCGATACGGCGAGCCCCGGCGAGATCGTGGTGGCGCTGGTCGACGAAGAGGAAGCGACGCTGAAGCGCTTCCGCCGCAAGGGCGCCTCCATCGCGCTGGAAGCCGCCAACCCGGCCTATGAAACCCGCATCTTCGGGCCGGACCGGGTCAAGGTGCAGGGCAAGCTGGTCGGGCTGATCCGGCGCTACTGAGCCGGCTTGGGTTTGTACTTTTCGCGCTCCTTGTAGGGCGGCAGGCCGCGTGCTTCGCGTGAGAAGCGGCGTTGCTCGTGCCAGGGACGATAGGGCTTGTCGACGGCGAAACGTATGGCTGGCGCTGTCGCGGCCGATTGCTGGTCGAAGAAGACGGCGGCACTTCCGTCACGGGCAAGCTGCTTCTTGGTCACGACTAGCACCAGCGGGTCGCGACAAGGATTGTAGGCGGTGGCGTCGTCGATGACGATCAGGCTCGCGAAAGCGCAGGCCGGTCGGGCTGTTTTGCGATCCTTCGCAAGCGCGACAATGGCGCCGGACGGGTGCCGGGCAATGCAGAGATCGCCTGTGCAGTAGAAGGGTGAGCCGGGCGGCAGGTCGAGCGGATCGAGGTCGAACCGCGTATCTCCAGTCTCGAAGGTCTCCGGCTGAATGATGGTTTCGGCCCGCAGCGCCCGTTTCCAATTGTCGGTGGTGAATTCGTTTGCGCGCTCCCGGTTGAGGGCAAGCTCGCCGCCGCCGATCGGCACAGCAACCAGATGTGCGTCTTCCGAAATGAGCACGTCAGGCGTGCGCACCTGCGGCACGGTCAGCAGGCCGGCCAGCGCGAAAGGCACGGCCGCCAGCCTGAGCCAGGTCGTGGCCATGGTGGCAATGACAAGGGCGACCGTCACCAGCAGGACCGACTGAATGGAGATCAGCCCGACGGCATCGACCGGGGAGCGTTCGGAGATCCAGCCAGAGATGGCGATCATCGCCGTCAGGCCCTTGCCCATCAGATAGAGGGACGGCCAGTCAAAGCCAAAAGGCATCAGCAATGCGCTGATCACCGCCAAGAGCATGACGACAGAGACAATTGGCATCACGGCCAGATTGGCGAGCAGGCTGAGCGGCGACACGCGCTGAAAATGCCAGATGGCAAACAGCAAGGTCGCGCTGCCGGCAATGATCGAGGTCATGGCGAGCCCGCCCATGCCAGCCAAGAATTTTCGCGACAGGAAGCTGACGAAAGAGCGCCTCGCAGGGGGCGTTCTCACTCTGTCGGCGCGGTAGTCGGCCCAGCCGGCATAGGCGCCGACGAGGGCGGCGGTGGCGGCAAACGACATCTGAAAACTCGGGCCGACGACCTCATGCGGCGACACCAGGATGACGGCGATGGCCGAGATCGCCAGATTGCGCATGGTAAGCGCCGCACGATCGAACAGCACCGCAACCAGCATGACCGCCAGCATGATGAAGCTGCGCTCGGCGGCGACCACGATGCCTGAAATGACGAGATAGGCGGCGATGGAGACAAGCGCAGCGCCGGCCGCATATTTCTTGACCGGCCGGCGCGAGGAGAAATCGGGAAAGAGCGCAAAGGCGCCACGCAGCAATCCCATGATGGTGCCGGCGACCAGCGCCATATGCAGGCCGGAAATGGAGATGATGTGGTAGATGCCGGTGCGCCGCATCGCCTCGTTGATTTCGTCCGGAATACCAGCGCGCACGCCGACAATCAGCGCTGCTGCAATCTCGCCTTCGGCGCCACCGATTTGGCCCCTGATATGGTCGGCAATGTTTTCCCGGGCGTTCTCAATGGCCGAAGAGAGCCGCGCGGTCAGCGGCGGCGGTCCCTGGGCGGCGATGGTTTTGGGATTGCCGAGAAAGAAGCCGCTGGCGCCGATGCCGGTGAAATAACTGTCGAAGGAGAAGTCGTAGCTCTCCGGCCGTACCGGACCGGTCGGCGGCAACAGCCTGGCATAGCCGGTGACCAGGGAGCCTGCCGTCATATCGGCGGGAACGGTGCGTGCCGAGAGCCTGACCCGTTCCGGCGCGTAGCGCAGCTTGGGGTAAGCGGTGGAAATCACGTCGAGTGTCAGCCTGACGCGGCCGTTTTCCATTTCCTCGAGACTGACGACGCGCCCGGTTAGCCGTGTTTGAATCTCGGAGCCCAGCATCTGCGTGCCGGCGCGCCATGTCTCGACCTTGGCGGCGACGACGCCAAGCGCGCACAGCATGGCAGCCATAAAACACAGATGCGTCCTCGGCCGCGACCGGGTGACGGCAGCGCAACCTGCCATGAGCAGCACGATGGCGATTGGTTGGGCAAAGCCCGGCTCGCTGGCCAGCGAGAAATAGACAATGACGCCGGCCGCCAGGAAAACCGGCACCAGCAGGAAGGCGACGCCGCGGTCGAGTTCCGTGCCGGCGGCGACGGCTACACTGCGGCGGATAGCGGGCCATGTCGAATGGCGCAGCAGCCTGCGCAGGCGGATGGCAAATCCGGGCACAGCAACCGGTGCCGGCGCGACGTCATCGGGCGATGCAGGCAGGTAGCCCGGGCGCAGTTCGGGCAGCGCAACCGGCATCGGCTCGGCATAGGGAACGTCGGCAAACAACGACCGTTCGCTGACGCTTGCCTCCGCGCCCTCGCCCTCCTTTGCGCCCCGGCCTCGTTCAGCCATCGGGTCTGCCCCTTGCGCCCCAGACCCCCTATGCTACATGAACGCGCAAAGCGCGAAAGTCCGCGCCGCCATCTCATGCATTGCCCCGAGAATTGCCATGTCCAAACTTGCCACGTCCAACAGGGTGGTCACCCGTTTTGCCCCCTCGCCCACCGGCTACCTGCATATCGGTGGCGCGCGCACCGCGCTGTTCAACTGGCTGTACGCCAAGCACACCGACGGCACGATGCTGTTGCGCATCGAGGACACCGATCGCGAGCGTTCCACCGAAGCGGCAACCCAGGCCATTCTCGATGGGTTGACCTGGCTCGGCCTGTCCTGGGACGGCGGGGCCGTCTCGCAGTTCGAGCGCGCGCCGCGCCACCGCGAGGTGGCGGAGGAGCTGGTACGCCTGGGCAAGGCCTATTACGCCTATGAGACGCCGGCCGAGCTCGAGGCCATGCGCGAAGCTGCGCGCGCGAAAAGTCTGCCGCCGCGCTACAATGGCGCGTGGCGCGACCGCGCGCCCTCCGAGGCGCCTGCCGGCGTCAAGGGCGCCATCCGCATCAAGGCGCCGGCCGAGGGCGAGACCGTGGTGCATGACCGCGTGCAGGGCGAGGTGCGCTTCCCCAACAAGGATCTCGACGATTTCATCATCCTGCGTTCGGACGGTGTGCCGACCTACATGCATGCCGTCGTCGTCGACGACCACGATATGGGTGTCACCCACATCATTCGCGGCGACGACCACCTGACCAATGCCGCGCGCCAGACGGTGATCTACAACGCCATGGGCTGGGAGGTGCCGTCCATGTCGCACATCCCGCTGATCCATGGCGCCGACGGCGCCAAATTGTCGAAGCGGCATGGCGCGCTCGGCGTCGAGGCCTACCGCGCCATGGGCTATCTGCCCGAGGCGCTGCTCAACTATCTGGCGCGCCTCGGCTGGAGCCATGGCGACGACGAGGTGATGTCGATCAAGGACATGATCACCTGGTTCGACATTGGCGACGTCAACAAGGGCGCGGCGCGCTTCGACTTCGCCAAGCTCGATGCGCTGAACGGCGTGCATATGCGCAAGATGGACGACGTCCAGCTGCTCGACATCTTCGTCGCCACTCTTCCCTATCTCGAAGGCGGCCCGGCGCTCGCCGCCCGCCTCGACGACACCAGGAAGGCGCAGCTGCTGGCGGCGCTGCCTGGCCTGAAGGAGCGCGCCAAGACACTGGTGGAACTCGCCGACGGCGCCGGCTTCCTGTTCGTCGAGCGGCCGCTGCCGATCGACGAGAAGGCGGCAGCCCTGCTCAACGCCGACGCCCGCACGATCCTGCGCGGCGCGCATGCGGCGTTGCAGACGGTTTCCGGCGAGTGGACGGCCGCAGCGGCGGAAGCCGCGGTGCGCGAGTTCGCGACGGCCGGCGGCCACAAGCTTGGCGCCGTGGCCCAGCCGCTGAGGGCAGCCCTTACCGGCCGCAGCACCTCGCCCGGCGTGTTCGACGTGCTTGCCGTGCTTGGCCGCGAGGAAAGCCTGGCGCGGATTGCGGATCAAATCGATTAGGAGCGAACTGGCCCAAGAAGATTGGCATTGAAAGGCGCGTTTCGCAGTGCAACATTAGGCCCTGGCCCAATCTGGCACGCACCTCCCAAAATGCGGTGGCGAGTTCGCGCATTCCGGTGATTTCGACGTGTCGTTTGCAGGAATTGCCTTGCCGGCATGAGGAACATGAAGGAGTTTGAGAATGAGCGAAGCTGCGACAAAACTGGAACCCGGCAGCAAGACGACGCACCCGTCGACTGCCACGCTCGAACTGGCCGGCAAGACGCACGAATTCAAGGTGCGAAGCGGCTCGGTCGGGCCTGACGTCATCGACATCGGCGCGCTCTACAGCACCACCGGCGCCTTCACCTACGACCCCGGCTTCACCTCGACAGCGAGCTGCGAGTCGGCGATCACCTTCATCGACGGCGATGCCGGCATCCTGCTGCATCGCGGCTACCCGATCGACCAGTTGGCCGAACATGGCGACTTCCTCGAAGTCTGCTACCTCTTGCTCTACGGCGAACTGCCGACCAAGGCGCAGAAGGACGATTTCGACTACCGGGTGACGCGCCACACCATGGTGCACGAGCAGATGTCGCGTTTCTTCACCGGCTTCCGCCGCGACGCGCATCCAATGGCTGTGATGTGCGGCGTGGTCGGTGCGCTGTCGGCCTTCTATCACGACTCCACCGACATATCGGACCCGTATCAGCGCATGGTCGCCTCGATGCGGCTGATCGCCAAGATGCCGACGATCGCGGCCATGGCCTACAAATACCATATCGGCCAACCCTTCATTTACCCGAAGAACGAGCTGAACTTCGCCGCCAATTTCCTGCATATGTGCTTTGCGGTGCCGTGCGAGGAATACAAGATCAACCCGGTGCTGGCGCGCGCCATGGAGCGCATCTTCATCCTGCATGCCGACCACGAGCAGAACGCCTCGACCTCGACCGTGCGCCTCGCCGGCTCGTCGGGCGCCAACCCGTTCGCCTGCATCGCCGCAGGCATCGCCTGCCTGTGGGGCCCGGCGCATGGCGGCGCCAACGAGGCCGCGCTCAACATGCTGGGCGAGATCGGCCATGTCGATCACATCCCGGAATTCATCGCCCGCGCCAAGGACAAGAACGATCCGTTCCGGCTGATGGGCTTTGGCCACCGCGTCTACAAGAACTACGACCCGCGTGCGAAAATCATGCAGAAGACGGCGCATGAAGTGCTGGGCGAACTTGGCATCAAGGACGATCCGCTGCTCGACATCGCCATGGAGCTGGAAAAGATCGCGCTGACCGATTCCTACTTCATCGAGAAGAAGCTCTATCCGAACGTCGACTTCTATTCCGGCATCACGCTGAAGGCGCTGGGCTTCCCCACCACCATGTTCACCGTGCTGTTTGCGGTCGCCCGCACCGTCGGCTGGATCGCGCAGTGGAAAGAGATGATCGAGGATCCGCACCAGAAGATCGGCCGCCCGCGCCAGCTCTATACCGGCGCGCCGGAACGCGATTACGTGCCGATTGCCAAGCGCTGATCGGCGCTTCTCCAGCTTTCACCAGGACTGCAAAAAGCGCCCGCAAGGGCGCTTTTTAGTTGGAATGACGAAGCTTGATGTGACGGAGAACGACATCCGCCGCGATATCGCCGGAGGGCCTGTCGGTCGCCATGCGCCTGGCAACCTCGGCAAAACCGTCCTTTTGCCAGGTTCGGTAGGCGGTGTCCGAGAACAAAGCCTCGAGCTGCCGCGCCAGATAGCGTGGCCGCACATACTGGTTGTAGTGCTCCGGCACGATCGCCTGGTCGGCGATCAGATTGGGCAAGGCGGCGCTCCATACCGTGACCAGCCCCTGAACCATGCGCATCACCGGATCGAGCCGGTAGCAGGAGATCATCGGCACCGCGGACAGCGCCAGTTCGAGCGATACCGTTCCCGAAGCAATCAGCGCTGCATCGGCCTTGCCGAAGGCCTGCCATTTGCGCTCGGCATCGAGGATGATCTCAGGCGTTTCATCCCAGCGCGCGACCGATGTTTTGACTAGGTCGGCGACATGCGGCACCGTGGGCAACAGCAGGCGCAAGCGGTGTCCGCGCGCGCGCAGCGCCGAGATCGTCTGGCCGAAGGGATCGATAAGCCGGCTTACCTCGCCGCGCCGCGATCCGGGCAGGACAAGCAGTGTCTTGACGCGGTCCCCTGAGAGATCGCGCGGCTGGCCTTGCGCCCGTGCCGCGCCGAGCACACCCGGATCATGCGTGAGGCGGTGTCCGACATAGGTGCCGGGCGGACCGCCGAGGCGGCTCAGTTCCTTCACCTCGAAAGGCAGGATGCACAGTATGTGATCGACATAGGGCTTCATCGCCACTGCCCTGCCCGGCCGCCATGCCCAGACACTCGGGCAGACATAGTGGACGATCGGGATGGAAGGATCAGCGGCGCGGACCTTTTTGGCCACGCGCAGCGAAAAGTCCGGACTGTCGATGGTGATGAGACAATCGGGTTTCTCAGCGGAGACCGCACCAGCGGTCTGGCTGATGCGCCGCATCAGGCGCGGCAGGTCGCGCAGAATGGCGCTGAGCCCCATCAGCGCGATCTCGGTCCCGTCAAACAGCGGCACCAGCCCGAGCGCCTGCAGATGCCGCCCGCCAATGCCGACCAGCCTGATATCGCGCCCCGTCATGCGCTTCAGCGACTGCACGATGTCGGCGCCCAACAAGTCGCCGGACTCTTCGCCGGCGACGATGGCAATCTTCAACGGCTTCTCAGCTGGCATGGCCAGGCTCCACGGCCGGCAGGCCATACACGAACAGCCCAAGCGCATTGGCGCGCGCGAGAACGACGGGACCTTCGAGGATCAGCGAATGGCCGGCCTCGACCGCAATGCCGGCAAGCCCGGCGGCGTGTGCTGCCTCGACCGTCTGCGGACCGATGGACGGCAGATCGGCGCGCAGTTCCTGGCCGGGCTTGGCGCATTTGACCAGGACGCCGCGCGTCTTGCCGGCGAGCCTGCCATGGCCGCGCAGCTGCTGTGTCCGCTCGAGCAGTCCGTGGGTGCCCTCGACGCCTTCCAGGGCAATAGCGCGGCCACCGATGGCGATAGCCGCCTGACCGATGTCGAGCGCGCCGATGGCTTTTGCCGCCGCATGTGCTGCTTCGATATCGCGCCAGTCAGACTTTCGCGGCACTGCCTTGGTCAGCGGCCCTTCGGCCGCGACAAGCCGGGGCACGACCTCGTGCGCACCGACAACCTTGACGCCGCGGGCTTCCAGGCCGCGGGTCAATATCTTCAGCAGGCCGTCGTCGCCACGCGCAAGCGCCATGGCAAGCGAGGGTATCAGCGCCAGCAGGCCCAAGCTTGGGCGCATGTCGACCAGCCGCGGCCTGCGCCTGATCTCGCCAGCAAGCACAAGATGGGTGATCCGCCGCCGCCTCAGCAACGCAACCAGCGAGCCGATATCTTCCAGGCCGAGGCTTTCATGCTCATAGACGGTGAGTTCGGACTGACGGTCGGCCTGACCTTCGACCAGGATGATGACGGGCGGATGCCCTGCCTCCGCCAGGCCGGCGGCAACTTCGACCGGCAGGCTGCCGCCGCCGGCAATGATGCCGACCCTGGCGTCCGGCGCGAGATCGAGGCCCGTTGAGCCGGCCTCAGTCTTCGTCATCGGCATCATCGCCGGCGCCACCTTTAAGCGACGGGACGGCAAAATGCCGCTTGCCGCGACTGGCGATGAAATCGATGATTTTCATGGCGGTCGGCGACGAGGCGAACTCGGCCTTGGCGAATTCGATGTTTTCGCCGACGGTGCGGGAGCGGTCGAAGATCGTCTTGTAAGCCTTGCGCAGCACCTGGATTTCGGCGCGCGGCAGGCCGGAGCGCTTCAGGCCGATGATGTTGAGGCCGCGCAGGCTGGCACGGTTGCCAACGGCAATGGCGTAGGGGATGACATCGCCGACAAAAGCCGAGCAACCGCCGAGAAAGGCGTTGTCGCCAACACGCACGAACTGATGAACGGCACTGAGGCCGCCAATATAGACGTTGTCACCGATCTCGCAGTGTCCGCCGAGCGTCGCGCCATTGGCGAAGGTGGCGTTTTTGCCGACGACGCAGTCGTGGGCGATATGGGCATAGGCCAGGAAATTGCCATTGTCGCCGACGGTCGTCTCGCCGCGGCTGGAATCGGTGCCGAGATGCATGGTCACGCCTTCGCGGATCGTGCAGTTCTGGCCGATAACCAATGTGGTGCGGCCACCCTTGTGCTTGGTGTTTTGGGGCGGCCCGCCCAGTGTCGCCATCGGATAGACCTTGGTCCCGGCGCCGATGGTGGTCGCACCCAGCACCGAGACATGGCTGACCAGTTCGACGCGGTCACCGATCACGGCGTCAGCGCCGACAAAGCAGAAAGGTCCGATAGAGGCGCCTTCGCCGATTTGGGCACCGGCCTCGATAACGGCCGAGGGATGGATTGCAGTCTGTATTTTCATGAGCATGTCGAACCGTCAGCCGGTAACCATCATTGCCGAGATCTCGGCTTCGGCGGCCTTTGCGCCGTCCACCATGGCCTCGCAGGCGAATTTGAGCAGGTTACCGCGCATCTTGATTTTCTTGACGTGGATCTTCAACTGGTCGCCCGGGACGACCGGTTTGCGGAATTTCGCGTTGTCGATGGTCAGAAAATAGACCAGCGACGGCCTTTCCGTGTTCAGGTTGCGGATGCAGATCGCGCCGGCCGTCTGTGCCATGGCCTCGACGATCAGCACGCCCGGCATCACCGGCTGGTCCGGGAAATGACCCTGGAAATGCGGCTCATTGATGGTGACGTTCTTGATGCCGATGGCCGAGTCGTTGCCATCGATCTCGACGATGCGATCGATCATCAGGAAGGGATAGCGATGCGGCAAAAGCTTCATCAACCCCAATATATCGACCGCTTCGAGCGTCGCCGGCACCATCTCAGCTACTTCCCCCTTCGCCCTGCTTGCGCGTCCTGGCGAGCTTGCGCAACATGGCGATCTCGCGCATGGCTTCCGCCATCGGCTGCGCCGGATAGCCTCCCCAGATCTCGCCCGCCGGCACGTTGCTCATGAACCCGCTTCTCGCCGCAAGCTTGGCCCCCGATCCTATGGTCAAATGATCGGCAAGGCCAACGCCGCCGCCCATCGTGACACCATCGCCGACGACGACGGAGCCGGAGATACCCGAAAGTCCGGCTATAATGCAATTGCGGCCGATGCGAACGTTATGGGCGATCTGCACCAGATTGTCGATCTTGGTGCCCTGGCCGATGACCGTATCCGACATGGCGCCGCGATCGACTGTCGTGTTCGAGCCGATTTCCACATCGTCCTGGATGATGACACGGCCGATCTGCGGCACACGCTCAGGCCCCTTGGCACCACCGACGAAACCGAACCCGTCCTGGCCGATGCGGGCGCCGCCATGGATGATGACGCGGTTGCCGATCAGCGCATACTGGACGCTCACGCTTGGGCCGATATAGCCGTCGCGGCCGATCTGGCACGAAGGACCGATAACGGCATGGGGGGCAATGACCGTACCGCTGCCGATGGAAGCGCGTGGGCCGATGACCGCTCCTGCCTCGACGATGGCACCAGCCTCGACATGCGCCGTTGCATCGACATGAGCCTGCGGCGAAACCCCGGTTTCGCTGGTCATCGGTCCCGGAGTCGCCGCCGTCGGAAACAGCAGCCGGCCGACCATGGCGAAAGCCTGTTGCGGTCGAGGGTGGACCAGAACCGCAATGCCGGCCGGCGCCTTGGCGGCGAATTCGGTGGGACAAAGCACGGCCGCCGCCTTCAGCGACTGCATCAGCGCGAAATTGCGCTTGCCGTCGACAAAGACGAGCGCGCCTTCGCCGCCTTCATTGGCTGGCGCCAACGCGTCGATCGATATGTGAGCAAGATCGGAATCGACAAGCGACGCGCCGGTCAGATTCGCGACTTCGCCAGCCGTATACCGGCGTGAGGGCGCGAAGAACACCGGATCGGTCATTCCAGAAGCAATATCCAGCTAGGTCGGATCAGTTCTCTTCCGGACCCCAACGGCCCGGAAGCATCGTTATCCGAACGTCAGAAGCGGCTCGACATGCCGAAGTTGAATTCCTGCACGTCGTCGGTCGACTCTTTCTTGACCGGGATCGCGTAATCGATGCGGATCGGGCCGAAAGGCGACGACCACAACAAGCCTACACCAACCGAGGCGCGCAGCTTCAGATCGGTTGAGGTTTGGGTGACACCGGTGGTGTTAATCTTGCTGCCATACAGTGTGGCGGCATCTGCAAACACTGCGCCACGCAGGCCGAAGCTTTCCGGAATGACCGGCACCGGGAACTGGGCTTCAGCCGACGCATTGAAATAGGTGGTGCCGCCCAGATGGTCACCCGTATTGATGTCCGCAGGGCCGATGCCGCCATACTCGAAACCGCGGATCATGCGGTCGTTGCTCTGGAACTGATCGAAGATGCGCAGGCCGTTATCGCCATAGCCCGCGATATGGCCGGCGCCGCCTGAGATCAGGCCGACCAGATCCAACTGTTCGGACAAGGTCTGGTAGACAGTGCCACGACTGGTAACCTTGACGAATTTGGCATCGCCACCAAGGCCGGCCACTTCCACAGTCGAGGTGGCGTAGATGCCTTCATGCGGGCTCTTCATGTCGTCGATGGTGTTGTAGACCAAACCGAGGCTGACCGACGACTTGATCCACGGGCTTTCGTCAATTCCCTCGACGATCGCCGGAGATATATTGCAGTCGGCGTCGGGAACGCCATCGTGAGGCGTGTCATCGCAACCGGAGTCGAGTTTGTACTTCTCCTGGGCGATATTGTACGCCAGCTGGGTCGAGATGTTGTCGGTGATCGGCAGGCCGAACCGAACGGTCGCGCCCAGCGTCTCGCTATCGTATTTGCTGTAATTCCGGGTCTGCTGGAAGATGTCGAAGCCAGCTGCGATACGGCGCCCGAGGAAATAGGGCTCGGTGAAGGAGAGGCTGTAGTCGCGAGAATTCTTGCCGCCGCCAGCCGAGACCTTGATGTATTGGCCGCGACCGAGGAAGTTGCGCTCCGCGATCGATCCTTCGACGGACGGACCTGCGGTCTCGCCACCGGTCGAGTAGCCGGCGCCGACCGAGAATTCGCCGGTCGACTTCTCGACCACGTCAACCACCAGCACGACCTGGTCAGGCTCGGAGCCCGGAACAGTCGAGATGTCGACTTTCTCAAAATAATCCAGCGCTTCCAGCCGCTTCTTCGCGCGTTGGATGAGGACCTGGTTGAAGGCGTCGCCTTCGCTGACGTCGAACTCGCGGCGAATGACATAGTCGCGCGTGCGATCGTTGCCGCGGATTTCGATGCGTTCGATATAGGCCTTGGTGCCCTGGTCGATCGTATAGACGACCGAAATGGTGTGGTTCTCGAAGTTGCGGTCGCCGCGCGGCGTCACCTGGGCGAAGGCATAGCCCGAACCCGCGACCTTCTCGGTCAGCGCGATGATCGTGTCCTCGACATCCTTGGCGTTGTAGACGTCGCCCTTGTGGGTCTGGACCACCGATTCCAGCGACTTCGAGTCGACTTCCGGAATGGTGCTCTCGACGCTGACGTCGCCGAACGTATAGCGGTCGCCTTCCTGCACGGTAATGGTGACCGTGTACTGGTTGGTCGTGTCGTCGAGCTCGCCGACAGCGGAGACCACCTGGAAGTCGGCATAGCCATGATTGTAGTAGAAGCGACGCAGCGTCTCCTGGTCGGCGCGCAGCTTGTCCTCGTCATAGACGTCGTCGCGCAGCACAAAGGACAGGAAGCTCGAGCGCTTGGTGGCAATGACGTCGGACAGGCGACGGCTCGAATAGGCGCTGTTGCCAACGAAATTGACCGCGGCGATCTTGGTGCGGCCGCCTTCATTGATGTTGAAGACGACGTTCACGCGGTTGTCGCCGAGATCCATGATCTGCGTCGTGACAGCGGCATCGTCACGGCCGATGCGCCTGTAAGCCGCCTTCACCGCCTCGACATCGGAATCCAGTGTTGCCTGCGAGAAGGTGCCGCGCGGCTTCAACTGCACCGCCATTGCCAGCGCATTGTCCTTGAGCTTCTTGTTGCCCTGGAACAGAACCTGGTTCACCACCTGATATTCAGCGACCTTGACCACCAGCGTCGAGCCGACCTGGTTGATCTGGACGTCCGAGAACAAACCGGTGCCGAACAGCGCCTTGACCGCATCGTCGACATCGGCGCTGGAAAACGCCTTGCCGGGCTTGATCGTGATGTAATTGCGGATGGTGTCGGCGTCGACACGCTGGTTTCCGCTGACCTCGACTCTCGAAACGACGGCCGCTTGTGCCGCAGATGTGGCAACGAACTGCACGGCGAGCGCGCCTGGTACAACCAGAGCGGCGGACATGGCCACCGCGGACGCGGCGCTCAAAAACTTGGATGCTGCCTTCATCGGGCTTTTGTACCTTTTCTCGAAGTCCCCACGGCGAGAAAACCGGACGTGCGGTAATTTCCCCTACCGTATTAACCGGATTTTCCCTACACGCAAGGCTTCTGGTTAATTTGTAATTACTTAACCTTGGTGCGTGGCTTTCGCGTCACTCATACCCCAGTGCATGGTAAACGGCGTCTCAACATTGCCGGTGCCGAAGCCGAATTTCTTCATGATTTCAGCACCCAAACAGATCGTTCCAGAAAACGAAGCCCATAAATCCCAGCACCAGAAAGAGGCCGGCCCGGTACCCCATTTCCATCATCCGTTCCGACACCGGACGCCGGAAGACGGCTTCGAGTGCGTAGAACAGGAGATGGCCGCCGTCGAGGGGGGGAATCGGCAAAAGGTTCAAAATTCCGATCCCGACCGACAGTCCTGCAACGAGTTGCACCAGCCATAGGAAGCCCAGTTTTGCCGCCTGCCCCGACATCTTGGCGATCTTGATGGGGCCGCCCAGCTGGCATTTGTCTTCGCGGCCGATGACGAATCGCTGCAGGAACTGGCCGGTGCGCTGAATGACGTGCCCCGTCTCCTCAACCGCCGCGCCTACCGCGCCGATAGGGGTGTAGGTGATCAGCCTGGGCTGACCGACCTCGGTGTTGTTGACGACGCCGATCACCGCCACCTTGGCCTTGTTGCCAAGTGCGTCCAGCTGCTCCATCGGCTCCGGCGTCGCGGTGACGGTAACTTCCTGGCCATCACGCAGCATGGTGAAGACGATGGCATCGCCGCCGCGGCCCGAAACCAGACGCTGAACGTCGGCAAAGGTCTCGACCTTGCTGCCGTCGACGGCGACGAATCGGTCGCCGGGCAAGATGCCGGCCTTCTCAGCCGGGCTGCCGGCAGTGACTGCAGCCACCATCGGCTCCAACACCGGGCGACCATAGGCCGAAAACAGCACGGCAAAGACGGCGATGGTCAGCAGGAAGTTGAACAACGGTCCGGCGACCACCGTGGCCGCGCGTTTCCAGATCGGCTGGGTGTGGAAGGCGACCTTGCGTTCCGCTTCGGTCAGCTTGTCCAGCTCTTCCGTGCCGGGCTGGCTCGACGTGGCGCTCATGTCGCCGACGAATTTGACATAGCCGCCGAGCGGTATTGCGCAGAGCTTCCAGCGCGTGCCGTGGCTGTCGTTGAAGCCGAGAAGCTCGGGACCGAAGCCGATCGAAAAGGCCTTCACGCCAATGCCGCACCAGCGGCCGACCAGGTAATGTCCCATTTCGTGAACGAAGACGACCACGGTCAGCACGAACAGAAACGGCACCAGCGTGCCGAGGACAAAGCCTTCGGTGCTGAAAAACGCGTGAAGAATCTCGTTCAAGTCATGCCCTCAAATGCACCCGCAGCAAAAGGTGACGCCGCGACTGTGACATCAATCCAGGCGAATCCGTGGCGTGCGCCATTTCTTCGCCGTTAAATACCACTCAAGCCGGAAACAGCCCCTGCGCCGGATGATCGGCGCCCGCCGAAATCCAGCCGATGACGTATAGGGCGAAAGCCGCCGCGACAAGCCCGTCGACCCTGTCCATGACGCCACCGTGCCCTGGTATCAATGCGCTGGAATCCTTGCGGCCGTGGCGGCGCTTGACCCAGGATTCGAAAAGGTCCCCAGCCTGGGCAACGATCGACAACACCAACGCGACCAGAGCAAGCACGCCAAGGTTGCCAGCCCCGGCGGCGGCGGCCAGAAGCACGCCGGCGACCACGCCGCCTATCGCTCCGCCAAGCGCGCCGCTCTGCGTCTTGCCGGGTGATATCGATGGTGCGAGCTTGGGACCGCCGATGGCGCGGCCGACGAAATAGGCAAAGATGTCGGTCGCCCAGACCACGGCGAACAGAAACAGGATCGCAACCAGGCCGGAGCGGTCGCCGTCGCGCAGCAGCGCCAGCGAAAGGCCGGACAGCGCCGCGTAGGCAAGACCGGCTGCATCCCATTGCGCAGCTCCGCGCATGCGTGCGCCCACCGCCGCGACGACCACCATCGCCAGGACAAGAGACAGCAGCCACGACGCCGGCACGCCGGCGATCAGGGCGCCGACGAAAACCACAAGCAACGCTTCCGGAACGAATCCCAGGGCCGCACCGGCCGCGGGGCGCGACATGCGCGCCCATTCATAGAAGATGACCGCCGCCATGCCGGCGCAGAGCAGGCGGAACCACAGTCCGCCCAACCAGGTCAGGCCAAGCGTCATCGCCGCCAGCACCAGCGCCGAAACGATGCGAAGCTGAAGATTGTTCATCCCGCCGCCGGTCACGAGGCGGCGACATCTTGGGCGGCAAGCCCGCCGAAGCGGCGCTCGCGACCAGCATAGTCGCGCAATGCGTCGGCCAGGTGCTCGCGGCTGAAATCGGGCCAGTAGCACGGCAGGAAGACCAGTTCGCTATAGGCTGCCTGCCACAAAAGGAAGTTTGACAGCCGAAGCTCGCCGCTGGTGCGGATGACCAGTTCCGGGTCGGGAATGCCAGCGGTGTCAAGCGAGTTGGCGAAACTATCGGCGGTGATCGCCTCTGCGTCGATCTCACCGCGCGCCACGGCGGCTGCGAGCTTGCGTGCGGTGCGCACGATCTCGTCGCGCCCGCCATAGTTGAAGGCGATGATCAGCGTCAGCGCCTCATTGCGGGCGGTCAGCGATTCGGCCTCTTCCAGCAGGCCCCTGATGTCGGGCTGCAGCCCTGCCCTGTCGCCGATGATCCTGACGCGCACGCCGCTCTGGTGCAGTTCGGCCAGATCGCGGCGGATGAACAGCTTCAACAGCCCCATCAGGTCGCTGACTTCGGATTTCGGACGCGACCAGTTCTCCGACGAAAAGGCGTAGACGGTCAGGAAGGAAATGCCGAGACCGGGCGCGGCGCGCACCGTCTTGCGCAGCGCTTCGACGCCGGCGCGGTGGCCGGCAAGCCGCGGCATGCCGCGCGCCTTGGCCCAGCGTCCGTTTCCATCCATGATGATCGCGACATGCGCGGGCGTTGCCATGGTCTCGCTTTCGGGCCGGTGTGGGCCGACCCTAAACCTGCATGATTTCAGCTTCCTTATCGGAAAGCAGGTGATCGATGGTGCTGATGGTCTCGTCGGTCAGCTTCTGGACCTGATCGGAGCGCTTGCGCTGATCGTCCTCGCTGATATCGCCGTCCTTTTCCGCTTTCTTCAAGAAGTCCATGCCGTCGCGGCGGACATGGCGCACCGCAACGCGGGCGTTCTCGGCATAGCCGTGCGAAATCTTGACCAGTTCCTTGCGGCGCTGCTCGTTGAGCTCAGGCAGCGGAATCCTCAGATTGGTGCCGTCGACGATCGGATTGAAGCCGAGATTGGATTCTCGGATGGCACGGTCGACAGCGCCGACCATCGACTTGTCCCAGACCGAAACCGAAATCATGCGCGGCTCCGGCACCGACACGTTCGCCACCTGGTTGATGGGCATGGTGGTGCCATAGGCCTGGACCTGGATCGCGTCGAGCAGATTGCTGGAGGCACGGCCGGTGCGCAGCGAAGCCAGGTCGTGCTTGAAGGCTGCGATTGCGCCATCCATGCGCCGCTTGAGGTCGTCGAACTCACCACTCATCTTAGTCTCCTCGACCCGTTTGACCCGGGTTCACTGCTTAGGGCCCGAATGGCCCGCTTTCGAAAAACCGATCCCCTTTCCGGAGAGTATACTCCGGATTATTCGTCGGCGACGATCGTGCACCGGCCGCCGCCCCTCAGAATATCGCCGAAACCACCTTTTTCGTGGATCGAATAGACGATTATCGGGATGTTGTTTTCGCGCGCAAGTGCAATTGCGGCGGTATCCATGATCGAAAGCCCCTTGTTGATGACTTCAGCATGGCTGATGCGCTCAAAGCGGGTCGCATTCGGATCCTTCTTGGGATCGGCCGAATAGACGCCATCGACCTGGGTGCCCTTGAACAGGGCATCGGCGCCGATCTCGGCGGCGCGCAAGGCCGCGGCCGAATCGGTGGTGAAGAACGGATTGCCGGTGCCGCCGGCGAAAATGACGACCTTGCCCTGGTTCATATAGGCGGTGGCCTGGCGCTGGGAAAAACTCTCGCACAGTTCCGGCATGGCGATCGCCGACAGCACGACGGCGTCGACGCCGATCTTGTTCAGCGAGGTGCGCAGCGCCAGCGAGTTGATGACGGTGGCCAGCATGCCCATGTGGTCGCCGGTGACGCGGTCGCCGCCCTTGGACGCCACCGCCACGCCGCGAAAGATATTGCCGCCGCCAATGACGACGCCGACCTCGATGCCGAGCGCGCGGGCTTCGGCGATGTCGGCGGCGATGCGGTCGACAACCGAGACGTCAATGCCGAAATGTTGTTCGCCCATCAATGCTTCGCCCGACGCTTTCAGCAAGACACGTCGATAGAGGGGCTTTGCCGTCATCTGGACCTCGTCATTTATTGCGTGTGGCGTGCCTCAAGCCGGCCACCCTCGCGCGGGCGCCGCCGCTGGCGCGATGCCGAGTTCCGATACACGAAGGGCGCCGCGATGTCACGCGGCGCCCCTCGCCCAATTCGCGTGCTGCGTCGCGGCCTGTCAGTTGCTGGTGATGCTGACGGCGTCGCCTTCGACCAGCAACGGCGGGGCATAGGAAGGCGGCTTGTCGCCGGTCACGGCGCCGCCGGTAACCCGGGCCTGTATCTCGGAGCCGAAATAGGAGTACGGGAACGGTGGCGGCGTCTTGCTGACCGTGTCCAGCCGCGCGCGAAGCTCGGCGGGAATCGTGAAATCCAGCGCCGCCAGATTGTCCTGCAACTGCGCCAGCTTGGTGGCGCCAAGGATCACGGTGGCGATTCCCGGTTGCGTTGCCACCCAGTTGAGCGCGACCTGAGCCATGCTGCGCCCGAGTTCGGCGGCGACCTTTTCGAGTTCCGCCACGATCGCCCAGTTGCGCTCGGTGAATTTCTGGAACCCCGGATGAGTGGTGTTGCGAAAGCCGTCGAGCCGGCCGGCATTGCCATTCTGCGTCGGCCGGTACTTGCCGCTGAGCAGGCCGCTGGCCAGCGGGCTCCACACCATGATGCCGGCGCCATGGCGGGTGCCGAAAGGCACGAACTCATTTTCGATCGAGCGCTCGGCCAGCGAATATTCGAGCTGCAGGGCCGAGACCGGTTCATAGCCGCGCCATTCGGCGATCGTTTGCGCGCGGGCCGCATACCAGGCCGGCACGTCGGACAGGCCGACATGGCGAATTTTACCGGCACGCACAAGATCATCCATGGTGCGCATAACCTCCTCTGGCGGCGTCAGCCGGTCCCAGACATGCAGGAGGTAGAGGTCGATATAGTCGGTCCCCAATCGCTTCAGCGAGGCATCGACGGCTCGCAGGATGTTCTTGCGGCCGTTGCCGCCGGCGTTGGGATTGCCGGGTTCGGCGTTGAAGGTGAATTTGGTGGCGATCACCGCTCTGTCGCGCAAGCCGCGTTCGGCGATAAATTCGCCGAGCCAGGTTTCGGCGGTGCCGCCGGTGTAGAGGTCGGCGGTGTCGAAGAAATTGCCGCCGGCCTCGACATAGGCGTCGAGCATGGCGCGAGCGGTTTGCCTGTCCGCGCCCCAGCCCCATTCGGTACCGAAGGTCATGGTCCCGAGAGCCAGCCGGCTCACTCTGAGGCCGCTATTGCCGAGCGTGTAATAGGTCATGGTCATGGTGCTTCTTCCAATGCTGATCTGAATGATGCCGGCTCACTGGCCCGGCGTGGTCTTGACCCAGAGATTGCCGCGCTCATGCGTGGCGCGGAAAATGAAGCCGTCGACCTTCCAGCCTTCACCGGAGCGGACCAGATGGTGCTCGTAGGTGCCCCAGACTTCCCACAGCGGGTCGCCATTGCCTTCCATCCGGTTCCAGGCATAGCCATTGGAGGAGACGGTGGCCGCATCCGTCTCAAGAACCACCTGGTGGTTGGTGCGCAGATGCAGGCTGGTCTTGCTGCCCCTGAGATTGCCGGCCCAAGTGCCGATCAGATCGTCGGAGGCAATGGTGGCTGCCGGCTGTCCCGACAGGCTGCTGAAATCGACGGTGACACGCTCGGCGAAATAGGAACGTGCAAGCTTCCAGTCCTGCGCATCGACAGCGCGGTCAATGGCGTCGGCGATGCGGATGACGGCGCGTTCGTCGGCAAGCGCACGCCAGCCGGACGGCTCGGCGCCGCCGGCGTCGGTCGGCGCCAAGGCAAGGCCTGCTGCGAAGGTAACGTGCTTCAAGGCGTTCATGTCTCTTCTCCTTTGTCCATCTGCCCGCTGCCGATGTGGTGCCGACAATGTGGCCCGTCATGCCGGCATCGGTAAGATTGCATTATTTGCAAAGACTATGCGATATTATGCATGAATGGATCGGGATCTGCTTAGCCATCTGCCTGTCATCATTGCCGTTGCGCGGCGCGGCGGCTTTGCGCTTGCCGCGGCCGAACTCGGCATGAGCCCCTCCGCGGTCAGCCATGCGGTGCGTCTTGTCGAAGAGCGCATTGGGCAGCCGTTGTTTGCGCGCACGACGCGCAGCGTCTCATTGACGGAAGCCGGCAAGGCTCTGGTGGAGACGGCGGCTCCTGCCCTTCAGGACATTGCCGAGCGGATGGATCGCATCCGCGCCATCAAGGGCCGGCCCTCGGGTCTGCTCAGGCTCAACGTTCCCAACATCGCTGTTCCACTTGCAGTCACCCCCGTGGTCGCAGCGATGGCGGAGCGCTATCCGGATGTGACAGTTGAGTTGCTCACCGACCAAGGGCTCATCGACATTGTCGGCGAAGGTTTCGACGCCGGCATCCGGCTGGGCGAGATGATCGCGCAGGACATGGTAACGGTCCGGCTGACGCCACCGTTCAAGGCCGTCATCGTCGCCTCTCCCGCCTATGTCGGCCGACATGGCCGCCCGCGCAGCGTGGCCGATCTCGCCAATCACAATTGCGTCGGCTACCGGCTTGTCCGCTCCGGTGCGCTCTATCGCTGGGATCTGACCGAGGACGGCAAGGATGTCGTGGTCGAGACGAAGGGCACGGTCATCGTTACGGATTCGCTGGCCGCGATCGACCTTGCGCTTGCCGGCGTCGGGCTGACCTATGTGTTCGAGCCGCTGGTGCGCGCGGATCTTGCCGCCGGCCGCCTGGTGCAGATTCTGCCACAGACGGCGATCGAAGAGCCAGGCCTCTTCCTTTACTTCCCGCGCCGGGCTTCAATGGCGCCGAAGCTCAGGGCCTTCATCGACACCGCACAAGAAATCGGCCGGGCACCCCTAGGGACACCCGACCGAGTTGCCTGAGCTGAGAAGCCCCTTTTCAGGGGCTATTTCTTAAGGATTACTTCTTCACCGCAGCCGCGACTTCCGCCGCGAAATCGGTCTCTTCCTTTTCGATGCCTTCGCCCAGCGCAAAGCGCAGATAGGCGGAGATTTTGGCCGGAGCGCCGATTTCCTTCTCAGCATCCTTCAGCGCCTGCTCGACAGTAATGTCGGGATTGAGCACGAAGGCCTGCTTCAGGAGCACGACTTCCTCGTAGAACTTGCGCAGGCGGCCTTCGACCATCTTCTCGATGATCGCTTCCGGCTTGCCTGACTGGCGTGCCTGGTCGGCGAAGATCGCCCTCTCGCGCTCGACCGCTGCCGGATCGATCTGCTCGGCCGTCAGCGCCAGCGGGTTGGTGGCGGCGACATGCATGGCGACCTGGCGGCCAAAAGCGTTTGCGGCATGCTCATTGCCCGTGGTTTCGATCGCAACCAGCACGCCGAGCTTGCCGAGACCATCGGCAACCGCGTTGTGGACATAGGTCGCAACCGCGCCGTGCGGAACGACGAGCTTGGCCGACCGGCGGAAGCTCAGGTTCTCGCCAATGGTGCCGACAGCGTCCTTGATCGTCTCGGTGACCGACTTGTCAGAACCCGGATACTTTGCGGCGGCAACAGCCTCCGTAGTGCCGTAGGCAAGTGCGACCTTGGCGATGTTGCGGACCAGCTCCTGGAACTGCTCGTTGCGGGCAACGAAGTCGGTCTCCGAATTGACCTCGACGATCGCGGCCTCGCGGACGCCGGAATCAACGCCGATCAGGCCTTCGGCGGCAGTACGGCCGGCCTTCTTGTCGGCCTTGGAGATGCCCTTCTTGCGCAGCCAGTCGACGGCCTCTTCCATGTTGCCGTTGGTCTCGGTCAACGCCGCCTTGCAGTCCATCATGCCCGCGCCCGTCAAGTCGCGGAGTTCTTTGACCTGTGCAGCCGAAATGCTCATTGTCGCCTCTTTGTTTTAAATGCACCGACGCACCACCGGTACTCGGTGATGCGTCCGTTTAGCGTGCCAAAATATTAGAAAGATGAAGGCCGGGACCGGCCTTCGACTATCAGGCTTCCGGGGTCTCGGCCGCCGGGGTCGGATCCAGCGCCGGTTCGACCGGAGCTTCGACCGAGGCGCCGATGTCGACGCCGAGCGCGCCCTGCTGGCGAGCGATGCCGTCGATGGCAGCCTTGGCGATCAGGTCGCAATAGAGCTGGATGGCGCGGGCCGCGTCGTCATTACCGGGGATCGGGAAGTCGATCTTGTCCGGATCGCAGTTCGAATCGATGATGGCGACGACCGGGATGCCGAGGCGCTTGGCCTCGAGGATGGCGATCGCTTCCTTGTTGGTATCGATGACGAACATCAGGTCGGGCGTCGAGCCCATGTCCTTGATGCCGCCGAGCGCCTTGTCGAGCTTCTCGCGCTCGCGGTCGAGGTTCAGGCGTTCCTTCTTGGTCAGGCCCTGAGCTTCGCCGGCCAGCATCTCGTCGAGCTTGCGCAGGCGCTGGATCGAATTCGAGATCGTCTTCCAGTTGGTCAGCATGCCGCCGAGCCAACGCGAGTTGACGTAGTACTGGGCCGAACGCTGCGCCGCGTCAGCGACGATGTCCGACGCCTGGCGCTTGGTGCCGACGAACAGCACGCGGCCGCCCTTGGCGACGGTGTCGGAAACCTGCTTCAGCGCCTGGTGCAGCAAAGGCACCGTCTGCGAGAGGTCGATGATGTGGATGTTGTTGCGGGCGCCGTAGATGTAGGGCGCCATCTTCGGGTTCCAGCGGTGGGTCTGGTGGCCGAAGTGAATGCCAGCTTCCAAAAGCTGGCGCATGCTGAAATCAGGCAGTGCCATTCAAAGTTCCTTTCCGGTTAGCCTCCACGGACACAGGCATTTTTGGACTTTGTCCTCGAACGCCACCGGAGGTTTCAGCCGGATTTCTCCCGGGCAGACACCAAAGTCCGTGTGTGGAATGAGCGGGCATATAGAGGGGAAGTGCCGAGAACGCAACCCATATGCCGCTTTACCGCTCAGCGTGCGGCAATCAGCGCTCCGGTGCCGATCATGGCGCTGCCGGCAAACCGGTTCATCAGCCGCATGCGTTTGGGCGTCCTGAACCAGCCGGATGCCCTGCCCGCCAGCGCGGCGTAGGTGCCCATGGTGAGGATGTTGACGCTGACAACGACAGCCACCACCAGCAGGCCATCGGCAAATGTCATGGTGTCGAGGTTGAGGATCAGCGGCATGATCGAGGCATGGAACAGAATCGCCTTCGGGTTGCCGAGCGCTACGGACGCGCCAAGCAGGAATGACCGCGACAATCTGGCTTGAGGCATACCCTGCGCGGTCGATTGCGCAGCGGCGGCCCGCCACATCTTGACGCCGAGAAAGATCAGGTAAGCCGCACCGGCATATTTCAGCAGGAGAAACACCCATTCGAAAGTCTGGGCCAGCGCCACGAGCCCGAGCAGCGCCAGGGTGACCAGCACGGCGTCACCGGCGGCAACGCCAATTCCGGCGACGAAGGCTCGCAGGAAGCCACGCGACACGCCGTTGGTGATCACCGTGAACATCGCCGGCCCCGGCGTCGCGGCGGCAAGCGAGACCGCAGCGCAATAAGCCAAAAATGCCGTCAGCGTCATGACCGACCCTTTCCATTGGGCACCCGCACGCGCCGGAAGATCGCGACGATCTCCTCGCGGCTGCATTCGATGGCGCCGAGCCGCACCGCGCGGTCGCGCTCGAAGCCGGTTATGTCATAATGCGGCGCCGATGTCTTGGGCGGGCCCTGGTAGGACGAACGCTTGACGCCAAGCTCGGCGGCGAAACGATGCAGTTCGTCGGTATCGTCGGCCATCAAATGGCACCAGCGATGGCCGGCCCACTTCCAGATCGCCGCATCGACATAAACCGCCATCAAGCCTGCCGTGGCCAGCTCCGCACTGTTGCTATTTCGAGACCGGGCAAGGCTTGGTCTGCGAGAACAGCGACAGGTTGACCAGCTTGCCGGTCATCGAGAACTCGCCATAGTCCATGGTGAGATCGCGGGTGATGCCGTTCTCGTGCAGCTTGAAGCTGATGCGGTATTCCGGCACCTCTTCGCCCGATTTGTCGGTCGCGTCGAAATAGGCAATGTCGACCGGCCAGTATTTGTCACCAGCAAGCTTGGCCAGCGCCGGCGCTTCGGGATCGGCCTTGTCGCCCTCGGTCTTCTTGCCGACGATGACGGTGGTGGTCATCACCTTGTTGGCGTCTTCCGAGCCGTCGAACAGGCTGGTTTCGTAGAAATTCTCGCCCTTCTCGGCCTTGCCGATCAGTTCGACCAGATGCTGGGTCGGGAACTGGGTGGCGGCAAGTTCGAGGCTGTTCTTCTCGGGCTTGTCGATGTCGACCTTGAGGCCCTTGGTCTCTTTCGTGGCGGTGCCCTTGACCTCCTTGTCGAGATTCTGGTCGACGAAGGATTTGGTCACGAACGAGAAGGTCTTGCCCTCGGCATCCTCGAACGTGGTCGTCTGCTGGTCGGTCAGCCTGGTGTTGTCGCCGGTGACGATCTGGGTGACGAAACGGAATTTGACCGTATAGCCCTCGCAGGGCGAGCCATTGAACTCATAGACCATGCGGCCGGAAATGCCGGTGATTCCCGAGCGGTCCGACGCCTTGCTGAGAGTAAGATCGTACACGGCGCGATGGGCCTGCAGCGCAGGCACCGCAAAGGCGGGAGCCATCGAGAACAGCGCTGGGACAAGAACGGCGTGGAAGGCAAAGCGCGTTGCGCGCATAGGGGGCTCCGATCGTCGCGGCTGATGGCAGGCCGCAGGGAAAGATGGTCCAGCTTAAAAAAAGTCGTGGCGGAAGCGAGGCAAAAATAGCAATTTCGGCCCCGGCCAGCGCGGCGTCTCCAAGCAATAGGGAAATACGATGAGTGAAACAATCGAAAAGCGGCTAAGCGATCTCGGCGTGACGCTACCGGCCGCCGCAGCACCCGCTGCGAACTATGTCCCCTATTGCAGGTCCGGCAATCTCCTGTTCACCGCCGGTCAGTTGCCGCTCAAGGACGGCAAGCTGCAGGCAAGCGGCCTGCTCGGCCGCGACGTCGACACGGCAGCCGGTAAAGAAGGCGCAAAATACTGCGCAATCAACATCTTGGCGCAGGCCAAGGCGGCACTTGGCGATCTCGAAAAGATCCAGCGCCTGGTCAAGATCACCGTTTTCGTCGCCTCTGCACCGGATTTCGTCGAGCAGCATCTGGTCGCCAACGGGGCCTCCGATTTCCTGGTCGCCGTCCTTGGCGAGCGCGGCAAACATGCCCGCTCTGCCGTCGGCACCGCCTCGCTGCCGCTTAATGCCGCAGTGGAAATCGAAGCCATCTTCGAAGTCGCATGAGCAGGGACTGAGCTATGACCGACCTTTCCTGGCTGACCGCCCGCCCCGTGGCGCATCGCGGCCTTCACGACATGAACAAGACGCGCTGGGAGAACACGCTGTCGGCCTTTGCCGCTGCCGCCGAGCGCGGCTATGCGATCGAATGCGACGTGCATTTGTCCTCCGACCGCGTGCCCGTCATCATGCATGACGGCGACCTCAAGCGGCTGACCGGCCAGGACGGCTTCATCTGGCAACGCACGGCGGCGGAACTGGCGGCTCTCAAGGTCGGCGGCACCAAGGACCATGTGCCGACGCTGCAGGAAGCGCTCGACCTGGTCGACGGCCGCGTGCCGATGGTTGTCGAACTGAAGGGCGTGCCCGGTTATGACGAAGGCCTGGTGGCCAGCGTCGGCAAGATGCTCAAGCGCTACAAGGGCAAGGCCGCGATCATGTCGTTCGACCATTGGCTGGTCCGCGACTTCCCCAGGGATGCGCCTGGCATTCCGGGCGGGCTCACGGCCTATGGAAGGGATAACCAGCTGATCGAGGCGCATTTCGCCATGCTGGCGCACGACCTCGCCTTCACCTCCTATGCCGCCGGCGATCTGCCGAACCCGTTCGTCAGCTTCGTGCGCGAAAAGCTGAAAATGCCTGTCATCACCTGGACGGTGCATGACCAGCCGGCAGTCGATCTCACCTTCAAATACGCCGACCAGATGACCTTCGAAGGGTTCGAACCCGATCTGGTCAAAGTAGCTTGAGCCAAGTGCCTCAAACGTGACTTGTAGCGGCCCGGACAGAGCTTAAATAAGTCTCATGGATCAGGGTGACGAAGGCGATGGACAAACGGCGAATGCGGAGTTTTCCATCCGCATCGCCGCCGGTATCAATGCCTTCACCTGCGATGAGTGGAACGGCTTCGCCGGCACCACGCGCGGCAGTATAGAAAATGGATATAACCCTCTCGTTTCATACGCTTTTCTGAGCGCACTAGAGGATTCCGGCTGCGCCGTGCGGCGCACCGGCTGGCAGGGCCATCACCTGCGGCTGGAAAATGCGCAAGGCAGGTTGCTGGGCGCGGTGCCTTGCTATCTCAAATCGCACAGCCAGGGCGAGTATGTCTTCGACCATGGCTGGTCGGATGCGTTCGAGCGCGCCGGTGGCCACTACTATCCAAAATTGCAGTGCGCCGTGCCGTTCTCCCCGGTCACCGGCCCTCGCCTGCTGGTCAGCAAGGGCGAGGACAGCGCCACTGTCAAAGCTGGTCTCGCGGAGGGACTGAAGGCAGTGACGGAGAAGCTCGGTGTGTCCTCAGCGCATGTCACCTTCACGCAGCAAAGCGACGTTGCAACGCTCGAAGCAGCCGGCTTCCTGCACCGCACCGACCAGCAGTTCCACTTCTTCAACGAAGGCTTTTCGACCTATGACGATTTCCTCGCCACGCTGGCATCACGCAAGCGCAAGGCGATGAAGAAGGAGCGCCGCGAGGCGCTCGCCAACGATATCTCGATCGACCGGCTGACCGGCAAGGACCTGACCGAAAAAGCCTGGGACGATTTCTTTGCCTTCTACATGGACACCGGCAGCCGCAAATGGGGCCGGCCCTACCTCAACCGCAAGTTCTTCTCGCTGATCGGCGAGCGCATGGCCGACGACATCCTTTTGGTGATGGCCAAACGCAACGGCCGATACATCGCCGGCGCCATCAACTTCATCGGCTCCGATGCGCTCTACGGGCGCAACTGGGGCTGCATCGAGGACCACCCCTTCTTGCATTTCGAGGTCTGCTACCACCAGGCCATCGACTTCGCCATCGAGCGCAAGCTGAAGGTGGTCGAGGCCGGCGCGCAAGGCGAGCACAAGCTGGCGCGCGGCTACCGTCCGGTGACCATGCATTCGGCGCATTACATTTCGCATCCCGGCCTGCGCAACGCGGTGGCCGATTATCTCCGGCGTGAGCGCCGCGAGGTCGAGCGGATGGGCGAAATTCTGGAAGAGCACACGCCGTTCCGCAAGGACCTCGAGGAATAGCGTGCGAGTCGCTGAGCAAAAGGCGTTTCCACCGGGCTCTGGTTGACGGGGGAATGGTCGATCTCGCCTGACCGTCTTGCCGGCCTGGGGCGCCTTCGCTAAACCGGGAGCATATTCCCGGAGTGCGCCATGACCGAGGCTTACGACCCCAGCAATATCTTCGCAAAGATCCTGCGCGGCGAAATCCCCTCGCACGGCGTCTATGAGGATGACGCGGTGGTTGCCTTCATGGATGTGATGCCGCAAGGGCCGGGGCACACGCTGGTGGTGCCGAAGGCGCCGTCGCGCAACCTGCTCGATGCCGATCCGGCAACGCTCGGTCCGCTGTTCACCACGGTCCAGAAGGTCGCGCTGGCGGTCAAAAAAGCTTTCGGCGCCGATGGCGTCACCATCCTGCAGTTCAACGAACCGGCCTCCGGCCAGACTGTCTATCACCTGCATGTCCATGTCATCCCGCGCTTCGAGGGCGTCGCCTTGAAGCCACATACGGGACAAATGGAGAAGCCCGAAGTTCTGGCTGAAAACGCGGCCAAGATCCGGGCAGTACTGAACGCTTGAAGCTGAAGTGCCTCAAGGCGTTGCGCTGAGGCAAATTCCACCACGTCGGTTAGGAAAGTATCAAACCACGCCATGGTAACGTGCTGTACCGTGGCGCGTTTGGGTTTTCAAAAATCGTGGCAAATTCGGTGGCGACATCAGAACCGTTGGCAAAAGCAGTTGCCGGGCGGGTCTTTCTGAGCAGCATGGCGGACGCATACCGGCGACACCGGCTGCTGCACGTGATGGCCGTCGTTGCCTTGCTCCTGGCGGCCGCGGTCGGCCTGCGTACCGGAAACATGCCGGATTTCAGCGTGCTGGAAGACTACGCCCTCTACCTTCTGTTCGCTTTCTGGATCGGCGGCTGTGCCTTCGCACTTGGCAGTTTTTTTCACCTTGCGCTCATCAAGCGGGATCGCGAACCGCTCGGCACTTTTCTGAGATCGATGGGTGGCTTCTTCGGCGACGCCGAACGCAATGCCAACAGCCTGAATGGCCTGGCTGCCAGCATTGCGCTCATATCCGCTTTCGGTGTGTTGAAGGGCGCGATCGCGATCCTTTCGCCATTCGCATGGGACCACGCATTGGCTCATGCCGACCGGGCGCTGCATTTCGGTCGAGCTCCCCATGAATGGCTATGGTTTATCGTCCAGTCGCCGCTCGCCGTAAGAGCGTTCAACCTGGCTTACAATTCCTGGTTCGTCGTCCTTATCGCCTCGGTCTTCATCGCTTGCATCACGCGCAAGGACACGCAGCTGCGCCACCAGTTCCTGATGAGCTTCATGCTGGTATGGATACTGGCGGGTTTCTTCCTTGCGATGGGCCTGTCTTCGGCAGGACCGTGCTTTTACGAACGACTGGGGCTGGGCAGCGACTACCATCCTCTGATGCAGGCGCTCGCTGACGCCGATCGCATCTATCCGATCTGGGCGCTGAGCACGCAGGACATGCTTTGGAGCGGCTATATCGGCGCGACCCCAGGCAGTATCGGCATATCCGCCTTCCCGTCCATGCATGTGGCGATGGCGGTGCTTTTCGCGCTTTATGCAGCGCGCCGCTCGCGGCCGGCCGGCCTGCTGATGTGGGCATTCGCCGCAATCATCATGGTCGGTTCGGTTGTCCTTGGCTGGCACTACGCCGTGGATGGCTATGCGAGCGCGCTGATCTCGATCGCCATCTGGAAGGCGTGCGGTCATTTCCTGGCCCGCTTCGCACCCGAAGGCGTCGCCGCCTGACCTGAAGGCAGCTGCACTCCGCCTCTGGCACGTCGTCACATGACTTGCGATTGCGCCAGGTTTTGAAATGCGGCTGGCACTGGGCCGCGGTCGAGCCGATTCCTGATCGCCTGTGCGCAATGTTGCGAGGTCAGCAGCGACGTATCCACCTCCAGATCATAGATGCCAGGTCGGTGCACCTCGTCCTGCCACAGACGCACGGCGCGCGGGACCGGATCTTCGTTCGAACCGATCAAATAACCCTGGTCAAGCGGGCTCTGTGCGCGGCGGTCGAGGATCACCTCAATCGGGCAGCGAACCCCGACGAAAAGTGTCGGCAGGCCGGCAAGCCTCCTTGCGCAATCAGCCAGAATGCCGAGCGGCTTGGAATAGGCGTCGTGGTGGCCGACATCGGCGACGACATTCAGTCCTGACCGACTGTGGGCGGCAATGGATTCATAGAGCCCGGCATAGAACCGGGGCACGTGGATTTCGAGGTCGGGACGCTCCCCACCGGGACGCAAGCCTATGCCCGGACGCAATCCGGCCGGTGTGATCTGCATAAATGTATCGACGCCGAGGTTCATCCAGACGCCGTCAAACGTCTGCTGGATCACTTGGACAATGCTCGACTTTCCCGAGCGCGGTGCACCGTTGAGAACGATGATTTGCCCGATTTCCACGCGGCATTCTCCTCCAACGAGAAAAGCCCCGTTGCCGGGGCTTTTCTTTGTTTTCCGAGCCTGTCAGCCCTTGCGTGGTAATTGCGGCACCAGGCTGCGCTTGCCACCATCCTTGCCCTTGGGCTCAGGCTCGTCCTTGCCCTTGGGCTTTTGCGCCACCGCCTTCTTGGCGACGGGCTTCTTGGCCACCGCCTTGCGGGCTTTCGGCGCCTCTTCCGGCTCCTGCTTCGGCTGCACCGGAGCTTCGTCGGCCAGCGATTCGAGCTTCAGGCCGGTCTCGCCGGTTTCCTTCTTCTCGACGGTGACGCGCACCGTGCCGCCCTTCTTGAGCTTGCCGAACAGCACCTCATCGGCCAACGGCTTCTTGATGTGCTCCTGGATGACCCGGCCGAGCGGCCGCGCACCCATGCGCTCGTCATAGCCCTTGTCGGCCAGCCAGGCGATCGCGTCCGGCGACAGGTCGAAGGTGACGCCACGCTCGGAAAGCTGGGCCTCGAGCTGCATGACGAACTTCTGCACCACCTGATGGATGACCGGCACCGGCAGCGAGCCGAACGGGATGATCGCATCGAGACGGTTGCGGAACTCCGGCGTGAACAGCCGGTTGATCGCCTCGACATCGTCGCCTTCGCGCTTGGTCGACCCGAAACCGATCGCCGCGCGCTGCGCATCGGATGCGCCCGCATTGGTGGTCATGATCAGGATGACATTGCGGAAGTCGATCTGCTTGCCGTTATGGTCGGTCAGCTTGCCGTGATCCATGACCTGCAACAGGATGTTGAACAGGTCCGGATGCGCCTTCTCCACCTCGTCCAGCAAAAGCACGCAGTGCGGATGCTGGTCGACGCCGTCGGTCAACAGGCCGCCCTGGTCGAAGCCGACATAGCCGGGAGGCGCGCCGATCAGCCGCGAAACGGTGTGGCGTTCCATATATTCCGACATGTCGAAGCGGATCAGTTCGACGCCGAGCGACGCCGCCAACTGCTTGGCGACTTCGGTCTTGCCGACGCCGGTCGGACCCGAGAACAGGTAGGAGCCGATCGGCTTTTCGGGTTCGCGCAGGCCGGCACGCGCCAGCTTGATCGCCGAGGTTAGCGCCGTGATCGCGGTGTCCTGGCCGTAGACGACGCGCTTCAGTTCGATATCGAGGCCCTGCAGCACCTTCTCGTCGTCGGCCGAAACCGTCTTCGGCGGGATGCGGGCCATGGTGGCGATCGTGGCTTCGATCTCCTTGATGCCGATCGTCTTCTTGCGCTTGGCTTCCGGCACCAGCATCTGCGAGGCGCCGGTCTCGTCGATCACGTCGATCGCCTTGTCCGGCAGCTTGCGGTCGTTGATGTAGCGCGCCGACAGCTCCACCGAGGCCTTGATCGCCTCGTTGGTGAACTTCACCTTGTGGAATTCCTCATAATAGGGCTTGAGGCCCTTCATGATCTCGATGGCGTCCTCGATGGTCGGCTCGTTGACGTCGATCTTCTGGAAGCGCCGCACCAGAGCGCGGTCCTTCTCGAAGAACTGGCGGAACTCCTTGTAGGTGGTCGAGCCGATGCAGCGGATGGCGCCCGAAGACAAAGCCGGCTTCAACAGGTTCGACGCATCCATGGCGCCGCCCGAGGTGGCGCCGGCACCGATGACGGTGTGGATCTCGTCGATGAACAGCACGGCGCCCGGATAGTCCTCGAGTTCCTTGACGACCTGCTTCAGCCGCTCTTCGAAATCGCCGCGATAACGGGTGCCGGCCAAAAGCGTGCCCATGTCGAGCGCGAAGATGGTGGCGTCCTGCAGCACTTCCGGCACGTCGCCTTCGACAATGCGCTTGGCCAAGCCTTCGGCAATCGCCGTCTTGCCGACGCCGGGATCGCCGACATAGAGCGGGTTGTTCTTGGAGCGGCGGCACAGCACCTGGATGGTGCGGTTGATCTCGCTCTCGCGACCGATCAGCGGATCGATCTTGCCGGCCTTGGCCTTGTTGTTGAGGTTGACGCAATAAGCCGTCAGCGCATCCTGCTGCTGCTTCTTCTTGCCGCCTTCCTCCTGCGGCTCGGCGCCGTTCTGGCCGCCCTGTTCGTCATCGGCGCCGCGCGGCGAGCGCGTCTCCGATGCGCCCGGGCGCTTGGCGATGCCGTGCGAGATGTAGTTGACCGCGTCGTAGCGGGTCATCTGCTGTTCCTGCAGGAAATAGGCGGCATGGCTCTCGCGCTCGGCAAAGATGGCGACGAGCACGTTGGCGCCGGACACTTCCTCGCGGCCGGATGACTGCACATGGATCACGGCGCGCTGGATGACGCGCTGGAAGCCGGCGGTCGGCTTGGAATCCTCATCGTAACCGGTGACGAGGTTGTCGAGCTCGGTGTCGATATAGGTGAGAACGGTGTGCTTCAGTTCGTCGAGATCGACGTTGCAGGCGCGCATGACGGCGGCCGCCTCGGTGTCGTCGATGAGCGCGAGCAGCAGATGTTCAAGGGTTGCATATTCATGGTGCCGCTCATTGGCGAGCGTCAGCGCCTGGTGAAGCGCCTTTTCCAGGCCTTGGGAGAAAGCCGGCATGTTACCTCACTTCTTCTCCATCACGCATTGCAGCGGATGCTGATTCTGTCGGGCGAAATCCATGACCTGGGACACTTTGGTCTCGGCCACCTCGAATGTATAGACCCCGCACTCGCCCACTCCATGATTGTGAACATGAAGCATGATGCGTGTGGCGGCTTCGCGGTCCTTTTGAAAAAAACGCTCCAGGACGTGAACCACGAACTCCATGGGCGTATAGTCGTCGTTGAGGATAAGGACCCGATAAAGGCTAGGCTTCTTGGTCTTGGTTTTCGTGCGCGTAATGACGGCCGTGCCGCGACCGGCCTCATTGCCGTCGCCGTCACTTTGCATCCGCACCACGCTTGTCGTGGCAGTCAAACCTGAAGTCACGTAATCCTGCCTCTTTCGAATCCCCATGCGAGTTCGACATGTAGGTGTTCGATGGACGATTTTAAGCCCTTCTTGTTAGCTGACAATATGGCTAGGTGGGCAAACCGGGGTGATTTTCAAAATCGTGAACCACTAAAGCCCCGGAATTGAAAACGGCATGAAAAAACCCGGCCGCGCATCCGCGACCGGGTCTGTTTTGCAAGCCCGAAAGGCCGTGCCTGGTATTTTCAGGCGAAATTACTTCGCCTTGGCGACAATCGATTCGAAGGGCTTGTAAGCCTCCTTGGCTAGCTCGGCATAGAGATCGCCGAACTTGGTCGCCTCGGCAACGAAGCTCTCATAGCTCTGCTTGGCGAAGTCGGACTGGATCTCGATCGCCTTTTCCAGCGACTTGGCGGAGATCAGCTTTTCGACCGCGGCGCTGCCGGCTTCGAAGCTCTTCTTGGTGTATTCGCCAGCTTCGGTGGCGATCGCCTGAGCGCCCTTGGAGAGCGAAGCGAAGCTCTTCAATCCGGTGTCGGCAAACTCTTTGCCGTATTTCGAGAAGTCCTCATAAGTCTGGGTCATTTCACGCTTCCCTTGAGTTGAGGCGCCCTTGCCTGAGCGCTTTTGTGCAATGCACGTTAACATATTGTGCGCTGCACAAAAAGTCAACATTTGACCGGTTGTAGGACCGCGGCTGCGCCGGCAATGGCTAAAATTCAAATAAAGAGAGCTTCAAGCCCGAGGAAAATGGTGAACGCGCCGGTTACCATAAACGGATTGGTAACGCAGGCTGCGATAGTTTGACTGGAAGTGAGGTCGGATCCCTTTGCCGCCTCCAGGGCAATGAGTTTCAAAGGAACTATCAGTGCGTCAGGCGTTGTCGGTCTTCGGTTTAAAATCCGCATCTTCCCTCAAAACGATCATGATCCTCGCTTTAGCGATGACATTCGTCGTTGCGGATGTTGCATCGTCGATGGCCGCCAGGTCGTCGGCGATCGTCGTCGATGCCAAGACCGGCAAGGTGCTTTATTCGTCCGATGCCAACGGCCGGCGCTACCCCGCGTCTCTGACCAAGATGATGACGCTCTATCTGACCTTCGAGGCCCTGGCGAAGGGCAGGATCAGCAAGAACACGCCTGTGCCGTTTTCGGCAAAAGCAGCGGCCGAGCCCCCGACCAAGCTCGGCGTCAAGGCCGGCGGAGCGGTTTCGGTCGAGACCGCCATCCTGTCGATGGTTACCAAGTCGGCCAATGATTCGGCGACCGCGCTCGGCGAACTGCTCGGCGGCAGCGAGAGCAATTTCGCCCGCATGATGACGGCCAAGGCGCGGCAGCTCGGCATGGACGGAACCGTGTTTCGCAATGCCAACGGCCTGCCCGATCCCGGCCAGTTCACCACCGCCCACGACATGGCGATGCTCGGCATCGCGCTCAGGGAACATTATCCCCAGTATTACGGCTATTTCTCGCAGCGCTCCTTTCTCTATGGACGCCAGCGCATCAACGGCCACAACCGGCTGCTCGGCCGCATCAAGGGCGTCGACGGCATCAAGACCGGCTACACCCGCGCCTCCGGCTTCAACCTCGTCTCGTCGGTTTCCGACGGCAACCGCCGCCTCGTCGCCGTGGTCATGGGCGGCACTTCGGGCCGCAGCCGCGACAACCAGATGGCCGGGCTGATCAACGCCTACATGCCGCGTGCATCGACCCGCGGCGGCGGCGCCCTGGTCGCCAAGGCCGGCGGCGACAATCCGATCAAGGCGCTGGCCAAGGTTTTCCTGCCCAAGCATGACGCGCCGACGCCGGACGACAAGCCGATGGTCGAAGACGATGCCGTGGCGTCCAATGACGATCCGACATCTGCTGGCGCGCAGCCTGCCGATGAACAGACAGTAGCCGCGGCTGAAGAGCCCGCACCCGTCGTCAAGACCAGGAAGGTCAAGACCGTGATCGTGACGGCGCCCAAGGTCGAAACGGCCCAAATGGTTGCGGCCTACGCGGAGCCCACGCCGGCATCGCCTCCGGCGGTCGACCCGGTCAACACGGCCTCGGTGCCATCAGGTTGGGCAGTGCAGGTGGCGTCGTCGCCCAAGCAGTCCGAAGCGCAGGCTTTCCTCGACAAGACCGCCAAGCAGGCGCCGAAGATCCTTGCATCCGCGTCCGGTTTCACGGTCGCTTTCGACAAGGATGGCGAGACCTACTACCGCGCCCGGTTCGGCGGTTTCGGTTCCAAGGATGCCGCCTGGAATGCCTGTAACGCTTTGAAGAAGAAGAAAATTACCTGCTACGCCGTCCAACAGTAGGACGGCGTCGAGGACCATCTCCCGGAAATTTACTGCGTCGAAGGAGACTAGTTGTGATTGGAGAGCAAGACGTCCTTGGCTTCGTTGATCCGCGCCGCCAGGAAAGACGTGCCGCCGATGTCGGGGTGCAGGCGCTGCATCAGGCGGCGGTGCGCCTTGCGGACATCCGCCGCGGCGGCCCCCGCTTCAAGACCAAGGACCTTGTAGGCCTCCTCCTTAGTCATGGCGCCCGCACCTGGCGTAACACCCAGCCCTTCGCCACCGTTCGCCTCAGCGTCTTTGCGCCAGACGGGAAAACGGCCGTCAAGATACGTCTCTAGGAGTTGACGGCTCTCCGGATCGCCGGGGAGCTCGCGGTAAAGCTGCTGCAGTTCGGCCAGGCCCATCGCGCCCAACATCTTGCCTTCATGGCGGCCGGCCAGAACCAGGCCTTCAAGTCCGCCTGTATCATGATCCAGTTCCATCTCCAGTGCGGCGGTGCGCACCGTCGAGCGCTTGCCGGGCGCCAGCCCGACCGGGGGCCGCTTCATCCGCACCGAACCATACCAGGCAAGGGCCGCGGCCAGGATCAGGCCGGCAATGCCCTCGCGCCCGACCACCAGCACCGCGAGGCCAAACAGCGCCAGAAGTACCGGGCCGAGCGTGCGCATGCCGCTTGCCAGTTTTTGCGGGTCGGCGCGGACGAAGATCGTCGCCGCGCCAAGCAGCACCAGAAACAGTGCAACAATTGCAATGATAGCGCCCATCAAGTCCTGCCGCCCCTGAGATGCTCGATCAGCAGCCGGTCTCCCGGCCGGTCCCTTGCCTCAAGCGCCTTCAATCCACCGGTCGCATAGACGGCGACGGCTGAAAGCAGTCCGGCCAGGGTCGCGGCAGCCCGCCGGTCGAACCGGAACCAAGCCCCTTTGGACAGCCGCGCGATCTCCTTGAACGCCTTTTCTGCGCCGGAATCATGACCCTCCTGGAAGACGAAGACGGGAACGCCGTGCAGGCCGAGGCTGCCGGCTTTCTGCGCCAGGTCGTCGATATCCTCTTCCATGGCGTCGCCGATATAGACCAGCGCATTGACCCTGGCCGTCGCCGTTTCCTTCAGCGCATGCGCCAGCACCTTGCCGATCTGGGTATGGCCGGCGCGGCAGTCGATCCGGGTCATCAATTGCTTCAGGGCGTTGGTGTCGGCAACGAAGGCCGATGACCGGCATTCGCCCAACCCGCGAAAATAGACCAGCTGGACGCTGAGGGTTCCGGTCTTGCCGACGGCGTCGAACATTTCGCCTTGCAGTTTGGTGGCGAGATCCCAGGTCGGCTGGCGGCTCATCGTCGCGTCGAGCGCGAGGATCAGCCGACCAGAGCCGGTCGCGGGCGCGGCAAGCGACCGCGCCTGGCGGATAAAGGCGTCGATCTCGCCGGCATTGGATAGAGGCTTGACCGGCGCAGGATCGACCCTTGCGGGCACTGGCTGCTTCTTGTCGCTCATGAGAGGCAAGATGTGGCGTTGCCGCGCGGCTTGCAAGTCCAGCCTTGAACAACATGAAGGGCCAGCGATCGCTGCCCGGAGCGGCGGTGATGTATTCCTGACGTCAGAGCAGACCGAGATCGGCGAGCTCACGCTTCAGTTTCGGCGGCATCTCGACCATTCCGGCCTTGCCCTTGCCGATATCGGCCGGGGCATCCGATGGTTTCAGGTAGCGCCAGCTCTGGAAGGCACGGCGCGGCTGCCAGTCGGTGCGCACCACTTCGAGGTCGAGCATCAGACGGCAGCGCCCAATGCCTTCGTCATCGGTGAAGGGCCGGATATCAGTGATCAGCTGGCGGCACTGGACGCTGCCCTTGATCACCCAATAGAGCGAACCGCCATCGGTAACCTCGGCGCCGCGCGTCGGCACCATGCGGGTGGTGTGCCAGTGTTCGGCCGGCTCGCCGGCGCGGCGGCGCTCGTCGACCCTAAAGGCGATCCACTCTTCGAGATCCTCGACGCTGTCGCAACCGACGCAGAGTTTTAGGAGATTGAGTGCCATCGCTTAAGGTTTAGTCCGGCGCGCGATTGCGTCAACGGCCCTGCCCGACTTCTCCACAGTGCCAGTAGCGTGTGCCTTCAGCACTCCACGACATTGACAGCCAGCCCGCCAAGGCTGGTTTCCTTGTACTTCTCGTTCATATCGAGGCCGGTCTGGCGCATGGTTTCGATCGCGGCGTCGAGCGGCACGAAATGGACGCCGTCGCCCTTGATGGCGAGCGAGGCGGCGGTCACCGCCTTGACGGCGCCAAGCGCATTGCGCTCGATGCAAGGCACCTGCACCAGCCCGCCGACCGGATCGCAGGTCATGCCGAGATGATGTTCGAGCGCGATCTCCGCGGCGTTTTCGACCTGCTCGGGCGTGCCGCCCATGACGGCACAGAGGCCTGCAGCGGCCATCGCCGATGCCGAACCGACCTCGCCTTGGCAGCCGACCTCGGCACCAGAGATCGAGGCGTTGGTCTTGATGATGCCGCCGACAGCGGCTGCCGTCAGCAGGAAGTCGCGGATGCTCGGCTGGTCGGCTTCCGGATGGAAATGCAGCCAGTAGCGCAGCACCGCCGGCAGCGTGCCGGCCGCGCCATTGGTCGGTGCGGTGACGACGCGGCCGCCGGCGGCGTTTTCTTCGTTCACCGCCATGGCGTAGATCGACAGCCAGTCATTGGCGAGCAACGGGTTGGGCTTGTTCTGCTGCCATTGCTCCTGCAGCTTGTCGTGCAGCATGCGAGCACGGCGGCGCACCTTCAGCCCGCCGGGCATGATGCCGTCCTGCGACAGGCCGCGGTCGATACAGCCCTTCATGGCGCCCCAGATGGCATCGAGGCCGCTGTCGAGCTCCTCGCGCGACATATGGGCCTCTTCGTTGACGCGCTTCATATCGGCGATCGACAGCCCGCTCTTGCCTGCCATCTTCAGCATCTCGACGGCGTTCTTGAAGGGGTAAGGCACTTTTTTGCCTTCGGTGGTCACCGAACCCTTCACCTTCATCCGCTGCAGCTCTTCCTCGGACACAACGAAGCCGCCGCCGATCGAATAATAGATGCGCTTGAGCAGCAGCCGGTCGCCGGCATCGTAGGCGTAGAACGCCATGCCGTTGGCGTGGCCGGTGAGCGGCGTCTTCCTGTCCAGCACCAGATCCGTCGCCGGATCGAAGCGATAGGAGGGATGGCCGGGCGGCGATATCCGCTTCTCGGCGGCGATTCGCGTGGCGACGCCCTCAGCCTGATCGGGATCGACCGTCTGCGGCGTCAGGCCGGCAAGGCCGAGAATAACGGCGCGGTCCGAGCCATGGCCGATACCGGTATAGGCGAGCGAGCCGTGCAGGCTGGCGCCGATCCGATCGACCTTGACGCCGACCGGGCGTGGCCAATCATCGCCGGCGATCTCGTCGAGAAATCGCCGCGCCGCCGTCATCGGTCCCATCGTGTGCGAACTCGACGGCCCGATGCCGATCTTGAACAGGTCGAAAACCGAAAGGAACACGCTGCGCCGTCTCCGGGAATGAGATCAAGACCTACATATAGGACTTTCCATGATGTTTGTGCTGTTTTGACAAAAGCGGCGCTGCACCCGCCGACCTTGTTTGCTCCGGCAGCGACATTGATTGCCCGACCATGACGGCGCGGCTATTCTCCCTATCGCAGGCCCGCCGCATTTGGCCTCGCTTCTCATTTGCAAGGGAGGAAGCCGTGCTGACGTTGAATGCCAGGCCGCAGCCGGTGCGCATCGCGCCTGCCCAGACCGCTGTTGTCGTTGTGGACATGCAGAACGCCTTTGCCTCGAAAGGCGGCATGTTCGACCTCGCCGGCTTCGACATATCCGGCGCCGCACCTGCAATCGAGGCCAACAAGCGCCTGCTCAAGGCGGCACGCGGGGCCGGCGTCAGCATCATTTATCTGCAGATGTCGTACAAGCCCGATCTCAGCGATGCGGGAGACGCCTCGTCCCCGAACCATCACAAGGAACTGGGGATGGTGATGATGCGCGAACGTCCCGACCTTGCCGGCAGACTGTTGATCGACAACAGCTGGGACTGGCAGATCTTCGACGCGCTGAAGCCCGAGCCGGGCGACCAGATCATCCGCAAATCGCGCTACAGCGGCTTTTGCAACACCGGCCTGGAAGCGCACCTGCGCGCCCACAAGATCCGAAATCTGCTGTTTACCGGGGTCGCCACCAACGTCTGCGTCGATGCGACCGCACGCGCCGCCTACATGCTGGAATTCTGGCCGATCCTGGTCGAGGACGCGATGAACCATTCAGGCCCCGATTTCAATCGCCAGTCGACGTTGTGGAATTTCGAACACGCCTTCGGATGGATCACCAGAACTGACAGCGTCGTCGAGGCGTTGCGCATGGAAGCCGCGGCGCCTTTGCCGGCCTGAGCCAGCCGTCGAAACCGGCGCCCGGCCTGTGGTAAAAGGGCTGCATGGGCGATTCCTTTCATCTGTCGACGGCTGATCTTGCCGCGCTGGCTTTCTTCCTCCTCGCATGGTGGCTGCACACGCTGGCGTCCGACGGCAAGCTGGTCAGCCGGGTGTCGCTGACGATGGCCATGAATGTGCAGCGCGAGGCCTGGATGCGCACCATGGCCGAGCGCGAGATCCGGATCGTCGACACCGCCATCATGAGCGGCCTGCAGCAAGGCACCGCTTTTTTCGCTTCCTCGTCGCTGATTGCGCTCGGTGGCTGCTTCGCGCTGCTAGGCGCCTCCGACCGGGTACTTGACGTGCTGAACGACCTGCCGTTGAACGCGACCTCGTCGCGCTCGGCCTTCCAGATGAAGGTTTTCGGCCTGGTGCTGATCCTGGCCTTTGCCTTCTTCAAGTTCGGCTGGGCCTATCGTCTCTTCAACTATTGCACGATCCTGATCGGCGCGGTGCCGATCCCGCATGGCGAGGCCTCGCGCAACCCGGTCAGCGAGACGGCGGTGTGGCGCGCGGCGCGCATGAACATGCTGGCCGGCAAGCATTTCAATTCAGGCCTGCGCGCCGTGTTCTTCTCGATCGGCTATCTCGGCTGGTTCGTCGACCCGATCGTGTTCGTTCTGTCGACGCTGCTGCTTCTGGCAGTGCTGGTGCGGCGCCAATTCTTCTCCGCCGCCAGGCAAGCTGTGATCGGTCAGCCGCCCGGGCCAGGGAAAAGCTGGTCGATCCGGCCCGACAGCCAATAGGCGGCGAGCCCGATCCATTCGCGGATCGCCGTGGTCGTGGTCTGCAGCGAATCGGGTGCATTGTCTCGAAACAGACCAAAGCCTTCCTTTCCCGAGGTGCGATAGTCGACAGGCCAAGGCGTCGTCGGAAAGCCGGCCTTGTCGAACAGCGCCTTGGAGCGCGCCATGTGGAAGGCGGAGGTCACCAGCAGCCAGGTCTCGCCCGGTTTCGGCGTCACCATCTCCTTGCTGAAGACGGCATTCTCATAGGTGTTGCGGGATTTGCTCTCGAGCACCAGCCGGTCCGCACTGACGCCAAGCGCGCCAAGCAGGCGCGGCGCGGTGGCCGCATCGCCCTCACCCTCCAGCAACAGTTCGCCGGTACCGCCTGACACAACCACCTTTGCCTCGGGAAAGCGGCGGGCGAGGATCGCCGTCTCAACCATGCGGTCGCCGCCGGAATTCAACTCGTAACCGCCGCGCACCAGATTGATGGCGCCCTCGAAACCGCCGCCGAGCACGACGATGCCGTCTACCTTCTGCGGCAGCGGTGGCCTGGGAAATCGCTCTTCGAGCGGATTGAGCATCATGGCGCCGAGCGACGTCCAGGCCGACAGCGCGAGAATCAGGAAGGCGAACACGCTGCCTGTCGCCGCCAGTCGCCGCCGGCCGATCAGCGCCGCGAGCAAACCAGCCAGCAGCAGGAAAATCGCCAGGTTGAGCGGCTGGACGAAGAACCAGAAGATCTTGGAAAGATAGAAGAACATTACCTGCCTATCGCCAGCATGAATTTTTGACGGCCGATGAAATCCTGGATCGCATTCGCCACAACCTCCGCCTCCTCACCGCTCAACTCCCTGCCGAAAACAAGGGTGCCGTTCGTGTTGGTCAAACGGATGACTTCCAACAGCCCGACTTCGTCCGTCGGATAGGTATGATCGAGGATTTCGACGTTAAGGTGCCCTTTCAAAGGCAATGACGAACGATTTTGCAAAGAACCCCTGATGTCGCGCACGACCACGGCGTTGGTGAGCCGCAAGGTTTCGTTGCCGAACACCAGCCAGATGAAATCCTTGCCGAGGAAGTAGGTGAACAGGGCAATGATCGCCACGAACGACAGCAGGCCAAGGGTGCCGCTGCTGACCGTCGCCAGCGACGTGTCTCTCAGTCCCATGTAGCCGGTATAGGCAACGATCGCGGCCCCAATCAGGACAAAGCCTGTCCTGAAATCCGAGGAGCGAGGCGGGTTTGTGATCCGCAGTTCGTTTCCCGTCTCGACGATGGAAATGCGAGACGGGGGCGGCATGCTACCACCACTTCTCCGGCTGGAAGGTTCCCGCCGCCTGCTCGATAACGGCAGCGGTCTGGAACAGGGTTTCCTCGTCGAAGGGACGGCCGATCAGCTGCAGGCCGAGCGGCAGGCCCTTGGCATCGATGCCGGCTGGCACCGCGATGCCCGGCAAGCCGGCCATGTTCACCGTCACCGTGAAAATGTCGTTGAGATACATTTTTACCGGGTCGGCTGCCATGTCCTCATCGGCGATGCCGAAGGCGGCGGACGGCGTCGCCGGCGTGAGGATGACGTCGACGCCGGCGGCAAACACGGTCTCGAAGTCGCGCTTGATCAGATTGCGCACCTTCTGCGCCTGCAGATAGTAGGCATCGTAGTAGCCGGCCGACAGCACATAGGTGCCGATCATGATGCGGCGCTTGACCTCACGGCCGAAACCGGCGGCGCGGGTCTTTTCGTACATGTCGACAATGTCCTTGCCTGGCACGCGCAGGCCGTAGCGGACACCGTCATAGCGGGCGAGATTGGACGAGGCTTCGGCGGGCGCGACGATATAATAGGCCGGCAAAGCATATTTGGTGTGCGGCAGCGAGATGTCGACGATCTCGGCGCCGGCGTCCTTCAGCCAGGCAATGCCCTTCTGCCACAGCGCCTCGATCTCTTCAGGCATGCCGTCGACGCGGTATTCCCTGGGAATGCCGACCTTCATGCCCTTGATCGGCTTGCCGATCGCCGCCTCATAGTCCGGTACGGGCCGGTCGACCGAAGTGGTGTCCCTGGCATCGACCGAGGCCATCGACTTCAGCATGATCGCGGCGTCGCGCACGTCACGCGCAATCGGGCCGGCCTGGTCGAGCGACGAGGCGAAGGCGACGATGCCCCAGCGCGAGCAGCGGCCATAGGTCGGCTTGATGCCGACCGTGCCGGTGAAGGCGGCGGGCTGGCGGATCGAGCCGCCGGTGTCGGTGGCGGTGGCGCCGGCGCACAGGAAAGCCGAGACGGCGGAGGCCGAGCCGCCCGATGAGCCGCCCGGAACGAGCTGCGCATTGTCCAGCGTGCGTGCGGTCTTGGTGCCGCCGGCCGAGACAAAGCCGCCATCGCCCTGATGCGTGGTCGGCATCACCACCGTGTCGAGGCGCGAACGCCGCCACGGATTGACGACCGGGCCGTAATAGGAAGTCTCGTTGGACGAGCCCATGGCGAACTCGTCCATGTTGAGCTTGCCCAGCATGACGGCGCCATCGGCCCACAGATTGGCGGTGACGGTCGATTCATAGCGCGGCTTGAAGCCGTCCAGCACGTGGCTGCAAGCCTGGGTGTGGACACCTTCGGTGCCGAACAGATCCTTAATGCCAAGCGGGATGCCTTCCAGCGCACCGCCCTCACCCTTGGCGAGCTTCGCGTCGGAGGCCTTGGCCATGTCGCGCGCCTTGTCGACGGTGACAACGATGTAGGCATTCAACACCGGATTGGCGCGCTCGATGGCCGAGAGATAGGCCTCGGTGATCTCGGCGGCGGTGATCTCCTTGCCGCGCAGCTTGGCGCGGGCCTGCGAAATCGTCAGATGGGTCAGTTCGCTCATCAAAGGCTCTTTTCGTAAAACACCGACCACTCGGAATCGGGATAATCCAGCACCGGCCCGCAGCGCGAGAAGCCGGCGCGTTCGTAGACGGCCCATGCCGCGGGATGGCGGTCGCCGGTTTCCAGCACCAGGCGCTTCAATCCTTCTTGACGCGCCAGGGTCTCGACCCGCTCGACGATCTTGGCGCCGATCTTGCGACCGCGATGCGAGGGCCGCGTGTACATGCGCTTGACCTCGCCAACAGTATCGTCATGGCGCTTCAGCGCGCCGCAGCCGATGGCCTGGCCGTCGTCGCGGGCAATCAAGACCGTGGTGTCGTCGCCAGCCATCTGCTCGACCGTGAGGTGGTAGCAATGCTCCGGGGGCGTCAGTTCGAGCAGCGTCGCGTTGAGCTCCTCGACCAAAGCGCGGACATCGTCCTGCAGCGGCGTTTCGATGGCGATCTCGATTGCCATCGGCCGCCTACTCCACGACCTTCGGCACGAGGAAGAAATTCTCTTCGGTGGCCGGCGCGTTGGCGACGATGTCGGCAGCCTTGCTGCCGTCGGTAACGACGTCCTGGCGCTTCTTCATCTCCATCGGCGTCACCGAGGTCATCGGCTCGACGCCGGAGACATCGACCTCGTTCAGCTGCTCGACGAAGCCTAAAATGGCGTTCAATTCGCCGGTCATGCGCTCGGCATCCTCCTCGCTCACCGCAATGCGGGCGAGACGCGCAACGCGCTTCACTGTCTGCAGATCAACCGACATGTCTTTAGCCTTTGGGAAAACCAGATGGCGCTATAGCGGCGCGGCGCGTGCCGCGCAACATCGATCGTGCTCAGGGCTGCGCGGCAGTGCCGGCCCGGGCCTTCGGCAGGCGCAGCGGAAGCGGCAATTCGAACAGGCGCTCCTTGGCTGGACACATGCCGCACGCGGCTTCGTCCTCGAGGGCGGCGAAAGCGTCGAGTTCGGTGCGCGAGCAATCCGGGTCGAGCGGCTGATAGGCGAGATAGCGATCCCATTTGTCGCCAAGGCGGTATTTTGCCTTCTGCATGGGCAGATAGGCCAAGGGTGCGCATTTCCAGATGCGCCCATCGAGAAGCTGCTTGCAGTGGCGGGCCGGACAGACCTCCCAGCTGGCGCGCGGATCGCCATCCTCGTAGGGCAGCATCGCGTCGCCAAAACCTTCGTAGCGCCGGGTCCAGTTCTTGTGCGCGGGACGCACTTTGGCGACAAAACCATGCTCATGCCGCCATTGTTCCAGCACGGCGAAGACCGGTTTCAGCCGGTCGCGATATTCCTCGGAATCGTGATGCACGGAGATGACGAGGCGGGCATCCGGGTCCGCCGCGAGGATGGTGGGCAAGGACGGGTGGCGGTGCAGGAAGAAGCCGTTCGAGACGATCTCGATCTGGGTATGCGGCCAATGCCGCCGCACCAGACCGACAAATTGCGGCAATTGCGGATGGATGGTGGGTTCGCCACCAAGCAGTGAAAAGCGCGTCACCGACACGCGCCCGCTCCACAGGCTCATCCAGCGGTCGGCATCCTCAAGCGATACCGTGCCGGAATGGGCATGGTTGGAATAGTGCGAGCAGCTTTCGCAGGCCAGGTTGCAGCCATGCGCAACATGCAGTTCGAGCTTCCGGAACACCGGCCGCTCTCCCCGCAATAGCGATCCAACCCTTTTCAGCATCCCCATGGGGCCACGCTAGCATGTGGATATGTGCGGTGCATCATCTCGCCGGCGGCAAATTTCAGCCTTCTTTGTTTTACGCAATTCCCAAGGGAAAGCGCTGTGCGCTTTTCCCGGGAAAACCGCTCCACACTTTTCCTGGAATTGCTCTAAGGCAGGGACACGCCGTCGCACAGATAGTAGCTGCCGCCATTGCCGGCCTGCTCGCCTTCGTCAGCGGTCGGCCGCACCGAGACGATGTCGATTTGCGTCGCGTTCATCTGCGTGATCGACAGGACGTCGGGAAAGAGAAAGCCCGGTTCCTGGCAGATGGCGGTGACCGCCCAGCTCGGCGAGCGCGTCGCCTTGGTGACCTGGACGAACTCGCAATTATACTCGACGCTTTGCAGGCCGTCCGCCGACAAGATGACATTGCCGGCGTCGATCAGGGTTTGCAGCGTGTCCTTTTTGGCTTGCGCACAAAGCTCCTGGGTTTGGAGATAGACGCCCTTGATGAAGTCCTCGGCGGCCGATACGGGTGACGCCGCAACCAGCATCGAAGCGCAAAGAGTCCTTCTCAAGCCCATGGTTTCATTCCCTTTTGCGACAAGGGATCGTCCAAACGATCGCTCTATAGTGTGATCGTTTGGCCGATTGCTGGCAAGGCCACCTTGATATCGGACCCTTCCAGCCCTGCGACGAACTTTTCCGCTGTCGGGTCGATGATCGGGAAGGTGCCGAAGTGACAGGGCACGACCGTGTCGAAGTGGAAGAAGCGCCGGCAGGCAAGGGCCGCCACCGCACCGCCCATGGTGAAGCGGTCGCCGACCGGCACGATGCCGATCTTCGGCTCATGCAATTCGTTGATCAGCGCCATGTCGGAGAAGATGTCGGTGTCGCCCATGTGGTAAAGCGTCTTGTCTTCCGGAAAATGCAGGACCAGCCCGCCGGGATTGCCGAGATAGACGTTCTGGCCGCCATCGAGGCCAAACGACGAGGAATGCAGCGCCTGGACGAAGGTGGTGGTGAAGGCGCCGCAATCGACGGTGCCACCGAGATTGCCGGGGTTGATCTTATTGCCGTCGACGCCCTGGCCGACCAGGTACATGCAGATCTCGTAGTTGGCGACCAGCTGGGCGCCGCTCTTCTTCAGCACCTCCACCGCGCCGCTGACATGGTCGTTGTGCCCGTGGGTCAAAAGTACGTGGGTTACGCCTTCAGCCGGCCCTTCCCAGCCGCCCGTCCAGGACGGATTGCCGATGAGATAGGGGTCGATCAGGATGGTCGCGCCCGATGTCTCGATGCGAAAGGCCGAATGTCCGTACCAGGTCAATTTCATCGATCGTGTTCCTCGATTTTGGTTGCGCCGGAAGATAGAACGCCGGCAGCAAAATTAAAGTGACATAGTATGCTGGCGGTTCAAAAGAACGTGTCACGCGCTTTGTCGCGGGTAAGACTGGGTCACGGGTAAAACTGGTTTTTGGGGAAAGCCGTTGGGCATCATAGCAATCGAGGAATTGCCGGCACGCCTGGAAGGCGGCAGGACGCTGGCCGGGCTCGATCTCGGCGACAAGACGATCGGTGTCGCCGTCTCCGACCGCGGCCTGTCCTTCGCCCATCCGCGCCCGGTGATCTTGCGCAAGAAGTTTTCGCTGGATGCGGCGGCGCTGCTTGCCCAGTTGCAGAAGGACAATATCGGCGCATTCGTGCTCGGCCTGCCCATCAACATGGACGGGTCGGAAGGGCCGCGGGCCCAGAAATCGCGCGCCTTCGTGCGCAACATGGCTGGAATGACCGACCTGCCCTTCGTGCTGTGGGACGAGCGGCTGTCGACGGTCGCCGCAGAGCGGACGTTGATCGAAATGGATTTCTCGCGGCGAAAACGCGCCGGCAAGATCGATTCGGCGGCGGCAGCCTTTATTCTGCAGGGAGCTTTAGATCGACTCCAGTCGCTTGGCTCATCCGATCGGCCGGAACCGGATTCCCCACCTTCCGGCTGATCCAGGCGGCGATGATGCGTCGGCGCCGGAACGCCCACAGCGCCATCAGCAGGAAGCCGTCAAAGACGCAGGCCCTTGCCACCATGCCGGGAATGATCGCCGGATCGATGCCCAGCATCTGGCCGTAGAGCTCGAACACAACATCGTGCAGCTGCCGGCTGAGCATGACGTAGCCGAAATTGATGTCGTTGAGCGACAGGAAGAACCAGCCCCAGAACAGAGCGAGTGGCGCGGCCCACAATACGAACAGCGTGCGCATCAGTGACCGTCCCTGAGACTGGAGCCGTCTCTGTGGCCGCTGTGACCTATGTCCGGCCGGCCTGAAATGCGCGACAGCAAGGACCCGTGCGCCGCGCCTTTGGCCATGGCATGCGCAGTGGCGCGGCTCTCAGCCTCCCTGGAAATCGCGACGGCCAAAACCGACCTCCGCTCGGCGTGCATGGCGACGTAAGAGGCCAGAAGTGCCGCCAGCTGCACGGCGACAACCAAAAATAGGCCGTTGACGCCTTGCGCCGCACCGCCGACCAGGATCAGGGACAACACGGCGGATGCGGAAACAAAGGCGGTCCGCGCCACACTGTCGGCCCCGTCAGGGTTCGCTGCGGCATTAACCAAACTCTCGACGAAGACCCAGCAAAACAGCACCGCGACGACCAGCAAGGCAACAGCGAGCGGCGCCACGACGGCAGCGTTGTCGAGTTCGACCAGATGGGTGTTTTCCATAGCAACCCCGAGCACGCCGAGAGCGCCCGCAACGCCGCGGTTTCCATCGACGCAGATGAACGCCAGCAGGGCGAAAACCGCTGCCCAGTGCAAGGCCAGAAAGGAGGTCAAAATGGGCCGCATGGCATTCCTGCTTTGGTGACAAAGACAGTGGGCTTTGCGGCCCGCCGCTGCAATGGAAACCATTTGTTAAGGTTAACGTCCATCCACAGGCGGCAGTAAACTCTTGAGTGCAAAACTGTGCAGCTGGCCTCAGTTCACCGGCGGATAAAGCGTGTCGATGATCATGCGCGCATCGTGGCGCGAATCGAGCATGCCATAGGTGTTGCGCCACTGGCCGGCGAGCCGCGTCTCGACGAAGGCATCGGCAATCCGCCCTGCCCCCAGCCGGCGCAATTCCGCTGCGGCCGCCGACAGCGCCAATTGCTCGGTGAGCAGCCGCGCCGATCCCTCATCGGTGCCCGCGACCTGCATGGCAGCCTTGAGCACGCCGATGGTGCCGCGACCACCGGCGCCGAGATCGCGGTCGATGCCGGCCAGCACCTCCTCGAACAGGCCGGGCGCGCGGCCAAGCACGCGCAGCACGTCGAGCGCCATGACATTGCCCGACCCTTCCCAGATCGCGTTGACCGGAGCTTCGCGACAGTAGCGGGCGAGTGGCGCTTCCTCGACATAGCCATTGCCGCCGAGGCATTCCATTGCCTCATAGAGCAGTGGCGGCGCAATCTTGCAGACCCAGTATTTGACCACCGGCGTCATGGCGCGGGCAAAGGCTGCTTCGCCGCGGTCGCTTGCCGCCTCGTCGAAGGAGCGTGCAAGCCGGAACGAGAGCGCTGTGGCGGCGGCGACATCGAGCGCCATGTCGGCCAGCACGCGCTGCATCAGCGGCTGTTCGATCAGCGTCGAACCGAACACCTGGCGGTGGCGGGTGTGATGAACGGCCTCGGCCAAGCCTGCGCGCATGATCGCCGACGAAGCGACGGCGCAGTCGAGCCGGGTCAAGGTGACCATGTCCATGATCGTCTTCACGCCGGCGCCGGGCTCGCCGACCATTTCGCCGATGGCATTGACGAACTCCACCTCCGAAGAGGCGTTAGAGCGATTGCCGAGCTTGTCCTTCAGCCGCTGAAAGCGGAAACCGTTGCCGGAGCCGTCACCGAGGATACGGGGAACAAGAAAGCAGGAAAGCCCTTCCGGCGCCTGCCCAAGCACAAGAAAAGCGTCCGACATCGGCGCCGACATGAACCATTTGTGGCCGGTCAGGCGATAAAAGCCGCTKCCGGCGCGCTCGGCCCTTGTGGTGTTGGCGCGCACATCGGTGCCGCCCTGCTTTTCGGTCATGCCCATGCCAAGCGTCAGCCCGGTCTTCTCGACCGGCGGCTTCTGGCTCTGGTCGTATTTGCGCGTCGTCACGCGCGGCGCCCATTCACGAAACAGCTTTGGGCTGGCCATCAGCGCGGCCAGCGACGCGCTGGTCATGGTGATGGGGCAGAGATGCCCGGTTTCGAGCTCGGCGGTCAGATAGAAACGTGCCGCGCGCACCTGATGGCGGCGGCCGATCTCGCTGTCGCCGTTCTCCCAGATCGAGGAATGCAGCCCGCCGGCGACTGAGCGGCGCATCAGCGCATGATAGGCCGGATGGAACTCGACCTGGTCGATCCGCCTTCCCTGGCGGTCATGCGTGCGCAGCTTCGGCGTCTCGACATTGGCAAGGCGCGCCAGCTCCTGGGCCTCCTGCGTCAGGACGAAGCGGCCAAGTCCGTCGAGATCCTTGCGCACCGGATCGGAAAAACGCTCGGCGAGTTGGATCAGCAACGGATCGCCACGCCAGGCGTTGCCGCCCGTCAGCGGCGGCGGCTGGTTGGTCACGTCGTCGGTCACGCCCGATCCTTCTGAAGGTAGAATGGCCTTTGTCATTACGAGGCTTCGAATCCGAGGCCATCGGCTAGATATAGCCCAAGCTTACCGGAGCGCGCGACGAAAATACCGGGGAGAAAGGCCGCAATCCCAAGCTGGCGCTTGCGGCAAGGAATTCTCCCCCCTATAGCAGCGCCTTGAGATGACCGACGCTTCGTCCCTGCCGCTTTATCCTCACCGCCATCTTCTGGGCATCCGCGATCTTTCCCCCGCCGATATCGAGCTGTTGCTTGATCGCGCCGACCGCGCCGTCGCCATTTCGCGGCAGTCCGAGAAAAAGACCTCGACGCTGCGCGGCCGCACCCAGATCAACCTCTTCTACGAAGCCTCGACCCGCACGCAATCGTCGTTCGAACTGGCCGGAAAGCGGCTTGGCGCCGATGTCATGAACATGTCGGTCGCAAGCTCGTCGGTGAAGAAGGGCGAAACGCTGATCGATACGGCCATGACGCTCAACGCCATGCGCCCCGACATCCTCATTATCCGCCACCAGTCGGCGGGTGCTGCCGCGCTTTTGGCGCAAAAGGTCGGTTGCTCGGTGGTCAATGCCGGCGACGGTGCGCATGAGCACCCGACACAGGCGCTGCTCGACGCGCTAACCATCCGCCGCGCCAAGGGGCCGCTATCGAAGCTGATCGTGGCGATCTGCGGCGACATTCTGCATTCGCGCGTGGCGCGCTCCAACATCATGCTCTTGAACGCGCTCGGCGCGCAGGTGCGGGTCGTGGCGCCGTCGACACTGTTGCCGTCCGGCATCGAGAAAATGGGCGTCATCGTCTCGCGCTCGATGGCCGAAGGGCTGAAGGGCGCCGATGTGGTGATGATGCTGCGGCTGCAGCGCGAGCGCATGGAAGGCTCCTTCGTGCCGTCTATCCGCGAATATTTCCGCTATTTCGGCCTCGATGCCGAAAAGCTGAAGGCGGCGAAGGACGGCGCGCTGGTGATGCATCCCGGACCGATGAACCGCGGCGTCGAGATCGCGTCGGAAATCGCCGATGGCCCGCAAAGCGTCATCCAGGAACAGGTCGAGATGGGTGTTGCCGTGCGCATGGCGGTGATGGAAGCGCTGCTCGATCCGCGCCGCAACGCAGAGGGCCGTGGCGCATGAGCACGACGGTCTTTGAACGCGCCCGCATTGTCGACCCGTCACGCGGCATCGATGAAGTCGGCACGGTTATCGTCGAGGGCAAGAAGATCGTTGCCGCCGGCAAGGCCGCCTTGAACCAGGGCGCACCGGCGGGCGCCACCGTCATCGACTGCGCCGGCAAGGCGATCATTCCCGGCCTGATCGACGCGCGCGTCTTCATCGGCGAGCCCGGCGGCGAACACCGCGAGACCATTGCTTCGGCAAGCGTTGCAGCGGCGGCCGGCGGCGTCACCTCCATCGTCATGATGCCCGATACCGACCCAGTGATCGACAATGTCGCGCTGGTCGAATTCGTGCTGCGCACCGCCAGGGACACCGCAATCGTCAACATCTTTCCGGCTGCGGCGATCACCAAGGGGCTTGCCGGCCGGGAGATGACCGAGTTCGGCCTGCTGCGCGAGGCCGGCGCGGTTGCCTTTACCGATGGCCGCCACACAATAGCCAGCGCGCTGGTGATGCGCCGGGCGCTGACCTATGCGCGCGATTTCGGCGGCGTCATCGTGCATGAGACGCAGGATGGCGACCTCGCCTCGGCCGGCGTCATGAATGAAGGCCTCTATGCCAGCTGGCTCGGCCTAGCCGGCATTCCGCGCGAGGCCGAGTCCATCCCGCTGGAGCGCGACCTGGCCCTGGCGCGGCTGACGCGCGGCGCCTACCACGCGGCCAAGATATCGACAGAGATGGCTGCGCAAGCGGTAACGCGGGCGAAAGCCGACCAGGCCAATGTCACGGCGGGCGTGGCGATCCACAATTTGTCGCTCAACGAGAACGATGTCGGGGAATACCGCACCTTCTTCCGGCTGACGCCGCCGCTGCGCGCCGAGGAGGACCGGCTGGCGATGATCGAAGCGGTCAAGGACGGCACCATCGACATCATCGTCTCCTCGCACGACCCGCAGGATGTCGACACCAAGCGCCTGCCCTTCGCCGATGCGGCCGCCGGCGCCATCGGGCTGGAGACGCTGCTCGGCGCAGCACTGCGGCTCTACCACAATGGCGACGTGCCGCTGCTCAGGCTGATCGAGACGCTGTCGAGCGCGCCGGCGAAACTGTTCGGCCTGCCGGGCGGCACGCTGAAGCCCGGCGCTCAAGCCGATCTTGCTGTGATCGACCTCGAAGAGCCTTGGATCGTCAGCGAAAGCGGCATCCGTTCGCGCTCGAAAAACACCTGTTTCGAAGGCGCGCGGCTGCAAGGCATGGTCTTGCAAACGCTGGTGGCGGGCCGCACAGTGTTTTCGGCATAGACTGATCGCGGCACATCGAACGCTGATCTGCGTCAGGGGAAATGCGGGGGGAAACAATGAGTTACAACGTCATCCTGGCATTGCTGTTCGGCTATCTCCTGGGTTCGATTCCCTTCGGCCTGCTGATCACCCGCGCCGCTGGTCTGGGCGATGTGCGCAAGATCGGTTCCGGCAATATCGGCGCCACCAATGTGCTGCGCACCGGCAACAAGGGCCTCGCTGCCGCGACGCTGGTGCTCGACGCGCTGAAGGGTACCGCGGCGGTGATGATCGCGCGCCATTTTGGACACGACTACGAATTGTGGGCCGGCCTCGGACTCTGGGCAGGCCTTGGCGCCTTCCTTGGGCATCTGTTTCCGGTCTGGCTTGGTTTCAAGGGCGGCAAGGGCGTGGCGACCTATCTCGGCGTGCTGATCGCACTCGGCTGGCATGTGGCGCTGATCTTCATGGTCGTCTGGCTGGCGATGGCATTTCTGTTTCGCTACTCCTCGCTGGCAGCGCTGACGGCAGCGGTCATCGTGCCGATAGCGCTCTATTTCTGGAGCACACCTGAGACTGCCGGGCTGTTCCTGGTGATGAGCCTGATCGTCATCTTCAAACACCGCGCCAACATTTCGCGCCTTCTTGCCGGCACCGAAGGCAAGATCGGAGCCAAGGGTTGAGCAAGCCTGCCGCCGGGCCGCGCCTCAGCGACCGGCAGCGGCTGAGCTGGCTGCGCCTGATCCGCACGCAAAATGTCGGCCCGGCCTCGTTTCGCGAATTGATCAACCGCTTCGGCTCGGCTGAGGCAGCGCTTGAGATGCTGCCAGAGCTGATGATTTCGGGTGGCGCGAAAAGGATCGTTCGCATTCCTTCCGTCGAGGAGGCTGAAGCGGAACTGGAAGCGGCCAGTGAGAACGGCGCCCGCTTCGTCGGCATCGGCGAGGCCGACTACCCGCCGATGCTGAAAAACATGGACAATCCGCCGCCGCTGATTGCCATGAAGGGTGAAGCTACGGTGTTTCGTCTGCCGGCGGTCGCCATTGTCGGCGCCCGCAACGCGTCGCTTGCCGGCATCAAGATGGCGCGCATGCTGGCGGCGGATCTCGGCCGCGACGGCTACGCCATCGTCTCCGGACTGGCGCGCGGCATCGACACGGCGGCGCACCAGGGCAGCCTTGCGACCGGTACGGTTGGCGTGCTCGCCGGAGGGCTCGACGTCCCCTACCCGCCCGAAAATGCCGGCCTGTGTAACGACATTGCCGAACGCGGCGGCGCCGTCATTTCGGAAATGCCGTTCGGCTGGCAGCCGCGGGCGCAGGATTTTCCGCGCCGCAACCGGCTTGTCGCGGGTGCCGCCCTCGGACTGGTGGTGATCGAAGCGGCGCAACGCTCCGGCTCGCTGATCAGCGCGCGCCTGGCCGGCGAGATGGGCCGGCTGGTCTTTGCCGTGCCGGGGTCACCGCTCGATCCGCGTTGCGCCGGCTCCAACGGCCTGCTCAAGGACGGCGCCACCCTGGTGACCGAGGCATCGGATGTTTCCGGAGCGATCGCGCCTTTGGCCGGCCCGCGAGCGCCAAGGGCCGCGCCGGCGCAAAAGACGCCCGACTTTTCGGCAACGCCGCCGCCCGGCGAGGACGAACGCAGCGGCGTGCTCGAAGTGCTGGGGCCGACGCCGGTGGCGGTGGACGAGATCATCCGCCACACCGGCCTCAACGCCGCGCAAGTGTCCATGGTGCTGCTGGAACTCGACCTCGCGGGCCGTATCGAACGCCACGCCGGCGGCAATGTCTCACTGGTTTCCTGAAGCCTTGGACTTAGAGCAATTCCAGGAAAAGTGTGAGCGGTTTTCCGTCCGGAATTGCGAAAAAACAAAGAGATAGAGCGGTTGGGCGTGTGCGTGAAACGGCGAGGCGCCGCGCAGCGGGCTGCACATTATCCCTGTAGGTAATGCATTTGCGGTAGCGGCCATCGGCAACGCGCTGTTTGCCAATGCGCTCCCACTCCGGTGTCCAGGAGGCATTCCAGTCAAAATTCTGCGAAATCAGATTTTCCCTATCGAAGCACTGCGGATCCCGCTCGAGGATCCGACGCGCTTCATCGGCGAGCGGACTGTAGCTTTCAACAGCCGCCATCTTCCTCGCCCGCGCGGCCTGGGGGAGCTGAATTTCCAATTCGACACGTCCCGCAACGTTTGGAACCGCAGCGGAACAAAGTTGTCTGCCGACCTTTGCCGTCTTGCCCAGCCCTTGGCTGAGAGCCTGCCCAAAGGCATAGGCCAAGTCATGTATTGGATTATAGCCGTCGACCGCGTCCGACACGATCTGGACATTCCTTGCGGTCGCCAGATCGGCGCGCATTCTCGAGAGCACGCCGACAAGAAAATCGTGGTTCCCCGCCAGCAGCGCCTCGTACCAGGCGCCATCGGGAATATCTCCAAACACCGCGCCGCATGTCGCGCCCGTCGAATCGACCACATCGCGTGAATAGCCGGTTCGCGACGTTTCCTTGCCGCCTGATCCGTCGGTCAGAAGATAGACCCTTGGTTTGGCGATCTCGAGCCAATGGTGGATTCTGAGTTCGTGCCCGGGATGGGCGAGAATCAGCACGTTTTCCAGTTTTTCTTCTGGCTTTTCAGGCAACAACGGCTCCAGTCCAGTTTCTCTTCGATCGAGCCGGATGACCTGGGAACAATTCAGGCGCAACCTTGGCCGCGACAATGCTGACGAAGCTTGTTTGGCCAGCGGCTTCAAATTAAGACGCTGCCAGAAACTCGTGCGCCTTTCTCTCTCATATCAGACGTAGTGCGCAAGCAAGGAATCGCCAGTTGCGAATTCTTATCACCAATCTCTCCCTGTCTCGAAACAGCGGATCGGAAGCGGTCGTCGAGCTGTTGGCGGACGGACTTCGCGGCGCCGGCCATCAGACCATGCTGCTGGCTCCCACGCTGGGCGACATGGCCGATAGAATGCGCCGTCGCGGGCATCATGTCGTCGACCGCATTGCCGAGATCGTCGCAAAGCCCGATGTCATTCACGCCCAGCATCTGACGCCTTGCCTGACTGCGCTCGCCAGGTTTCCCGACGTGCCGGCGGTATTTTCCTGCCACAGCGCGTTCTTTGAGGTCGAAGCGCCGATGCTGCATCCGCAGATACGCCATTGGATTGCGGTCGACGAAGCGTGCCGGGCCAAATGCCTGTCGCGCGGCATACCGGCCGATCAGATGAGCCTTGTCTACAACGCGGTCGATCTCAATCGCTTCAAGCCGCGTCCGCCGCTCCCCGCCAAGCCGGTGCGGGCGCTGCTGCTGACCAAGAATTTCGAGCACCAGGCAGCGGTTCGTGACGCCTGTGCCAGAGGCGGCATCCAGCTGGATGAGCTGGGCCCAGCCACCGGGCGGTTTTCGCAGCAGCTGGAACAGGACCTGCTCGGCTACGACATCGTGTTCGCAACCGCCCGAATGGCGATCGAGGCGGCTGCAGTCGGCTGCGCCGTTGTCGTGTGCGACGCGCGTGGCTTCGCGGGATTGCTCAGCACCACGAACATGGAGGCCTGGCGTCGCTTCAACCTGGGCGTTGGGCTTTTGACCAGGCCGACCACGGTCGAAAATCTTCTCGACGCGATATCCGGTTTCGATGCGAACGACGCCGCGGCCGTGTCCACCTATTTTCGCAAGGTGGCGGGTGACGCGTATTTCGTCGAGGAACACCTGCGCATCTATGATCAGGCGATGCGATCGGACAGAGGGCTGGATCCCGATGAGCGCGCCCTGGCGACCGCAGCCTGGATCGAGGAGATCGGCGTCTCGCACCCGCGCCGAAGATGGTTCCACATCGTGAAGGAATTGCACGGCTGGCCGGATTCGCCCGAGCCAGCAAGGCTCCTCGCGCAGCTGCAGGCGAACTCTGGAATTTTGGAGAACAACGCGGCCGCTTTGGCCAATCTTGGCGAACAGATCGGCGCGATCAAGCCTGAAATTGCCAGAACCCAGCAGCTTGTTGTGGACGAGTCAGCCTCGCGCGCTGCCACGCTGGAGGGCAACCAGGTTGTTTTGAACCGTGTCGAAGAGCAGCTTTCGAACCTTTCGAATTTTGTGAACGAGATAAAGCGACTGTACAACGGCATGGTCCCTCTGTTCATAAGGAAAATCTTCCTTCGAGCCCGTAGAGGAGGCCGACAGTGATCGGACTCGATGGCCTGGACCGCAACAAATTGAGCGGTTACAGCGTCTGCACCTCGCCACGATCCGGCAGCAATTTCCTGTGCCAGCATCTGAGCGGAACAGGCCTGCTCGGACACCCGCTGGAATATTTCAATTGGGGCGGGCGCCGCTATTTCGATGACCCGGACTACCCCAAGGATATTGCCGGCCAGGTCGGCAAAATCCTGACGATGGGCGCCACGCCCAACGGCATCTACGGCCTGAAGCTATTTGCCCATCAGCACGACTGGTTTTCGGGCGAGGTGAATTGGGTCGATGCGCTTCCCAATCTTCGCTTCGTGCTGCTCACCCGGCGAGACTTGCTCGGCCAGGCGATCTCCTGGGCACGTGCGCTCCAGACAGGACAATACCGATCGAGCCAACCTATGGCCCAAATGCCGGTGTTCGACGCCGAACTGATCCAGAGCCAGCTTGACGCCCTTGCTCGCGAACGAGCCCGCTGGGACATGTTCTTTGCGCRCACCGGTATCGAACCGCTGCGGCTTGAATACGAGACCGTGATCGATGACCCTCGCCACGCCGTCCATCAGGTCGCCGAACTGATGGGCCTGGACCCGCTCCCCAATTTGGGGACTGGCAAGGTTCTTAGCGTTGAGCTGCAGCGGGACGCCTTGAACCTTGACTGGGCACACCGCTTCCGGGCCGAACGCGGCAACCCGAACATTCTGGACGCTATATAGCCCGGCAGAAATTCATCTTCGGGCTTGCCAAGAATGGCACCGATCGCGGGCAGCGCATTTACTCTTCGCCATCCCCTCTGTATCACCGCCCCAGACTGCGTGGGTAGCCACGCCATCCAGCCGGGGGGCAGATGTCGACACCGTTCAATGCATTTACTTTGGTTGAGCTTCTCGCCTTTGCTGGCTTGAGCTTCCTTTATGTCCGGGCAGACGATTCGTTATCCGCCAGAGTCAAGACCGAGTATACCGTCGTTGCCGGGATCCTGTTTGCGATCCTGGTCGCAGTGAGAGCCCCGGCATTGCTGACTTTCTATAGGGTCTGGGCTGAAATCGGGCAGCTCTATTTCGGCTATGCCTATGCTCACGGCCCGTTTGCCGCCCTGTTCAACCCGGCGAGCAATTATTACGATCTGTCGGCAAACCTCTCGTCGGCGGTTGCGGTGTCGGCCGGACTTCAGTGGTGGCCGGTCGTTGACACCGGCTCCGGTCTTCTGGTGGCGTTGTTGCTTCCATTTGTTGTCGCCGGCACGACGCAATCGATATCGTGGCGAACCGGAATCTTGTTGGCGGTTGCGACCGCGCTCTATTGCGTCACCGCTTCGGAGACGTTCGCAACGGCACTTCACAACAAAGGCTGGGGGCTGGTCTATGCCGCGCTTGTCTTTGCATCGTTGGCAATCAAACAGCCGCTCAATCGCGTTCATATCGGTCTTCTTCTGGTGCTGCCGTTTACAGGCACCCCGGGGGCCTTCGCGCTTATCATATGGGCGGCTGCCGGGTTTGTGCTCCGACAGCCTCATCTTGTTCGACCTCTGGTCTGGTCTATTCCCGGATTGGCGACGCAGATCGGCTGCGCGCTTCTGCCGGCAACAGATACAGGCATGGCCGTACGGCCGTTTACGCTTCTCGGTTTCGCAAGCTTGCCAGACCTGTTCCTGCTCAAGGTGGCGGGTGCAATCCTTTGGCCGGCCTGGTTTTTCACCAGCTTGACGCCGGGTACGTTTGAACTGATTGCAGCTGCCATCGTGTTCCTTGGCGTGATTGGGGCCGCAGTCTTCCTCGCCCGCCGCCAGCCCATTCTGCTGCTCGTTCCGCTCGTTGCACTGCAATTTTCGGCTACGGCGATTTTCGCCGTCGGAGGCGCCGAGTCACTGCTCATAACGGGATCCGGCTTCAGGTATTATTTCGCGCCAGTCGCAACACTTCTGATCGTTCTGGCGATTTGTGCGTCCACGTGGAGATTGGCTGCAAGGGTTGCGGCGGTTGCTATTTGCCTATGCGCGGTCATCGCAAATCGAGACTACAACGCCATGGTAGATGGCCTGTTCTTCACGCCGTCTCAGCCGAGCTGGTCCTCGCAGGCAGCGACCCATCTCACCTCCCCGTCGCAACCGCTTCTAAAATATCCCACGGGGGGCAAAGTGCTACTACCTGACTGTGGCGAATACCATTGCTAGACTAGCAGCGTCAGGTTGTTTCGGACTTGTAATGGTGCATGGCGAACCTGCCCACCAACGTCCCGCCTGCAATCACACCTCCCGCCAGCATCAGCAAGAAAACCTGGTGGAACTCGGGCGATTTGAGGGAGGCCGCGTTGCCGAGCAATGAACCGACATAGACGTAACCAAAAAGGGCGGGAAGCGACGCCGCAGTTCCTATCAAGTAGTCGGCGAGGCGAATTCCACTCGCTCCCAGCGCGATGCTTGTGGCGGCAAAGGGGACGACCGGCGACAGGCGGATCAGGAAGACCGATCGCCAGCCGTCAGCGGCGAGGAACTGCTTGACCTTGTCGAGACCGCCGACGACCTTCGTGTTGGTGAGAGGAATGTTCCGAAGGCCTTTTCGGCCAATGTAGTAACCGACAATGCCGCCGGCCAAGGTCCCGACGAGCGCCATTGCCGATCCGCCGGCAAATCCGTAAACCGCTCCGCCCGCGATCCCGAGCAGGGACGCCGGCAATATGCCGGTGGCGGCCACCAGAAACTGCATCACGACCAGCGCAACGAAACCAAACACACCTGTCTGCTGAACGCTCGCTTTGGCGATCCGCAAGATATCGTCGAGATAACCCGACAGCGCGGCGGGAACCAGAACCATGGCGAGGCCCGCCACACCGAGGGCCATTCTTGTCCGGCGCCTCATCAGATGTTGCTCCCTGCGAACAAGGGATCTCGTCGAATGCCAAGTTTGCTGAGGCGAAACTTCATCGCGGTTTTCAAGACGCCCAGGCCATAAACGACGCTGCGCCGAAAGTTGATCGACGATGCCTCCGGGAAATATTTCGTCGGACAGGAAATCTCGCCCCCACGGAGGCCGAGATATACGGCCTGGCAGACCATCTCATTGTCAAAAACAAAGTCGTCCGAGCATCGGTGATAAGGGATCTCGGTCAGAGCCCTCCGGCTCCAGCACCGGAAGCCGGTGTGAAACTCCGACATTTTCTGGCCGATCAGAATGTTTTGAACCAGGGTCAGAAAGCGATTGGCGACATATTTATAGACTGGCATGCCGCCACGCAGGGCGCCCTTCCCCAAGATGCGTGACCCAAAGACGAAATCATACTCGCCGGAGGCGACCATCGAGGCAATGGCCGGCACCAGCCTGGGCGAATACTGATAGTCGGGGTGAAGCATTACCACGATATCGGCGTCGCGCTGCAGCGCCGCATCGTAACAAGTCTTCTGATTGCCGCCATAGCCTTTGTTGGCGGAATGCTGGATCGTGTAAATGCCGAGCTGTCGCGAAATGCTGACAGTATCGTCCTTGGAAAGATCATCCGTGAGAATAACGTCATCGATCAGTTGCATCGGCAAGGCGAAGTAGGTCTTCTCCAGTGTAGCCGACGCATTGTAGGCGGGCATGATCACCGCCACACGCAACCCATCAATCATTTCTACGCCACCGCCCCGATGTTGCGTTTCCATTGCCGGAAAACATCCCAGAGCGCAAGCTGGCGTAAATTTTCAGAAATACGTGCGGCAAAAGCGCCACGCCTGCCTCAGCGTGTCACGCAGGATTCCGCGCTACAAAAACTAGGCAGACAACGGATAAGGACAGTGGCCGTACACCCACCGGGTTTTCCACCCGCCATCCGGCTCATGAACGACAACCATCGCATCGTAGCCGAGCTTGCCGGATCCGTGCGCGGCTTCCACGGCCGCCTCCAGTGCTGCTTGTTTGGAGCCGCAGGGATAGTCGGTTCCGTTGTAGGTTATCCGCCAACCCGTCGCGTCGGCTGAAACATAGTAAACTACCTTCGCCATGGTGCCCTCATGGTTCGGACTATGACGCGCTGACTTGGTGCAATCACATATGCCGACGATCAGGCCTTTACCCGCCTAACCCTGATGCCGGGGCCGCAAAACCGGAATCAGTTCCGTCGCAACCGGAATCTAGCACAATCGTTTGTAGCTTGAATGACTATTGTCCCAGTAAATTCTTTTCTTTTCCAGGAATACATTAGCTGAATCTAATATTGGTCCGTCCGGGATTTCTCGGCGTTGCTATGATGACACGCGCATTGCCCAATTGTCGACTGGAGAGGTAAGTCCGCCGATCGAGGCTGGACGAATCCGGCCCGAGTTAATATTAGGCACAATCGTGGGTGAGATTTGAGTATCTGTGAGGAGTAGCGCCGTGAATCGTATGGACGAGCTGCTAAGAAATCTCGACAAGAAAACTATGAGCGGCTTGGAAATCGGACCGTTCTACAGTCCTGTCGCACCGAAGGCCTATGGCTGGAAAACAACGGTCATCGACTTTCAGGACGGCGAAGCCTTGCGCGCGGATGCTCGCAGCCACAGCGTGGAGGCCATCCGCATGCGCGCCAAGCAGATCGAGGATGTCGACATCGTCTGGCGGGGGGAGCCGCTCGATGAACTGGCGCTGAGCAGAAAACCGGATGGTTACGACTATTTCATTGCCAGCCACGTCATCGAGCACGCCCCCGATCTTCTGGGCTTTTTCCAACAGGTCGACCGCCTTCTGCGACCGGGTGGCATCGTCTCGCTGGCTGTGCCGGACATGCGCAAATGCTTTGACGTGCTGAAGCCGCCAAGCAGCTTGCGCGAGGTGCTCGCAGCCCACCGGGAAAAGCGCGTGCGCCACACGCCGGAAACGCTGCTTGAAGCGCGCGCGTTTTCGGTCAACAGGAACGGCGTCGGCTCATGGCTGGCGGGCTCCAAGGCTCCGCTCACCTTTACCGGAAATTTCGATCACGCCTGGCAGTCGTACCAGCACGACCTCGGCCGCTGGAATGGCCCCTATGTCGATGCGCATGCATGGTTTTTCACGCCCGCCTCGTTCGAGCTGCTTTTCCTCGAGTTGAACTATATGGGCCTCACAAAGCTCGCGATCAACAGCATGGTACCGAGCCACGGCTCGGAATTCATCGTGCAACTGCGAGCGATCGATCAGGCGAAGATTTCGCTCGCCGAATTCGACGCAAAGCGGCTGGCCCTGTCGGTGAAGCAGATAGCAGAGATCGCCGACGAGATGCTCAGTCCACCCGCTCCGAAGACGCCGGAACCGCAGACCGTGATGGTCGAGGTCCCCGTCGAGGTTCCGGTGTATGTCGAGCCGCCAATCCAGTCGACGGCAGAACTGGCGCGCCTGCTGGCAAAGCGGGTCCGGCGCAAGGCGTTTTCCCTGGTCGGATTGGCCTAGAGCAATTCCAGGAAAAGTGTGAAACGGTTTTCCCGGGCAAAGCGCGTAGCGCTTTCCCTGGGGAATTGCGTGAAAACAAGGAGATAGAGCGGTTTGCCGTTTCCGTGAAACGGTGAACTGCTCTAGCCGATCAACGGCGCGCTTTTCAGATCCATTCCAGATTGATGTTGCGGATGTTTCCCTCGGCGATGCGTTGACGAATGCGATCCAGCCGATGCGCTATGTCTGGCGACACCCGGTCATGCGTCTCGACCAGGAATGCGCCGATGGAGTTCTGCAGCCCGGCGTCGAGGATGGCTTCCAGGCATTCGGCTTCACTGCCTTCGATATCCATTTTCACTATGGATGGCATGGTCGGTTGGCTTTTCAGGAATTCCACGAGATCAACCACCTCGACGCTGATTTGCGTTCCGCCGAGATGATATGACGTTGCGAACATCGAGGACGCCTGAGTGTTCCCTTTGTCGGCACGGGGATGACGGTGGAATGTTGCTGACCTTGCCTCGGCGCCGACGGCTTTCGGAACGATTTCGACATCAGGGTGACTTCCGAACCGAGCAGTGAGCGCAGCCAGCGCATGCGGATCCGGCTCGAACGCCACCACTTTGAAGCCAAGCTTGAGGGCGGCGCCGGTGATCTGGCCGACATTGGCGCCAAGATCGAGGAAGGTACCGCCTCTGGGTACCCGCGACGCGACATCGTAGAGCATCCGTTCCGCGATGCGACGAGGGTCACGCCGGCGTCGCCAACGCCGGTACAGATGCCAGCGCACGGTATTTTCCAGGCGGCTCTCGGAAAAGAACTCCGCCATTCCAGGACTCTCCGTTGCACTGACGATCAGCTCGCAATGGCATACTCGACAGCTGATGAAAACCGCGCTCGACAGCCTGCGTATCAGCTATCGGAACAGATACTTCGATACCTCCGGATTGCCGCGGCGCCACATCACGTTGTCCAGAAAATAATGGTGCACGTTGATGAAGATCAGCACGATGAAGAAGAACAGCGATGATCCCAAGACTTGCTTGTCATAGGGGATCAAAGCCGTCAGCGCGGATGGGATCAACCAGAAGCCGAGATAGCCAAGGGCGGTGCCGCCGACGATGAAGCCGAGGAGCCGAAACCTGTAGAGAGGGCCGAGAAAGGACAGGATCTTCGGCTGCGGATCGCCTTCGGCATCGGAGCTGTCACGCTCGACATTGGTCTGATAGCGCCAGACCACGGCGAGGTACTGCAGCGAGTGAAGCGCGGGCACGATGAGCAGCCAGAGCGGGTTTATCCTGGCAATCAGGATCCACAGATAGAGCGACGCGACATAGGCCACCAGACCGTTATAGGGCAGACCGCCGCCGTTTTTCCGCCAGCGATTGACCAGCATCAAAAGCGTGGCCGTCGTCGATGCAACGGCCGCCAGCAGGGCAATGTCGGTGATCCAGGACGGGGCAGCAAATGTGTAATAGTCCAGGCCGTAATATTTGCCCTGGGTGACCGCCGTGTTGGTCTGCAGCCACGCCAGGATCCACACGGCGTAGGAGTTGACCAGAAGCACCTTCTTGTCGCGATCGTCGAAGAATTTGCGCTTCAGCACGGCGTCCACCATCAGCATGCCGTAGCCCTGCTTGACGTAGTGCCAGCCGACAAAAAAGAACATTGCGTTGGTTGCATAGCCAAGCAGGCGCGTGTTCGCCGCCGCGGCGCCATAGGCAAAGAACCCGGCCATGACCAGCGGCACGACAATGCCCGCGAAGATGTAGCGGAGCTGCAGGCTGCGGTCGTAGCCGTCGCCGGACACCTTGCGTCCGAAATTGCGGTAGAAAAGCTGGTAGGAGTGGGCGAAGTGGGGATAGTTCACGAGATAGGCCACGAAGACCATAGTTGCGGCCACCGGACCCTCATATTCGAGCGGCACCAGAAACAGCACCGGCAGGATGAGAAACGCGCTGCCACCCAGCATCAAGAAGTCGGCGACCGGGCCGAAGAGATATTTTTGAGGTGTCGCCGCCTTAGGGGCTACAGCGTCCGCCGAAAGCTGAAGTGTCATGTGAGAACCCTCCCCTGGGAGGGCGAGTTTAGCCAGCGGCGGGTGTGGCGACAAGGTTGGAAGCTGCGCTCTGAGCCGATCGGGCACCACGTTCGTCTTGTCATTTTGCGAGTGCTGCTGGTGAGCGCGACGGGATCAGGACCTCAACGCTAAAACGAATGCAAGCACCACGACTTCGACGCGGCGAGCGGCGAAGCTATGACTCGCAAGCGGCGGACGAGAAGGACGCGGCCGACAAGTTTAGGCGGGTAGAAGGTTTCCGACCGAATGCTCGCGCATCCGCAATACGAGCAGGCGCGTGGCTGCGAATGGCGCCATGGCGATAAACGCCATTGCGACACTGACCAAGACCGACAGGAGACAGATCCCGCCGGGAACGGAGCAAACAGTTTCCATGACGTACCCTTTCCACCCTTAACCTGGTGGCCTCCTCCGCGCGCGTCTATAAGCATGCCCCCGCCTCAAGAGAAATACAAGCTTGCGCTAAAATACGTGAGCTGGAAGGGACGCCATTGCCCGAGGCTGGCAGGCTGGCTCGTGAGGCGCAGCAGCAGGCGGTGCCAGGAGACGCACGAGCCTCATACCGTGGTAGCAGCAGCCAACGGCAGCGCGCGTGGCGGGCCACAGGAAACTAAATCAAAACTCAATCGTTCATTAGGGTATGGCGCCAATCGGGAGCGCGCATGAACCCTCGTGACAACGCTGTTTCTCCGTTTGAGGAGGAACAAGACCAAACGCTGCTCGCAAAGAATGCTCGCCTCAGAGAGCTTCGATCTCATGCGTCTTGGTTGGCTTTCGACCCCCACGCTCCGTTTCATGATGAGATAGACCTCTCCGCCATTTTTGAGGAAAACGCGGTCCGCAAACGCTTTTAGCGGGCCAAGTCCCAGGGACTTCAGTCGTAATTGAGTAAATTCTAATATGCCTATAGCTTAGGCAGTGCGGGGGACCCCCGAAATTCCAAACCCGCAATTGGCCGGTGCGCCTGCTTGCCCAAGCAACCCCCCGCACCGGCCATCCCTGCTCTCTGTAGGGCCCCTATGGCTGAGGCGGTATCGCACCGAGGCAATGGAAGGTGCTGCAGCTCAGCGTTGCGAGCCCTTCTGGCTTCCCATCCGCCCGATGTCAAAGTGCTGGTGATCGAAGGCAGTTCGGCCGTCAATTGGCCGAAACGCCGACAGCGCTCGACGCACATAACCCAAAGATGTTGGTTTTGTTGGTGAGCGCGATGGGATTCGAACCCATGACCTACTGATTAAAAGTCAGTTGCTCTACCGGCTGAGCTACGCGCTCCCGCGGGCTCTAAACGGCGGCCCTCGAAATTGCGCGGAACATAGGGAGAGTGCCGCGACCGGTCAACCGGAAAAAGATGGCGCTTTCACCGTGGTTTCTGCCACTGCCTGACGCCCCGCAAATTGCCTTGGCAGAAGGCCGGTGGGTCACTCCCGCAATGAGGTCACGCTTCACAATCCGTAGACGCGCGAGACGGGTCTTTTCTTCTCCGGTTCCATGGTCGGGTTGACTGGAGAAACATTACAAATCAGCAACTTATTGTTTTGGCGGAACCATCGCATCAACGAGCCGTTGTCTCCGTACAAGGGACGTCAACCACCCCCTTCAAAGGAGAAGATCATGAACAAGATCGTATCGGGTATGCTGGCGGCCACATTGTCAGCCTCTTTCGCAATATCCGCGGCCGTGCCGGCCGGCGCCACGCAAATGATTGCGCCGCAGGGCCCGTCGGCTTCGTCCGATGTTCAGGCAGTCGACTACAAGCCGTGGATGAAAAACCGCAACTTCAACGGCGACCGCAACCGCAATTTCTCGCGCAGCAACAATGACGGCGCCTACTGGAACGGACATCGCGGCTCGCGCCACTACCGTCACGGCTATCGCCGTCACGGCGATTTCTGGTTCCCCGCTGGTGCATTCATTGCCGGCGCGCTGATTACCGGCGCGATCGTCAACAACAACCAGAACCGCGTCTACCGGGGCGGCGATTCGCATGTGCAGTGGTGCTATGACCGCTACCGCTCGTATCGTGCGTCGGACAACACCTTCCAGCCGAACTACGGTCCTCGGCAGCAGTGCAATTCGCCCTATTGATCCAAGGCTGAGTACCAGTAGCTGACGAGTATAAGTAAAAACCCGCGCCGAAATGGCGCGGGTTTTTTCTGTATGGCTTGTCGCAGGGCGGCGGTTCAGTTCAACTCGCCCAACCAATGCTCTTCAAGACCAAATAGAGACCACCGCCTTCTCCGCGTGGAGACCGGTAAGCTCCAATAGCGTCGCAAATTCGAACCATGGTCGCGGACAATTCCCAACCGAGTACTTCCAGATCGTCTTGAGCATCCGTCACATAGGCCTGCGCCAGTTCGTCAATGCCGTTCTTCTCTCCGAACGATCGAACCAGCTTTGCGTCGACAAGCAGTTCGCCAGGCAGGTTTGAGTTCGACCAGGCCCAAAGCCAGTTGCTGGCCTTCGCGCTGGTGCTACCTGCAATCTGGATCTCGGCGACAACTTTGACGACCTTCTGGTCTGAAAAGAGAAGCTTTCCGGATGTCAGATCGTAGTCGTAGCGGGACCAGCTACCCAGGCGGAAATCGCCCTCGAGTCGCTTGTTCTTCGCGTTCAGCTGGTCGATAGCCTCGTCGCGCCAAGCAGGATACCAATCTGGACTTTTCATGCCCCCTCGCTCAGCAAAACCCAATCATTTCATGGTTCGCCGATCTATTGCGCGCTCAACGTCCGGCGCACCGCATCGCGCCAGCCTGCCAGTTTTGCCGAGCGCACAGTGGCATCCATGTCCGGTTTGAAGCGGCGCTCGAGCGCCCAGCTCCTGCCAAAATCCTTCGCCTTGGGCCACACACCCGCCTTCGAGCCGGCGAGCCATGCGGCGCCCAGCGCCGTCGTCTCCAGAATGGTCGGACGGTCGACCGGCGCATCGAGAATGTCGGCGAGACGCTGCATGGTCCAGTCGGAGGCAACCATGCCGCCATCGACGCGAAGCACGGTTTTCACTGACGCCCCCTTCCAGTCCTTGCGCATGGCGTCGAGCAGGTCGCGCGTCTGGTAGGCGACGGCTTCGAGCGCGGCACGGGCAAACTCCGCCGGGCCTGAATTGCGGGTCAGGCCGAAGATCGCGCCACGCGCCTCGGCGTCCCAATGCGGCGCGCCGAGGCCGACGAAAGCCGGCACCAGATAGACGTTCTGTGTAGTATCTGCCTCGGCAGCCAGCACGCCGCTGTGCTCGGCCTTGCCGATCACCTTGATGCCGTCGCGCAGCCATTGCACGGCCGCGCCCGCGATGAAGATCGAGCCTTCCAGCGCATAGGTGGTCTTGCCGTTCAGCCGGTAGGCGATGGTGGTCAACAGCCGGTTCTTCGAGCGCACCAGATCGGCGCCGGTGTTGAGCAGCGCAAAGCAGCCTGTGCCGTAAGTGGATTTCATCATGCCCGGCTCGAAACAGGCCTGGCCGATGGTTGCCGCATGCTGGTCGCCGGCCACGCCAAGGATCTTTATCCCGGCGCCAAACAGGCTTTTTTCCGTCACGCCGTAATCGTCGGCGCAATCCTTGACCTCAGGCAGCATTGCCGCCGGGATTCTCAGGATCGACAGCAGTTCGTCGTCCCAGACATTCTTCTCGATGTTGTAGACCAGCGTGCGCGAGGCGTTGGTGGCGTCGGTGGCGTGCACCTTGCCGCCGGTCAGCCGCCAGATCAGAAAACTGTCGATGGTGCCGGCGAGCAATTCGCCCTTTTCGGCGCGTTTTCTCGCGCCTTTCACCTTGTCCAGCATCCAGGCGATCTTGGTCCCGGAGAAATAGGGATCGAGCAGCAGGCCGGTCTTTTTGCTGAATTTTTTCTCCAGCCCCTGCTTCTTCAGTTTTTGGCAGAGCGGCGCGGTGCGCCTGTCCTGCCAGACGATGGCATTGTGGATCGGCTTGCCGGTCGCCTTGTCCCAGATGACGACGGTTTCGCGCTGGTTGGTGATGCCGATCGCCGCGACATCGGATGCCYCGCGGCCGGCGGCCTTCAGCGCGCCTTTGACGGTGGCGACGACGCTTGCCCAGATCTCCTCCGGGTCATGCTCGACCCAGCCGGAGGCTGGGTAGTGCTGGGTGAATTCCTGCTGCTTGCTGCCGGCAACCTTCATCTCACCGTCGAACAGGATCGCCCTGGTCGATGTCGTGCCCTGGTCGATTGCAAGGATATGTTTGGTCAAGTTCGGCAACCCTATTTGATTTCTAGTCTGCCTCGATGGAGGCTAAGCCCGATCGGGGCAGTGCAAACGGTCAAATCTGCCAGCGCCTCACCCGCATTCAACGCATTGGAAACCGCGTCTGCATAGCTGGAGGCTTTTGCAATCATTTCCACAGCGGACGCAGGCAGAAGCTCGCGCGCGATGCTGTCATGAACCGGTCGAACAATTGGATGGCTGGCGACCTTGAAGGTATAGGCCTGCCCATTTCGATCGCTCAACACGTATTCAAAGGTCTTGGGAGCGGATAGCTTTCGCAACGCGTATTCCGCGATGATCTCTGGAACGAGTTCATAAGCCAGCCGCAACTCCGGATTCTCCAGAATTTGCTTCAATCGATCCGAGGCAGGTTTTGCCGCGGCTTCACTTTCATTCCCAAGGTTTGAAAGGTGAAGCCTGGCCAATTCGAGCGCGAAATCCGCCGTGAAAAGCGGCTCGCCGTTCTCACTCGTCGTGCCTGGAGTCCAACGTTCAGCACGCCGAAAAAGCGAGGAAATCACCGGCCGCTCCGAAACGTTTGCCGGGGCACGGTGCCCCGGCAAACTGTAGTTGCAGAATTTTACTTCTGCCAGCTCTTCACCAGTTCGTCGTAGTTGATGGTGATCGGCTTTTCCTTCTCGTTCTCGATCTTCAGCTGAGGCGCGAGATTGCCCTTCTTGACCGCGTCGGCGTTCCAGTAGGCGAGGTCATGCTCTTCGGCCATCTTCGGGCCGATATCGCCCTGGACGCCCGACTTCTCGATGCGGGTCATGACCTTTTCCTGCTCGGCGCAGAGCGAGTCCATGGCTTCCTGCGCCGACTTGGCGCCGGACGAGGCATCGCCGATCGCCTGCCACCAGAGCTGTGCCAGCTTCGGATAGTCAGGCACGTTGGTGCCGGTCGGCGACCACTGGACGCGGGCCGGCGAGCGGTAGAACTCGATCAGACCGCCGAGCTTCGGAGCGCGTTCGGTGAAGCTCTTGTCGTGGATCGTGCTCTCACGGATGAAGGTGAGACCAACATGGCTCTTCTTCACGTCGACGGTCTTCGACGTCACGAACTGCGCGTAAAGCCAGGCGGCCTTGGCGCGGTCGGTCGGCGTCGACTTCATCAGCGTCCAGGAACCCACGTCCTGATAGCCGAGCTTCATACCGTCCTTCCAGTAGACACCGTGCGGCGACGGGGCCATGCGCCACTTCGGCGTGCCGTCGTCATTCATCACAGCCTTGGCACCGGCGTCGACCATCGAAGCGGTGAACGCGGTATACCAGAAGATCTGCTGGGCAACCGCTCCCTGCGCCGGAACCGGGCCGGATTCGGAGAAGGTCATGCCCTGGGCCTCGGCCGGAGCGTAGGCCTTCAGCCAGTCGAGGTACTTCTGGATCGAGTAGACGGCGGCCGGGCCGTTGGTGTCGCCGCCGCGCGCCGTGCAGGAGCCGACAGGACGCGAATTCTCGTCGACCTTGATGCCCCATTCGTCGACCGGCAGACCGTTCGGGATGCCCTTGTCGCCGTTACCGGCCATGGACAGCCAGGCGTCGGTGAACCGCCAGCCGAGCGACGGGTCCTTCTTGCCGTAGTCCATGTGGCCATAGACCTTCTTGCCGTCGATCTCGCGGCCGGTGAAGAACTCGGCGATGTCTTCATAGGCCGACCAGTTGACGGGAACGCCTAGGTCGTAGCCGTACTTGGCCTTGAAGTCTGCCTTGTTTTTCTCGTCGTTGAACCAGTCGTAACGGAACCAGTAGAGGTTGGCGAACTGCTGGTCGGGCAGCTGATAGAGCTTCTTGTCCGGCGCCGTGGTGAAGGAGGTGCCGATAAAGTCCTTCAGGTCGAGGTTCGGATTGGTGACGTCCTTGCCGTCGCCCGCCATCCAGTCGGTCAAATTGCGGACCTGCTGGTAGCGCCAGTGCGTGCCGATCAGGTCGGAATCGTTGACCCAGCCGTCATAGAGGTTCTGACCCGTCTGCATCTGGGTCTGAATCTTCTCGACGACGTCGCCTTCCTGGATGGTGTCATGCGTCACCTTGATCCCGGTGATCGCCGAGAAGGCCGGCGCCAGCACCTGCGATTCATAGGAATGGGTGGCGATGGTTTCGGAGACGACCTTGATGTCCATGCCGGCGAAAGGCTTCGCGGCATCGATGAACCACTGCATTTCGGCTTCCTGAGCGGCGCGATCAAGCGTCGACAGCGGGCCGATTTCCTTGTCCAGGAACGCTTTTGCCTCGTCCATTCCGGCATAGGCGTTGCCTGCCCCGAGCAACAGGACAAGCGCGGTCGTAGATGTTAAAAATTGCCGTCGCATAGGTTTCCTCCACATTTAGGTTTCAAGTGCGATCTGGAGCGGCCGCCGGCACGCGGTCGCTCCAACAGTTTCCCCCTCTATACGTAGCGGAACACGCCGACGGCGTAGACCACGGAGAGAGCGAGAGCCCACCACAGGTTGGATCCGACAAGACCCAGCCAAGCGAGATGGATAAAGGCGCTGCCAAGCAGCGACAGGAAAAGGCGGTCGCCGCGCGTCGTCTCGAAGCGCAGGATGCCGACGCGCGGATTGCCGCCCGGCGAGACAAATTCCCAAAACGCCATGCCGCACAGCAGCAGAAGAATGGTGCCGAAGAAGGCGGCCGTCGGCCACGTCCACGCCATCCAGGTGAGGTCGAGGTTCATGGTCACACCCTCCCCAGGGCGAAGCCCTTGGCGATGGTGGTGAGGATAAACTCATGCGTTTGTTTCATCACACCCTCCCCAGGGCGAAGCCCTTCGCGATGTAGTTGCGGACAAACCAGATGACGAGCGCGCCGGGGATCAGCGTTAGCACGCCGGCGGCGGCGAGCAGGCCCCAGTCCATGCCGGCGGCAGACACCGTGCGGGTCATGGTGGCTGCGATCGGCTTGGCATCGGTGGTGGTCAGCGTGCGCGCGATCAGCAGTTCCACCCATGAGAACATGAAGCAGAAGAAGCAGGCGACGCCGATGCCGCTGGCGATCAGCGGCATGAAGATTTTTACGAAGAAGCGCGGGAACGAATAGCCGTCGATGTAGGCGGTCTCGTCGATCTCCTTCGGCACGCCCGACATGAAGCCTTCGAGGATCCACACGGCCAGCGGCACGTTGAACAGGCAGTGCGCCAGAGCGACAGCAATATGGGTGTCGATCAGGCCGAAGGCGGAATAGAGCTGGAAGAACGGCAGCGCGAACACCGCCGGCGGCGCCATGCGGTTGGTCAACAGCCAGAAGAACAGGTGCTTGTCGCCGAGGAAGCGGTAGCGCGAGAAGGCGTAGGCTGCCGGCAGTGCTGCCGCTACCGAGATCACCATATTCATCACCACATAGGTGATCGAGTTGATGTAGCCCGAATACCAGGAGGCGTCGGTGAAGATGGTGACGTAGTTGGCGATCGTAGGCTGATGCGGATAGAGCGTCAGCGACGACACGATCTCGGCATTGGTCTTGAAGCTCATGTTGATGAGCCAGTAGATCGGCAGCAAAAGCACGATGATGTAGACCGTCGGCACGATCCACCACCAGCGCGATTCCTCACCGCGCTTGCGCATCAGCCGGGCGACCTGCTCCTGCGAGAGCGTGCTCGCCAGTTTGCCCTCGGCTGTCGTCTCGCTCACTCGGTCAGCTCTCTCGTTGGCGCCGCTCATCTCAGCGCTCCGCGTCGTAGTTGGTCATCACGGTGTAGAACACCCACGACAACAACAGGATGATCAGGAAGTAGACCAGCGACATCGCCGCCGCCGGACCGAGGTCGAACTGGCCGAGCGCGGTCTTGACGAGGTCGATCGACAGGAAGGTCGTCGAATTGCCGGGGCCGCCGCCGGTGACGACGAAGGGCTCGGTGTAGATCATGAAGCTATCCATGAAGCGCAGCAGCACGGCGATCAGCAGCACACGCTGCATCTTCGGCAGCTGGATGTAGCGGAACACCGCCCAGCGCGAAGCGCCGTCGATCTTGGCCGCCTGGTAGAAGGCATCGGGGATCGACACCAGTCCGGCATAGCAAAGCAGCACGACAAGGCTGGTCCAGTGCCAGACGTCCATGATGATGATGGTGACCCACGCGTCGTACGGGTCCTGCACGTAATTGTAGTCGATGCCGAGCGCGTTGACGTAGTAGCCGAGCAGGCCGATGTCGTTACGGCCGAAGACCTGCCAGATGGTGCCAACGACGTTCCAAGGAATGAGCAATGGCAACGACATAAGCACCAGGCAGACCGGCACGCCCCAGCCCTTCTTCGGCATGTTGAGTGCGATGAAGATGCCGAGCGGCACTTCGATGGCAAGGATGATGAAGGAGAAGATCAGGTTGCGGACCATCGCTTCCCAGAAGCGGCTGGACGACAGCAATTCCTCGAACCATTCGGTGCCGGCCCAAAAGAAGACGTTGTTGCCGAATGTGTCCTGCACCGAATAGTTGACCACTGTCATCAGCGGGATGACGGCCGAGAACGCCACCAGTACCAGCACCGGCAGCACAAGGAACCAGGCTTTGTTGTTCCAGGTCTTTTCCATCTATGCCCCCATCTCGACACGCCAGGAATCGGCATAGATGTTGATGCCGGCCGGGTCGAAGCGCACCTTCGGCTCGGCTGGAACGCTCTCGTCCTCGCCGATGACGGCTGCGATCTCGCGGCCCTCGAGGCTGGCACGGACCACCTTGTGGCGGCCAAGATCCTCGACCTTGCTGATCTTCACCGCCATGCCGTCGCGGCCGAGCCGGACATATTCGGGGCGGATGCCGAGTTCGATGGCGCCGGTGTTTCCAGCGGCGGTCTTGGGCGCACCGGGCAATTCGATGCGCTGGCTGCCGATGGTCGCGGTCTTGCCGTCGATCGCCACCGGCATGACGTTCATGCCGGGCGAGCCGATGAAGTAACCAACGAAAGTGTGACGCGGCCGCTCGAACAGTTCGGCCGGCGTGCCGATCTGGACGATGCCGCCATCATACATCACGACGACCTGGTCGGCGAAGGTCAGCGCCTCGGTCTGGTCGTGGGTGACATAGACCATGGTGTAGCCGAAGCGGCGGTGCAGCTGCTTCAATTGCGAGCGCAGCACCCATTTCATATGCGGATCGATGACGGTCAGTGGCTCGTCGAACAGGATGGCGTTGACGTCGGAGCGCACCAGGCCGCGGCCGAGCGAAATCTTCTGCTTCTGGTCGGCGGTCAGGCCCCTCGCCTTCTTCTTCGCCCATGACGCCAGGTCGATCATCTCCAGCGTCTCGCGCACCTTGCGGTCGACATCTGCTTCCGGCACGCCGCGGTTGCGCAGCGGGAAGGCCAGATTGTCGTAAACGGTCATGGTGTCGTAGATGACCGGGAACTGGAACACCTGCGCGATGTTGCGTTCCTGCGTCGACAGATTGGTGACGTCCTTGCCGTTGAACAAAAGCTCACCGTGCGACGGATGCAGCAGCCCCGAAATGATGTTGAGCAGCGTGGTCTTGCCGCAGCCGGACGGCCCGAGCAGCGCATAGGCGCCGCCATCCTCGAACGTGTGGTGCACTTCCCTCAGCGCGAAATCGGCATCCTTCTGCGGGTTGGGCAGATAGGAGTGCCGGACATGGTTGACGTCGATGCGCGCCATCTCTTCCCCCTCAAGCCGCCAGCTTCGATGCGGCGACGGCGGTGCCGTTGCTGTCGAAGACCATGATGTGGCGCGGATCGATGAACACCTCGATCTCGGCGTCGGGCTCGAAATCCCTGATGCCATGGGTCAGCATGACCCAGCGCGCGTCGGCGAAATCGAGATGTATGAAGCTTTCCGAGCCAGTGATCTCGGTGATCGTCACCTTGGCGCGCACCGGCACGGCGGCAGCATTGGGCCGCTCGAGCGACAGATGATGCGGCTGGAAGCCGATCGTGTAGTTGGCGTCGGCAATGCCGGCGAGTTCGGCCGGCACAGGCAGCTTGACGCCGCCTTCGAGCAGGAAATCCGGGCCCTTCTTGGCCAGCACGATGGTGTTGAGCGGCGGATCGGCAAACGTCCGTGCCGTCACCAGGTCGATCGGCTTGCGGAAGACGTCGATGGTCGGGCCGAACTGGGTGATGCGCCCTTCCGAAAGCGTCGCCGTGTTGCCGCCGAGCAGCAGCGCCTCGTGCGGCTCGGTCGTGGCGTAGACGAAAATGGTGCCGGCGGCGGCGAAAATCTTCGGCAGTTCGGCGCGCAGTTCCTCGCGCAATTTGTAGTCGAGATTGGCGAGCGGCTCGTCGAGCAGCACCAGGCTGGCGTTCTTGACGATGGCGCGCGCAAGCGCGGTGCGCTGCTGCTGGCCGCCCGACAGGCTGAGCGGCGTGCGGTCGAGATAGGGCGTCAGCTTCAGCAGGTTTGCCGCGTTGCGGACTTCCTTGTCGATCTTGGCCTGATCGGTGCCGGCGACACGCAGAGGCGAGGCGATGTTTTCATAGACCGTCATCGCCGGGTAATTGATGAACTGCTGGTAGACCATGGCGATCTTGCGCTGCTGCACCGGCATGCCGGTGACATTCTGGCCGTCGAACCAGACCGAACCGGAGGTCGGCACGTCAAGCCCGGCCATCAGCCGCATCAGGCTGGTCTTGCCCGACAGCGTCGGCCCGAGCAGGACGTTGAGCGAGCCGTGCTGAAGCGTCAGCGAGACGTCGCGGATGTGCTCCGCGGCACCGACCGTCTTCGTCACGTTTCTCAGTTCCAGCATGATGCCTCCTCCCAGGCTTTTCGCATCAATCGCCTTCCCTATTCCGCTGCAACGACATGGCGCCGGCTGATGCCGCGCATGAATTCATCGAGGGCCGAGACCTGCTCGCGGCTGAAATGCAGGCCGCGCTTGGTGCGACGCCACAATACATCTTCGGCGGTCAGCGCCCATTCGTTTTCGCAGAGGTAACGCACCTCGGCCTCATAAAGATCGGCGCCGAAATTGCGGCCGAGATCGGCATTCGACTTGGCCAGGCCGAGCAGCACTTGCGCGCGCGTGCCGTAAAGCCTGGTCAGCCGGCGCGCCAGGCGCTGGTCGAGGAAGGGATAGGCGCTCTTCAGCTTCGCCACCTGCGCGTCGAAACCGGTGGCCGGGAAATCGCCGCCCGGCAAGGACGCGTTCGCCGTCCATGGCTTGCCGCGTTTGCCGAGAAATCCCTCGATCTTTTCCAGCATCGATTCCGACAGCCGGCGATAAGTGGTGATCTTGCCACCAAAAGCGTTGACGATCGGCGCCTTGCCCTCGCCGCCATCGGCCTTCAGCACGTAGTCGCGGGTCGCTTCCTGCGCCTTCGAGGCGCCGTCATCGTAGAGCGGGCGCACTGCCGAATAGGTCCAGACGATGTCGGAGCGCGTCACGGGTTGGGCAAAATATTCGCTCGCCGCGGCGCAGAGATAATCGATCTCGGTATCGCTGATCTTCACGTCATGCGGATCGCCGGGATAGTCGCGATCGGTGGTGCCGATCAGCGTGAACTCTTCCTCATAGGGAATGGCGAAAATGATGCGCCCGTCCTTGTTCTGGAAGAAGTACGCGCGCGGATCGTCGAACTTCTTCTTGATGACGATATGGCTGCCCTGCACGAGGCGGACATTGTGGACGTCGTTCTGGCCGACCGCGGTCGACAGCACGTGGTCGACCCACGGACCGGCGGCATTGACCAGCAGCCGGGCCTTGACCTCTTCGGTCTTACCTGTCGCCAGATCTTCCAGGCGGATCGCCCAGATATCGCCTTCGCGCCGCGCCGAGACCACTTTCGTGCGGGTGCGGATGGTGGCGCCGCGATCGGCGGCATCACGTGCGTTCAGTGCCACCAGGCGGGCATCGTTGACCCAGCCATCCGAATATTCGAAAGCCTTGTGAAACAGCGGCTTCAGTGGCTTGCCGGCCGGATCCTTGGCCATGTCGAGCGTGCGGGTCGCCGGCAGCAATTTGCGGCCGCCAATATGATCGTAAAGGAAAAGGCCGAGCCGGATCAGCCAGGCCGGGCGTAGGCCCTTGGCATAGGGCAGCACGAAGCGCATCGGCCAGATAATGTGCGGCGCGTTCTTCCACAGAACCTCGCGCTCCATCAGCGCCTCGCGCACCAGCCGGAATTCGTAGAATTCGAGGTAGCGCAGGCCGCCATGGATCAGCTTGGTCGAACCGGAGGAGGTCCCACTGGCCAGGTCGTTCATCTCGGCGAGAAACACCGAGAAGCCGCGGCCAACCGCATCGCGGGCAATGCCGCAGCCGTTGATACCGCCGCCAATGACAAAGATGTCATGGATCGGAGATGCGTCCAAGAATTCCTCCACCGATTTCGCATTGCAGCATTTTTGGTGTTTTGCGAAACCGTGGCGGAATTATTTCGAAATGATAACGAATGTCAAACGAAATATCACGGCCACGTGAGAAGCCTGTGATGGGGGCCCCAAAAGCCGTTAGCCGAGCGACGTTTCGATCAATTGAACCTCCGCTTCCTCGCAGATCTTGCGCACCGAAGGGATGTCGCAACGGTCGGTGATGAAGGTGTTGACCTGGGACAGATGGCCGATGCGAACCGGCGCGGTGCGCTCGAACTTGGTCTGGTCGGAAACCAGGATGACATGCCTGGCATTGGCGATGATGGCTTGCGCCACTTTCACTTCGCGAAAGTCGAAATCGAGCAGCGCGCCGTCATGGTCAATCGCCGAGGCGCCGATGACGGCATAGTCGACCTTGAACTGCCTGATGAAATCGACCGCTGCCTCGCCGACCACGCCACCGTCGGAGCCGCGCACGACGCCGCCGGCGATCACCACTTCGATTGAAGGATAAATGCGCATCCTATTGGCAACATTGATGTTATTGGTGATGACCATGAGCCCGGTATGGTCGAGCAGCGCCTTGCTGACCGACTCGGTCGTGGTGCCGATATTGATGAACAGGGAGGCGTTGTCGGGGATCAGCCTGGCCGCCGCGCGGCCGATCGCCTCCTTCTCGTCGGCGGCGATCTTGCGGCGGGCTTCGTACTCCATGTTCTCGATGCCGGACGGGAACAAGGCGCCGCCATGGATGCGGGTGAGCAGCCGCTGGTCGCAGAGATCGTTGAGGTCCTTGCGGATGGTCTGCGGCGTCACATTGAAATGCGTGGCGAGATCGTCGACCAGCACGCGGCCATGGTCTTTCGCCATCTGGATGATTTCGGCATGGCGCGGCGACAGATACACTGAGAACCTCCCGTTTTCGTTTTTCTTGTTTGTAGCGCAAAACGAAAGCAATGAAAAGGGAGAAGCCGGCTAATGAAATATCGATGATTGCAAAGGCGAACCTGGCGGATACGGCTCAGACCCGCTCAGCCACCTTGCGGGTGACGGCAGCGACTTTGCCCGGCGAGCGGATCATCAGGAATGTGCCGGACCAGTTTCCGCGAATTCGCCAGGTGCCTTTGATCTCAGTGGCATCGCCGTTCAGGACGCCGCTGTAATCGATCGGATGCGCGTTCGGTCCGCCATTGTCATATGTCTTGACGAAGGAGACGGTGTTGCCCTCGCGCTGCCCCTGCAGGCTTGCGTATCTTGCGGTGCCGGTCGCCGCCGGTTCGTGGGTCATCCCCGTCAAGCTGGCTGCCGTCTCGATCAGCGTTGCAACGAAGGAAACCGGCGGCAGTTCGCGCGGATAGAAATAGCGTCCGCTCCAGACGCCCGTCAGATTCAGGCTAACCCCTTCGCCCCTTCCGGCCATATGCTTGCTCGCAAGTCCTTGCTGGCTTACCCCGGCGGCAACCGCCCGGACAATCCCTGTCAGTCTTTCAGGGATCTTGCACACTCGCAAATGACAGTGAAGGCGGTATCGACATCGGCGGCGGTCGTCTCGAACTGGCCTGCCTGGAAGCGGATGGCGACCCGGCCATCGACGCGTGTCTGCGTGAGATAAGTGCGGCCATCATTGTTGATGGCGTCGACCAGGCGCAAATTGTGCTCATCGGAGTCGGCGCCGGATGCGGCGCGATGCCGGAACGAGAACAGCGACAGCATCGGCTGGCTGGCGAGCTCGAAATCCGCCTCCCTGGCCAGTCTGGCTGCAATGCCTTCGCTCCAGGCCACGTGGTTGCGGATCATGCCACGCAGCGCCTCGAGGCCGTGGGCGCGCAACAGGAACCAGAGTTTTAGCGCTCTGAAGCGGCGGCCGAGCGGCACCGACCATTCGGAATAGTTGATGATGCCGTCATGGCCACGGGTCTTCAGATAGTCCGGCTTGATCGCCAGCGTGCGCACGAGATCCTCTGGCTGGCGGACGAACTGGATCGAGCAATCAAACTGCGCCCCCAGCCATTTGTGTGGGTTGAAGACGATGGAATCAGCACCCTCGACGCCGGTCCAGAAATGCCGGTACTCCGGGCAGATCATCGCCGAGCCGGCCCAGGCGGCATCGACATGCAAATAGAGCCCATGGCGTTTGGCCACCGCGGCAACGGCAGCGATGTCGTCGGTGCCGCCAATGCTGGTGCCGCCGACGCACGCAATGATGCCGGCCGGCAAAAGGCCGGCCGCGCGATCGGCAATGATCGCCGCTTCCAAGGCTGCGGTATCCATGGCGCGGTAGGTGCCGGCGACGGGAATGCGGACGAGGTTTTCCTCGCCTATGCCCGCCACCCAGATGGCGCGGTCGATCGAGGTGTGAACCTGGTCGGAGGAATAGACGCGCAGCCTGCCCTGCCCGGAAAGCCCCTTCTTGTTGCCCTGCCAGTCGAGCGCGCGCTCGCGCATGGTGAGCACGGCGGCCAGCGTTGCCGAGGATGCCGAATCCTGGATGACGCCGGAGAAGCCATCGGGCAGGCCGAGCGCCTGGCGCATCCAATTGACAATGCGCGTCTCAAGCTCGGTCGCCGCCGGCGAGGTCTGCCACAGCATGCATTGGGCGGCCATCGCCGAGACCAGATATTCCGCCACCACCGAGACAGGTGCTGCATTGGCCGGGAAATAGGCAAAGAAGCGCGGATGCTGCCAATGCGTCATGCCCGGCACGATCTTGGCTTCGAAATCGGCGAAGATCGTCTCCATGGGTTCCGCGGCCTCCGGCGGAGACGCTTCGATGCTCCTGAATATCTCGCCCGGCGCGATGGCTGGTCGCACAGGCCTGTCGCGCAGGCCGGCGCGATAGTCTGCACCCCAATCGGCGGCGCGCTTCGACCAGTCGCGGAATTGCTCGTTATCCATGTGTCCTCCCGACGCGCCGATGAGCCCGGTCGTTTCGATTTTTGATTAACATGTTAAATAAAAAGAGGCAACTGCGACGCAAGCACCTGCGCTACCCCGGAAAATCCGGCAGGCTGGCAAAGGCCGTCTTCAACGCATTCGACCATCCCTCGGAAATGGCTCGGTAATACTGGTCGTCCTGGCCAATGCGCCTTTTGAGACCGACCTTGAAAGCGTCCTTCTCCAGGAAGAGCAGGTCGAGCGGCAGGCCGACAGAGAGGTTCGATTTCAGCGTCGAATCGAACGACACGAGCAGCAGCTTGACCGTTTCGGCCAGGCTCATCGTCTTTTCATAGGCGCGGATGATGATCGGCTTGCCGTATTTGGTCTCGCCGATCTGGAAGAACGGCGTGTCGTCGGTGGATTCGATGAAATTGCCTTCGGGATAGATCATGAACAGGCGCGGCGGGCTGCCCTTGATCTGGCCGCCAAGAATGAAGGAGGCGTTGAAATAGGAATCCGCCTTCTCGCCGGCCGGTGACGCCTGGGCGATGACCTCCTTGACGGTGTCGCCGACCAATCGCACGGTCTGGTACATGGACGGGGTTTCGAGCAGCGTCGCATGGCGTTCGCCGATCGCCTTGTTGCGTTCGTCGAGCAAGCTCACCACGGCCTGCGTCGTCGCCAGATTGCCGGCCGACATTAGCACGATGACGCGCTCGCCCGGCTCTTCCCAGACATGCATCTTCTTGAAGGTCGAGATCGAATCCATGCCGGCATTGGTGCGCGTGTCCGACATGAACACGAGCCCTCGATCGATCTTGAGGCCGACGCAATAAGTCATGGAATCTCTTCAAGCAGCAAATCTTGGCGAGACTACTGCTCTACCGTGACGGTGACCGCAAGCTGTTCCTCCGCCTGTCCCAGTCGAATTCCCGACACCGGTGAGGCGTCGCGATAATCGCGGCCGGTGGCCACCCGGACATAGCGCTCATCAGGGGAAATGCCATTGGCGGCGTCGAAGGCGACCCAACCGAGACCCTGGACATGGGCTTCGGCCCAGGCATGGCTCGCCGCCTGTTCGATGGCCGCATCCATCATCAGATAGCCGCTGACGTAGCGAGCCGGAAAACCCATGGCGCGGGCGGCAGCGACAAAGATATGGCTGTGATCCTGGCAGACTCCGGTCTTCAGCGCCAACGCCTCTTCCGCCGGTGTCGTCACGCTGGTGGTGCCCGGCGTATAGGCGACGCGCTCGACGATCAGCGCCATCAGCCGATGCAGCCTTTCGATGTCGGTGCCTTTGCCGACCGCCGCGGCAAGCTCGCGGATGCCGTCGCCGGGGATGGTCAAAGCGGTCTCCTGGCTGAACAGCCAGAGCGGCGCAAAGCCGTGATGCGGGCCGGAAACACCCGAAGTGTCGCGCGTGACAACCTCGCCGGAGGCCTCGACGGTGATGAAGTCGCGCTCACCCTCGACGCTCAACAGCCTGTTATCATTGCCGAAATGGTCGCTGAAGCGCACTTCCTCGCGCGCGCCCTCGATCTTCAGCGCCCACGACAACACGGTCTGCGTCGGGCCACTGACCGGCAACAGCCGCAGCCGCTGCAGCAGATAGTGTACCGGCGCATCGTAGCGGTATTCGGTCCGGTGGGTGATTTTGAGCCGCATATCAATTGAACCGATAATCTTGTGCGATCTCGTCGCCGAGCTTGGTGTTGTCCTGGATGAACCTGGCCAGGAATTCGTGCAGGCCGGCGTCGAATATGTCCTTGATCGACCCTGCCCGCAGCATCGCCTGGGTCCTGTCGACCGTGGCGTGGCAGGCATGGCGTTCGCCATAGTCGTCGCCGAGGAATTTGAGGTGCTCGGCGAGAAAACGGTAACAGAAGGTCAGCGAGCGCGGCATGCGGACATTGAGGATCAGATAGTCGGCAATGTTGGTCGGCTTGTAGTCGGCCTCATAGACCCAGCGGTAGGAGCGATGCGCCGACACCGAGCGCAGGATCGATTCCCATTGGTAGTTGTCGAGGCTCGAGCCGACCCAGGAAATCGACGGCAGCAGCACATAGTATTTTACATCGAGGATGCGCGCCGTGTTGTCGGCGCGCTCGACATAGGTGCCGAGCTGCGAGAAATCGAAGATCTCGTTGCGCAGCATGGTGCCGTAGAACGAACCGCGGATCAGCGCCGTCTCGCGCTTGATGGCATCGAGCACACTGGGCAGATCGCGCTCGTCGATGGGTTTTGCCAGCATGCGCTTCAGCGCCATCCAGGCTTCGTTGATACTCTCCCAGGTTTCGCGCGTCAGCGCGGTGCGCACCATGCGGGCATTGTTGCGCGCGGTCTCGATCGCCGACATCGTGCTCGACGGGTTCGAGGTGTCGCGCAACAGGAAGTCGGCGACATTGGCGGCGGTGTAGTCGGAGTATTTCTGCGTGAAGGTGACGTCGGAACCGGCGCTGAGAAGCACCGAATTCCACTCTTCCGAGGCGCTCTGGGTACGCGTCAGCGCCATGCGCAGGCCGGCATCGACCAGCCGCGCCATGTTTTCCGCCCGCTCGATATAGCGGTTCATCCAGTAAAGCCCGTTGGCGGTGCGGCCGAGAAGCATGTCAGTGTGCCCCGATGTCGAGCGAATAGCGAATAGCGAGTAGCGAATAGGGAAGAATGCTTTTCATGTGCTGCGTCCCCCTGCCCAGCTCAGTCATCGAGTACCCACGTATCCTTCGTCCCGCCGCCTTGCGACGAGTTGACCACCAGCGAGCCCTCCTTGAGCGCCACCCGCGTCAACCCGCCCGGCACGATCTGGATACGATCGGAGACGAGCACGTACGGCCTCAAGTCAACGTGGCGCGGCGACAGGCCTTTTTCGGTCAGGATCGGACAGGTCGACAGCGCCAGCGTCGGCTGGGCGATGTAGTTGGATGGCTTTGCCTGCAGCTTCTTGGCGAACTCCTGGCATTCCTTCTTTGTCGCCGCCGGCCCGACCAGCATGCCGTAGCCGCCGGAGCCATGCACTTCCTTGATGACCAGTTCATGAATGTGCTCGAGCACATATTTCAGGCTGTCGGCTTCCGAGCAGCGCCAGGTCGGGATGTTGCCGAGGATGGCTTTGCGGCCGGTGTAGAACTCGACGATCTCGGGCATGTAGGAATAGATCGCCTTGTCGTCGGCGATGCCGGTTCCCGGCGCGTTGGCGATGGTGATGTTGCCGGCGCGGTAGACATCCATGATGCCGGGCACGCCGAGCGCCGAGTCCGGCCGGAAGGTCAGCGGGTCGAGGAACGAATCGTCGACGCGCCGGTAAAGCACGTCGATCTGCTTGTAGCCTTCGGTGGTGCGCATCGCGACATGGCCGTCGACGACGCGCAGATCCTGGCCTTCGACCAATTGCACGCCCATCTGGTCGGCAAGGAAAGCATGTTCGAAATAAGCGGAGTTGAAGCTGCCCGGCGTCAGCACGGCGATGGTCGGCGCGCCCTTTGTGCTTTGCGGCCGCACCGCCGCCAGCGACTGGCGCAGCAGTTGCGGATAGTTCTCCACCGGCCGCACCTTGATCTGCTGGAACAGCTCGGGGAAGAGCTGCATCATCGTCTCGCGGTTCTCCAGCATGTAGGAGACGCCCGACGGCGTGCGCGCATTGTCCTCCAGCACGTAGAATTCGTTTTCCGAGATGCGCACGATGTCGACGCCGATAATGTGGGTGTAGACGCCGGCCGGCGGCCTGACCCCGATCATCTCCGGCAGGAAGGCCTCGTTCCTGGCGATGAGCTCTCTGGGAACACGCCCGGCGCGCAAAATCTCCTGGCGATGATAGATGTCGTCGAGGAAGGCGTTCAGCGCCTGCACGCGCTGCTCGATGCCCTGCGTCAGCCTTCGCCATTCATTGCCGGAGATGATGCGCGGAACGATGTCGAAGGGGATCAATCGCTCGGAGGCTTCCTGTTCGCCATAGACGGCGAAGGTAATGCCGGTCTTGCGGAAGACGCGCTCGGCGTCCTGCATCTTTTCGGTAAGCCTAGCCGGGTCCTGCTCCTTCAGCCAGCGGTCGTAAGCCGTATACGGTTTTCTCAGTCCGGAAACTTCCGGAAGCATTTCATCGAACGCTGCCAATCGCATACTCCCCTGTGACGCCATTTCACTGGCGTCGCGGGAGAAAATCAAGCGCAATCGGTGATTTGGAGGATATCGGCGATCAGTATGTTACGACTGCCCAAAATTAGGGCAGTGGAAACAGGGGCGTAGTCAGGCTTTGCCTCGTCGCCGGGCAAGTGCCTGATCTGGCTTTAGAAAGCGCGGAAAGTGACGACGGTAAAGGTGTCCTTGATTCCGGGAATGATCTGCACCTTCTCGTTGACGAAGTGGCCGACATCGTCCTCATCGTCGATATAGAATTTGGCGAGCAGGTCGTAATGGCCGGCGGTCGAGTAGATTTCCGAGGCGATCTCGGCGTCGGCAAGCGCGCTGGCGACCTCGTAGGACTTGCCCAGGTCGCACTTTATCTGCACGAAAAACGTCTTCATTGCCGGTCCCGATCAAGCTTCAGCACACAAGCGGCCCTTGTGGCAGACTGCCGCCCGGCTTTCAAGCATCAGGCCGAGCGCGCCTTGGCGACGGCTTGTCTCAGTTCGGACACCGGCATGCCGCGCCGGTAGAGGCTGCCGCCAATGACCAGAGCGGGGGTGCCACGCAGTTTAAAGGCGGTTGCCTGCGTGTCGGTGCGCAAAAGGGCAGCGTCAATGTCGGGCTCACGAATGGCGAGATCGGCACGCACCATCGCCACATCGACCCCGACCGAAGCCAGRATATCGTTGGTGCGGCGTTCCGACAGGCCGCGCTGATTGGTCATCAACGCATCCACGGCCGCGGCGTAATGTTCGCCGGTCAAAAGCGCCACGCGCGCCGCGTCGCGCGAGACATCGCCGAAAATCGGCCAGTCCTTCATTACCAGCCGGATGCCGCTGTCTTCTGCCATCAGTTTCTTCAGTTCGACGAAGACGAGCTTGCAGATCGGGCACTGATAGTCGACGAACTCGGCAATGGTGACGTCGCCATCGGGATTGCCGAGCGCTGGAATGACCGGATCGAAGGCGATTTCGGTGACGGTCGGCCCGGTGGCTGCCCAGGCCGGCAAGGGAGCCAGAAGTGCAAAGCTTGCCGCGCCCTTCAACAAAAGGCGCCGGTCGATTGGCTGCTTGGACATGCTCGTCCCCTGGTTGCGCGAACGGGTCCCCACCCGTCCCCTACGATGCGCGCCCCGCCTTAAAGGATGCTTAAGCATGAGCTTGTGGCACTTGCGTGGCGAATATTCGCGGTTGCTGAAACCGTGAGGCAGCGCCAAGCGTATGGTATGATGCGTCCTCAGACAGCGATTTGTCGGGAGACAATGGAGACAGACCATGCGCCGCATCGCATTCGCAGTCGTTTCGTTGCTGTTCGCATCAACCCTGTTCGTCTCGGCAGCCCTTGCCGGCGATGCCGAAATCAAGGCCGGCCAGGCCGTCATCGATGGCCAATTGAAGGCGCTCATCGCCAATGATGGCGCCAAGGCCTACAGCTACGCTGCTCCAAACGTGAAGCAGATTTTCCCGACTGTCGACGCCTTCATGAACATGGTGACCAACGGTTACGCGCCGGTGCGCCAGCCGCAAAGCTATTCCTTCGGCAAGGTCGAACAAACCGGCCCGGGTTCGATCATCCAGCAGGTGATGATCGTCGGCCCCGATGGCAAGGACTACGAGGCGGTCTATACGCTGCAGCAACAGCCCGACGGCAGTTTTCAGATCACCGGCTGCAGTTTGCGCGCCTCGAATTCGCTCAGCACCTGAGGCTATAGGGCTGGGATATCGCCCCTCGCCCAGCCCTCGGAAATCTCGGCTGTGCGTGCATCGAAGGCCTGCGCCTCGATCGCGGCGCGAATGTCCTGCATCAGTTTTTGATAGTAGGACAGGTTGTTCCAGGTCAAAAGCATCGCCCCCAGCGCCTCTTGCGAGCGCACGAGATGATGCAAATAGGCGCGTGAATAGTCGCGCGCCGCCGGGCAGTCGCTTTCCTCGTCGAGCGGGCGCGGATCGTCGGCGTGGCGGGCATTCCTGAGATTGACCTTGCCGCGCCTGGTGTAGGCCAGGCCGTGACGACCGGCACGGGTCGGCATGACGCAGTCGAACATGTCGATACCGCGCGCTACCGATTTCACAATGTCGTCCGGCGTACCGACGCCCATGAGATATCTAGGCTTGTTGTCAGGCAGTTCCGGACAGGTGATGTCAAGCATCTCCAGCATCACGGCCTGCGGTTCGCCGACAGCCAGACCGCCGACCGCATAGCCCTTCAGCTCCATGGCGCTCAGCGCCTGCGCCGAGCGAACCCTGAGCGCCGCGTTGTCGCCGCCTTGCACGATGCCGAACATCGCCTTGCCCGGCTGGTCGCCGAACGCCGTCTTGCAGCGCTCGGCCCAGCGCAGTGACAGCTCCATGGCGCGCTCGATTTCTTTCAACTCGGCCGGCAACGCGGTGCATTCATCGAGCTGCATCTGGATGTCGGAATCCAGCAGCCCCTGGATCTCGATCGAGCGCTCCGGCGACATCTCGTAAGGCGCGCCGTCAATATGCGAGCGGAAGGTGACGCCTTTTTCGGTCAGTTTCCTGAGCTTCGACAGCGACATCACCTGAAAGCCGCCACTGTCGGTCAGGATCGGTTGCGGCCAGCGGGCGAACTCGTGCAGGCCGCCAAGCCGCGCCACGCGCTCGGCGCCCGGCCGCAGCATCAGATGATAGGTGTTGCCCAGGATGATGTCGGCGCCGACGCCGCGCACCTGGTCCATATACATGGCCTTGACCGTGCCGCCGGTGCCGACCGGCATGAAGGCCGGCGTGCGGATTTCGCCGCGCGGCATGTCGATGACACCGCGCCGTGCCTTGCCGTCGGTGGCGAGGGCCTTGAAAGTAAACGTCTCAGTCATTGAATTCCTTGTCATGGACAGGTGCGTCCGGCGCCTGCCTGTCGAGCGACTGCCGGTACTGGATGCAGCCGCGCATGAATTTGGGCCAGGGCGGCACGGCGATCGCCGGCTCGGTCTTTTCCGGCAGCAGATCCCACAGATCGGGGTGATGCCAGCACAGGTCATGGCCGGTCGTGTCGCGGTGCGCACGGATGCCGGCGCGCAGTTTTTTCACCTCCGCGATCAGGCTGTCGCGATCAAAGGCTTGCAGGTCATCATCCATCGCTCATCTCCGCTCGATAAAGCAGGCTTGCGTCTCCGTAGGAGTAGAATCTGTAGCTGCTCTCAATGGCATGCGCATAGGCCGCACGCATCGTGTCGAGGCCGCTGAAGGCCGAAACCAGCATGAACAGCGTCGAGCGCGGCAGATGGAAATTGGTCATCAGCAGGTCGGCGGTCTTGAAGCGATAGCCGGGCGTGATGAAGATGTCGGTCGGGCCGGACCAGGCGGCCAGCGTGCCATCTTCACGCGCGGCGCTCTCCAACAGGCGCAGCGAGGTGGTGCCGACGGCGATGATGCGCCCACCCCTCGCCTTGGCGGCATTGAGCGCCTCGGCCGTTGCTTCGCTGACCGAGCCGGTCTCGGCATGCATCTTGTGGTCGGCGGTATCGTCGGCTTTGACCGGCAGGAAGGTGCCGGCGCCGACATGAAGCGTGACGAAGTGGCGTTCGATGCCCTTGGCGTCGAGCGCGGCAAACAGCTCCGGCGTGAAATGCAGGCCGGCGGTGGGTGCTGCCACCGCGCCTTCCTCCCTGGCGTAGATGGTCTGATAGTCCGTCAGGTCGCGCGCATCGTCGTCGCGCTTGGAAGCGATATAGGGCGGCAGCGGGATGTGGCCGACGGCGCGCAGCGCCTCGTCGAGAAACGGGCCGGACAGGTCGAAGCCGAGCAGCGCTTCGCCAGCCTCGCCCTTCTCGATCACCGTGGCGTCGAGCTGGCCTAGAAAACAGGAATTGCCGTCATGGCCGAAATGGATGCGGTCGCCGGCAGCGATGCGCTTGCCCGGCCGCATGAAGGCCAGCCAGCGGTCCGGCGCCATGCGCATATGCAGCGTCGCCTCGACCTGCGCCTGCGCCTCGCCACGCCGTCTGATGCCTCTCAGTTGCGCCGGGATGACCTTGGTGTCGTTGAAGACCAGCACGTCGCCTTGCCTCAGCAAGGACGGCAGCTCGCCTACCGTGCGGTCTTCAAGCGCCTCGCCCGGCCTCACCACCAGCATTTTGGCGCTGTCGCGCGGCTCCGCCGGGCGCAGCGCGATGCGTTCTTCCGGCAGGTCGAAGTCGAAGAGGTCGACGCGCATCAGTAAAGCCGGACGAGCAGCGCTCCGGCCAAGAGCAGCACCGCGCCGGCGACACGGCCGAGCGAAATCTCGCGTACCGCGACGCCGAGGAAGCCGACGCGGTCTATCAGCATGCCGGCCAGCAGTTGGCCGGCGACCAGGAACGCCATCAGGGCGGCAGCGCCAATGCGTGGCGTCAAAATGGTCGACAGCGTGACATAGAAGCCGCCGAGCATGCCGCCGGCGACGAACAGCCACGGCGCCGGCGCCTTCCAGTCGAGCGAGATATCGTTCAACTTCACCACGGCGACGGAGATGATGCCGAGCACGATCGCGCCGGACAGGAACGAAAACGCCGCCGCCGCGACCGGGAGCCCCAGGCCGCGCGCCAGCTGCGAATTGATCGGCGCCTGAATGGCGATGAAGGCGCCGGACAGGATGCCGAGCAGCGACCAGACGACGCCCATCATCGATATCAGTCCTTACTTGACGTCTGCCGCGACCTTCAGCGACACGATCTTGTCGGGATCGACCACCGGCTCGCCGCGCTTGATCTTGTCGACATTGTCCATGCCTTCGATGACCTGGCCCCAGACCGTGTACTGGCGGTTGAGGAAGGCGGCGTCGTCGAAGCAGATGAAGAACTGCGAATTGGCCGAGTTCGGGTTCTGCGAACGCGCCATCGAGCAGGTGCCGCGGCCGTGGTTGGCGTTGGAGAACTCCGCCTTCAGGTCGGGCTTTTCCGAGCCGCCCATGCCGGCGCGCGATGGCGCAAAAGTCGGCTTCGACGAATTGCCGAACTTCACGTCGCCGGTCTGCGCCATGAAACCTTCGATGACGCGGTGGAAGACCACGCCGTCATAGGCGCCTTCGCGGGCCAATTCCTTGATGCGGGCGACATGGCCGGGGGCCAGTTCGGGGAACAGTTCGATGACGACCTTGCCCTTGGTCGTTTCCAGGATGAGCGCGTTTTCGCGGTCCTTGATCTCAGCCATGTCGGATATCCTTTATCTCAGAAAAACAGATTGATTTGATAGACTACTTGTCGGCGGCGATGCGCACTTTGATCATGCGGTCGGGGTTGCTGACGGTGCCATTGTCGGCCTCGTCGCCCTTCTTGATGTGATCGACCAATTCCATGCCGCTGACGACATTGCCGACGATGGTGTATTGGCCGTCGAGGTTCGGCGCCGGCGCGAACATGATGAAGAACTGCGAATTGGCGGAGTTCGGATCCTGCGAGCGGGCCATGCCGAGCGTGCCGCGCTTGTAATGTTCGCTCTGCGAGAATTCGGCCGGCAGGTCAGGCAGGTCGGAACCGCCGGTGCCGACGGCCTCGGGGCTGAACCCCTTCTTCATATTGCCGAACTTGACGTCGCCGGTCTGCGCCATGAAGCCGTCGATGACGCGGTGGAAGGCGACATTGTCGTAAGCGCCTTCGCGCACCAGCTTCTTGATCTGCGCGACATGCTTGGGCGCCAGATCCGGCCGCAGCGCGATGGTGACGTCGCCATCCTTCAAGGTGATGATCATGGTGTTTTCCGCATCGGCGGCATAGGCCGACACCGATGCGGTGACGAGACCGGCAAGCACGACGAGGAACGAGGCGAGCTTCTTCAGCTGCATAGGGATCTCCGAGGGATTATTTCTTGAATTTGGCGTTGAGGGCGCCGGCAACGGCGGCCGGCACGAAAGGACGGATGTCGCCGCCCATCGAAGCTATCTGGCGCACAAGTGTGGCGGTAATGGTGCGCACCGAAGGGCTGGCGGGCAGAAAAACCGTCTGCAATTCAGGCGCCATGGTCTCGTTCATGCCGGCCATCTGCATCTCATAGTCGAGGTCGGTGCCGTCGCGCAGGCCGCGGATCATGATCGAGGCGCCGTGCTTGCGGGCCGCGTCGATGACCAGCCCGTCGAAGGCGACGACCTTGATGCGGCCGCCGTCGCGGCCGAATTCGGCCTTTGTCGCGGCCTCGATCAGCTTCACCCGTTCCTCGAAGGAAAACAGCGGCGTCTTGCCGGGATGGGTGCCGATCGCCGCATAAACCGTGTCGGCGACAGCCAATGATGCCTTCAGGACATCGAGATGTCCGTTGGTCAGCGGGTCGAAGGAGCCGGCATAAAGGGCGGTGCGTTCGGTCATGGCAGGCTTCTAGCGGGGCATTGAACGGAAGGCAAATGCGATTGGGAACATCTGCGTGAACCTTTTCGCAGACATGAACGACAGATGAATGCCTTGATCACGAAGACTTCACGCAGCGTTCACTAGTTTGCACTTCAGAAGATGAAACCAAAACCCCATCTAACCGTTGTAAGGCGCAGGAGAACACGCAAATGCTGATCTACATGCTCGCCACCGCAATGACCGTCGCCATGCTGATTGCTACCGCATTCGGGCTGCATCAGGAAGCAGAGCGTGTCCGTGTCAGGACAAAGCGCTTCGAAGGCTTCGGCGCTCGCTGGCCCCACCGTCACCACTAATCTTACCGGCCAAGTCTCGATTGCGCCGGCCCATCGGGCCGGCGTTGCTGTGTCTGAGCCTATCCGGCCCTTTATTCGGCATTGCCCGGCGCGGCATCCCCGGCGTCCGGGCCGGCATCAGCCGTACCCTCGCCGCTCTCTTCGACGTCCTCGTCAGCCTGCGGCTCCGAGATCCGCTCGACCGAAACCACCTTTTCGCCTTCGGCGGTGTTGAAGATGGTGACGCCCTTGGTGGCGCGGCTGGCGAAGCGGATGCCGTTGACCGGTACCCGGATGACCGTGCCGCCGTCCGAAACCAGCATGATCTGGTCGTCATTGCCGACCGGGAAGGTCGCCACCAGCTGGCCGATCTCTGCCGTTTTCGACACGTCGGTGGCGCGAATGCCCTTGCCGCCGCGCCCGGTCAGACGGAAGTCGTAGGACGACGAGCGCTTGCCGTAGCCATACTCGGTCACCGTCAGCACATATTGCTCATGCGCCTTGAGGAACTCGTAGCGGTCGTCGGAAAGCTCCGCCTCCTCGCCGATCTCCTCATTGGTGAGCGCGATCTCTTCCTCTTCGCCGGCCGTCTCTAGCCGCCGCTCCGCCGCCGCGCGCTTCAGGTAGGCGGCGCGCTCCGCCGGTGAGGCATCGACATGCTCGATCACCGACATGGAGATGATGCGGTCGGTCTCGGCCATGCTTATGCCGCGCACGCCGACGGAATTGCGGCTCTGGAAGACCCGCACGTCGCCAACGGAGAAGCGGATGCACTGGCCCGAATTCGCCGTCAGAAGCACGTCGTCATTGTCGGTGCAGGTCTCGACGCCGAGGATCTCGTCGCCCTCCTCCTCCAGCTTCATGGCGATCTTGCCGTTGCGGTTGACCTGGACGAAGTCGGACAGCTTGTTGCGGCGCACCGTGCCGCGCGTGGTGGCAAACATCACGTCAAGCTCGCCCCAGCTGTTTTCGTCCTCGGGCAGCGGCATGATGGTGGTGATGCGCTCGCCCTGCTCCAGCGGCAGCATGTTGATCAGCGCCTTGCCGCGCGACTGCGGGTTGCCGATCGGCAGCCGCCAGACCTTTTCCTTGTAGACTATACCGCGCGAGGAGAAGAACAGCACCGGCGTGTGCGTGTTGGCCACGAACAGCCTAGTGACGAAATCCTCTTCCTTGGTCGACATGCCGGAGCGGCCCTTGCCGCCGCGGCGCTGCGCCCGGTAGAGCGACAGCGGCACGCGCTTGATGTAGCCGGAATGGCTGACGGTGACGACCATGTCCTCGCGCTGGATCAGGTCCTCGTCTTCCATGTCGGCGCCGCCGTCGGTGAGCTCGGTGCGGCGCGGCGTGCCGAACTCGTCGCGCACGGCGGCGAGCTCATCCTTGACGATCTGCTGGATGCGCGCGCGGGACGACAAAATATCAAGGTAATCAACGATTTCGGCGCCGATCGTGTTCAACTCGTCGGCGATTTCGTCGCGGCCGAGGGCGGTCAGGCGCTGCAGGCGCAGCTCGAGAATTGCGCGCGCCTGCTCCTCGGACAGATTGTACGTCCCGTCCTCGTTGATGCGATGGCGCGGATCGTCGATCAAAAGGATCAGCGATTCGACGTCGCCGGAGGGCCAGCGGCGCTCCATCAACTGCTCGCGCGCCGTCTGCGGATCGGGTGCGGTGCGGATCAGCTTGATCACTTCGTCGATGTTGGCGACGGCGATGGCGAGACCGACCAGCACATGGGCGCGGTCACGCGCCTTGCGCAGCAGGAATTTCGTGCGCCGGCTAATCACCTCTTCGCGGAAGCCGACAAAGGCCTTCAGCATGTCGGTCAGGTTCATCACTTCCGGCTTGCCGCCGTTCAGCGCCACCATATTGGCGCCGAAGGAGGTCTGCAGAGGCGTGAAGCGGTAAAGCTGGTTGAGGATGACGTCGGCGACGGCGTCGCGCTTCAGCTCGATGACGACGCGGTAGCCCTGGCGGTCGCTTTCGTCGCGGATATCGGAAATGCCTTCGATGCGCTTGTCGCGCACCAGCTCGGCCATTTTCTCGATCATCGAGGCCTTGTTCACCTGGTAGGGAACCTCGGTGATGATGATCGATTCACGGTCATTGCCGCGCTGCTCGACATTGACCTTGCCGCGCATGACGATGGAGCCACGACCGGTCTGATAGGCGCTGTAGATACCCGAGCGGCCAAGCACGATGCCGCCGGTCGGGAAATCGGGACCCGGAATGATCTCCATCAGCGCCGGCAGGTCGATCGCCGGATTGTCGATAACGGCGATGGCGCCGTTGCAGACTTCGGCCAGATTGTGCGGCGGGATGTTGGTGGCCATGCCGACGGCAATACCGCCGGAACCGTTGACCAGAAGGTTGGGGAAACGAGCCGGCAACACCTTCGGTTCGGTGTCGGAGGCATCATAGGTTTCCTGGAAATCGACGGTTTCCTTGTCGATGTCCTCAAGCAGCTCATGCGCGACCTTGGTCAGCCTGGACTCGGTGTAGCGCATCGCCGCCGGCGGATCGCCGTCGATCGAACCGAAATTGCCCTGCCCGTCGATCAGCGGCACGCGCAGCGACCAGTCCTGCGCCATGCGCACCAAGGCGTCATAGATCGAGGCGTCGCCATGCGGATGGTATTTACCCATCACGTCGGCGACCGGGCGGGCCGACTTCACATATTTGCGGTTCCAGTGGTAGCCGCTCTCATGCGCGGCATAGAGAATGCGGCGATGCACCGGCTTCAGGCCGTCGCGAACGTCCGGCAGCGCACGGCTGACGATCACGCTCATGGCGTAGGAGAGGTAGGAGCTCTGCATCTCCTCGATGATGGAGATCGGCTCGATGCCGGTGGGGCCGCCGTCGGCGCCGCGCGGGGGTTTTTGGTCGGTCAAATTGGATCACAATCTAATCAGGAATCACTGACCGCTTATATAGGAAGCACGGCCAAAACTCCAATATTCGTGGCACTTTTCCAACGACAATTTCAGTGGTAATTTCAAATGGATACCGCTGATTGCGACGATTTGGCCATAACCGATTTCGCCGCCACCAAGGCAAAAGCCTGCGATGCACTGTTTTCTCAAGCCCGAGCCGTAAGCACGATGAACTGGTGGCTGCCTTTGCGAGCATTGAGCGGTTGGCGGCCTCGGGATCTCAATGGCGATCTGGCCGCCGGGCTGACGCTGGCGGCAATCGCCATTCCCGAACAGATGGCGACGGCACGGCTTGGCGGCTTTGCCCCCGAGATCGGCTTCTTCGCCTTTGTCGCGGGATCGCTGGCCTTTGCGCTGTTTGGCGCCAACCGCCATCTGTCGTCCGGGGCGGATTCAACCATCACGCCGCTGTTTGCCGGCGGCCTCGCCGTCATCGCCGTTGCCGGCTCGGCGCATTATCTGGCGCTGGCGGCGATGCTGGCGCTCATGGTCGGCCTGCTGGTGGCTTTGAGCGGCATCTTCCGGCTCGGCTGGATCGCCGACCTGCTCTCAGTACCGGTGACGACAGGATTCCTGGCAGGCATTTCGGTTCATATCATCGTCTCGCAACTGCCCGGACTGCTCGGCCTGCCGCCCGAAAGCGGCGAAACACTGCGCCGCGTCGGCGAGATCGCCGCCAATCTGCATCTGACCAACCCGTGGAGCCTGGCGCTCGGCCTTGGCGTCTTTGCCATCGTCTTCGCTGCCGAACGCATCAGCGCCCGCATCCCCGGCGCCCTGATCGGCATGGTGCTGGCGACGCTGGCCATTGCTGTCTTCGATCTGAAGGCGCGCGGCGTCGAGGTGCTCGGCGCCTTGCCGAACGGCCTGCCGCGGGCGGGCCTGCCGACGGTCAGTCTCAATGATGCGCAGGCGTTGCTGCCGCTGGCCCTGTTGATCGCCATCGTCGTCATGGTGCAGACGGCGGCCACCAGCCGCTCCTTTGTCGGCGAGGCGCCCGACATCAATCGGGACTTCGTCGGCGTCGGCGCCGGCAGCATTCTGTCCGGCCTGTTCGGCGCCTTCGCGGTCAATTCCAGCCCGCCGCGCACCGCAATCGCCGCCCAGTCGGGCGGCCGTTCGCAGTTTTCAGGTCTGATCGCCGCGGCAATCGTCTTGGCGCTTGGCGCTTTCGGCGGCGGCCTGCTTGCCGATGTCCCGCAGGCAGCCCTTGCCGGTGTGCTGTTGTTCGTTGCCCAGCACATTTTGCGCTGGAAGGTGTTTGCCAGTGTCTACCGCCAGGCGCCGGTCGAATTCCTGCTGATCCTGGTCACCATGACGGCGATCGTCGTGCTGCCGATCGAAACCGGCGTGGCGGTCGGCATTGGCCTGTCGCTGCTGCATGGGCTGTGGAGCGCGACACGCACGCAGGCGATCGAGTTGGAGAAGGTTCCGGGAACGTCGGTGTGGTGGCCGCCCGGAGCGCCGACGGCGGGTGAGCAGCTCTCCGGCGTGCTGGTTGCGGCGTTCCAGGCGCCGCTGTCGTTCGTCAATGCCGATAGCTTCAAGCGCGGCGTCTGCGATCTGATCGATGCGAGGGCCGAAACCATCAAACTGGTGGTGCTGGAGGCCAGCAACATAGCCGAGATCGACTATACCGCCGCGCAAGCGCTGATCGAAACCATCGCTCACTGCCGCAAGAGCGGCGCGATCTTCGCCATTGCACGGCTGGAATCGCTGCGCGCCCAGGCGGCGCTGGCGCGGTTCGGCATTGCCGACCTCGTCGGCCCGCAGCGGATCTTTCACAGCGTCGACGCCGCCATCAAATCACTTGGTCCGGGGAAACATCAGCTGCAAGAACAGGATGGAGTGCCATGATTGACCCCCGAGAACCCATTGTCACGCCGGTCCCTGTCGAGGACCTTCGGCCGACGCAGATAACAGTCGGCATGAGGGAAGTTGCGTTGAAGCGCCAGATGATCCGGGCACAGGACGCCAAGAAGAAGACCGGCGCTTTTCTCGGCAGACACATGGTGCCGGTGGTTTTGGGTCCCAAAAATCGTAACTACGTCACCGATCACCATCACCTCGCCCGCGCCCTGCTCGAGGAAGGCGTCAAGGACGTGCTTGTGACCGTGATCAGCGACCTGTCCGCGCTCGACAAGGACGCGTTTCTTTTCGTGCTCGACAGTCGCGGCTGGATGCACCCGTTCGATGAGAACGGCCGGCGCCGCGACTACTCGGCAATTCCCAAGACAATCGGCGAACTGGTCGACGATCCCTACCGCAGCGTGGCGGGCGAACTGCGTCGGATGGGCGGCTTTGCCAAGGACACGACGCCGTTCAGCGAATTTTTGTGGGCGGATTTCCTGCGCCGGCGCATCGACCGGAGCGCCGTGGCAAAAAACTTCGACAAGGCAATGAAGGATGCGCTGGCGCTCGCCAAGAGCAAGGATGCCGCCTATCTGCCGGGCTGGTGCGGGCCGACCTCGGACTGAGGTTCAGAAGGCTGCGAACGCTGACGGTGACGGCAAGGCGCTGCCTGACCGGCGGGCGCGATAGCCGCCCGGCGTCTCGCCCATGACGCGCCGGAAACGGCGATTGAAGGTCGACAGGTCGTTAAAGCCGGCCTCGAAAGCGATTGCCGAGATGGGCTCATCCGACATGCGCAGCCGCACCGCCGCGCGGTGCAGCCGGGTTCTGAGCAGGAACTGGTAAGGCGTCATGCCGGCGACCTGCCGGAAGGTTCGCAGGAAGTGATAGGGGCTGGTCGCCGTCGAGCCGGCCAGTTCGGAAAGCGAGACGGGCCGGTCGGCATTGAGCTCGATCTGCCGCACCGCCTCGGCGACCCGTTTCTGGTCGCGCCGGCTCGGTGGGCGAGCGGCAGGCGCGGCCCCACTGGCGACCGCCAGGGCGGCGCCGGCAATGCGCAGGCCAAGCTCCTCGAAGGCGTCGATATCGGCCGTCTCGCGTGCCGCTTCGGCCTCGGCCAGCAGCGACGCCAGCGCAGGCAAGGGCGGCAGATGCGGTACCCCGAACGTCAGCTTCTTGGCGCCAGCCACGTCGCTGGCGATGCGGTCGAGATGGGCCGGAGCGAAGTGGAAGGACAGGCAGCGGTCGCCGGCGCCATGCTCGTGCCCGCATTCATAGCAGGCGCCGACATTGCCGAGCAAAACGGACCCGGGCGCCAGCATGGCGGCGCCCTGGCTGGTGCGGTAGCGGAAGGTGCCGCTGGTGACAGCGGCAATGCAGATACTGCGGTGCTCTTCCTCGAACGGGCGATCGCCGGCGCCGGCCGTGCACAGCACGTCGGACACATACCAGTCCGGCCCCGAAGCCAGTTTTTGTTCGCTCGTCGTCATGGCTTGAAAGATAGCAATTTTTCCCAAGCGCAACACCCTCGCGCGGCCTATCGCTTGCAGCCTCCTGACACCACGAAGGCAGCAGCATGACCGATCCATTCACAGAAGCTTTGCACAGTGACGGCCCCGTCCCCGGCCTGGCTGAAAAGCTGGACCTCTACGGCCGCTTTGTCGGCGCCTGGACATTCGATGCCACGCGCATCCTTGAGGACGGCACCAAGCTCACCGGGCGCGGCGAGGTGCATTTCGGCTGGGTGCTGGAAGGCAAGGCGATCCAGGATGTGTGGATCCTGCCCGCGCGCGACGCCGGCCCTTCGCCCTCGCTCGGCAAATGGACTTTCTATGGCACAACGCTGCGGGCCTATGATCCCGGCGCGGATGCCTGGCACATCTTCTGGAGCGACCCGCGCAACCAGTACTACAGCCGTCAGCTCGGTCGTGCCGAAGGCGACACGATTGTGCAGGTCGGGGCCGACGGCACCGGTTCCTCGGTCCGCTGGAGCTTTTCACGCATCACAAAAGATAGTTTCCGCTGGCTCGGCGAGCGTTCGCACGACGATGGCAAGACGTGGCGGCTCGAAGTCGAGTTCCTAGCGCGCCGCGTCGCCCAGGGCTGACAGCGCAACATATTGTAAAAAAGGTGAAAACCATGCTCGACCATGTCTCGATCGGTGTCCGCGACACCAACGTTTCGAAGCTCTTCTACGATGCCGCGCTGCAGCCGCTCGGCTACTCCTGCCTCAGCCAGTCGCCAGGCTCGCTGGGCTATGGCGCGCAAACCGCCGCGCTGTGGGTGAATGAGGTTGAGCGGCCGGTGCCATCGGACAAGAAATCCGGTCTGCATTTCTGCTTTGCCGCGCCGACAAGGGCCAGCGTCGACGCCTTTCACGCCGGGGCCTTGCGCGGAGGCGGCAGCGACAATGGCGCGCCGGGCCTGCGTGCCGACTACGGCGAGAACTACTACGCCGCCTTCGTCATCGATCCCGATGGCTATCGCCTGGAGGCCTATTGCAGCGCTGCCGGCTGACCTGCCGGCTTCCACAACTATCATCCTGGCAGTTCCCACCGACCGGGCTTTGCTCTACCACTATGATGGCGCAGGGGTCCGGCCCGGCGGGAGGGGTCAGCGATGCCGAGTTTCGACAGCCTGTTCAACGCCTTCGTCACCATTCTGGTGACCATCGACCCGCCAGGGCTGGCGCCGCTGTTCCTGGCCGTGACACGCGGCATGAACCGCGAGGAACGCCAGCAGGTTTCGGTGCGCGCCTCGATCATCGGCTTCCTGGTGATGGCGCTGTTTGCGGTTGCCGGCGCCTCGATCCTGTCGGTGTTCGGCATCACGCTCCCTGCCTTCCGCGTCGCCGGCGGGTTCCTGTTGTTCTTCATCGCCTTCGAAATGGTGTTCGAGCGCCGGCAGGACCGCAAGGAGAAGATCGGCGACGTCGCCATCACCAAGGACATGATCCACAACATCGCCGCCTTCCCGCTGGCGATCCCGCTGATCGCCGGCCCCGGCGCGATTTCGGCGACCGTGCTTCTGTCCGGCTCGTTTCAGGGTTTTACCGCACAGGCGGCGCTGGTCGGCATCATCTTCGTCTGCCTGGCCATCACCTATGTGGTGTTTGTGCTGTCCGAACGCATCGACCGCATCCTCGGCCAGACCGGCCGCTCGATCCTGACACGCTTGCTCGGCGTCATCCTGGCCGCATTGGCGGTGCAGTTCGTGGCCGACGGCATCAAGGCGCTGATGGCGAGCTGAACGGCTGTCCCCACTGCCTACTGCCTACTGCCTACTTCGCCGCCGTATCGACCACGTCGAAATCATGCGTGATCGCGGCCGTCTTGGCCATCATTGCCGAGGCCGAGCAGTATTTTTCGATCGACAGATTGATCGCGCGCTGGACCTTGTCGTGCGACAGATTGCTGCCCTTGACGATGAAATGCATGTGGATGCGGGTGAAGACTTTTGGGTCGGTTTCCGCCCGGTCGGCGTCGAGTTCGACCACGCAATCCTCGATCGCCTCGCGGCCTTTTTCCAGGATGTGGACGACGTCATAGGCCGAGCAGCCGCCGGTGCCGATCAGCACCAGCTCCATCGGGCTCGGGCCTGGCGTCTTGCCTTCAGGACTGGAGGCGGTCCCCAGCACGAGCTTGTGGCCGCTGCCGGACTCGCCGACGAAAGTCCGCTCTTCGACCCACTTGATCCGTGCTTTCACAGCAATCTTCCTTCTAGAAACGCGTCACTGGCCGAACACGACCGCATGCATGATGCGCCCCGGCAGCAGCGTGAACACGCCGGCGCCGATCAGCGCAAAAACATAGAGTGAAATCATGACCCTGCGATGTTTGGCGACGCGATGCATGTGCGCATGCCAGACCGCCAGCGGCACGGTGATCAACACGATGATCGACAAGATATGGATCGGGCTGAACGGACCGATGAGGCGGATCTGCTGGATCCAGAAACTGGAGATGGCGATGACCAGCATCAGCGCCGCCCAGGCATAGCCCATCACGCGGTGGCGCGTCGTGCCTTTCGGCAGCGCCAGCTGGGCGCCGCCGATGACCAGCGCGGCAAGGGCCGCGAAAGCGTGCCATGGAATGGGAGGGGGCGCCGATAGAAGCGGTCCGAGCGACATCGCGCCCTCTCCCTATATGCTATCGCCCACTGCTCAGAACGGGATTTCGTCGTCCAGTTCACGCGACGAGCCGCCACCGCCGCCGCCCCTTGCGCCGCCACCGCTGTTGCCACCACCGCGGTTGAAGCTTTCATTGGGGCTCGACTGGCCGAAATCCGAGCCACGGGCAGCATTGCCGCCACCGGCATAGTTGCCGACCTGACCGCCGCCCTCGCCACGTGAATCGAGCATCTGCAGCTCGCCGCGGAATTTCTGCAGCACGACTTCGGTCGTGTATTTGTCGGCGCCGGTCTGGTCCTGCCATTTGCGTGTCTGCAGCTGGCCTTCGACGTAAACCTTCATGCCCTTCTTCAGGTACTGCTCGGCGACCTTGGCGATGCCCTCATTGAAGATGACGACATTGTGCCACTCGGTCTTTTCCTTGCGCTCGCCGGAATTCTTGTCGCGCCAGCTTTCCGACGTGGCGATGCGGATGTTGACGACCGGCTCGCCGGAGTTCAGGCGGCGGATTTCAGGGTCCGCCCCGAGATTGCCGACCAGAATGACCTTGTTGACGCTACCCGCCATGATTTTTCTCCGCGCTCATCCGAAACAAATTTTTRTCGCAGCACCTTACAGGCTGCGTACGTCTACCGCCTGCTAAGGCTGGCTTTTCCCACAAGGTTTTTGTTCTCTTTTCGTTCTATACTGCACATCAGTCAATTGTCAAGGAATGTCAGCAATTGGAGGGGTGCGGCAGCCCGTTTGATATGGGGTGAAAAACATCGCTTGCCAAATCGATAAGTGTCGACTTATGCTTTTGTCATGATCGAAGCAGAGATTTTCCGCGCCCTGGCCGACCCGACGCGCCGCGCCGTCTACGAGCGGCTCGCCGCTGGCGAGATGAGCGTGTCGGAACTGCGCACCGGCATGAGCGTGTCGCAGCCGGCGGTATCGCAGCACCTCGCCGTGCTGCGCGGCGCGGGCCTGGTCAGCGAAAGGCGAGCCGGCCGCAACGCCTATTACCGCGCCGATCCGCAAGGGCTCGAGCCGTTGCTTGGCTGGATCGAACGCTACCGCGCTTTCTGGCCGGAGCGCATCGAGAGGCTGAAGGCCGTTTTGAAGGACATGGACCAATGAGCGATGAAAAGCAGGCGCCGGCCGCCAAGGATGCCCTCGCCTTCGAATGCGACCTGCCGGACGCACCGGAAAAGGTGTGGCGGGCGCTGACCGTGCCGGAGCTTTTGGCGGCTTGGATGATGCCGAACGACATCAAGCCGGAAGCTGGCAGCCGCTTTGCGTTTGCCGGACCGGAGGCGTCGATCGAGTGCGAAGTGCTCGATGCCGAGCCAGGGCGTTTGTTGCGCTATTCCTGGCGCGAGCGGTCAGGCACCGGCGATGCCAACGGGCTGGACAGCATCGTCACCTTCACGCTCGCCCGCACCGTTTCAGGCGGCACGCATCTGCGCATTGTCCATGACGGGTTTGTGCAGGCGGCGACGCCCGCGGTGGCGATGGCGGGCGGCGGCTGCCGGCTTTCGCTGCGCGAAGAAAAGCCCAAAGCGCTGATCGCCGCCAATGCGCCATACCTGTTGATGCGCGCGGCCTGAATCGAAAAAATCAAACGGAGACAATGAGATGAGCGGCTTTGCCAATCTGGTGCCGATGGTCATCGAGCAATCGAGCCGCGGCGAACGCGCCTTCGACATTTTCTCGCGGCTGCTGCGCGAGCGCATCATCTTCATCAATGGCGAGATCAATGACGGCATGTCGGCGCTGGTCTGCGCCCAGCTGCTGTCGCTGGAATCGGACAACCCCGACAAGGAGATCTCGCTCTACATCAACTCGCCCGGCGGCGTGGTGACCAGCGGTTTTGCCATCTACGACACGATGCAATATGTCAGCTGCCCGGTGTCGACGGTGTGCATGGGCTTTGCCGCCTCGATGGCTTCGTTCCTGCTGATGGCGGGAACGCCCGGGCGGCGCATCGCGCTGCCCAACGCCAGCATCGTGCTTCATCAGCCGCTGGGCGGCTTCCAGGGCCAGGCCTCCGACATCCAGCGCCATGCCGAAGGCATTTTGCGCACCAAGCGGAACATGACCGAGCTCTACGCGCAGCATTGCGGCCGCACCTATGAAGAGGTCGAACGCACGCTCGACCGCGATTTCTTCATGACCGCGCGCGAAGCCAAGGACTGGGGCCTCGTCGACCATGTTTTTGATACCCGCAAGCAGGCGGCGGCCTAAGGCCGACCATATAGGTCCGAGTTCCGCCCGATTTGGGTTGGACGTATATGCATGGGCTTCAGAAAAGTATTCGTTTTCCTTTTTTTGGTTCTTGCCACCCAGGCTTCGACCGGTTCGGCGCAGGCATACATGCTTGGGCCGGCCGATTTCTTTAAACCAATCTACAGAAAATCGCTTCTCGACGAGTTGAAGACGGCGCTGGACGGCAAGGTCGATTTCGACCCAAAATTCACGAGGTCGCAGGAGCTGTGGGGGCCAATCGCATCGGGGAAACCGATATACACGCTCATAGTCGTGCGCTTCGAAAACATGTGCGACGGAGAGTACTGCTTATCGGCCCTGTTTCGAAACGATTTCAAAAAGCAGTCCCTGGAAGGGTTCATGATGCTGCCTGTGAAGTCAGCGTCACAAGACACACCCTTGCAGATCCCGGGGATTTGCAAGAACGGCGCGATGTCCTTCTTTGAGGCTTCCGACGGCTCATCCAAGCAAATCAAGATGTGCGAATTCGGAATAATTTTCTAATCCGGCCGCAATCTCTTGAGATCGTCCGCTCGCAAGAGCTGCCAGATGGCTCGTGAGTTTAACGCTGGCGTCTGGAATTGCCGGCCCCGGCATCTTATAATGGCCTTATGATCAGAAGCCTTTCGAAGCACCCGCTCTGGGCCTTGGGCATCACTTTCGGATTTGTCCTGCAGGGCGGCATGGCCGTCGCCGCGGACAGCAAGACTGGCACCGGCGCCCTGCCCGGCGTGACCAGCGACTACCGCATCGCCAAGCCGGCGCCGCAGCCCGAGCCCGACGACGCGCTGCCTGCCGGCGAGAACGGCACGTTCAAGATCGGCAATACCGATGTCAGGATTTCCGGCACCATCACTGTCGATGTCGGCACGGGCGGAATCAAGCCGCCGCGCCGGTAGGGTCGGATTCGTAGCTCCCAGCCGAAAGTCAGCGCTGCCCCTCACCTGCCTGCCGGCATCTTGCCTGCGAATGGCAGTTAATCGCATACGGCGCTCCCCCTCTCCGTCTCGGCTTCGCCGAGCCACCTCTCCCCCACTTTGTGGGGGCGAGGAACCCAAGCTTTTCAGGGCCGCGACCTTAGAGATTAACGTTTCCTCGCCCCCATGAAATGGGGGAGAGGTGGCCGCGTAGCGGACGGAGAGGGGGCTGGCGCCGCCCCTATGCGATTGCCCATCGCGGACATTGTGAAACGATCGAGACCGGGTGGCACACCCACAAAAGAACAGCCCCGCCGTTGCTTCCGCAAACGGTCGGGGCTTTTTTTGGATTCCAGATCCAAACTGCCGGTAGTGTTATACCGACTTTGATCTCGGATGCTTCGCGGCATTCAGCCGACGATCCGACTATCCGTCTCTGATTTTAGGGGATACGGCAGGTCACGGTTTGTCGGGTGGCTTCCCGGATTCAAGCGATGCGTTCGTTTGGACGCATATGCTCTCTACCTTGAAAGTACCCTGGCACTTATGCCCGCCGCGGCTCCAACGAGATGTGGAGCCTCAAGGGACTGTCCGGTGGCGTCATGCTCCGCTCCTATGTCCGTTGCGACTGTGTCGTCCGAAGCGCTAATCGCACCTGCCTGCGGCGTCTCGCAGGCCGCCTCTGGGCGGCGAGGCCATCGAAAGACGGCCGGCTTCGTTGACTTCTTGAGACTGCGCCCCTGATTCGGCGACGTCAACCGTTGAATAGCCGGTTACCGAAAAATGTGATCGCCGGGAGCTTACGTCAGGGTCAGTTCTTGAAACGCCCTTGTCAGGTTTCTGCACAGCTTTGTCAGGAGCGTGTTCGGCCTTTGTTCTTTCCGCTTGCCCCTACGCGCGAAAGGCGGTTAAACGACCTTGGTCGAGAATTGTGGCGTCTCTCGACGTGGCTGCAAAAATACCTACATAGGGGATTGGCCGGGAAAACCCGCCGATCCCACGAAATCCAGACTGAGGCGGCGACCGGCTATGGCCGACCATAAATACCTTTCCATTCGCGGTGCGCGCGAACACAATCTGAAGAATGTCGATCTCGACCTGCCGCGTGACAGCCTGATCGTCATGACCGGCCTGTCGGGCTCCGGCAAATCGTCGCTCGCCTTCGACACCATCTATGCCGAGGGCCAGCGCCGCTATGTCGAGAGCCTGTCGGCCTATGCGCGGCAATTCCTCGAAATGATGCAGAAGCCTGACGTCGACCAGATCGACGGCCTGTCGCCTGCCATCTCGATCGAGCAGAAGACCACGTCGAAGAACCCGCGCTCGACGGTCGGCACCGTCACCGAGATCTACGACTACATGCGCTTGCTGTTTGCGCGCGTCGGCATCCCCTATTCGCCGGCCACCGGCCTGCCGATCGAGAGCCAGACGGTCAGCCAGATGGTCGACCGGGTGCTGGCGGTCGAGGAAGGCACGCGCCTGTTCCTGCTGGCGCCGATCGTGCGCGGCCGCAAAGGCGAGTACCGCAAGGAACTCCTGGAGCTGCAGAAGAAGGGCTTCCAGCGCGTCAAGGTCGACGGCGTCTTCTACGAGATCGCCGACGTGCCGGCGCTGGACAAGAAGTACAAGCACGACATCGACGTCGTCGTCGACCGCATCGTCGTGCGCGGCGATCTTGCCACGCGCCTCGCCGACTCCATCGAGACGGCACTGAAGCTTGCCGAGGGGCTGGCCGTCGCGGAATTCGCCGACAAGCCGCTCGATGCCAGCCAGACCGGCGAGGACTCGGTCAACAAGTCGAAGAACGAGACGCATGAGCGCATCCTGTTCTCGGAAAAGTTTGCCTGCCCGGTGTCCGGCTTCACCATTCCGGAGATCGAGCCCAGGCTGTTCTCGTTCAACAACCCGTTCGGCGCCTGCCCGACCTGCGACGGTCTCGGCAGCCAGCGCGCCATCGACGCCAGCCTGATCGTGCCCGACGAGAACGTCTCGCTGCGCGACGGCGCCGTCAGCCCGTGGGCGAAATCGACCTCGCCCTATTACGCGCAGACGCTGGAAGCACTGGGCAAGGCCTATGGCTTCAAGCTCGGCGACAAGTTCAAGGATCTGACCGAAGAGGCCAAGGAAGCCGTCCTGCGCGGCACCGGCGAGCGCGAGGTCACCTTCCAGTATGATGACGGCTTGCGCTCCTACAAGACGACCAAGACGTTCGAAGGCGTCATCCCCAATCTCGAGCGGCGCTGGAAAGAGACCGAATCCGCCTGGATGCGCGAGGAGATCGAGCGCTTTATGTCGGCGACGCCTTGCCCGGTCTGCAAGGGTTACCGGCTGAAGCCGGAATCGCTGGCGGTGAAGATCGCGGGAAAGCACATTGGCGAGGTCACGGAACTGTCGATCCGCAGCGCCGACCGCTGGTTCACCGACCTGCCGCCACATCTCAACGACCAGCAGAACGAGATCGCGGTGCGCGTGCTCAAGGAGATCCGCGAGCGGCTGCGCTTCCTCAACGATGTCGGGCTCGACTATCTGACGCTGTCGCGCAATTCCGGCACACTGTCGGGCGGCGAGAGCCAGCGCATTCGCCTGGCGTCGCAGATCGGCTCGGGCCTCACCGGCGTGCTCTATGTGCTCGACGAGCCGTCGATCGGCCTGCACCAGCGCGACAATGCCCGCCTGCTCGACACGCTGAAGCATTTGCGCGACATCGGCAACACGGTGATCGTCGTCGAGCATGACGAGGACGCCATCCTGCATGCCGACTATGTCGTCGACATGGGACCCGCCGCCGGCATCCATGGCGGCGAGATCATCGCCCAGGGTACGCCGCAGCAGGTGATGGCCAACCCGAATTCGATCACCGGCAAATATCTGTCGGGCGCGCTGGAAGTGGCGACACCTGGTGTCAGGCGCGAAGCCAAGAAGAACCGCCGGCTGAAGATCGTCGGCGCGCGCGGCAACAATCTGAAGAACGTCACCGCCGAAATCCCGCTCGGCACCTTCACCGCTGTCACCGGCGTGTCGGGCGGCGGCAAGTCGACCTTCCTGATCGAGACTTTGTTCAAGGCCGCGTCGCGCCGCATCATGGGCTCGCGCGAGCATCCCGCCGATCACGACCGCATCGAGGGCCTCGAATTCCTCGATAAGGTCATCGACATCGACCAGTCGCCGATCGGACGGACACCACGTTCGAATCCGGCCACCTATACCGGCGCCTTCACGCCGATCCGAGACTGGTTCGCCGGCCTGCCGGAAGCCAAGGCGCGCGGCTACCAGCCGGGACGCTTCTCGTTCAACGTCAAGGGTGGCCGCTGCGAGGCCTGCCAGGGCGACGGCGTCATCAAGATCGAGATGCACTTCTTGCCCGACGTCTACGTCACCTGCGATGTCTGCCATGGCAAGCGCTACAACCGCGAGACGCTCGATGTCGTGTTCAAGGGCAAGTCGATCGCCGATGTGCTCGACATGACTGTTGAGGAAGGCGTCGATTTCTTCGCCGCCGTACCCGGCGTGCGCGACAAGCTCGACACGCTGAAGCAGGTTGGCCTCGGCTACATCCATATCGGCCAGCAGGCGACGACGCTGTCGGGCGGCGAGGCGCAGCGGATAAAACTCGCCAAGGAATTGTCGCGCAGGGCGACCGGCAAGACGCTCTATATCCTCGACGAGCCGACCACCGGCCTTCATTTCCACGACGTCGCCAAGCTCTTGGAAGTGCTGCACGAACTGGTCGACCAGGGCAACACGGTGGTGGTCATCGAGCACAATCTCGAGGTGATCAAGACCGCCGACTGGGTGCTCGATCTCGGCCCTGAAGGCGGCGACGGCGGCGGCGAACTGGTGGCACAGGGCACACCGGAAGCGATCGTGCGCGAAAAGCGCAGCTACACCGGTCAGTTCCTGAAAGAACTGCTGGAGCGGCGCCCAGGGGGCAAGCGCGAAGCGGCGGAATAGCAGACAGACCGGTCAAGCGCCTGGAGAGCTTTGAATGTTGTTCCGAAAGGCGCTTGCCGGTGATCTCTCTGCCGTCGTCGCGCTGACGCAGGCCGCCTATGCGCACTACACGCCCCTGCTCGGCGCGCCACCGATCCCGGTCAACGAGGACTATGCGCCGCGCATCAACCGTGGCGAGGTCTGGCTCCTGGAAAGTGGTGCGGAGCTCGCCGGGCTGATCGTTCTCGAAAAACACCCCGACCACGCGATGATCTTCAGCGTCGCCGTCTCCCCTGCATTCCAGGGCAGGAAACTCGGCATCGCGCTGCTCGATTTCGCCGGCGAACAGGCGCTGAAATGGGGCGTGCCGGAGATACGGCTCTACACCAATGCGCGCATGGAACGGAACATTGCGCTCTACACCGCATATGGTTTTCGCGAGACCGGTCGCCGGGAAAAATCCTACAGGCCGGGATGGATCGTGGTCGATATGGCCAAGCCGGTGGCAAAATAGCCGGACCGCATTTTCAAAACTGGGAGGAAGACGATGACCAGCCAAGGAACAATCCGCTCAGGCATGGGCGGCTGGACGTTCGAGCCCTGGGATACGTCCTTCTATCCGGACAAACTGTCGAAGGCCAAGCAGCTGCACTATGCCAGCCGCCAGGTGTCGAGCATCGAGGTCAATGGCACCTATTATTCGAGCTTCAAGGAACCGACCTTCATCAAATGGGCAAGCGAAGCGCCGGACGGTTTTGTCTATTCGCTGAAGGGCAATCGCTTCGTCACCAACCGCCGCGTGCTCGGCGAAGCCGGCGAGTCCATGACGCGCTTCCTCAGCTCCGGCGTTGCAGCACTGGGTGACAAGCTGGGCCCGATTCTGTGGCAGTTCGCGCCGACGAAAAAGTTCGATGCGGACGATTTCGAGGCTTTTCTGAAACTGCTGCCGGAAAAGCAGGACGGGGTGGCGCTGCGCCATGCGCTCGAAGTGCGCAACGACAGTTTCATCGTACCGGAATTCGTGAGCCTTGCGCGCAAATACAAGGCGGCGATCGTCTACGCCGACCATGCCAAATACCCTGACATTGCCGACATCACCGGCGATTTCATCTATGCGCGGCTGCAAACCGGTTCGGACGACAATCCCGATTGCTACACGCCGAAGGGCCTGGACGAGTGGGCGGCGCGGGTAAAGATCTGGGCGGAGGGCAAGCAGCCGGCCGATCTGAGGCGCGCCGATCCGGCTTTCGACGCGCCGGTGAAGCCGCGCGACGTGTTCGCCTACTTCATCACCGAGGGCAAGGTGCGCGCGCCGTTCGGCGCCATGGCGCTGATGAAGCGGGTGAACTGATCGGTTCGCCCGCATCGCGGAAGATAGCAAACCGCTCCAACGCTCCGTCCTGGCGCAATTCCGGCCCGGGTTGCGTTTCAACCCAGAATTGCTCCAAATCAAGCGAAACGTGGTATCTTCCCCGCCATCGTAACCTTATCGATACCTCCTTGCTGCATGAATCCGGTCCGGCCCGGTTGCAAGAGCCAGGTCGCCGCGGGCAAGGACGAGGGCATGTCGCTCGACTACAATTCCCTTCTGTTGGCCGTCGGTTTTTCCGCCGCTTGCCTCGGCATGACATTGTTCGGAATCTGGCTTACCGCGCGCTCGGAGAAATTCCTGCTGACATGGGCGGCCAGCGTGCTTCTGATCGTCGCCGACGTCTTCGCCTACCAGGCCTATATCGACGCGCCCGGACGCCTGCTCGGCCTTGCCACCTTCACCTTCCTGCTGCTCGGCTTCGCGACCATGCTGGGTGCAGCCCACCAATTCACCACCGGCAACTCGCCGCTGCCGCGCATCGCCATCGGCGCCGGCGTCTCGCTGGCGATCGCCTTGCCGCCAATGGCGCTTGGCTATGACGGGCTGGGCTTCATGCTGGAAAATGCCTTTGCCGCGCTGCTCCTGTTTGCGACGGCCTATGAATACTGGAAGGGGCGCACCGAATTTCCGGCCCCGATCATCGGCATTGCCGGGCTTTACACGGCCACCGCCATATCCTTTGTGCTGTGCTCCGGAGTGCTGGTCTGGGATGGCAGGCTGGTGCTCGGCCATGCGCCGAGCAATTGGGCCGAGGATCTCAGCCTCATCGTCGTCATCGCCTGCATGACCGGTATCGGCGCGCTGTCGCTGGCGCTCAACCAGGGCCGCCTGGCGCAGCATCACCGCCGCGAAGCGCTGACCGATCCGCTGACCGGCCTGCTCAACCGACGCGCTCTGTTCGACCTGCATGGCAAAACGCCGGTCGGGGTGTTCACCGCCGTGATCGTGTTCGATCTCGATGGCTTCAAGGCCATCAACGACGAGTTCGGCCATGCCACTGGTGACGAGGTGCTGAAACTGTTCGCCAAGGATTTGACCGCCAATCTCCAGCCGGGCGATGTCGCCGCGCGTATGGGCGGAGAGGAATTTGCGCTCGTCCTCGATCGCATTCTGCCTGAGAAGGTGGAATTCATTGCCGAGCGCATCCGGGCCAGTTTTGCCTCGCGTCGCATCGACACCGAGACCCGGCTGCTCGCCTGCACGGTCAGCGCCGGCTACGCCTTCGGCAGCGAAGGCGGCAGTAAATTCGACAAGGTGCTCAGCGCCGCCGACAAGGCGCTCTACGGCGCCAAGCGCGGCGGCCGCAATCGTGTGCTCGCCTTCCGGCGCGCCGGGTAGGTTGAGCGGTCAGGCCGCCAGGACGATCTCGTTGTAGGTATCGAGATCGACGTAGAAAACCTTGGTGATTTCGCCGATCAGCTCATCCGGCTGGTAGCCTTGCGATCGCAGGATGTTGATGGCGGTGATGATGTCGACGCGCTCTGTCAGCCGTCGTTTCTGGTGGTCCTCGACGAACCGTTCCATAGCCTATTCTCCTGGCAAGATTATCTGGACACATTGACCGACAATCAGAACTGCGAGGGAAAGCTAGGATGGCTTGCTTGCGTGGAACTTGCAGGCTGAGCCAGCGCATTCCCCCGATCTGCTACAGAACCAGACTGATACGGAAGCGGCCGACTCACCGAGGCCTGACAAAGAGTAGCATGCAGTATTGCGGGTGCCAGAGGTGAGTATGGCGGCATAGGACTAAAGCTGACCTCAACAGCGCGAGCCTCCACGACTTCGTCATCCTTGGGCGTAGCGACGCAAAGCGGAGCGAAGACCCAGGGATCCATTCCGTGACCAAGACACGTTGCCAACGGTTCAGAAGATGGAACTGGCAATGTACCGCAGAAACATTTTCATTCTGCATCGCGGTGCCCTTCGGCGGATGTCGCGGCATGGATTCTAGGGTCTGCGCGCGTCGCTTCGCTCCTTGCTCCGCCCTAGAATGACGAAGTGCTATGGGCGTTCAGCTAATCTTCAACGTCGCGATCCGTGCAGCCGTGCGCTACACCGTCAGAAACTTCCTGACATCCGCCCTGTCCAGATCTTCGGCCGGACCGGTGTGGACGATCTGGCCGCGGTCCATGATGTTGACCTCGTCGGCGAGCTCGCGGCAGAAATCGAGATATTGCTCGACCAAAAGCACGGCGATGCCGGCCTGGTCGCGCAAATAGCGGATGGCGCGGCCGATGTCCTTGATGATCGAGGGCTGGATGCCTTCGGTCGGTTCGTCGAGCACCAGCAGTTTCGGCCGCATCACCAGTGCCCGGCCGATGGCGAGCTGCTGTTGCTGGCCGCCGGAAAGATCGCCGCCGCGGCGCCCCAGCATCTGCTTCAGCACCGGGAACAGTTCGAAGACATGCACCGGCACATTGCGGTCGGCACGCTTCAAGGGCGCAAAGCCGGATTCCAGGTTCTCACGCACCGTGAGCAGGGGAAAGATCTCCCTGCCCTGCGGTACGAATGCGATGCCCGACCGGGCGCGATCATACGCCGCGCTCCGGTCGAGCGCCTTCCCCTCGAAGGCAACGCTTCCGCTCGTCAGCCGGTGGTGGCCGACGATCGATCTCATCAAACTGGTCTTGCCGACGCCGTTGCGGCCGAGCACGCAGGTAATCTTGCCCGCGCCCGCCTTCAGCGATACGCCGCGCAGCGCCTGGGCGGCGCCGTAGTGGAGCGTGGCGTTGGAAACTTCGAGCATGTCAGCGCCTTTTCCAGAAGCGGAGGAACGACAGATCGAAGCGATGGAACTGCACCCGCCACAGCATGCTCATCTCCCGAGATAAACTTCGACGACCCGCTCGTCGGCCGAGACGAAATCGAGCGTCCCTTCCGACAGCACCGAGCCCTCGTGCAGGCAGGTGACCTTGACGCCGAGTTCGCGCACGAAATGCATGTCGTGCTCGACGACGATGACTGAGTGATCCCGCGCTATATCCTTGAGCAGGCGCGCTGTTTCCTCGGTCTCGGCATCGGTCATGCCGGCGACCGGTTCGTCGACCAGCAGCAACTTCGGGTCCTGCGCCAAGAGCATGCCGATCTCCAGCCACTGTTTTTGGCCGTGGCTGAGGTTGGCTGCGAGATCGTGACGCTTGTCGCCGAGCCGGATGACGCCGAGTATGTCGTCGATCTGCCGGGCTTCGGCGGCCGAGCGGCGATGGAACAGCGCCGGAAAGATCGAGCGCGGCCCCTTCAGCGCCAGCATCAGATTGTCTTCGACGCTGTGGCTTTCGAAGACGGTCGGCTTCTGGAACTTGCGACCGATGCCCATCATGGCGATCTCGGCCTCGTCGTGCCGGGTCAGATCGACCTGGCCGTCGAAGAACACCTCACCCTCGTCGGGACGCGTCTTGCCGGTGACGATGTCCATCATCGTCGTCTTGCCGGCGCCGTTGGGGCCGATGATGGCGCGCATCTCGCCCTTGTCGAGCACCAGCGACAGGTTGTTGATGGCGCGGAAACCGTCAAAGGAGACCGAGACGCCGTCGAGATAAAGGATGGTGTTGGACTTCGACATCGCTCTACTCCGCCGGCTGCGGTTCAGGGCCGGTCGCGGACCAGGCACCGGGCGTTGTCGCCGCGCTGCGGACGATCTTTGGTGGTGGGGCATCGGCATCGCTGCCGGCTTCCTCGGCGATTGCGGCTGCCCGCATCGCCTTGGCGTTGCCGCGCCAGGAATCCCACATGCCGATGATGCCCTTGGGCAGGAACAGGGTGACGGCAACGAACAGGCCGCCCAGCGCAAACAGCCAGAACTCCGGCAGCACGCCGGTGAACCAGGATTTGCCGGCATTGACCAAAAGCGCGCCGACGATCGGGCCAACGATGGTGCCGCGCCCACCGACTGCCGCCCAGATCACCACTTCGATCGAGTTGGACGGCTCGAACTCGCCGGGATTGATGATGCCGACCTGCGGCACGTAGAGCGCGCCGGCAATGCCGGCCATAACGGCCGAGACGGTGAAGGCAAACAGTTTTACGTTCTCCGCGCGCCAGCCAAGGAAACGGGTGCGGCTCTCGGCATCGCGCACCGCCATTAGCAGCTTGCCGTATTTGGAGCCGACGATCGCCCAGGTGACTAAAACCGCGAGCGCGAGCGTCACCGCGCTGGCGGCAAACAAAGCCGAGCGCGTGGCGTCGGCCTGGACGTTGAAGCCCAGAATGTCCTTGAAATCGGTCAGGCCGTTGTTGCCGCCGAAACCCATATCGTTGCGGAAGAAGGCGAGCAGCAGCGCATAGGTCATCGCCTGGGTGATGATCGAGAGATAGACGCCGGTGACGCGGCTGCGGAAGGCAAACCAGCCGAAGACGAAGGCGAGCAGGCCGGGCACCGCCAGCACCATGATGGCGGCGAACCAGAAATGGTCGAAACCGGTCCAGAACCAGGGCAATTCCTTGTAGTTCAGGAACACCATGAAATCGGGCAAGACCGGATTGCCGTAGACGCCGCGCGAGCCGATCTGGCGCATCAGATACATGCCCATCGCATAGCCGCCGAGTGCGAAGAAGGCGCCATGGCCGAGCGAGAGAATGCCGCAATAGCCCCAGACGAGATCGAGCGCCAAGGCAAGCAATGCGTAGCAGAGATATTTGCCGGTCAGCGCGACGATATAGGACGGGATGTAGAAGGCGCTGGTCGGCGATACCGCGAGGTTGAGCGCCGGAACGAGGATGGCCACGGCCAGCAAGATGAAAATGGTGATGGCGATGCGGCGGTCCGCACCCGCGGCGAAGAAGCGTCCCGTGATCATGCTTCCACCGCCCTGCCCTTGAGCGCGAACAGGCCGCGCGGGCGCTTCTGGATGAACAGGATGATCAGGACGAGCACGACGATCTTGCCGAGCACGGCGCCGGCATAGGGTTCTAAAACCTTGTTGACGATGCCGAGCGAGAAGGCGCCGACCAGCGTGCCCCAGAGATTGCCGACGCCGCCGAAGACGACGACCATGAAACTGTCGATGATGTAGCCGCGGCCGAGATTGGGCGAGACATTGTCGATCTGGCTGAGCGCGACGCCGGCAATGCCGGCAATGCCCGATCCCAGGGCAAAGGTCAGCGCGTCGACCCAGGGCGTCCTGATGCCCATCGAGGCGGCCATGCGGCGGTTGGCGGTGACGGCGCGCATCTGCAAGCCCCAGGGCGTGCGCTTCATGACATAGAGCAGCACGCCGAAGACGGTCAGCGCGAAGACCAGGATCCAGAGGCGGTTCCAGGTGATGGCGAGCTGGCCGACATCGAACGAGCCCGACATCCAGGAGGGGTTGCCGACCTCCTGGTTGGTCGGGCCGAAGATCGAGCGCACCGCCTGCTGCAGGACCAGCGAGACGCCCCAGGTGGCGAGCAGCGTCTCCAGCGGCCGGCCGTAGAGGAAGCGGATGACGCCGCGCTCGATGATCAGGCCGACAGAAGCGGCGACCAGGAAGGCGAGCGGCAGCGCAATGACCAGCGACCAGTCGAACAGGCCGGGGAATGAGGTGCGGATCACCTGCTGGACGACGAAGGTGGTGTAGGCGCCAAGCATGACCATCTCGCCATGCGCCATGTTGATGACGCCCATGACGCCGAAGGTGATGGCAAGGCCGATGGCCGCGAGCAGCAGCACCGAGCCCAGCGATATGCCGTACCAGATGTTTTGGCCGGCATCCCACAGCGCCAGGGACGAGTTGATGCTGGCGATCGCGTCACTCGCGGCGTCCTTGACCGCGCCTTGCGCATTGGTTTCGACCGCGGTGAGCAGCGACAGCGCGTCGCGGTCGCCGCGCGCGCCGATCAACGCGATGGCGGCGAGCTTGTCGGCCTCTGGCTTGTCGGAGACCAGCACCGATGCCGCGCGCGCCTGTTCGAACAGCGCCTTGACCTTGGCGTCGGTCTCGGCGGCGATTGCGGCGTCGAGCGGCTCGATGTTCGCGGCATCAGGCGTCTTGAACATGGTGTCGGCGGCGGCAATGCGCACGGCCGGATCTTTCGCACGCAACGTCAGCGTGCCCAGCGCATCGCGGATAACGCGGCGCAGCGTGTTGTTGACCTTGATCTTGGTGATGTCGGCCTTGGCGGCCTCGCCGGTCTTCTCGCCGCTCAGCGGGTCGAGCAGCGTGACGCTGTCGCCGGCCTCATTGCCGACGAAGACGGCTGAATCGGCTTTGCGGATGTAGAGGTTGCCTTCGGCAAGTGCGGCGAGCGGCCGTTCGACCAGCGGATCGCCGGTGGTGGCAAGCTCGCGCACGACCGCCTCGGTGGCGGCAAAGCCGGTGCCGCTGGCGAATTTGGCGATGATAGCGCGCAGATCGGCTTCGGCTGCGTTCGACGGCAACAGGCTTGCCATCAGGAACACCAGCATGAAGCCGAGAGCGCGCAACAGGATCATCCGTTCAGATACTTTCCAGGAGGTGGAATTTGGCGTCCGGGCGGGCTGAAGCGCCCGGACGCCTTGCGGTCTCTGGTCGTGGCGACGACCAGTCCCGGGAGGGATCAGTTCGTACCCTTGCCGCCGCACCTGCCGGTGGCGACGTTGAAGTTGCCGCAGGACAGAGGCGCGCGCCAATCGGAGATCAGGTCCTTGGAGTCAGGCAGATAGTCGGACCATTCGTCGCCCATCACGAGGCCGGGCGTCTGCGACACGGTCTCGAACTGGCCGTCGGCCTGGATTTCGCCGATCAGCACGGGCTTGGTGATGTGATGGTTCGGCATCATCGTCGAATAGCCGCCGGTGAGGTTCGGCACGGACACGCCGACCATGGCGTCGATGACCTTGTCCGGATCGGTGGTGCCAGCCTTCTCGACCGCCTTCACCCACATGTTGAAGCCGATATAGTGGGCTTCCATCGGGTCGTTGGTGGTACGCTTGTCGTTCTTGATGAACTTGTGCCAGTCGGCGATGAACTTCTTGTTCTCGGGCGTGTCGACGCTCTCAAAGTAGTTCCAGGCGGCGAGATGGCCGACCAGCGGCGCGGTGTCGAGACCGGCCAGTTCTTCCTCGCCGACCGAGAAGGCCATGACCGGGATGTCCTCGGCCTTGATGCCCTGGTTGCCGAGCTCCTTGTAGAAGGGCACGTTGGCGTCGCCATTGACGGTCGAGACCACGGCGGTCTTCTTGCCGGCCGAGCCGAACTTCTTGATCGCCGAGACTTCGGTCTGCCAGTCGGAGAAGCCGAACGGCGTATAGTTGACCATGATGTCTTCGGCGGCGACGCCCTTGGCCTTCAGATAGGCCTCGAGGATCTTGTTGGTGGTGCGCGGATAGACATAGTCGGTGCCTTCCAGCACCCAACGCTTCACCGAGCCGCCATCCTCGCTCATGAGATAGTCGACGGCGGGGATCGCCTGCTGGTTGGGCGCCGCACCCGTGTAGAACACGTTGCGCTCGCTTTCCTCGCCTTCATACTGGACGGGATAGAACAGGATGTTGTCGAGCTCGGAGAACACCGGCAGCACCGATTTGCGCGACACCGAGGTCCAGCAGCCGAACACGGCGGCGACCTTGTCCTTCGAGATCAGCTCGCGCGCCTTTTCGGCAAACAGCGGCCAGTTCGAGGCCGGATCGACGACGACGGCTTCCAGCTTCTTGCCGAGCAGGCCGCCCTTGGCGTTCTGCTCTTCGATGAGCATCAGCATGGCGTCTTTCAACGTCGTCTCCGAAATCGCCATGGTCCCCGACAGCGAATGCAGAATGCCGACCTTGATCGTGTCTTCGGCGGCCTTGGCCGGAGACGACATCGACAGGCCGGCAGCGACCACGCCGGCCGAAAACATTTTTGTTATTGTCGCGAAATTACCCCTCATATCGAAGTCTCCCCAGCTGGTTGATTGCATCGCAACAAGCAATGCAACAGCCGTGCCAAACGCAAGGGCGGCTCTCGGAAATGGGGAATAATCTAACGTTATCAGCTGATTACTATATTATCCTCAAGAAAACAAAGGCAGCCGGTTAAAAATTTGATGAGGGAAATTTGCGCAGCGCACAAGGCTTTTGCCTAATTTTCGCCCAAATATGACAAGTGCCTAGATTTTGAACTCCGCCGGCGGCATAAGGACGAACAATGTTGCGGCACGGCGCAAAAATGGGGCAAGCTCACCCCGCAAACGAGTGAGCCGATGACATCCCGCATCTCCTGCATTTCCGGCATCCTGCTGCTGATGGCAACGAGCGGCGGCGCGCGCGCCGACTTCAGCGACGGCAAGCTGCCGGACGGCACCTATCACTGCGAAGTCTATCTGCTCGGCGCCTTCCTCAACCTCGGTGACATCACCATCAAGGGCAATGTCTATAGCGGTCCGGTGACGTTCGGCACCGCGCTGCAAGGCTATAACTATCAGATGAACGCCAATGGCGAGATCACCTGGCTCGGCCCGCTGGGCGGCTACACCGCCGGCGGCAATTCCGTCTCGATGACGCAAGCGACGCTGGACGGCGAAACCACCCCGTCGTTCGACATCATCCTGAAGCAGCCCGACGGCGCCTTCACCGCCTCGACCTGCACCAAGGGCTGAGCAAAGCCCTCGCCGCGCCCGATTGCGGCGAAACCTTCCTCTCATGTCATGCGGATGTTGCCGAAGCAGACTAGGGCAGCGGTGCGCCGTAACATCCACCCTGAGAGGCAGACACCATGGCCAACGCACCGTCTTCATCCTCACCCGTCATCCGCGACATCATTGCCGAGCGCGTCTCGCGCCGGTCTCTTCTCAAAGGCAGCCTTGCCTCCGGCGCGCTGCTTGCCGGCGCCAGCTTCGTCGGCTCCCTGTTTGCCGGCGAAACGCATGCCGCGGCAGCGCAATCGACGCTCGGCTTTCCCGAGCTGAAGCGCGTCTACGACAAAACCCACGCCGCCGCCGAAGGCTATGAAACGACCATCGTCGCGCGCTGGGGCGATCCGCTCGCCGCCGGCCTCGCCGAATTCGACGGCAACAAGGTCGCAGCCGACGAGCAGGAAAAGCGCTTCGGTTACAATTGCGACTACATCGCCTTCATGCCGCTGCCCAAGGGCACGGTGAATTCCGACCATGGCCTGCTCTGCGTCAACAACGAATACATCTCGCCCAATGTGATGTTTCCGGGCACGACCGAGGAAGACGCCGGCAAGACGATGACCAAGGAGCAGGTCGATCTCGGCATGGCCGCAATGGGCCATTCGATCGTCGAAGTGCAGTTGAAGGACGGCAAGTGGGAAACGGTCGCCGACAGCCCGCTCAACCGTCGCATCACCGCCAACACCGAAATGACCGTTTCCGGGCCGGTGGCCGGCCATGCGCTGATGAAGACCACAGCCGACGCGACCGGCACGAAAGTGCTCGGCACCAGCTACAATTGCAGCGGCGGCTTTACCCCCTGGGGCACGGTGCTGACCTGCGAGGAAGGCGTGTCCGACATCTTTGGTGGCGACCCCAAGAAGGCGCCGACCGCCGAGCTTCTTGATCGGTATGGTTTCGACGGTTCCGACATCTACGGCCGCGGCCGCTTCCATGACCGCTTCAACCTCGACAAGGAGCCCAACGAGGCCAACCGCTTCGACTGGGTGGTCGAGATCGATCCCTACGACCCGCAGTCCAAGCCGGTGAAGCGCACCGCACTCGGCCGCATGTCGCATGAGGCGTCGACCGTCGTCCTCAACAAGGACGGCCGCGTCGTCGTCTATATGGGTGACGACGACTATTTCGAATACATGTACCGCTTCGTCTCGGCCAAGGCCTATGACAAGGCCAACCCGGCCTCGGGCGCTGATCTGCTCGACGACGGCGTGCTGTCGGTCGCCCGCTTCGATGCCGATGGGTCGATGACGTGGCTGCCTTTGGTGCATGGCCAGGGCAAGCTCACCGCCGAGAACGGTTTCGCCGACCAGGCCGAAGTGCTGCTGAAGACGCGTTTTGCGGCCGATGCGCTGGGCGCCACGCCGATGGACCGGCCGGAGGACATCGAGACCAATCCGGTGACCGGCCGCGTCTATGCGGTGATGACCAAGAACAAGAAGCGCGACCAGTCGAAGGTCAATCCGGCCAATACACGGCCGGAAAACCTCTGGGGCCATATCGTCGAACTGATCCCGCCCGGTGGCCGCGGCGCGGATGCCGACCACACGTCGGAAAAATATGCCTGGGACCTGTTCGTCCTCTGCGGCAATCCGAAGGATGCAAAAGTCGGCGCGACCTTCCATCCGGATACGTCAGACAATGGCTGGTTCGTCTGCCCCGACAACATCACCTTCGATCCGGCCGGGCGGCTGTGGGTGGCGACCGACGGCGCCAATGATTTCGACCTGCCGGACGGCGTCTATGGCGTCGATACGGAGGGCGCGGCGCGCGGCCTGCCGAAACTGCTGTTCACCTGCCCACACGGCGCGGAGGCAACCGGCCCGTGCTTCACGCCGGATGGCACGACGCTGTTCCTGTCGGTACAGCACCCGGCCGAAGACGCCGAGACGCTCGACAAGGTGCAGACGCGGTGGCCCGACTTCAAAGACGGCCAGCTGCCGCGGCCGTCCGTCGTCGCCATCCGCCGCAAGGACGGCCAGCCGGTCGGCGCCTAGTCAGTCTCGGGAGAAGAAGTGCGGAACGCGCCCATGCGCGTTCCGCTTAGCGGTCCGGGAGGACGGCTCAGATCGTCTTGGCCGACATTTGCGCGGCGATGTATTCGGCCTGGCGGATCGCCAGCGAAACGATGGTCAGCGTCGGGTTTTCGGCCGCACCGGTGGTGAACTGGCTGCCGTCCGACACGAACAGATTTTTGATGTCGTGCGCCTGGCCGTGCTTGTTGACGACGCCGTCTTCCGCCTTCTCGCTCATCCGGTTGGTGCCGAGATTGTGGGTCGAGGGATAGGGCGGCGTCGGGAACGAGCGCGTCGCGCCAACGGCGTCATAGAGCGCGGTGGCCTGCTTGTAGGCATGGTTGCGCATCGCCGTGTCGTTGGGGTGATCGTCGAAATGCACATCGGCAATCGGCATGCCGTGCGCATCCTTCTCGTCCTTGTGCAGCGTGATGCGGTTTTCCGCGCGCGGCATGTCCTCGCCGACGATCCACAGGCCGGCCATGTGGTCATAGTGGTCGAGCGCGGTGGTGAAGGAACGGCCCCAGCCGCCGGGGTTGAGGAAGGCGGCCATGAAGGGCAGGCCGAGCGACAGCGTCTCGAACTCATAACCGCCGACAAAACCGCGTGACGGGTCGTGGCGCGCCTCGTCGCGGATGATGCCGGCCATGGTGGTGCCGCGATACATGTGCACCGGTTTGTCGAAGATGGCGTAGACCGAGCCGGTGGTGTGACGCATGTAGTTCTTGCCGACCTGCCCCGACGAATTGGCCAGCCCGTGCGGGAACTTGGCCGACTCCGAATTGAGCAGCAGGCGCGGGCTTTCGATCGAATTGCCGGCTACGGCGACGATACGCGCCTTCTGCTCCTGCAGCTTGCCGTCCTTGTCGGCATAGACGACGCCGGTCACCTTGCCCGAGGCGTCATGGTTGATCTTGATCGCCATGGCATTTGGCCGCACTTCGAGATGACCGGTGGCTTCGCCCTTTGGAATTTCCGTGTAGAGCGTCGACCATTTGGCGCCCCATTTGCAGCCCTGGAAGCAGAAGCCGGTCTGCTGGCAGGAGTTGCGGTCGTCGCGCTGGACGGAATTGATGGCCATGTTGCCGGTATGGCATTCCTTGTAGCCGAGCTTGTCGGCGCCGGCCTTCAGCACCTTGAAGTTGTTGTTGCCGGGCAGCCGCGGCCAGTCATTGGTGCCGGTGACGCCCATCTTGGCTTCAGCCTTGGCGTAGTAGGGCTCCATCTCGGCCAGCGTGACCGGCCAGTCCAGTAGGGTCGCGCCCTCTACTTTGCCGTAGTTCGTGAGTGCCTTGAACTCATGCTCCTGGAAGCGCAGCGAGGCGCCGGCCCAGTGCGTGGTCGAGCCGCCGACCGATTTGACGATCCAGGCCGGCAAATTGGGAAAATCCTTTGACACCCGCCAGTCGCCGGATGTCGTGCGCTTGTCCGTCCAGGCGAGCTGGCTGAAGGAGGCCCACTCGTCGTTGATGAAATCCTCATATTCGTGGCGGGCGCCCGCCTCGAGGATGACGACATCGACGCCTTTCTGGGCGAGTTCGTTGCCGAGCGTACCGCCGCCGGCGCCCGAGCCGATGATGACGACGACATTGTCGTTCTTGAGATCAAATGGTGCTGCCATGGTTTCCTCCCATGAGTTCCTGTTTGCGGAGCTTCAAAACGACAGAGGGCTCTAGAGCCACTCGATGTCGCCGAAGCCGCGCTCGATGTAGCCGCCCTTGGAGAAGGACTCGCCCTCGTAACCGAAGATCGGCCAGACCTCCTGCTGGTTGTAGAGGCTGACGACGAGGCCGCCGCGGATGGACTGGAAGAACGGCGTCGCCTCGATCTGCTTCAGCACGGCGACGCGCTGCTCCTCCCAGCCAAGGCCGCGATAGCCGCTCTCACCCGACTTCTTGTCTAGGTCCGCGATGCCGTCTTCGATCATCGTCTTGTAGGCGGCGTCCTTGCCGGCCTGCTCGTCATGTCCCTTGACGGCGATGGCGTAATATTTGTCCGGGACCTGATCGTGCGGATAGATGTCGCGCGCCATCTGGATCAGCGTCGCCATGGTTTCGGGCTTGAGCGCCGATGTCTCCAGCCCCCAGGCATTTTCGGGGCTGATGACGGCGCTGCCGGAAATGACAAGCAGCGCGCCGATGCCACCGCGCTTGAGAAGTTCACGACGTGAGAGCCCAGGCTTCCCGTCATAGATCGTGACCATTTGTTCCTCCCTGCTGGCTATTTGCGCCCCTTGAAAAGCGCCGTTGCTGGCGTCCGCGCTGATGAGCGCGGCCGAATAATCCCCTACTGGAAGCGCCCTCCGCGCTGCAGAACCTCGATCTTGTAGCCGTCGGGGTCCTCGATGAAGAAGAAGCGGGCGATCAGCGTCCCGTCGCGGTTGAACTCGACGATCTTCTTGGGGTTGAGGCCGAGCGCGCCGATGCGGTCGTGCTCGCTGTCGAGATCGGCGACCGAGACCGCCAGGTGGCCATAGCCGTCGCCAAGCCCATAAGGCTCGGTGCGGCCCTTGTTCACGGTGAGTTCAAGTTCGAAGCCGGTTTCGGGGTTGGCGAGGTAAACCAGCGTGAATGTCTCGAAATCCAGCCTGTCGGCGACATCGAGCCCGAAAGCGTTTCTGTAGAAATCGACGGATCGGGCCTCCTCGAGAACCCGGATCATGGAATGGATAGCCTTCGCCAAATCAGTCTCCGTCGCTGCATGTTGGAGGCGATTATGGGCGGCACGCGCGAAAGGTGGTGGCAGCCGGTTACCACGGCCAAATTTGCAATCGGTGCTATGGCTGATGCCTAAAGACCAAAGTCCGATTGCCGTTTGCGGCTTTCGGGTCGAAAATGGCTGGACAAAAATAGGCTTGAAGGCGCGACTCACTGCGCCCAAAACCAACAATATCGGGAGGTAGGAATGTGCAGGGTTTTTGCCGGGCAGGATCCGGAAGGCTACCGACAGATCAACCGATCGATCCGCATCGACGGACACTCTACCAGCATCCAGCTTGAAGCCACGTTCTGGGCGCTGCTCGACGAGATCGCCGACAGCCAGGGCCTGACGACGCCGAAGTTCATCTCAAAACTCTATGACGAGGCGATCGAGATCAACGGCGCCATTCCCAACTTCGCGTCGATGCTGCGCACCACCTGCGCGCTCTATCTGCGCGGTCACCGGCCCGACATGGATGAGCTGACGCCGAAGCGCGAAGCCGCCTGAAGCTTAGCCCTCGGCCGCAACCTCGAGCCCGAGCCGCGCCATGTCGGCGAACAGCGCCTGACGTTCGGAATAGGCGGTTAGCTCGTCGGTCACGATGTTGTCGACGACGGTCAGCAGCGACAAAGCGCGGGCGCCGAAATGCGCCGCGAGGCGGTAGAGCGCGCTGGTTTCCATGTCGACGGCGAGCGCGCCGAGCGCCTGTGCTTCAGCGAACCGAGCGCGACCTTCCGGGTGATAGAACACATCGCTGCAGATGGTCAGCCCTGCCTGATGGTCGATGCCGAGTTGAGCGGCGCACGCCAAGGCGTGGGCGAACAGGCCGGGATCTGGCCCGGCCGCGGCATCGTAGAGGCCGAAGACCTCGCCGCTTCGCTCGCTCTCGGCGCGCACCGATTGCGAGATCACCACGGAACGCAGCGGCACATCGGCGGTCAGGCCACCGCAGGTGCCGGTACGGATCAGCGTTTTGACGCCGTGGAAGTCCAGCAGCTCATGCACATAGACCAGGAAGGACGGGACACCGATGCCGGTGGCCTGGATGCTGACGGGACGACCGCGATAGAGGCCGGTGAAGCCCAGCGCGCCCCGGCGGCGGTTGACGCAGCGCGGCGCCTCCAGAAAGGTTTTCGCCATCCACTCGGCGCGCTGTGGGTCGCCCGGCAACAGCACCGTTGCGGCATAGTCACCCTTGGCTGCCTCATTGTGCGGCGTCACGACATGCTCCCCAAAACCCGCCGCCCGTTTCGCCTGCAATCATGGCAGCGTCACGTCATTGCGCAAGCAGTGAATTAGGGAGATCTAACGCGCGTCGCTGGCGACGCACTTTAGGCTGTTGTTTTATGCATGTCGTTTTCTCAAAAGCGGGCCACTTTTGAGCGCCATGCATCAGGATTCCAACACGTCCTTGACGACGGTGGCCAGTTGCTTGAGCGAGAACGGCTTCGGCAGGAAGCCGAATTGCGCGTCGGGCGGCAGGTTCCGGGCGAAGGCATCTTCGGCATAGCCGGACACGAAGACAAACTTGATGTCGGGCTGGCGCTTGCGCAATTCGCCAAGCAGCGTCGGGCCGTCCATTTCCGGCATCACCACGTCGGACACGACGATATCGACCTTGCCGCCGAGCGCCTCGAAGACTTCCAGCGCCTCAACGCCCGAAGATGCCTCGTGCACCGTGTAGCCGCGCGAGGTGAGCGCCCGCGAGCCGCCCATGCGCACGGCGTCCTCATCCTCGACCAGCAGCACGGTGGCCGAGCCCGAGAGGTCCTTGCCGGTGTCGGCGGCTTTCACCGGTGCTGCCGGCGCCTCGCTGACGTCGCCGGGCTTTTTCGCCTCGACGATGTGGCGTGGCAGGAAGATGCGGAAGGTCGAGCCCTTGCCGACTTCGGAATCGCAGTAGATGAAGCCGCCGGTCTGCTTGATGATGCCGTAGACCATCGACAGGCCGAGGCCGGTGCCCTTGCCGACCTCCTTGGTGGTGAAGAACGGCTCGAAGATCTTCTTGAGCACATCCGGCGCGATGCCGGAGCCGGTGTCCTCGACCTCGACCAGGACATAGTCGGCCGGGGTGAGTTCGCGGTAGGAAAAGCTCTTGCATTCCTCGGCCGTGACATTTCGCGTGCGCACGGTGAGATCGCCGCCGGCCGGCATGGCGTCGCGCGCATTGACGGCGAGATTGACCACCACCTGCTCGAACTGGCCGATGTCGACCTTGACCGGCCACAGGTCGCGGCCGTGGTCGACCTTCAGCTTGATGTCGTTGCCGACCAGGCGGGCAAGCAGCATCCTGAGATCGGCAAGCACGTCGGTGAGGTTCAGCACCTCCGGCCGCAATGTCTGCTTGCGCGAGAAGGCGAGCAGCTGACGCACCAGCGAGGCCGCCCGGTTGGCGTTCTGCTTGATGTTCATGATGTCGGGGAAGGACGGGTCCGACGGGCGGTGATTGGTCAAAAGAAGGTCCGACGCCATGATGATGGCGGTCAGCACATTGTTGAAGTCGTGGGCGATGCCGCCGGCGAGCTGTCCCACAGCCTGCATTTTCTGGCTCTGCGCCATCTGGCCTTCGAGCGCTTTCTGCTCGGTGGTGTCGACGGCATAGACGATGGCCGATTCCTCGGCCCCCTCGCCGCCGGTGCCGTCGGCAACCGCGTTGACGTAGAAGCGTATGTGGCGCTCCTCATTGCCGGGCAGCAGCGTGTCGATCGGATCGATGTCGGCCTGCCTGAGCCGGGCCTTTTCGAAGGCGGCGGCAAAGGCCGGGCGGTCGCGCTCATGGATGACCGTATCCAGCCGCACGCGGCGGTCGACGGCATCGCGGTCGACGACGGAGGCAAACAGCGACAGGAACGGCGCGTTGGTGCGCAGGATGCGGCCGCTGGCGTCGACGCCGGCAATCGCCATCGGCGTCGAGTTGAAGAAGCGGGTGAAGCGCACTTCCGAGGCGCGCAAGTCGGCGGACGCGTCCTCCCCTTGCGTGCGGTTGAGCACGATGGTGCGGGTCGGACCGTTGGTGCCCTCGCGGCTGGCCGAGACACGGTGCATGAAGCGCACAGGCAGCGCCTCGCCGTTTGACGTCGTCAGGTCGAGATCGATGACGGCGTTGCGGGTGGTGCCGGGATCGGCCTTGACCGAGCGCACCAGCGCCATGCCATCGCCGGCGACGATTTCCGGCAGCGTGACCGCGCCAGGCGTGAAGCTCGCGAGATCGATGCCCAGCCATTCGGCGAGCGTGGCGTTGATGTAGGTGACGCGCCCCTCCTGGTCGGCCGAGAAGAAGCCGGCCGGGGCGTGGTCGAGATGGTCGATGGCCTTCTGCAGGTCGAGGAAGAAGCGCTCCTGCTCGGCCCGTTCCTGCGAGATATCGGCAAGTTGCCAGGCGAGCATGGGCAGACGCTGGCCGGGAACGCTGAAGGTGCGGGCCCGTGCCCGGTACCAGCGTGCGCCCGGTTCGGCGCCCGGCCGGATCGACTGCGCCAGACGGAATTCGCCGTCGCCGGCCTGACCATCGCGCAGACCCGAGGCCAGCCGGTATATGGTCACCGATGCCTCGGGAACATCGGAAAGCAGGCCTTCGACCGTCTTCAGATCGGCCGCCGACGCGGCGCCGGTCATCTCGGCATAGGCCCGGTTGGCGTAGACGACGCGGCCCTTGGTATCGGTGACGATCAGGCCCTGCGACATCGAATCGACGAAGGCCTTCGACAGTTCATCCCCGGTCGAACGCGGCGCGATCTGGACGAAGCCGATGGCCGTGGCGAACAGGAAGCCGACGCCGATCATGGCGAGCACGCCCAGCATGCCGAGCAGGAAGGGATCGCCAAGCCGCTCCCGGAAAAGGCCGAAAACGACCGCGGCGCCGGTCAGGACGATAATGAAGACGATGAGCCGGGTAACCGCGCCTGGCCGCGTGTTCTGGTCGACGATCGGTACCGGATAGAAATCGCCGCGCGTTTCCCTGGCCATATGCCCCCTGCTCGTGAGTTTGTCCGACATCGCCCCCGGCCGGTTGAATCACATTCTCCTAGTCCGGAAAAGGCCTTGGCGGCAAATGTCGGATAAAAATGACGCCCCGGTGTTTCAAGCTGTTCATGAAGCGTGAAGGCAACTTGCGGTGGCCGGTCGCAACGGTCTAGTGTCGCCTCCACTTCAAAACCGATTTGGGGGCACCGATGCAGTGGCTGGATAGCGTGGCGGGTCCCGGATATGCCGCGGCGCTGCTGTGGACGTTTGCCGCCCTTGTCCTGCTGGTCATCGTGCTTGTCATCATCAGGCTGGTCCGCAACCTGACCTTCGGCACCTTCGTTGCCGGCGGCAGGAACCGCAAGACGCGGCTGGCGGTCATGGACGCCACCGCGGTCGACAGCCACCGCCGGCTGGTGCTCATCCGTCGCGACGATATCGAACACCTGATTTTGATCGGCGGCCCGACCGACGTCGTCGTCGAGCGCGACATCAGGCTGGCAGCGCCTCGCCGTCCGGCCCTGACCGGCGATGGCGGCGGCCAGCAGCAACAGGCGCCGCGTCCGCGCGCGGCACAACCCGCTGCCGCCGCACCCGTAAGGCAGGCGCCGCAACCGGTAAGGGCGGCCCCTGCCGCCGTTCCGCCACGCCAGGCCGCGCCGGCGCCAAAACCAGCCCAGATCTACCAAGCGAGCAATGTGACGCCGCTGCCGGCCTATGGCGCTGCCGCCAACACCGCCCGGCAGGCGCCGCCGCCACCGAAGCGCGAGTCCATCGACGACACGCTGATGCGGGAGCTCGAGGTCTCGCTCGATGATTCGCACGCCAGCAAGCCGGCGGCCAAAGCGCCGGCTTCGCTCGACGACGAGATGACCAAGCTGCTCGGCGAGCTCGCCAGCCAGAAGCGGTAGGTCCCACCGGAAACCGGCCGGTCCTGACCGGAGTGTGGATTTGTACCATTACCATTCTTGCGCATGATCTCTTCGAACCGAGGCTTGGTGCGGCAAGACCGGAAGAGTCACGCACAAACAGAAATGGCCGGGAAACCCGGCCATTTCTAAATGAAGCAATTGATGTCTGATGTCTGCGGCTCAATCGTCGCGATAGACCTTCTCGCGGCGCTCGTGGCGCTCCTGCGCTTCGATCGACAGGGTCGCGATCGGGCGTGCGTCGAGACGCTTGAGCGCGATCGGTTCGCCGGTTTCCTCGCAGTAGCCGTAAGTGCCTTCATCGATGCGCTGCAGCGCCGAATCGATCTTTGAAATGAGCTTGCGCTGGCGGTCGCGAGCGCGAAGTTCGATCGCGCGGTCGGTTTCCGAAGAAGCCCGATCGGCAAGATCGGGGTGGTTTGCGTTTTCTTGCTGCAGGATTTCGAGAGTTTCGCGCGCTTCGCGCAGTATGTCGTTCTTCCAAGTGACGAGCTTCAGGCGGAAGTATGATTTCTGCCGTTCGTTCATGAACGGCTCGTCTTCGGAGGGTACGTAATCGGCGGTAGAGATATCGTTCATTCGACTCACCCAACAACCCCAAATTTGGGGCCTATATATTCGCGCAGAGAAGGCTGCACAAGCGTAATCGGCGCGCGTTTCACGCAATTGTTAATGCCGTATGCAGCAACCCCGGGCAAAGCCTTCCACAACAAGGGCGCGGGCGAATTCGCACATGATTCGTTGTGCTTGGGTACTGCTGCCCATTGTGCGGCAGGCCGTTCTCGTGGCTAATCCAATTGTGTCATTTGAGAGGCCAGCGCACCATGGGGGTCCGGTGAGCACACTGTATCTGTTGCGGCATGCAAAGGCTGGTTGGGCCTTGCCCGGCGTGCGCGACTTCGATCGCCCGCTCGACGCATCGGGCATTGCCGATGCCGAAATGATGGGGACGGCGATGCGTGCCCGCAACTACATTCCCGATATCACGCTCTGCTCCAACGCCAAGCGCGCGCGCCAGACGCTGGAGGGCATTGCCGGCCACACCGATACCGGCCGGGTGCTGTTCTTCGACACGCTCTACAGCGAGGATGCCGCCGGCTATCTCGCCATCATCCGCGGCAATGGCGGGCCGGGCTCGCTGCTGGTCATCGGCCACAATCCGATGACGGAAGACCTTGCCATGGCGGTTTCGGGCGATGGCGACGAGGCGGCGCGGGCCATCATGAACCACGGTTTTCCGACTTCGGGCCTGGCGGTCGTGCGCTTCGAGGGCACCCTCACCGAGGCCGCGCAAGGTGCCGGCTATCTCGAAGCCTTCCTGACGCCTGCCGATCTCTGAGCGGAGCCGGCCAGGGCCGGACGCCATTTCAAACTGCGGATGCAAAGCCTATATCGGGGCAGACCGGGACCCGAGAGAGCAGATTTTGGCATCATCGCTGACGACATTCACCGACGAAGCGAGAATTGCCCTGGATACGCTGTCGGGGCGGGCAAGCGGGCTGTTTTCGCCATCGCTGCGGCTCGGCGTCACCGGCCTCTCCCGTGCCGGCAAGACGGTGTTCATCTCGGCGCTCGTCCACAATCTGATCCATGGCGGGCGCCTGCCGCTGTTCGAGGCGCAGAAGTCGGGACGCATCGCGCGCGCCTTCCTCGAGGAACAGCCCGACGACGCCGTGCCGCGTTTTCAGTACGAGGATCACATCGCCGCTTTGGTCAATGACCGCGTCTGGCCGGACTCGACGCGCGCCATTTCCGAACTAAGACTCACCATCGAATACGAATCGGCCTCCGGCTGGAACCGCATGTTTTCCAGCGGGCGGTTGTCGGTCGATATCGTCGACTATCCCGGCGAATGGCTGCTCGACCTGCCGCTGCTCGGCAAATCCTTCGCCGATTTCTCGCGCGAAGCCTTCGAAATGGCGATGCTGCCGGTGCGTCACGACCTGTCGCAGGACTGGCGGGCTCTGGCGGCGACGATCGACGCCAATGCCGATGCCGACGAGATGACGGCGCGGCGCCTCGCCGAGAGCTTTGCCGCCTATCTCAAGGCCTGCAAGCTCGACGAGCGGGCGCTGTCGACCTTGCCGCCCGGGCGTTTCCTGATGCCGGGCGACCTCGAGGGTTCGCCGGCGCTGACCTTCGCGCCTCTGCTGCTCAAGGGCGAGCGGCGGCCGCGCTCCGGGTCGCTGCAGGCGATGATGGAGCGCCGCTACGAGGCGTACAAGACGCATGTGGTGAAGCCGTTCTTTCGCGAACATATCACCCGCCTCGACCGCCAGATCGTGCTGATCGACGCCATGCAGGCGCTGAACGCCGGCCCCGGCGCCATGGCCGATCTCGAGCGCGCGGTGACCGAGATCCTGTCCTGTTTCCGTCCCGGCCGGGGCAATTTCCTCACCGACCTGTTTTCGCGCCGCATCGACCGCATCCTGGTCGCCGCAACCAAGGCCGACCATCTGCATCACGAAAGCCATGACCGGCTGCAGGCGATCGTGCGGCGGCTTGCCGACCGGGCCGTGGCACGAGCGAATTTTACCGGCGCCGATGTCGACGTGGTCGCCATGGCGGCGGTGCGCGCGACACGCGAAGGCACGGTCAAGCAAGGCCGGGAAACGCTGCCGGTGATCATCGGGACGCCACTGAAGGGCGAGAAGATCAACGGCGAAACCTTCGACGGCAAAACCGAAACCGCCATATTTCCCGGGGACTTGCCGGAAAAAATTGATGCGGTTTTCGATGTTTCCGAGGCCGATCACCGGCAAAGCAGCGACGACCCGGCGATCCGTTTCGTGCGCTTTCGGCCGCCAAAGCTCGAACGCACCGCCGAAGGCGTCACGCTGTCGTTGCCGCATATCCGGCTCGACCGCGCCTTGCAGTTCCTGATCGGAGACCATCTGGCATGACCGCGCCCCGCAGACCGGCAGCTTTCCGCATCGAGCCGGAGGCCGAACCGAAGCAGGCCCGCAGCCATGCCGAGCCGCAGCCGACGCGCAAACCGCGCGCCGTCGTCGTGCCGGCCGAGATCGATGTCTTCGACGAACCCGACATCGTCGCCGCCGAACCACCGCCGGCGACCGCGCCGCGCAAGCGCTCGCTGTTTGCCAGCCTGTTCTTCGGCGCGGTCGGCGTGCTGGTTTCCCTTGCCGTTGGCCTGTGGACCGACCAGCTCATTCGCGACCTGTTCGAGCGCGCGGAATGGCTGGGCTGGCTGGCGGCCGGAATGGCGGGAATCGCCGTGCTGGCGCTGGTGATCATATTGGTGCGCGAATTCCTGGCCATCGCCCGGCTGGCCGAAGTCGAAAAGCTGCAGAAACGAGCGCTCGATGCCGTGGCGCGCGACGATCCGAAGGCGGCGAGAACCGTCGTCGACGAACTCTCGGCCTTTGTCGCGGCGAAACCTGAAACGGCGGCAGGCAGGCGATCGCTGGCCGCACTACGCGGCGAGATCATCGATGGCGGCAATCTGGTGCGGCTGGCCGAAACCGAGATTCTGGCGCCGCTCGACGCCAGAGCAAAGGTGATGATCCTGGAAGCGGCCAAGCGTGTGTCGCTGGTCACCGCCGTCAGCCCGCGTGCCCTTGTCGACGTCGCCTATGTCGTGTTCGAGGCCGGGCGCCTCATCCGCCGCCTGTCGGAGCTTTATGGCGGCCGGCCGGGCACGCTGGGCTTTTTCCGGCTGGCGCGCAGCGTTCTCGCCCATCTGGCGGTGACCGGCTCGATCGCCGTCGGCGACAGTTTTGTCCAGCAGATCGTCGGCCATGGCCTTGCCGCGCGGCTTTCGGCGAAACTTGGCGAAGGCGTCGTCAACGGCATGATGACGGCGCGCATCGGCATCGCTGCCATGGAGACGGCGCGGCCCCTGCCCTTCATTGCCGCCAGGCGACCGGGCATGGGCGATTTCCTGTCGGCACTGACCTCGTTTGCGAGCAAAAAAGAAGGCGAGACCGCGGCTACGACCAAATGAAGTTCTGCCTCGCGGTCACCAAGCATTAACCAATCTTGTTCATGGTCGTCCAACAACAGCCTCCTTGTTGCCGGGTGTCGTCTATGAAAAGCGTAATCTTGTCCTGCGTCCTGCCCCTGGTCGCGCTTGCAGCACCTCTGGGCCTGGCCGGGAAAGCCTCTGCCGCCGAACCCGACAAGCAGTTCTTCCGCACCGTCGAAGGCAAGTGGGTCGGCCCGGGCGAAATCATTGCCGGCAAGTACAAGGGCACGAAATTCACCTGCAGTTTCGATGGCTCGACGCCTGACAACAAGACGGGCATGACGCTCGATGGCGACTGCCGGGTCGGCGTCTTCACCCAGAAAATGTCGGCGACCGTCGAGCGCAAGGGACGCGACTACAAGGGCAATTTCATGGGTGGCGCGGCAGGCACCGGCCTCGACATTATCGGCGGCAATGTCGTCGACCCCCGCAAGGTGGTCTTCACCATCAACCGCAACCAGCTGCGCGGCGTCATGCAGGCCCGCATCCCCGACGACAATTCGATGACGGTGACCATCGCCGTGCGCGTCGACCAGCAATTGGTGCCGGTCATCGGCATGAATCTGAAGCGGGTCGATGCCGTCGAAGTCGGCTCCATCGCCAAGAACTGATCTTCGAACGGCTTCCGGAAAGCGCTGGACGGCTCTGCCACCCGCCGCGGTAGCTTAGCGGACTCCGCTCAGATCAATGTCGGGAAGTGGCAGGCCACCTTGCGGCCGGGCTTGCGCTCCTCAAGCACGGGCCGTTCTGTGCGGCACCTTTCCACCGCGATCGGACATCTCGGATGGAAGCGGCAGCCGGACGGCGGGTTGAGCGGGCTCGGCACGTCACCCGTCAGGATAATGCGCTTGCGCGTCCCGCTCGGCGTCGTCTCGACAATGGGAACGGCCGAGATCAGCGCCTGGCTGTAAGGATGGGCCGGTGTTGCAAACAATTCTTCGGCTGGCCCCTCCTCGACGATCGAGCCGAGATACATGACCGCGATGCGGGTCGAGACCTGGCGCACCACCGACAAATCGTGGGCGATGAAGATGTAGGTGAGCTTCAGCTTCTCCTGAAGGTCGGCAAGCAGGTTGACGATCTGCGCCTGCACCGAAACGTCGAGCGCGGAGACCGGTTCGTCCAGCACGACAAGATCGGGATTGAGCGCAATTGCCCGCGCAATGCCGACACGCTGGCGCTGCCCGCCCGAGAATTCATGGGGATAGCGCATGACATGGTCCGGCAGCAGTCCAACGAGGTCGAACAGTTCCGCGACTCGCTGGGTAATCTCGCGGGACGAAAGCTTGCCATGGATGCGCAGCGGCTCGGCCACCAGGTCGCCAACACGGCGGCGCGGATTGAGCGAGGCCGACGGGTCCTGGAAAACCATTTGCAGTCGGCGCCGCAGCGGCCTGAGTTCGGACAGCGATTTTGTCGTGATGTCGTCGCCTTCGAACAGAAGCTTGCCGTCCGTGATGTCGTAGAGCCGCACCAGGCAGCGCGCCAGCGTGGACTTGCCGCAACCGGATTCGCCGACCAGCCCGACGGTCTCGCCGCGCCACACCGTCAGCGAGACATTGTCGACGGCATGCACGGTTCGCCTGCCTTCGGCGGAAAAACGCGTGCCGATAGCAAAACGCTTGCCCAGCGAACGCGTCTCGAGAATTGGGCTGTCGATCATCGCTTCGCTCATGCCTGCGCCACCCGGTAGCATGCGGCGGCATGGGTGCCGCCCCTGAGGTCAGGCTTGCCGGTCGCGCAGGGCTCGTACTGAACCGGGCAGCGCGGACCGAAAGCACAGCCTTGCGGCAGCCGCAGCAACGATGGCGGCGAGCCGGGGATGGCCGGCAGGCGGCGCGGTTTGTCGCCGGTCAGCGGCGGGATTGAACCAAGCAGCGCGCGCGTATAGGGGTGCCGTGGGTCGGAAAACAGCTCCATGCGGCTGCCACGCTCCACCACCCGGCCGGCATACATGACCATGACCCGGTCGGCGAGTTCGGAGACCACGCCCATATCATGGGTGATGAAGACGACCGCCGATTTGTGTGTTGCGCGCAGCTTGCGCACGAGGTCGAGAATGCCGGCCTGCACCGTCACGTCGAGCGCCATGGTCGGCTCGTCCGCCACCAGCAGGGCCGGATTGCAGGACAGCGCCATGGCGATCACCGCCCGCTGACGCATGCCGCCGGAAAGCTGGTGCGGATAGCGCGACATGGCCTCATGCGGGTTGGGGAAATTCACCTCGGCCAGCAGTTCTTCGACGCGCTCCATCGCCTTGGCCTTGCTGACATTGCGATGCGCGCGGATCTGCTCGGCGATCTGCCAGCCGATCGTGTAGACCGGCGTCAGCGCCGTCATCGGATCCTGGAAGATCATGGCGATTTCGTTGCCGCGCAGGCGCCTGAGCTCGCGCGCCGGCAGCCCCACCAGTTCGCGGCCCTTGTAGCGGATCGAGCCTTCGATAACGGCGTTGGGGTCTGTGATGAGGCCCATCACCGCCAGCAGCGACACCGTCTTGCCCGAACCGGATTCGCCGACGACGCCGAGGATCTCGCTTTCTTCGAGATCGAAGGAAACGCCATCGATGGCGCGCACCAGGCCGTCATTGGTGCGGAAGGAAACTTTGAGGTCGCGCACCGACAGTATCATGATGTCCTCAGGCGCGGATCGAGAAGGATGTAGACGAAATCGACCACGGCGTTGGCGATGACCACGAACATGGAGGCATACATCACCGTCGCCATGATCATGGGCAAATCGAGGTTCTGCAGCGCGTCATAGGTGAGCTTGCCGATGCCGTGCAGTCCGAACACCACCTCGGTCAGCAAAGCGGAACCGCCCACCAGCGCGCCGAAATCCAGGCCGAACAGAGTGACGAAGGCAATCAGCGAGGTGCGCAAGGCATGGCGCAGCAGGATGCGCGTTTCCGACAGGCCTTTGGCGCGGGCGGTGCGGATATAGTCCTCCTGCATGGATTCGATGATCGCCGCGCGCAGGACGCGCCCGTAAATGCCGATGTAAAGGATGGCCAGCGTGATCCACGGAATGACCAGGGTCAGGAACCAGCCTTTCGGATCGTCGGAGAAATTCTTGTAGCCGAGCGGCGGCACCCAGGAGAACGCCCAGCTGTCGTGATAACGGCTCTGGGTGATCAGGTTCATCACCTCGCCCAGCCAGTAGACCGGCATGGAAATGCCGAGCAGTCCCAAAGCCATGAGAAGCTTGTCCAGCCAGCTGTCGCGGGTGGCCGCGGCAACGACGCCGATGACTACGGAGACAACCACCCACAGGATCGCCGCCCCGAACACCAGCGACAACGTGACGGGGATCGAATCCATCACCGCCGGCACCACTTTCCAGCCCCGGTTGACGAAGGAGGTCAGGTCGCCGGTGACGAAGATCTTCTCCATCATCCTGAAATATTGGACGTAGAGCGGCTGGTCGAAGCCGAAGCTGTGGCGCACCGCTTCCAGCACTTCCGGCGACGCGTTGCGGCCGGCGATGCGCGCCGCCGGGTCGGCGCCGGGCGTGGCGAAGAAAATCAGGAAGACGATGACCGAAATGCCGAACATCACGAACAGCATCTGACCGAAGCGGCGCAGGATTGCGTAGATCATCAGTCGCGCCCCAGCCGCACCTTGGAGCGCGGGTCGAGCGCATCGCGCAGGCCGTCGCCGAAGACATTGAGCGTCATGACGGAAATCGCAATCGCCAGGCCCGGCACCAGCGCCACCAGCGGCCTGGTGTAGAGCAGTGCCTGTCCGTCCTGGATGATGGTGCCCCAGCTGGCGGCGGGAGGCTGGACGCCGATCGATAGGAAGGAAAGTGCGGATTCCGTCAGCATGTTCAGCGCCATCATCAGTGGCACGAAGACGATCAGCGTGGTGGTGATGTTGGGCAGGATGTCGCGCCACAGGATGCGCCATCCCGGCACGCCGAGATTGATCGCGGCGTATACGAATTCGCTGCTGCGCAGCGCCAGAACCTGGCCGCGTATCGGCCGCGCCACATAGGGTATGTAGACGATGCCGATGATGATGACCGGCAGCCACAGGCTGCCGGACTCGATCTCGATCGGCCCGATCGAAATGCCGTGCGCGATGGTGACGATGGAAAGCGAAATCGCCAGCAGATAGATCGGGAATGCCCAAAGCACGTCGAGAAAGCGCGACAGCACCGTATCGGTGATGCCGCCGAAATAGCCGGCGATCAGGCCCGCCAGCGTGCCGATGATCAGCGTGAAGATGGTGGCGGCGCCGGAAATCAACAGCGAACTCAGCCCGCCATAGAGCATACGGGCCATGACATCGCGGCCCTGGCTGTCGGCGCCGAGGAAGTAATTGCCGAGCCGCCAGGTCGGACCGATCGGCGTATAGCCGAGACCAAGTCCTTCCGTCGACTGTTCCATCACGGGGACATCGACGCCGTCGATCTGGATGACGGCGTCGAGCGTCGAGGCGAACGGGTCCGTGCCTGCCCATTTCGCGTAGAGCGGTGCGCTGAGGCAGGCAAGGACGATGAGGAGAAACACGGCCAGGGACGCCATGGCGGCCCTGTCCGTTGCCAGCTTCGCAAACGCGACGGCCCAGGGCCCTCGCGTCTTGCGCGGCATGGCGACAGCTTGGTTCGACACCGGCGTGCCTCTCCGCAGTTCGTTACTGCACCCAGGCCATTACTGCACCCAGGATTGGGTGATCATCCAGTTGAACTGCCGGTTGAACTTGAAATTGCCAACCCGTTTGCTGACGAAGTCAAGCCGCTTCGGCGTGAACAGGCCGACGGCCGGCGCCTTGTCGGTGATCTGCTTGTCGATTTCGGCCCACATCTTGTCGGCGGCTGTCTGATCGGTCACGCCGAGGTCGAGCGCCTTCTGCATCTTGGCGTCGATATCCTTGTCGCAGAAGCCGGCGATGTTGATCGAGGCATCCGACCCTTCACGGAAGGAAGCGCAGGAGAACAGGATGTTCAGGAAGTCCGAAGCCGCAGGATAGTCCTTGTACCACTGGGTGATGGACATCTGCACTTTGTTGTTGGTGTTCTGGATGTAGGTGAACTGGATGTTGGACGAGATCGGCTTGACGTCCGCGACATAGCCGATGCTGGTCAACACGCTCTGCAGATAGACGCCGATGGAGCGTGAGATGGCGGTGTCCTCGGCGATGATGGTCACCTTCTGGCCCTTGGTGCCGGATTCCTCGACCAACTGCTTTGCCTTGTCGAGATCGGGCGCCGACCATTTGGCGCCGGGGTTCTTGGTGAAGGGGCAATAGTCCTCATGACCGGGGAAATCCGGCGGCAGAACCTGGCAGACCGGCGAGGCCAGCACCTTGCCGCCGAACAGCTTGACCAGCGTATTGCGGTCGACTGCATAGGCAACAGCCTGGCGCGCTTTCTCGTTGTCGAAGGGAGCCAGTCGGTTGTTCAGCGGTGCGTACCACCAGGCCGAAAGCGGCGAGATGTGCAGCTGGTCCATGAACTTGCTGCCGAGTTCGCCGAGGCGATCGCTCGGCAGTGCGTCGAACATCCAGTCCGCTTCACCATTCTGGATTGCGGAGACGGCCGCCTCCTCGGACAGGCCGAAATCATATTGTACGACATCCGGGTAACCGTCGGGCTGGGCTTCCTCGCTCCACTGCTTGAAGTTCGGATTGCGCGACACCGTCATGCCCTTGTTGGGGTCGAAAGCGGAAATCATGTAGGCGCCGGTGCTGGGGATGGGCTTGGAGCCCATGTCTTCGGCGGGCGTGTTCGCCGGCAACACAACGGCATGCGGCAAGGCAAGCTTGTAGAAGATCTCCGCGTCGGGCTTGGTGAGATTGATGGTGATCGTGCCGGCGGCTTCGTCGCCGACTACACCACCCTCGAGCGTGCAGCTCTTGGCGTCGGCCAGGCATTTGTCGGCCCCGACAATGCCGGCATAGAAGGTGCCGGAGGTCGGTCCGGAAATCTTGAAGATGCGCTGGAAAGAGGCGACGACGTCCTTCACGCCGAGATCCTGGCCGTCGGAGAACTTGATGCCCTTGCGCAGCTTGAAGGTGAAGGTCTTGCCGTCATTGGTAACCTCAGGCAGCGCCTCGGCCAGATCGGGCACGACGGTGAAGCCGTCCATGCCTTCGGCCTTGCGGAAGGCAACCAGGCCGTCATAGATCGGCTGGTACATCTGCCAGCCCTGGTCAGTGTAGTTGATGTGCGGATCGAGCGTTCCGGCCGCCGAGCGGGCCAAAAGGCGGATGGTGCCACCTCGGTGTTCCCTAAGATATTCGGCCTGCGCCGGGGCCAGCCATGTGCCGGCCAGCAAGGCTGCGGCTGACGCCGCCAAAAGCAGTTTCTTCATGTGTTATTCCCCTTTTTCTCAGTTATCGTTGTCGTCTAGGAAGTCACCCACCAGCCGCATGCACGCCTCTTGCTCCTCGACATGCGGCATGTGGCTGGAATGCTCGAATATCTCCCAGTGCGATCCCTTGATGCCGTCCTTGAAGGGCTGCACCGTCGCGGGCGTCGCCTCGTCGTAGCGGCCGGAAATGATCAGCGTCGGAACATCGATGGCCGGCAGTCGGTCGATGATGCTCCAGTCCTTCAGTGTTCCGATGACGTGAAACTCGTTCGGCCCGTTCATCACATGATAGACGGTCGGATTGCGCGCGATCTGGGCGAAAGTTTCGGTCACTTCGGGCGGGAACGGCACGCGGCAGACATGCCGTTCGTAGAACCGCATCGTCGCTTCCTGATAGGCCGGATCGTCCGTCGTGCCGGCCTGCTCATGGCGGGTCAGCGTCTCCTGCACATCTACAGACAGGTCGGCGCGCAGCCGGTTGGCTTCCTCGACCCACAGCTTCATCGAAGCCGGCGAATTGGCGATGGTCAGCGACTTCAGGCCTTTCGGCCGGATCACCCCATATTCGGCGCCCAGCATGCCGCCCCAGCTCTGGCCGAGGACATGGAAGCCGTCGCGAATGCCGAGACGGTCGACGAGGTTTTCAAGCTCGTCGATGAAAAGCCCGGGCGTCCAGAAGTCGGCGCCTTTTTCTGGCAGCAAGGTGGAGTTGCCGCAGCCCAATTGGTCGTAGTGGATGACGGCGCGGCCGCGTCGGGCAAGAAGCTTGTAGGCATCGACATAATTGTGCGCGGCGCCCGGCCCGCCATGCAGGATCACCACCGGGGCCTTGTCGGCATCGAGGTCGCCGGAGATTCGATACCAGGTTTCGTAGCTGCCGAAGGCGGCCCGCCCCTGCCTACCACTGATCTCAGACGACATCCCGGCTCCTTGCATGTTTGAAGGCATCTCGTTGTTGGGCCTAGTTCACCTTGCGGCTGGTTTGCACCCATTCTTCCAGCATCTGCACGCCGAACGCCGTCGCGCCTTCCCGGCCGAGCGGCTGATCCTTGTCGGCCATTTCCTTGCCGGCTATGTCGAGATGCACCCAGGGCCGATCCTGCGTGAAGTGGCGCAGGAACGCCGCCGCATAGGGCGCGTCGCCGTCTTCCATGTCCTTGGCGTGGTGCCTTATGTCGGCGAATGGCGACTGCAGCCCCTCATCGTAAGCCCGGTCGAGCGGCAGCTGCCAGAACCGCTCGCCGACCGTTTCTCCGGCCGCGATCATCTGCGTCGCGATGGCATTGTCGGTGCTGAACAGGCCGGCGAATATCGATCCCAGGCCGCGCATCACCGAATAGGTCAGCGTCGCCAGATCGACGATCACCGAGGGATTGAAGCGCGAAGCCGCATAGTAAAGGCAGTCGGCCAGGATCAGCCGCCCTTCCGCGTCCGTGTCGAACACTTCTACCGTCTGGCCAGAGGCCGTGGTGATGATGTCGCGCGGTTTGAGCGCGGTGCCGGATGGCATGTTTTCTGCAATGCCCAGAACGCCGATGGCATGCACCGGGCTGCCTTGCCGGGCCAGCGCGATCAGCAGCCCGACCACGGCGGCCGCGCCACCCATATCGGCCTTCATGTCGAACATCTGCTCGCCGCGCTTGATGCAGAGGCCGCCGGAATCGAAGCAGACGCCCTTGCCGACGAAAGCCATCGGCTGTGCGGGAGCCCCCTTGCCGCGGTAGCGCAGCACGGCAACGCGTGGCGGCCGCACTGACCCTGACCCGACGGCCAGGATGGCATTCATGCCGAGCTCTTTCAGCTTAGCCGTATCGAGGATCTCGACGTCGATACCGGCTTCGCGCAGCGGCTCCAGATGATCGTGGAAATTGTCGGGATGAAGATGGTTCGGCGGCAGGTTGACCAGCGTGCGCGCATATTCGACGCCGTCGGCGATGGCGTTGATCCGCGCCAGCGCCGGGGCGAGTTCCGCGCCGCTTGCGCCGACCAGTTGCACCCGCAGGGTTCGGTCCGCGCCGGCTCCCTGCCGTTGGTTGCGCATGTCGAAACGATAGCGCCGGAGCCGCATGCCGAGCGCGACGCGCGCCAGAATTTCCGCGCCTGGCAGATCGACGCCGGCGATCGGGTCCAGGAGCAAGGTAGCGGCACACTCGCTCTTGCCCTCAAGATGCGCGGCAAGCAGACCCCCGGCACGCGCCAGAGACCGCGCACTCACGGTCTCTGCCTTGCCCAGGGCGAGGACGATGACGCGCCGGGTCGACACTGCCTGCGGCGCGATCACATCGATGCAGGTGCCGATCTCGGCCAGAGCGTCCGCATCGGAGCAGGCGCGAGACAAAATCCCGCTCAATTCAGCATCCAGTGCCGCCGCCCGGGGGCCAAAGCCTGCCTGGGCGGTTTGCAGGATCACGACGACAGAGGCTTCCGCCGAAATCTCGTCGACCGCTTCAAAGACCGGCACTGGCGATTGAGGCATAAGCAGTCATTCTCCCATTTTGCTCCGGCCTCAGCGCAGCTTGCGCAAAGCTTCGCCCGCCAGCGGTGGAAACCGATCAGGCCGGTCTGCCGTTGGTGGAATGGTGCCGGAGGCCCCAAATAATCGTTTTCTGATGGCGACTTGGTCGCTCTTACCTTCTGGGTATCCCCGAACGGCCCAGGTGATCAAACGCCAATTTTGCCCAAGTCGATTGACAAAAACTCAACTGACAATTCATGATCGGGCGATGGCGCTACCCTCACTGAATGGCATGCGCGCTTTCGAGGCTGCTGCACGCCTCGGCAGCATCAAGGATGCAGCAGAGGAATTGCACCTGACGCCGTCGGCGGTGAGCCGTCACATCCGGGCGCTTGAACGAAATCTCGGCCAGGATCTGTTCGAGCGCGGCTTTCGCCAGATAACGCCGACGATCAGAGGTTCCTACTATGCGCGCGGCCTCTCCGAAGCGTTCGAGGCTATCTGGCGCGCCACCGACGATGTCAGCGTCTCCGATGGCCCCAGCCACAACAAGGCCCAACGTGTCAGGGTCTTGTGCGTACCGGCGGTTCTGAACCTTTGGCTGGCCGACAGGTTGCCAAATTTTCGCCGGCTGCATCCGACCGTCGATCTGGAGATTTCCACGTCCGGCAAGCGGGCCAACTTCGATTTGGCGATTGTCGACGAGTTCGTCTACAAGGCCGGCCCGGCGCTGACGCTGCTGATCCCGCTGTTGCTGACGCCGGTCTGCGCGCCCTCGCTGCTGGAGGGACCGGTGCCGCTGCGATCGCCCGCCGATCTGGTCAATCATCACCTGATCCATGAATGCGAGACCATGCGATGGAAGCGATGGCTCGAACAGGAAGGCGTGTTGGACACCACGCCAAAATCGAGCACGACCCTCGATGACTGCACCTTGATCATGCGCGAGGCGATAAACGGCGCCGGTATAGCGCTGGCCGACACGATGATGGCGCAGGATCTTCTGCAGCAGGGAAAGCTGGTCGCCCCGTTTCGCGCCCGCCACACCTATCCGGCCGGCATCTATTTGCATCAGCGTCGCAGCATCGGCAACAAGCCGGGCACCGGCCTGTTCCAGGACTGGCTGCTGGCCGAGATCGACGATCACAAACGGACGATGGCCATTCCCTAGAGCGTTTCACCGTTTCACAGAAACGGCGAACCGCTCTATGTCTTTGTTTTCACGCAATTCCGGACGGGAAAACCGCACACACTTTCCCTGGAATTGCTCTAGACGGCCAGCAAAAAAGGCGGCAGCTCCTTGAGCCACCGCCTTCTTTAATTCCCCGAACGAAAAATCAGCCCTTGATGGCGGCAAGCACGTCGTCATAAGCCTTGCAGGCCTCGGCAGCCGTGGTGGCGCCGGAATATTTGGTGGTGACCGCCTGAACCTTGGCGGTGAGATCGGCCGCCTTGGACGGATCCTTGGTGATCGCCTCCTGCAGGGCGGTCGTCACATCCTGAGCCTTCTTGGTCAGCATTTCGGACGTGCACTCAGGCGCCTTCGAGCAGGCCGATGCGGCAAGCATGGCGACACCCACGCCAACGAGCAAAAACTTCTTCATGTCAGTCATCTCCTCACAAAGGCAGAACTTGATCGTCGCTGCCTTCCAACGGCCGAAGCCTAGCGTCCCATAGCTGCCGATTGCGGCAAAACGCAACGCGCGCACCGCATAAACTTGTGTAACGCGGCTGCAACATCGCGGGCGGCCTGAATTCAGGCCGCCCGCGTGAGTGGGAGCAAGGTTCAGCCGCGAGGCTGCAGTAGCGCCAGCACAGCCGTCGCCGCGGCAAGGACCGCGGTAAGGGTCAAGGGCCCCGTGGCGCCATAGGTGTCCACGACATAGCCCCCGACAACCGCACCGGCGGTGATGGCAACCTGGAAGGAGGTGACCATCAGACTGCCCGCTGCTTCCAGCGCATCAGGTGCCGCGCGGGACATATTGGTCGGCAGCACCACCGGTGCCATGCCAAAGGCGAAGCCCCACAGCGTAACAAAGCCGAAGGCGACACCGATTTGCGCGCCCCAAAGCACCAAAGCGAGTGCCGCAAACGCCATCAACGCGGCGGTAACTGCGAGCGCCATGTGGATGTTGGCGTCGGCCAAGCGGCCACCGGCAATATTGCCGATCACAGCAGCAATGCCGAACCCGAGCAGCGCCAGGGCAATTGGCCCGGTTGTGAGAAGCGTCACGTGTTCGAGGAAGGGGCGCACATAGACCGAGCCGGCGAAATGCCCGGTCATCAGCAAAACAATGGCCAGCATGCCGAGTTGAATGCCACGCCGCCGCGTCAGCCGAAATACATCGGCAAGGCTATTGCTTGCGCTTGCAGGCAAGGTCGGCAGGCTGAGAAACTGCAGCAGCATGGCAACCAGGGCCAGCCCCGCTGTCATGGCCATGGCGCTGCGCCATCCCAGCCAGTCGCTGATCAACGCCCCCATCGATGGCGCGGCAATCGTGGCAAGCGAGACGCCGAGGGTGACGATGGCCATGCCCCGACCGGTCGCATTGGCGCCAACCAGCCTCGCCACGACCGCTACCGAAAGTGCCCAGAAAGCGCTGAGCGCAATGCCGAGCCCGGCCCGACCTACCAGCAGCAGCCAGAAATTGGGCGCCAGCGCTGCAAGAATATTGGAAGCGACCGCCAGGGCCATGAGGCCAACCAGCACGGTCTTGCGGTTCAACCGGCCGATGAGAACATTGCTCAGCATGGCCGTCACGGCGCCGACCGAAGCGGTGGCGGTGACGACCTGTCCGGCCGTTCCCTCGCTGATGGCGAGATCGCGCGCCATTGGCGTCAGCAGACCCGCCGGCAGGAATTCGGCGGAGACCAGGGCAAAGCTGGTGGCCGCCAATGAAAGGACCGCGAACCAGGTGCCAGCGCTCCACGCGGTTGGCGCATCGGCGTCAAGGCCGATCGCGGTGTCTTCAAGCTGTAATGTTGTGTCAGTCACGGAAGGATCTCCAAAGTTTGGAGATCTTAGATAGGCGAGTCCGCCCGGATGATATGTACCCTAAAATCCGAAATTCATATCTATTCGTCCGGGAATTGTGCGACGCACAACGCCTGGCGAAACATTGGTAATGCGCTTGAACGCGCGAGCGAAGGATGCCTCGGAATCATAGCCCAAACGGGTAGCGACTTCGGCAACCGACAAGCCGTTCTGGCCCAGCAGTTCCCGGGCAAGCTGCATGCGCATGCGGGCGAGATAGTGTGCGGCACCCTCGCCCAAGACAGCGCTGAAGCGCTCGGCGAAAATCGAACGCGATTGGCCTGCCACGCCGGCGAGGCTTCCCAGCGTCCAGTTGTGGCCGGGGTCGCGATGCATGGCTGCCAGAGCGCGGCCGATATGCGGGTCGCGGATGGCTGCGAGCCAACCGGTGGTCGAAGCGCCATTGCAATTGACCCAGCAGCGGATGAGCCGGGCTGTCAGCAAGTCCGCCATACGCGACAGGATCGTGGCGCTGCCCATCTGCGGCTGTGAGGCCTCGACCGTCATGGCTGCCAGCAAAGGGCCGACGATCGGGTCATTGCCGGCCACGTCGCAACCCTTGATGACAGGCGGCATCAACGTGATCAACGGGTTGAGCGCACAGGAGCCCAGGGCCATCGAGCCGCAGAAAAGCGTGCTTGTCGCGCCCGTTCCCTGCCTTACCACTTCGCAGACGTTGCCGCCCAGCTTGATCACCTGGCAACCCTCGAGCGAGTCGACTTCAACGTCGGGCGCGCTCGCCATGCGATGGGCGATGCCTTGCGGCAGCAGCACCAGATCGCCATCGCGCAACTCCTGCCAGCCTTGCGCTTCGGTATGGATCCAGCATGGACCCTGACCGACAAAGTGAAACCGAAGCAGCTGTTGCTGCGGAAAGTCTATGCTCCACGGATGCCGGAGCTCGCAGCGGCCATAGTTGACGCCACTCAAGCGAAAGTCCTGCAGAACTTCGCTGAGCGCATCCATCGGGATATGCGGCGGCGAAGACGGGTGGGACGAATGGTCAAGCATTTGGCAAATATAGATGCCGAGCGTCCGACAGGCAAGCGGAGACCATTGTTCCACCGGAGGAATCGCGTCAACGGCACCTACCCGTCATGGCAGGCTTCCCACCCTTGCCTCTAGCTCCAACTGCATGCAAGGAGTGCTGCTGAACACGGGGACAAGAGGCATGGCAGCGGAAGCATCGGGCAGCGATCTCATTCAGGTGGTGGCGCTGCTTGCCGCAGGCGTCGTCGCCGTTCCGATCTTCAAGCGCATGGGCCTGGGCTCAATCCTCGGCTATCTCGCCGCCGGCGTCGTCATCGGCCCGTTCGGTATCCGCATCTTTTCCGAATCGGAGGCCATCCTGCATGTCGCCGAACTCGGCGTCGTCATGTTCCTGTTCATCATCGGGCTGGAGATGCAGCCGTCGCGGCTATGGGGCCTGCGCCGCGAAATTTTCGGCCTCGGCGCGCTGCAGGTCGGCGTCTGCGCGGTGCTTCTGACCCTCGTCGGACTGGCGGGCGGCTTTCCGATCGCGCAGTCCTTCGTTGCCGGCGCGGGATTCGTGCTGACCTCGACGGCGATCGTCATGCAGCTTCTGGAAGAGCGCGGCGAGATGGCCAGCCCGAAGGGCCAGCGCATCGTGTCCATCCTGCTGCTCGAGGATCTGGCAATCGTGCCGCTTCTGGCGCTGGTCGCCTTCCTGGCGCCGGGCGGTGCCGAGATGACCCTGCAGCAAAGGCTGACCGAGGTCGGCATCGGCCTTGGCGCCATCGTCGGGCTGGTGGTGGCGGGCCGCTATCTGCTCAATCCGTTCTTCCGCATCCTGGCCGACGCCAAGGCGCGCGAGGTGATGACGGCGGCCGCACTTCTGGTGGTTCTTGGGTCGGCGCTGGTCATGCAGCTGTCCGGCCTGTCGATGGCGATGGGCGCGTTCCTGGCCGGCGTGCTTCTGTCCGAATCGACCTTCCGCCACCAGCTGGAGGCCGACATCGAACCGTTCCGCGGCGTCCTGCTCGGCCTGTTCTTCCTTGCCGTCGGCATGTCGCTCGACCTGCATGTGGTGGTCGACAACTGGCGGCTCGTCGCCATCTATGTCGTCGCCTACATGGTGATGAAGGCGCTCGGCATCTATCTCGTCGCCCGCATGCTGAAGAGCGGCCATCGCGAAGCGCTGGAGCGGGCCGTGTTCATGGCGCAGGGCGGCGAATTCGCCTTTGTGCTCTATTCGGCGGCAGCGGCAGTCGGCATCATCGACAGCCGGGCCAACGCCACGCTGACCGCGATCATCATCATCTCCATGGTGCTGACGCCGCTGGCCATCATCGTGCTCAAATATCTGACGCCGCGCGACGAGCAGTCGCTGGAAGGCGTCGACGTCGCTGAAGGCCTGACCGGCAGTGTTCTGGTCATCGGCTTCGGCCGCTTCGGCCAGATCGCCAGCCAGCCGCTTTTGTTGCGCGGCATCGACGTGTCGATCATCGACAATGACGTCGAAATGATCCAGGCGGCCGCCGATTTCGGCTTCAAGGTCTATTATGGCGACGGCACGCGGCTCGACATTTTGCGCGCCGCCGGTGCTGGCCGCGCACGCGCGGTGCTGATCTGCGTCGACAAGGCGGACGCTGCCGTTCGCATTGCCGAACTGATCAAGGCGGAGTTCCCGCTGCTGACGGTTCTTGCGCGCGCCTACGATCGCGGCACCGCGCTGTCGCTCATCCGCGTCGGCGTGGATTTCCAGCTTCGCGAAACCTTCGAATCGGCCCTCGTCTTCGGCGGCTCGGCGCTTGAAGCGCTTGGCGTCGAACCGGAAGAAGTCGCCGACGTCATCGAGGATGTCCGGCGCCGCGACAATGACCGCTTCGAGACGCAGCTGGCGGAAGGCATACGGGCTGGCCGACGCTTCCTGAGGGGCAATATCGGCACGCCTATACCGACGCCGCTCGCCCCGCCGCGCCGGCCTGGCCAGGCGCTGAATGAAGAAACCGCCGGTGTGTTGAACAAATCCGAACCCGCCCAGCCAGAGGAAGGCCGATGACCGCATTGGATGAGCGCGCGCTCGCCGTCACAAAATTCTGGCGCGAGGCCGGCGAAGACGCCTGGTTCGAAAAGAACTACGCTTTCGACGCGGATTTTCGCAGCCGGTTCCTCGACCTGCATTATGCGGCCGCGCGGCGCGAATGCGATGCCTGGTCGGAGCATGCCGAGGGCTCGCTGGCGCTGATGATCCTGCTCGACCAGTTTCCGCGCAACTGCTTTCGCGGCTGCGGCCACATGTATGCCACCGATCCGCTGGCAAGGCATTTTGCCGCCAAGGCGATCGCTGCCGGCCAAGACCTTGCGCTGGAAGAGGACCTGCGCGTATTCCTGTATTTGCCCTACGAACATTCGGAATCGCCCACCGATCAAGACAGATCGGTCGAGCTCACAACCGCCAGCGCGCCGGAGTATATCAAATACGCGATCGAGCACCGCTTCATCATCAAGCGTTTCGGTCGCTTTCCGCATCGGAACAAGATGCTTGGCCGCGAAACGACAGCGGACGAACAGGCATTTCTCGATGGCGGCGGCTTCTCAGGTTAGCTTAGCCACCAGTCGCGGCCGGACGCCAGCCGCTCTATGCCCGACGTATCGACGCCGCTGAGCCGCTCGCTCACGCTGCGGCCGCCAACCGCCAGCTCCGGCGCGATCTCGGCCAGGGGCGCCAGCACGAAGGCGCGCTCGAGCATCCTGGGATGCGGCACTTCCAGCCCGGTCTCATGGATGATGCGGTCGCCGAATACCAATATGTCGATGTCGATCAGTCGCGGCCCCCAGCGCTCCTCGCGCACCCGCTTCAGCTTGCGCTCGGCCTCAAGGCAGAGGTCGAGCAGCGCCCTTGGCGCCAGCGCCGTCGAGATTTCGGCAGCGGCATTCAAGAAATCCGGCTGGTCGAGCTTTCCCCAGGGCGGCGTGCGGTAGAGCGATGAGACGGCCATGACGCGCGTGTCATCGTCGGCGTCGAGCAGGCGCAGCGCCGTGGCCATCGAGGCCGCGGGATCGCCGAGATTGCCGCCAAGGCTGAGATAGACCGTGTTACTCGGGCCAGACAACGGTCACCTCGACATAATCGAGCACGCCGGGCACCGGCGCGTTCGGTTTGCGCACGGTGATCTCGGCCTTCCTGATCTGCGGAAACCGCGCCGTCAGCGCCTTCGCCACTTCGAGCGCCAGCGCCTCGATCAGGAAACGGCGATGTCCGGTGACGATCTTTTCAATCACCGTGAAGGCAATGCCGTAATTGACGGTGTCCTCGATGGAATCATCCTCCAGCGGGCGGCTGGGCTCGACCGTCAACTCGGCATCGACATAGAAACGCTGGCCAAGCGCCTCCTCCTCGTCCAGCACGCCGTGCCGGGCAAAGAAGGCGCAGTTCTTCATGCGGATGACGTACATTTCTTGGCTTCCTGGGCTCAGTGTCCCGGCTTTTCACGCGCCAGCATAGCATCCGCCATGGCCAGTGCGTCCACGTTGATTGCGACATCATGAACGCGAAACAGATCGGCGCCCTTGAGCCTGAGGATGACGCTGGTGGCCGCTGTCCCGGCGCCGCGCTCGGGCGCTTCGCGGCCGGTGACGGTGCCGATGAAGCGTTTTCTGGACGTGCCGGCCATCAAGGGAAAGCCCAGCGCCGTCAGTTCGGAAAACCGCGCCATCAGGTCGAGGTTTTCCTCCGCCGTCTCCTTGGCGAAGCCGAAGCCGGCATCGAGCACGATATGGCTATCCTGCACGCCGCTGCGCTTGGCGATTTCCAGCGATGCTTTGAGGAAGAAAAACTGGTCGTCGATGACATCGGACAGTTTTTGCCGCTCGCGCCCGGTATGCATGATGACAAGCCCGGCGCCGGTCTCGGCGGCGACGCGGGCAATGCCTGATACACGCTGCAAGCCCCAGACATCGTTGACGATATGCGCCCCGGCGGCAACGGCCAGGCGCGCGGTTTCCTCGCGATAGGTATCGACCGAGATCAGTGCTTCACCAGACGCCGCGAGCGCGGCGATCACCGGCAGGATGCGCGCCTGCTCTTCCCCAGCGGTTACGGGAGAGGCGCCGGGGCGCGTCGATTCTCCGCCGATGTCGATAATGGCAGCGCCCTCTTCCACCATGCGGCGCGCCTGGCTCACCGCCTGGTCAGGCGCAACGAACTGTCCGCCATCCGAAAAACTGTCCGGCGTGACGTTGAGAATGCCGACCACCATGGCCTTCTCGCCAAGGTCGAGATGACGCCCATGCGCCAGTTGCCATCGCCTTGTCGTCATTGTCCTTCAACGTGTCTCATTGGCATGTGGCTCATCGGGCGCTTGCAATCCATCAACGATGCGTGATCGGTGGAAGATCAATTCCGTTGCGCCGGCAACGGCCGTAAAGCAAGGTGAGTGAAGAGGCAACATGATGAAACGACCCCTGCTCTGCGCCCTGATGCTGGCTTTGACCGTTTTGCCGGCGGGTGCTGCCAATCTGGTGAAGACCTACAGCTATTTTGGCATCGGCGGCAGCACGCTCGATGCCATCGAGACACAATTGTCGACACATGGACCCGAGGTGAAAAGCACCGGGATGCGGCATCCGGGCGCCACCCAGATGGCATTCACCACCCGCATCAGCTACGCGCAAACCGCCGATAGCTGCCGCATCGCCAAGGCCGCCGTCACCGTCAAGGTAAAGGTAATCCTTCCGCAATGGCGCAGGCCGCGCAAGGCCGACGCCGATGTCAGGCTCTTCTGGGATACGCTGTCGGCGGACATCAAGCGCCATGAGGAGCGCCATGTCGAGATCGCGAAGAATCACGGCCGTCAGCTCGAAGACGCGCTGAACGCCAGCTACCCGCAAAAGACCTGCGCCGAGGCGAAGGCCAAGGCGGCTGAGATCACCGCGGCCGAACTCGCCAGGCATGACCAGGACCAGCTGCGCTTCGACCGTGTCGAGGGCGTCAACTTCGAAAGCCGCATCCTGCGGCTGCTGCGCTACCGCATGCAGCGCGTCGAGAACGGCCAGCTTCCGCCCGGCTGATCACAAGCCAAAGTCGCCGAAGCATGAGGCCAGTCACGAAAAGTTTTCGGGCAAGGGTCGAAATCGGCCTATAGGGAACGACATATGTCAGGCTCGCTCGACGCGAGCTTCGAGACACGAGATCAAGACCAATCGAGGCGGCGGACAGCGGAGCGGCCATTTGGCGCCGCGCAATCGCTCGCCAGGCATTGTGGATGAACTGATATGGACCAGGCTGTCGACAAGCCGGTGATGGCGGCCGCGCCGCTGACGGAGAGCGAAAAGAACGTCATCATCGCCGGCATCCTGTTGTCGATGCTCCTGGCGGCGCTCGACCAGACCATCGTCGCGCCGGCCATGCCGACCATCGGCCGTTCGCTCGGCCATGCCGACTATCTGCCGTGGATCGTGACCGGCTATCTGCTGACGGCGACCGCCATGGCGCCGCTCTACGGCAAGATCTCCGACGTCTATGGCCGCCGGCCGACCGTCTATGCGGCGATCCTGATCTTCCTCGCGGGATCGCTGGTCAGCGCCATGGCCCCCAACATGTTCGTGCTGGTCATCGGCCGGGCAATCCAGGGTGCCGGCGGCGGCGGCCTGTTTGCCCTGGCGCAGATCGTCATCGGCGACCTGGTGCCGCCACGTGAACGGGCGCGTTATGCCGCCTGGATTTCGGGAACCTGGGCTGTCGCCAGCATCGCCGGACCGTTGCTCGGCGGCGGTTTTGCCGAACATCTGCACTGGTCGCTGATCTTCTGGATCAACATCCCGCTTGGCCTGGTGGCCATGGCGATCATCAACAAGCCGCTGCGCAAGCTGCCGGTCGCCGCAAAGCGGCACCGCATCGACGCGCTGGGCGCTCTGCTTCTGGTGGTGGCGACGGCATTGCTATTGCTGGCGCTCAACTGGGGCGGCAGCGCCTATCCCTGGGCCTCGCGCGAGATCCTCGGTCTGCTCGCGTGTTCGGCGGTCTTCTGGGGCGCGTTTGCACTGCGGCTGATGCGGGCAGCCGAGCCGCTGATTTCATTGGAAGTGCTCAGCAACCCGATCGTGCTTGCCGGCACGGCGTCGATGTTCCTGCTGCAGGCCGCCAATATCGGCCTGTCGGTGTACCTGCCGGTCTATCTGCAGTCGATCATCGGCCTGTCGGTCAGCCAGTCGGGCCTTGCCATGCTCGGCCTGCTGCTCGGCACGGTCGCCGGCGCGACATTCAGCGGCCGCACGATCCCGCGCTTCTTTCACTACAAGCGCATCGCCATGGTCGGCGTTCTCTTCGCCATCATCTGCCTTGGCGTGCTCAGCCTGGTCGCCGGCCGTGCCTCGCTGCTGGTGGTCGAGCTCTTGACCATCTGCATTGGACTTGGAAGCGGCACCACCTTCCCGGTTGCCACCGTGTCGGTCCAGAACGCGGTCGACCGCGCGCATCTCGGCGTCGCCACCGGCGTGCTGACCTTTCTGCGTTCGCTCGGCAGCGCGCTCGGCGTCGCCATGCTCGGCGCGGTCGCGCTCGGCTACGGCTTGCCGCTTGCCGGCGAAGGCGTGCCGGCTGCCGGACAGATCGTCTCGGCAACGCCATTCATGATGATCTTCCTTGCCGCGGCCATCACGCTCGTGCTGGCGCTGATCACGCTGGCGCTGATGCCGGAGAAGTCGCTGCGCGGCCGCGACGAGGCCGAGGCGCCAGTCGTTCTGGTGGAGTGATCCGCAAAGCCCTGAAGGCCTTACTCCACGACGCCGAGCTTCTTCTGCAGGCTGGTTGAGGAGGTCGTGTACTGGAAGACGATGCGTTCGCCGGGGCTGATGACGCGCTTGGCCGCTTGCGCCATCAGCGCCACCTCGTGGAAGCCAGACAGGATCAGCTTTAGCTTGCCGGGATAGGTGTTGATGTCGCCGACGGCGAAGATGCCGGGTACCGAGGTCTGGAATTTTTCCGTATCGACCGAAATGAGGTTCTCGTGAAGGTTCAACCCCCATTCGGCGATCGGGCCGAGCTTCATGGTCAGGCCGAAGAAGGGCAGCATGCGCGTGCACGGCACCTCGATATCGCCGTCAGGCCCGCCCTTGATGGTCGCTGACGCCAGCTGGCCGTCGGCGCCGGTCAGACCGCTTACCTGGCCGACGCGGAACTCCAGCTGCTTCATCTCCTGCATGGCGTACATCTTGTTGACGCTGTCGGGCGCGGCGCGGAATTCCGGGCGGCGGTGAACCAGCGTGACGCTTTTTGCCACCGGCTGCAGGTTCAGCGTCCAGTCGAGCGCGGAATCGCCGCCACCGACGATGACGAGATCGTGGCCGCGGAAATCCTCCATGCGGCGCACCGAATAGAAGACGCTCTTGCCCTCATAGGCCTCGATGCCGGGAATGGGCGGCCGCTTGGGCTGGAACGAGCCGCCGCCGGCGGCGATCACCACCACCTTGGCCTCGAATACCTCATTCTCGTCGGTCGTGACGCGAAAGGAGCCATCCTCCAGCTTTTCCAGGCTGGAGACCATGCGGTTGTAGGTGAAATCAGGCTTGAACGGATGGATCTGCTCGATCAGCTTGTCGACCAGCCCTTGCGCCGAGATCAAGGGCCAGCCCGGAATGTCGTAGATCGGCTTTTCCGGATAGAGTTCAGCGCACTGGCCGCCGGGCCGGTCAAGGATGTCGATCAAATGGCACTTCATGTCGAGGAGGCCGAGTTCGAACACGGCGAACAGGCCGACCGGCCCTGCCCCGACAATGAGTGCGTCCGTCTTGATTACATCGGTCATGCCAAGTGAGCCTCATTGCCAAAACTGGGCCAAACTGCATGAGCATTGGCCCGCTGCCAAGCGGCAGCGGCAAAAATCGGCTGGAACGGGAAGTTCAGCCCTGGCGGGCGGGCACGCGCACGACGAGGCCGTCAAGGGCGTCGCGCACCTTGATCTGGCAGGACAGGCGCGAGTTCGGCTGGACGTCATAGGCGAAGTCCAGCATGTCCTCTTCCATCGCCTCCGGCTCGCCGACCTCGGCCGTCCAGGCTTCGTCGACATAGACATGGCAGGTTGCGCAGGCGCAGGCGCCGCCGCATTCGGCCTCGATGCCCGGCACCGCATTGCGGATCGCATTCTCCATGACGGTCGAGCCGTTTTCGGCCTCGACATCGAAAGAGGTGCCGTCATGGGCGATGAAGGTCAGCTTGGTCATTTGTCACCTGAAGGGAGTCTCAGCCGAGATAATCACTCCGCCGGACAAGTCAACTGCGGCGCGAAAGCGCCGCTTTGTGACGTTTTTTCGGAAAGCTGGCTAAAGCGCGCCCTGGCCCGGCCGATTCATGCCAGTGGCGGCTGCCGAGCGGCAGCCATTACCGGTTGATGGCGGCGATGAAATCGCGCACTTCCTCGATCAGGACGCCGAGGCGCTTGAGGCTGCGTGCATCTTCCGGCTGCTGTTCGATCAATGAGGCGCAGTCGGCGATGGCAAAGGCGCCGACGCCGCGCGCCGAACCTTTCAGCCCGTGTGCCAGAAGCAGCCGCTCCCTGACGTCGGCATCGATGATCTTGTCGCGGACGGAAAGCGCCTGCTGTACGAACAGTGCCAACACCTCTTGTTCGAGGGCGCGATCGCCCATTGTCTGGCGGGCCAGATGGGCCAGATCCACCGGCCGCGAACGGGCCGGACCCGACGCATCGCCGCCCGGCATTGAGAAGGCAATGCCGCTTTCACCGCGTACCAATTTGAAGCTCCTTGTCCCGATCGCCGTCAAAAAAATAGGCGATTTCCGTCGCCAACGCGTTAATGTATGGGCTGGAAAATTGTTGCCGTAGAGGCGGCCAAATCACGTTCTTGTTAACCTTATATTTAAAGTTTTACGTATCTCGCGGAATGCATGTTTTCTTTACCCCAGTGTGTCATTACGATACGAGGGGTCCATTTTCAGCCTCCTGCGTGGGATAAGACAAGCCAGAATCAGGCCAAAATCATAAAGTCCCTCGGCAGCTAGTACAGGGTAGCGAAGGCATGGCGAAGAAACCAACGACGACCAGAACTCTCGACAGCGACGTAGCCAGGGAACTCGAAAAGGCACTAGACCTAGACCTTAGCGGAGACGGCAGCGGCGATCTCGATATAGCGGCGTCGATGGAAGATCTGGAAGCGCAGATTTCGCAGGCCGCGGACGAACTGGCGCGCGAAGGCCGCACCCAGAAACCCGCCCCCGCTCAAAGCGCACCCGTCCAACAGAATCAAAGTGCTGCGCCGGCTGCCAAGCCCGCTGAACTGCGCCCGGTTGAATCGCGCAACAGCGCCCAGCCGGCCGGTTTCAAGCCGGCAAACGACGACCGCCAGAAAGACTACAAGACGCTGCTGCACAGCCTCAACCGGCGTGCGTCGAGCACGATCTATTGGGTCGTGGCGTTCGTGTCGCTGGCCTGGATTGCCGGCGCCGGCGGTCTCGCCAATCTGCTGTTCGGCCCGAGCATCTGGAAAATCCGTACATTCGATCAACTCCTGGCCCGTCCCGAACTGATCGGCCTCGCAATCGCGGCAATCATACCGGTTGTCCTGTTTTGGGCCTTCGCGGCAATGATCCGCCGCGCGCAGGAAATGCGCATTGCCGCCCAGTCGATGACGGAAGTGGCTTTCCGCCTGGCGGAACCGGAAAACCTCGCCCAGGACCGCGTGATGATGATCGGCCAGGCCGTTCGCCGCGAAGTGGCGGCGATGGGCGAAGGCATCGAGCGCACGCTGGCACGTGCCGTCGAGCTGGAAACGCTGGTTCACAGCGAGGTCAACCAGATCGAACGCTCCTATTCGGAGAATGAATCCCGCATCCGGCAGCTGGTCGACGGTCTGGGCAGCGAGCGCGAAGCCGTCGTCACCCATGCCGAGCGCGTTCGCGCCTCGATCACCGGCGCGCATGAGACGCTGAAGGACGAAATCGGCGCTGCCTCGGACATCATTCGCGACTCCATCCTCAACGCGTCGACCAAGCTGTCGATGACGATCACCAATTCCGGCGACACGCTGATCGACCGCATCAATGAAAGCTCGATGTCGATCTTCGACCAGGTCGAAGGCCGCCTCGATACGATCACCGACCGGCTGTCGACCTCGGGCGAAGCCTTTGCGTCGCTGCTCGACACCCGTATCGCCAAGCTGACGGACACCACGGATGGCCTCACCCGGTCGCTGACCGACCTGCTCGACGACCGCACCACCGGCATGGTGTCGCTGCTGGGCGGCGCCGCTCGCACGCTGAGCTCGGAATTCGAATCCAGCCTCAACGGCATCCAGCGCACGCTGGCCGAACGCGGCCAGGCGCTGATCAGCGAATTCCAGACCCGCGCCGAAGCGCTGGATACCGGCACGCAAAAACTCAACGCCGCGCTCGAGGCGCGTGCCCGCCAGATCAACGAAACGCTGGTCGAGCGTGCCCGCGAGATCGCCCACACCTTTGCCGAGAGCAAGGACCATCTGTCGGCGATGATCGATCAGGGCAAGACCCAGATCGGCGCCGACATGGCCGACATCGTCTCGTCGACCTCGTCCATGCTCGAAGCCCGCGCCAGCGATTTCGCCGGCCGTATGGAAGCGGCCCGCCATGTCGTGTCGCGCTCCTTCGACACCGATATCCAGCGCCTCGCCGATGCCCGCGTCGGCATCGAGGACGCGGTCGAAAACCACAGCCGCAAGCTGTCCGAAAGCCGCGAGCGCATGGCAGCGGCCATGGAGGCGGATCTGGCGAAATTCGCCGAGGGCCGCGCCGGCATCGATGCCGCTGTGACCAACCAGGTGCAGAAGCTGGCCGAAGGCCGCAACCTGATTTCGCGCGCTCTGGAGGAAGATCTGCGCAAGGTCAACGAGTCGCGCGCCGCCATCGACGCGTCGGTCGGCAGCCATCTTGAGCGCCTCGAACAGGGCCGCAACCGGCTCAACCAGGCCTTGCATGAAGACTCCGGAAAACTCGTGCAAGCCCGTACGATCATTGATGAAATGGTCGCCGGACATGTCGGGAAACTGGCTGAAGGCCGCAACATTCTGTCGCGCGCCCTCGAGGCCGACCTCGGCAAGCTCGCCGACAGCCGCGCCTCGATTGACGGGCTGGTCGCCGGCCAGGTCGAAAAGATCGCCGAAGGCCGTGCCGTCCTCACCAAGGCCCTGGAAAACGACATTATCGGCATCAAGGGCGTGATCGAGAACCACTCGGCGAAACTGGCCGAGGACCGGACCGAACTCAGCAAGGCGCTGGAGAACGATTTGTCCGGGATCAGGGGCCTTCTCTCCGACCATTCGAACCGGCTCGCCGACGACCGTGGCCTGTTGTCCCAGACGCTTGAGGCCGACCTCGCCAAGCTGGCGGAAAGCCGGTCGAGCATCGACGGGCTGGTCGCCGGCCAGGTCGAGAAGCTGGCCGAGGGCCGCGATATCCTCAAGCGCGCGCTCGAAGCCGACATCAATACCATAAAGGGTGCCATTGCGGGTCATTCCGACAGGGTGGCGGAAGAGCGCAGCCAGCTTTCGAAGGCACTGGAAGCCGATCTGCAGAATGTGAACAACCTGATCGCCGACCATACAAGCCGGCTTGTGCAGGATCGTTCGACGATATCCCAGGCGTTTCGGGATGAGCTGCACAATGTCAGCGGCATCATGGCCGATCATCAAAACAGGCTCGTCCAGGACCGCTCTGCCCTCTCAAAGGCACTGGAAGACGACATCGCCAAGCTGGCGGAGAGCCGCTCCAGCATCGATGGGCTGGTCGCCGGACAGGTCGAGAAGCTCGCCGAGGGCCGTGACATCCTCAGGCGGGCACTCGAAGCCGATCTCAGCACGATCAGGAGCGCCATTGACGACCAGTCGCATAAGCTGACGGCAAACCGTGGCGAGTTCGCACGGGTGCTGGAAACCGATCTGGAAAATGTCAACAGCCTGCTCCAGGGTCACAGCGACAAGCTCGCCCAGGATCGCGCGTCGCTGTCGAAGGCACTGGAAGACGACCTCGCCAAGCTCGCCGAGAGCCGCTCAAGCATCGACGGACTGGTCGCCGGCCAGGTCGAAAAGCTGGCCGAAGGCCGCGACATCCTCAAGCGCGCGCTCGAAGCCGACCTGCAGAAGCTGTCGGCAAGCCGTAGTGAGGTCGACGACATCATCGCCGGCCATGTCGGCAAGCTGGCCGAAGGCCGCAACATGCTGACCCAGGCGCTGGAAGGCGATCTGGCAAAGCTCGCCGACGCGCGCAACGACGTCGATCGCTCGCTGTCGGGCCATATCGACCAGATCGCCGCCAGAAGCACCGACATTTCGGCCGCTATCGCAGCCGACGTCGAGAAGATCGAGCAGGCCTTCAGCAAGCAGACCGGCATTATCGAGGAGCGCGCCGGAACGATGGAGCGCGCGCTGTCGGTGGGTGTCGACAATGTCCGCAACGTGCTCGAAAAGAGCGCCGTCTTCGTTGCCGGCGCCCTGCGCGAGAAGGTGATGGAGGTCACCAGCGCCCTGCACGAACAGGCGGGTGCCGCCTTCAGCGATGCCGACCGCAAGATCGCCGAACGCGCCGAGCAGACCTCGGCCGCCCTGCTCGCCCGGGCCGAAGACATCGCCCGCACCTTCGAGGATGCGGATCGCCGCCTGCACGCACGTGCCGAAGACACGACGAGCGCGCTGCTTGCTCGCACCGAGGACACGACGAACGCCTTGCTTGCTCGCGCCGAAGACACATCGAGCGCGCTGCTTGCCCGGCACGACGAGACGTCGAACTCGCTGCTCGCCCGCGCCGAAGAGACGGCCGGACGGCTGGCTGCCCGCGCCGGTGAGATCGCCGGCACGTTCGACGCCGCCGACCAGAAGCTGGTCGCCCGTGCGGTCGAGACGGCGCAGTCGCTCGCCGACCGCGCCGGCGATATCCTGCGCAACTTCGAGGGTGCCGATCAGCGGCTCTCCATGCGCATCGGCGAATCGGCCGAAGCGCTGGCCGCCCGCGCCTCCGACCTCGGCCGCATCTTCGACGCCGCCGACCAGCAGCTGATTTCGCGCATCGCCGAGGGTTCCGACGCGCTGTCGGCCCGCGCCACCGAGATCAGCCGCATCTTCGACGAGGCCGACCACCGGCTGGTGTCGCGCATCGCCGACTCCACCTCGACGATCGGCGAGCATGCCGACAACATCGTCGGCGCCTTCGCCAGCACCGAGCAGCGGGTTGCCGAACGCGCGCGCCAGACCGGCCAGGAACTTGCCGTCCACGCCCGCGAAATGGAGCAGGCTCTGGCCGGCGCCGACGAGCGGCTGGCGGCGAGCGTCGCGGCGGCAACCACCCGCGTCGAGGAACAGGTCGCGAATGTCGAAAACCGCCTCGTCTACACCACCGAGACGATGGGCCAGAAGCTCAACGAGCAGGTGTCCAGCGCCGAGGCTCAACTGATCTCGCGCGCCAACACGATTGCGGAGACTTTCACCGCGGTTGGCCAGCATATCGGCCAGAGCACCAACGACGCAGCCAAGACCATCGGCACCAACACCCGCGAGCTCAACACGATGCTGGCGGCGCGTTCGGCCGAGATGGCGAAAATCCTCGACGAAACCGCGCGGCCGCTGGTCGAACGCTTCGCCCAGGGCGGCTCGGAACTGCAAAAGAGCATGGAAGACGTCACCGAACGCGCCACCGAGAAGCTGCGCAGCGAAAACGCAGCCCTCGTCAACGCGCTCGCCAGCCGCACGGCCGAAACGCTGTCGGCCGTCGAAGGCGCGCGCTCGTCGCTCGCCGACAGTGTCGCCGATCTCATCGGCCGCATGAGCGTCTCCTCTTCGCAGCTCGGTGAGCTGATCGAGCAGGCGGCGGTCAATCTCGGCCAGGTCGACGAACGTCTCAGCGGCAGCACGCAGAGCTTCGCAGCGACCACCGAAAAGGCCGCCCAGACTTTCGCCAGCTCGGCCCGCCTGGTCGATTCGAACACGACGCGGCTTACCGAACTGTCGTCTTCGACGCTGCGCGAAGTCGCCTCGATCGCCACCAAGTTCGACGAACACAGCCGTCTGTTGTCGTCGGCTTCCGACCTGCTGAGCTCGGCGCAGAGCAATCTGGAACACACGCTGGAGCGGCAGTCGTCGCTGGAAGACCTCGCCGTCGGCCTGGTCAAGAAGTCGGAAGACCTCGAAAAGGTGATGCGTTCCTTCGAGAGCCTTGTCGGTCAGACGATGCAGAATGCCGAAGGCAGGACGCTGGCCTCGGCCGACAAGATCCGCGTCGCCATTGCGGAGGTGGTCGATTCGGCAACCAACCGGTTCGCCGATGCGACCGAGGAGATGCGGCGCACCGCAAGCTCGATCAAGAGCGAGCTCGACCTTACCCGCGCCGAGCTCAAGAAGGGCGTCATCGAGATGCCGGAAGAGGCCAAGGAATCGACCTCGGCGATCCGCCGTGCCGTTTCCGAGCAGATCAATGCGCTCAAGGAACTTTCGGATATCGTTGCGAAATCGGGCCGCGGTGGTGGCGACAATTCCGAGCCGCGCAACCTGCGCCCGGCGCCCCAGGCGCCAGTCCAGCGCCCGGCCGAGCCTGTACGCCGCCCGCCGCCGGCACCGCAGGCCGAGCGTCCGGCTCCGCAGGCGCCGCTCGGCGGCCTGCGCGGCACGCTCGATATCGAACGTCCTGCCGAAGCACCGCGCCAGCGCGACGCCAACGCCCGCACGCCGCAAGGTGGCTGGGTGCGCGACCTGCTGACCGGGGCATCGCGCGAGGAAGAGATCGCCAAGCCGGCAGCGCCCGTGGAAGCACCGCGCGCGGCTCCCGCTCCGCGCTCGCCGCTGCATGTCATGGAGTCGCTCAACTCGCTGTCGGTCGACATTGCGCGCGCCATCGACCACGACGCCTCGATCGAGCTGTGGAACCGCTACCGGCGCGGCGAACGTGACGTGTTCACGCGCCGTCTCTACACGCTCAAGGGCCAGCAGACCTTTGATGAAATCCGCCGCAAATATCAGGGCGAAGCCGAGTTCCGCGCGGCCGTCGACCGCTATTGCGACGATTTCGAGAAGCTGCTCAAGGACGTGTCGCGCAACGACCGCGACAACATCATGGCGCAGACCTACCTGACGTCGGACACCGGCAAGGTCTACACCATGCTGGCCCACGCCAGCGGCCGGTTGCACTAAGCCCCATCCGCACGCGGGAGACCTCCGGGTCTTCCGCAGCGGACGCGGCAACGCAGCAAGCTGACCCAGTGGAAGTTACATTCAACAGAATCTCTCGGGCATACGAAGCCTTCGACGAGTTTGCTCCGATCTTGGGCCGCTTCAATCTGGAGCCATTGTTCGAGCTTTGGATCACAGCTCCTGGTGGCCAATCCATCTCCATGCTGCGAAATGGCGACCACGCTTGGCTAATGTATCTGCGCTTCGAAGGCGACAGCGGCTCGGTGACACAGGGCGCTCACCATGGTGATGAGACCTGCGCCTACACGCTCGCGAATGGTCAGGTCGATGAATACCCGCTGTCGTGGTGCATCCCGATCGAGCAATGCTACGAGGCGATCGCGCATTTCTTCCGCAATGACGGTGCCCGATACGATTTGGTGGCGTGGCAGGATGCTTGACGGCCGATGCCCTGCTCGCCCGGACCAGCCAATTGTCTGATCGTCAGATAACCGAATCCGTCCAGCGCACGATATCCTTCGCCGCCTCGCCGAAGGCGCTGTCGAGCGCGCTGACATAGGCTGGATTGCCGCTGCCCGAGACGGGGGCGGATGCGGTGAAGCTCTTCGAGGCGCGCACCTCGCCGTTGCGGTCGTTCAGGATGCGCACGAAGAGATTGACCTCGGCGTGCTCGCCGCCATTGACCCGGACTTCGAAGGAGCGGATCTCGACGATCACCTGATAGTCGATCGCCAGCCCCTCGCCTGGCTTGCCGACGCCGGCAAAGCTGCCGGAGCGCTGGAAGGTTTCGGCGAGCCTTGCCTGCACGATCAGCGGAAGCCGGTCGGCCCATTGCGCGCCCTTGAGGTACTGGATCGACCGGTCGGACGGCTTGATGACAATGTTCTGGCTGTCCAGCGCCTTGAGCGCGGAAGGCTGGGCGATCAGGATCTGGCGGCGGCTGTGGCCATGCGCGTCGATCGACGGGGCGGACAGCTCGAACGTATCGAGCGGCGCCGGCTTGCCTCCCAATGCGGCGCAGCCAGCAAGGGTCAAGCCAAGCAACACGACAGCAGATTTATACCCACCCAGACTGAACGTCACGCGCGATCCCCGTTGTCCCCGGATCGTAAGACCAACCCGTATTCGCGGTTCAACTTCTTGCGGCGGGCGGGCACGGAAGTCAACGCCGCGCCCTGCCATCGAATTGCCGAACCTCGCCGTCGCCACCCGACAGGATGCGCTGCGGGTTGCGGCTGAGATCGGTTACCGCCTCTTCGATGCGAGTGATCGAACGCCGGCTGTCCTGGACCAGCGCCTCGACATTCGACAGACCCTGGCCGGAGAAGCGCGCCAGATTGTCGGTGATGACGCCAAGCCGGGAATTCAGCGTGTCGGCGACCTGCTTGAACGCCTTCAGCGTGTCCCGGGCATCGGCCATGACGCCATCGGCCTGGCCTGAACCAAGCAGCGTGTCGACCCTTTTCAGGATGCCGTCGACGCGCACCGAGGCATCGTTGAGGCGCTGCGCCAGCTGTCTGGCGTCCTTGATCGTCTGGTCGATATCGTCGGCCCGGTCGGCGAACTTGTCGGTCACCATGGCGATGTCGGCGGCAGCCTTGTTGGCGTTTTCGCTGGCCTTCTGGATGTTGGCGAGGGCTACGCGCACCTGCGCCGGATCGATGCCGTCGAGCACATTGTCGACCTTGGCCAGCGTGCCTTGCGTGCGCGTGGCGAAGTCATTGACCGAGCCGACCGCCGTATCGACGTTCTTGATCACGCCGTCGAGCTGCTTCGAGGTTTCCTTGAGGTTCCCCGTGACTGTGTCCACATTGGCAACGATGCTCTTGATCTTGTCCTTGTCGACGGCATTGAGCAGGCCTTCGGCGGCCTTCAGCGTGCCGTCGAGCTTGCCGGAAACACCCTTCAACTCGTCCGACAGCGCGCTGACGGCAGTCAGGAACTTGTCGATGCCGTCGGCATTCTTGGCCAGCGCATCGGAAAATGTCTGGGCGTTCTTGACGGTCTGGGTCAGCGGCCCGCGCACATCCTTGGTGAACCCTTCGAGATCGGAAAGCACCTTGTCGGCGCGGGTGAAGATGTTCTGCGCCGTCTGCAGGAGATTGTTGACCGCCGACGGGTTGGCGACGATCTCGGCGGTCCTGCCTTCCTTTTCCGCCTCTTCAAGCAGGTTCGGTTCCTTGGGATTGGCGCCCTTCAATTCGATGTTGACCTGGCCGGCAAGGCTGGCGATGCCGATATCGGCCTGCGTCGACTTGGTGAGCGGCGTCGTCTTGTCGATCTCGGTCGTGGCAATGGCGGCGTTCGGATCGTTGCGGTCGAAATAGACGCGCTTGACCACACCGACCTTGACGCCGTTGAAGAGCACAAGGCTGCCGGGGCCAAGGCCTGAGGCCGAGCCCTGAATGCGCACGCGCAACTGAGCCGTCTCGCCCCGATCGCCGATCTGCGCCGTCCAATAGACGAACGCGAAGGCCGCCAGGATCGCAACCACAGTGAAAATGCCGACAATGACGTAGTTGGCTCTGGTTTCCATTGCCCCACTTATGGCTATGCGCGCGCCGCAAGATCAAGTTGCCGGGCGCGTTTTCCGCGGAAATAGGATTTTACCCACGGCTCTTCGCTCTTCAGCATGTCCTCGATCGTGCCCTGGACCAGGATTTTCTTGTTGCCGAGCACCGCCACCCGGTCGCAAGCGGTAAACAGCGTGTCGAGATCGTGGGTCACCATGTAGACCGTCAGGTCCATCGTATCGCGCAGCTTCACCACCAATTCGTCGAACTCGGACGCACTGATCGGATCAAGGCCGGAAGTCGGCTCGTCGAGGAAGACGATGTCGGGGTCGAGCGCCAGCGCGCGTGCAAGGGCGGCGCGCTTGATCATGCCGCCCGAAAGCTCCGAGGGGAATTTTTGCGCCGCATCCGGCGGCAGGCCGACCAGTTCGATCTTGAGCAAGGCCAGCTCGTCCATCAACTTCTTCGGCAAATCGAGATATTCGCGCATCGGCACTTGCACGTTCTCCTGCACCGTCAGCGCCGAAAACAGCGCCCCGTGCTGGAAGAGCACGCCAAGCCGCATGTCGATGCGCAACCGCTCGATGTCGCTGGCCTTATCGAGGTCGAGACCAAACAGCTTGATCGTGCCGGCCTGCTTGTGCAGCAGGCCCAGAATGGTGCGCAGCAGCACCGATTTTCCGGCGCCCGAGGCGCCGACGAAACCGAGGATCTCGCCGCGCTTGATGTCGAGCGCCAGTTTGTCGAGGATCAGCTTGTCGTCGAGGGAAACCGTGATGTCGCGCACGGAGAGGACGATATCGCTCTCGCCCGTACCTTGCTCAGCCGTGATCGCCTTTGAGTTCTTGCCCATCATGTCAGAACTCGATCGAGGCGTAGAAGATGGCGAAAAGGCCATCGAGGATGATGACGACGAAGATCGACTTCACCACCGAGGCGGTGACGTGCAGGCCCAGCGATTCAGCGCTGCCGCCGACTTTCATGCCTTCGACGGATGCGATGGTTCCGATGATCATGGCCATGAATGGCGCCTTGATCAGGCCGGCGAAGATGGTGCTGATATCGATCGCGCCACGCAGGCGGTCGATGAAAGCGGATGGCGCAATACCTGAATATAGCCACGCCGCGAGGATGCCACCGCCAAGGGCGGCAAAATTGGCGATGATGGTGAGACAGGGCAGCGCGATCACCAGCGCCACTAGGCGCGGAAACACCAGAACGCCGATCGGGTTGAGGCCGATGACCTTCAGCGCGTCGACCTCCTCGCGCATCTTCATCGAACCGATTTCGGCGGTGATGGCGCTGCCGGAACGGCCGGCAATCATGATGGCGGTCATCAGCACGCCGAGCTCGCGCAAGATCAGCACGCCGACCAGGTCGACAACGAAGATGTTGGCGCCGAAATAGTTGAGCTGGTAGGCGCCCTGCTGCGCGACGATGGCGCCGACGATGGCCGACATCAGCACCACCACCGGTATGGCGCCGACGCCCATGCGGTCGATCTGGTTGAAGATCGCCGCCGGGTTGATGGCATGGCCGCGCCCGAGCTTCATCTGCGCACCGCCGATGGTGGCGCCAAGGATGTTCATCGAGGCGAGGAAATCGTCGCGCATCTCATACACGCGGCGGCCGATCGCCTCCAGCGCGCGAAGGATGATGTTGGGGCGCCGGACACCACGCGATTCGGGCTCGCGCCGGACGGCTTCGCTGACGGCGCCAAGCAGGATGGAGGCAACATCGCTTTGCCCCTGCATCTTGATCTCGACGCCCTTCTTTTCGAAGACGCTGACCAGGCGGTCGATCAGCCAGGCTCCGGCCGTATCGATCTTCTCGATGTGGGAAAGGTCCAAGGCCAGCGTCTGAAAGCCTTTGCGGTGCTCGATCTTGCGCATCTCGGCGTCGATATGCGCCACGGTCGTTGTCGTCCAGATTCCGGAGAAAGCGCAGCCGAGGACACCACCCTCCTCGCCGACCGCGACGCGGGGCTGGTGGTCGGCCTCCTTGGCGGCGTTGCCGCTTGCGTCGCGTTTGCCGATGGTCAACATGGCGTCCTGTTTAGCCTGACGGGTCGTACCTGTCGATTTGCCGACGACGCGTTGTCGCATAGCCGGAGCAGAAAAATATGGCGCGTGTCATTTCGGTTGAGGCCGAGCGTTTTCCCATCGCCGGCACCTTCACCATCTCGCGGGGCTCGAAGACCGAGGCCGAAGTCATCACCTGCACGATCCGTGATGGGGACAATCGTGGCTGGGGCGAATGCGTCCCCTACAAGCGCTATGGCGAGACCATGGACGGCGTGCGCGACGCCATAGAGGCGATGCGCCGGCAGATAGAAGGCGGCTTGAGCCGGAACGACCTGCTTGATGCGATGCCGGCGGGTGCTGCCCGCAACGCCATCGACTGCGCCTTGTGGGACCTGGAGGCGAAGATGAGCGGCATAGCGGTGGCCGACGCCATCCACGCCGTGCCTTTGTCGGCGCTGGAGACGGCCTACACGCTGTCGCTGGGCGAGCCGGAAGCTATGGCGGCGCAAGCTCGCGCCAATGCCGGGCGGCCGCTGCTCAAGGTCAAGATCGGCGGCGACAACGACATGGCAAGGATTCGCGCCGTGACCGAAGCGGCGCCCGACAGCCGCATCATCCTCGACGCCAATGAAGGCTGGACCGATGCCAACATCGTCGAGAACCTGGCTTTCGCGGCCGAGCACGGCATCACCCTGATCGAACAGCCGCTCCCCGCCGGCCATGACGGCATATTGCGCCACATCGCGCATCCGGTGCCGATCTGCGCCGACGAAAGCGTGCACGAAGCGAAGGACCTTGAAGCGCTTGTCGGCCTCTATGACGCCGTCAACATCAAGCTCGACAAATCCGGCGGCCTGACTGCCGCGCTTACCCTGCGCGACCGCGCGCGCGAACTGGGTTTTGAGGTGATGGTCGGCTGCATGGTCGGGACGTCGCTGGCGATGGCGCCGGCGGTGCTGCTTGCGCAAGGCGCCGAGTTCGTCGATCTCGACGGTCCGCTGCTTTTGGCCCGCGACCGCCAGCCCGGTCTCGTCTACCAGGGGTCGCTGGTCTCACCGCCTGACAGGATGCTGTGGGGCTGAGCGCGCGGCGAGCCCGATCAGCGCCAGGCCGATGATGGCGATCGGGATCATCGCCAGGAAGCCGTCGACGCCGTAGCGCTCGTAGAGCGGACCGGAAGCAAGCGTCACCGCCGCCATAAAGAAGCCGTTGAAGAAATAGGCAATGCCTTGGGCGGCACCGGTGCGTTCTTCCGAAACGGTTTCGCCGATCATCCTCTGCAGGCCGATCAGCACCATCGCCACCGACACCGAATGCAAGGTCTGGACGCCGAAGAAGCCGGCAACGCCAAGCCCGAGCGGCCAGATCAGCGGAAAGGCGATCCAGCGCACGATGGAGCCGATGCCGGCGATCAGCATCACCTTGACCACCGAGACGGAAGCGAAAAGACGGTTGAAAAACAAAAACATGCAGACTTCGGCTACGACACCCCAGGCCCACAGCAGGCCGATGACGGAGCCGCTGATGCCAATCGACTTCCAGTAGATCGAGACGAAGCCGTAGAGAAAGGCATGGCTGGCGGTGATGATACCGACGCCAAGGGTGAAGTAGAGAAAGTAGGCATTTAACAGGCTCGGCGCCTGGTGCTGAATCTCAGTCGCCGAAAGCGGCGAGGCCTTGCGCGGTCGTCCCATCCGCGGCGCCAAGAATCCGGCGACGAGCGCGGCGGCAAGTGACACGAAAATGATCACGGGCACGGCCTGCACACTTGTCCAGTACAGAATGAAGCCGCCCGCGGCATTGGCGCAGAGATAGGAGATCGAACCCCATTTGCGCATCGCCGTATAGTTGGAGCCGAAGCGGCGCACGCCCGACAAAGCCAGCGAATCGGCAATCGGCGAATGCGGCGTCCACACCACCGTCAGCGCCAAGGATACGGCAAGCACCATGGCGTAGGTGGGCTTAAGGAAATAGCCGGCGGAAAGCACCATGGTCGCGGCCACCAGCGCGATATAGACGTCGGCCCGGTCCTTCGCCCGGTCCGCGAGTGCGGTGAGCAGCGGCGTCGTCACCACGCGCAGAAACATCGGCGCCGCCAGGATGATGGCGATCTGCTCGGCGTGAAAGCCTTTGGCCTCGAGCCAGAGCGGGAAATAGGGCAGATGCGTTCCCAGCGACACGAACAATGTCGCGAAGATCAGGCTCATGCGCAGTTCGAAATGGCGTGGCTTGACGAGTTGTTCGGGCGAGAGCGGCGGCAGCGACATGAATCGATCCAATTGCGCTGCACAAAGGGCTGCAACGCGCATCGATCCCTTAACATGCGCGAAAGCGGTCCGAAACTGCCTGGACTAACCGATTAACAGGGGTTCACGCCGCTTCGACGACCCGATCTTCGATCAGCATCGGGATGAAGGGTTCGTCCGGCGCTTCGGGCAGGATTTTCGCCCAGTGGATGATCTCCATATGGCCGTCGAAATGCTCGACCACCGCCGTGCAACTCTCCACCCAGTCGCCGGTGTTGATGTACTGCACATCCCCGTAATTCTCGATCGCGGCATGGTGGATGTGGCCGCAGATGACGCCGTCGACATGCGAGCGGCGCGCCTCCTCGGAGAGCACGGTCTGGAACGAGCCGACGAAATTGACCGCCTTCTTGACCTTGACCTTGGCCCAGGATGAGAACGACCAGTAGGGCAGGCCGAGCAGATGGCGCAGCTTCGTCACCACGCGGTTCACCATCATCGCCGCGTCGTAGGCATAGTCGCCGAGATAGGCGAGCCAGCGCTGATTGTGGACGACGGTGTCAAACTGGTCGCCATGGATGACCAGCAGGCGCCTGCCATCGGCGGTTTCGTGGATGGCGCGGTCGGCAACGACGATGCCGCCGAAATGCACGCCCTGGAACTGGCGCGCGAACTCATCGTGATTGCCGGCGATGTAGGTGATCGAGGTGCCCTTGCGCGCCTTGCGCAGCAGTTTCTGGACGACGTCATTGTGGCTCTGCGGCCAATGCCAGCTGCGCCGCAGGCGCCAGCCGTCGACGATGTCACCGACGAGATAGATGATATCGGCGTCGTGATACCGCAGGAAATCGATCAGGAACTCGGCCTTAGCCGCCTTCGATCCGAGATGCAGGTCGGATATGAACATGCTGCGGAAAGTGCGGGTTTCTGTGCTGGACATCAGATCGTCACCGTTGCTTTCGCGCAGGCTATGCCCCGATTCATGCAACAACCGTATGACGGTTGCGATTGGGCCAGCCAAAGAGCTAGCGTGCGCGCCAATCAACGGAGAAAAATCGGCATGGATCTCGGTATCAGGGGCAAGAAAGCCATCGTCTGCGCTTCGAGCAAGGGACTCGGGCGCGGTTGCGCCATGGCGCTGGCCGAGGCGGGCTGCGATCTCGTCGTTAACGGACGCAATGCCGAACTGGTGGCCAAAACCGCCGCCGAATTGCGCGAACGCTATGGCGTCAAGGTGATCGAGATCGTCGGCGACGTCTCGAAACCCGAGGTGCAGAAGGCGCTGCTGGCAGCCTGCCCCGACCCCGACATCCTGGTCAACAACAATGGCGGCCCGCCGCTGCGCGATTTCCGCGAGCTCGACCGCGCAAAAATCCTCGAAGGCGTGACGCAGAACATGGTGACGCCGATCGAACTGGTGCAGGCGGTCATCGACGGCATGGCCAAGCGCGGCTTCGGTCGCATCGTCAACATCACCTCGCTGTCGGTCTATGTGCCGATCCCCGGCCTTGACCTGTCGTCCGGCGCGCGCGCCGGCCTGACCTCGTTCCTGGCCGGCGTGGCGCGCACGGTGATCGACCGCAACGTCACCATCAACAGCCTGCTGCCGGGCAAGCTCGACACCGACCGGCTGCGCGGCCCGCATGAGGCCGGCACGACGGAAGATCCGGCTGCTGCCGCAGCGCGCAAGACGCGCATCAGCGCCGACGTTCCGGCCAAGCGGCTCGGCACGCCGGAAGAATTCGGCCAGGTCTGCGCCTTCCTGTGCTCGGTCCATGCCGGCTATCTCACCGGCCAGAACATCCCGGTCGACGGCGGTCTGTACGTCAGCGCTTTTTGATCGACGCACCTGCGAAGCAGCAGGAGTCGTTTGCGACGAAATCGGTATAAGCATCTGATGCAACGGGACTTTCGACGCGCCGCAGCAGAAAGCTGACGACGCGTCATTTAGCGTCGCGACAAACCTTGGCCGCATGCTAAAAGGACTCGGACTTAGTAGTTTCGAGGGAGCGGCCGCATGGAAGGCGAGAACAAGAAAACGGCACGTTCGGACCTCGACGAAGCCGCCCTCTACTTCCACAAGCATCCAAGACCGGGAAAGCTCGAGATCCAGGCGACCAAGCCGCTCGGCAACCAGCGCGACCTGGCGCTGGCCTATTCGCCGGGTGTCGCCGCCCCTTGCCTTGAAATCCGCGACAATCCGGCGACCGCCGCCGACTATACGGCGCGCGCCAATCTGGTCGGCGTCGTCTCCAACGGCTCGGCGGTGCTCGGCCTCGGCAATATCGGTCCCCTCGCCTCCAAGCCGGTGATGGAAGGCAAGGCGGTGCTGTTCAAGAAATTCGCCGGGATCGACGTCTTCGACATCGAGATCGACGCGCCGGGGATCGAGCGCATGGTCGAGACGATCTCGGCGCTGGAGCCGACCTTCGGCGGCATCAACCTCGAGGACATCAAGGCGCCGGAATGTTTTGAGGTCGAGGCGCAGTTGAAGGCCCGCATGGGCATACCGGTGTTCCACGACGACCAGCACGGCACCGCCATCATCGTCGCCGCAGCCGTGCTTAACGGGCTGGAATTCGCCGGCAAGACCATTTCCGACATCAAGATCGTCACCTCGGGCGCCGGTGCTGCCGCGCTCGCCTGCCTCAATTTGCTGGTCTCGCTCGGCGCCAAGGTCGAAAACATCTGGGTCACCGACCGCTTCGGCGTCGCCTACAAGGGCCGCACCGACGAGATGGACCGCTGGAAAGACCCCTATGTGAAGGACACCGAGGCGCGCACGCTGGCCGATGTGATCCCGGGCGCAGATGTCTTTCTCGGCCTGTCGGCCGCCGGCGTGCTGAAGCCGGAACTGTTGCAGCACATGGCGCCGAAACCGCTGATCCTGGCGCTGGCCAACCCCAATCCCGAGATCATGCCTGAGGCGGCGCGCGCAGCCCGACCAGACGCGATGATCTGCACCGGCCGTTCCGATTTTCCCAATCAAGTCAATAACGTGCTGTGCTTTCCTTACATCTTCCGCGGCGCGCTGGACTGTGGCGCCAGCGCCATCAACGAGGAGATGAAGATGGCCGCGGTCAGGGCGATCGCCGCCCTTGCCCGCGAGGAGCCATCCGACGTTGCAGCGCGCGCCTATTCCGGCGAGACGCCGATCTTCGGGCCCGATTTCCTGATCCCCTCGCCCTTCGACCCGCGGCTGATCCTGCGCATTGCGCCGGCGGTGGCAAAGGCTGCCTGCGACACCGGCGTCGCGACGCGGCCGATCACCGATTTCGCCGCCTATATCGACCAGCTCAACCGCTTCGTCTTCCGCTCCGGCCTGGTGATGAAGCCGGTGTTCTCGTCGGCAAAGGCGTCGAGCGCCAAGCGCGTCATCTACGCCGATGGCGAGGACGAGCGTGTGCTGCGCGCCGCCCAGGTGGTGCTGGAGGAAGGCATTGCCGAACCGATCCTGATCGGCCGCCCGCATGTCATCGAGGTCAGGCTGAAGCGCTACGGGCTGCGCATCAAGCCGGGCGTCGATTTTGGCCTGATCAACCCCGAGGACGATCCGCGCTACCGCCACTATGTCGACCTTTTGATCGAGCTTGCGGGCCGGCGCGGCGTCACGACTGAAGCCGCGCGCACCATGGTGCGCACAGACAATACGGTGATCGCGGCACTTGCCCTCAAACGCGGCGACGCCGACGCCATGATCTGCGGCCTTGAAGGCCGTTTCGAGCGGCATCTGCGCAATGTGACGCTGGTCATCGGCGCTCGCCCCGGCGTCAAGGACCGCGATCTGTCGACGCTGTCGATGCTGATCTCGCAGCGCGGCATCATCTTCCTCACCGACACCCACGTCTCGGTCGACCCGACAGCGGAAGAGATCGCCGAAATGACCATCCTGGCGGCCGAGGAAATCCAGCGCTTCGGCATCGAGCCGAAGGCGGCGCTTCTGTCGCATTCGGATTTCGGCTCGCGCGATTCCCCCAGCGCGCTGAAGATGCGGCAGGCGGCGGCGATCCTGGCGCGGGTTGCGCCCGACCTGCAATGCGACGGCGAGATGCATGCCGACACGGCCTTGTCGGAGCAGCTGCGCCAGCGCGTCTATCCGCATTCGCGGCTGAAGGGCGAAGCCAACCTACTGGTGTTCCCGAATTTAGACTCCGCCAACATCACGCTGTCTGCACTAAGGACGATGATGGATGCGCTGCATGTCGGGCCGATCCTGCTCGGCACCGACAAGCCTGCGCATATCTTGACGCCGTCGGTGACCTCGCGCGGCGTCGTCAACATGACGGCGCTAGCGGTGGTCGAAGCGGCGCACAAGGCGCAGGCGGTGGTGGATTTCGGCTGAGTTTCTCAGGCCGGCGCGAAGCGGTAGCGCCCGGTCTGTCTGAACGCGAACAGCGTGTCCTCTTGCCGGGCGCCCGCGCCGATATTGTGGATGACCAGCGGCCTTTCCGGCACGTCCGCTGAACGGTCGGATGAGACGATGACGATGTGCGGCAGGTTGCCGGGCAGCATCTGGGTGACGAGGTCGCCCGGCTGGAAGTCGGCGAGATCCTCGCTGACGGGCAAGGAAACACCCTTGCGCGCGAAAAAGGTCGCAAGGTTGCCGACCCGGCGGTGGTCGATGTTGCGGTCGGTCGCTTTCAGGCCCCAGGTCTTCGGATAGGCGGCGAAATTGGCTGCCATATCCTCATGCACCAGCTTCTGCAGATCGAGATTGAAGGCGCGGCGATAGGCGCGCACGATGACGTCCGTGCACACGCCGCGATCCGGCGCGACATCGCCGCCGGGATAGCCGAGGCGGACATAGGTCGGGTCGTAGAAGGTGGTGACGCCGATCTGCTCACGCGCGGCTTCGACCAATTTGCTGCGCCAGTCCGGCGCGGCCAATGCCTCCTGCGCCAGGGCGGGCGCCGCCAGGCACAACAGACCGAACTGCAGGGCGGTTCGACGGCTAATCGCGGTCATGCAGGTCCCCCGGGCATTGCTGGATCGAGGCGATATTTCCCGAACGATTGCGCCTTTTTCATGCAGTGGTGACGCCGCTCCGTTGCCGCCTTATCCGAACGCCTCGTGCACCTCGTCTATGGGCTAAGACCATCTTTGGTTGTAGATTGAGGGAACGGTTAACTGCGAATCCGTTAGCATCGCGACAGGCAGGCAAGCGGGGTCTCTGGCAATGACGGGCGGCGGAAGGTGGAAGCTGACGCACATGGCTGCGCTGCTTGGCGCGCTTGTGCTTTCGGCCGTCACCATCGCTGAGCCGCAAGCCGCTTCACGCGTCTGCCGGCAGCTGGAAGCCGAGCTTGCTTCTTCATCCAATGGCGGCGGCAAGTCCGGCATGGTGCGGAAATATGACAACGCCATCACCCGCCAGCGCGAGCAGCTTGATAAGGCTCGCGGCCGCGCGAGCGATGCGAATTGCGGGTTTTCGCTGTTTTCGCGCAACGTCAGCGCATGCGCAGCCCTCAACCGATCCATCGAACGCATGGATGCCAATCTCGACGCCCTGCAAGCCAAGCGCGCTCAGCTTGCCGGTGGCGGCGGCTCGCGGCGCGACCGCGGCCGCATCCTGGCCGCGCTCGACGCCAATGGCTGCCGCGACGAGCCGGTTGCGCCGCGGCGGCAGGAGCCGGTGCAGGAAGCCAGCCGCGAACCGGACGACGGCAATCTGTTCGACCAGCTGTTCGGCGGCAACCAGCAGGTCGACACGCTCGACGATGATCCCAGCGAGGAGCGCAATGTGCGCCGCGTGCTCAACCAGCCCGGCGTGCCGGATTTCCCGACGGTCGGCGGCGAGTTCCATACGAGCTGCGTGCGCACCTGCGACGGCTATTTCTTCCCGATGTCGAATTCGGCCTCGCTCGGCGATTTCGAGCGCGACCAGAAGAACTGCGAATCGAGCTGCCCCGGCACCGAGATGCAGGTGTTCTATTCGCGCGGCATGGATGACGATTCCGCCAACATGACCTCGTCGGTCACAGGCCAGCCCTACAGCGAATTGCCGACCGCCTATCTCTACAAGCAACCCAACATGTCGCGGCCGCCGGCCTGCGGCTGCAATGCGCAGGCCGGAAATTTCGAGATCATCGGCGGCAACCCGCCACCGCCGGAGCAATCGCAGCCCGATGTTGAGACGACGCCGTTCATTCCGATGCCGGCGGCAAAGCCCGATCCGGGCGCCGATCCGGAGACGCTGGCCAACATGCAAGGCGGGCTCGACCGCGCCGCCATCAAGCGCCTCGCCGTCAAGCCTGTGGTGTCGCCGGTGTCGCTGATCCCGCCGGACCAGCGCAAGGTCAGGGTCGTCGGGCCAGCGTTCCTTCCCGACCCAGCAGCGGCAATAGATCTGCAAGCTCCGGCCCGGAAGCAAGTCCGGTAAGCGCCAGCCTCAGCGGCATGAACAGCGCCTTGCCTTTGCGGCCGCTGGCCTCCCTGATCTTGGCGGTCCAGTCTTTCCAGACCGTGCCGCTCCATGGTTCTTCCGGCAACAGGTCGAAGGCCTGCTGCAAGAAGGCGCGATCTTCATCGGAAAATTCGGGCGGTGGCTGCGGTCCGTCGGCAAGGATGCGCCACCAGGCAACCGCGTCGCTGAGCCGGTCGATATTGCCGCGCACCGCCAGCCAGAAAGGCTCTGCCTTGTCACCGGAGATGCCAAGCACGATCAGCCGGTCCTGCGCCTCAGCAAACGGCATATGGTGCATTAGCGCGCGGTTGAGCACGAACAGCTCGTCCGGGTCGAATTTTGCCGCCGATTTCGAGGTGGACGCGGGATCGAAGCGCTCGGCGAGTGCCGGCATGTCATGCATGGCCGCGACATTTTCCGAGGTGCCAACAAGCACGGCCAGCGAAGCAACCGCCATCGGTTCGATGCCGTCCTCGCGCAGGCTTTCGATCGACAACGCACCGCTGCGCTTCGACAGCCCCTCGCCTGACGCCGTGGTCAACAGATTGTGGTGGCCGAACACCGGCGGCTCGGCGCCCAGCGCCTTGAACAGCGCGATCTGCACGCCCGTGTTGGTGACGTGGTCGTCGCCACGGATGACGTGGCTGACGCCCATCTCGATATCGTCCACCACCGAAGGCAGCGTGTAGAGATAGGTGCCGTCCTCGCGCCGCAGCACCGGATCGGACAGCGACGCCAGATCGACGGTTTCCTCGCCGCGCACCAGGTCGTTCCAGTGCACTTCGGTGCGCTCCGGCTGCAGCGGGTCGCTGGTGAAGTTGGGCAGCAGGAAGCGCCAGTGCGGCCGGCGCCCGTCCGACCGGTATTCGGCGATCTGCTGCTGCGACAGCGTCAGCGCCTCGCGGCCATAGACTGGCGGCAGACCGCGCGTGCGGCGCACCTTGCGGCGCAGGTCGAGTTCTTCGGGGGTTTCGTAGCAGGGATAGAGCACGCCGGCCCTCTGCAGCTGCTCCACCACCGCGTCGTAAGCCTCGAAGCGCCGCGACTGGTATTCGGTGGCGTCGGGGAAAATCCCCAGCCAGTGCAGGTCGTAGAGGATGGCGTCGGAAAATTCCTGCTTCGAGCGGGCAATGTCGGTGTCGTCGAAGCGCTGGATGAAGCGACCCTTGTTGTTCATGGCAAACAGCCAGTTGAACAAGGCGGTGCGGGCATTGCCGATATGAATGCGGCCGGTTGGTGAGGGGGCAAAACGGACGGTAACTGTCATGGGCGGGGCGTAACGGATGCTCTCAGAATTGACAAGACGCGCCCCCGCGCGACGCCAAAGACATAATGCACGCCAGCTAAAATGAAAAGGCTAATGCATGTCGCTCAAAAGTGGCCCCGGTTTTGAGAGAACGACATGCATCAAACAAAGACCTACGCCGGGGCTTACCTCTCGTCGCGACGCCAGCCCAGGCGCGTCTCGATGCGGCTGGCGCTTTGGCGGACCAGCGCGGTCAGATCGGGGTCTTTCTGCCTGAGTTTCAGGTCGGGAACGACGATCGAGATCGTCGCCCGGCAGGCGCCCTGGCTGTCGCGGATGGGTGCGGCGATGCAGGCGACCGAAAAGTCCGATTCGCCGGCCTGGATCGCCAGCCCCTGCGCCAGTGCCGCCTCCGATGCCTTGGCCAGCACGTTCCTGTCGGTCTCGGCGCGTCCTGTCGGCGACGCGGTGGCCGAGCGGGCAAAGATGGCGAGGCGGTCGGCCTCCGGCAGATGGCCGACGAGCAGCCGGCCCGACGCCGTCCAGTTGAGCGGCGTGCGCGTGCCGACGCGCGAGGTCACCTGAAAATGGTCCTTGCCCTCTTCCATGGCCAGCACGACCATATGGTCGCCGTCGCGGCCGCAGACCTGGACGGTCTCTTTTGAGCCCTGCGCCAGTTCGTGCATTTCCTGCGTCGCCACATTGAGCAGGTCGAGCGTGCGGGCATAGGTCAGCCCATATTGGTAAAGCCGCGGCCCAAGCCAGAGCTGGCCGCTGTCCTTGCGGTCGAGAAGGTCTTTTTCGACCATGTCGTCGACAATGACATAGACGGTCGACAGCGGTGCGCCGATATCGCGCGCGATCTCGTAGGCGGTCGCCGGCCGGCCCTGGCGCTGTAGAGAGTCCAGTATCTGCAGCGCGCGGTCGATGCCGCTGGTGCGCGACCGCCGCGGCTCGGGGGCGATTTTTTCGCGGCTCAGCTCTTGATCAGGTGCGTTGGCTGTCATGAGACCTCAAGAGGTTGATCGCGATGATGTAAAGGGCAGCAACATAGCGGCGGTCAACCTGATTTAACGCTTTTCATTGTGGCGGATGCAGGCCACGTGGTGTCCGCCGCCGATCGGCTCGACCGGCGGAACGATTTCGGCGCAGGCGGCAATCGCTTCCGGGCAGCGGGTGCGGAAGACGCAGCCGGATGGGGGCGCGATCGGGCTTGGTATGTCGCCCTGCAAGGGAATATGTGTCCGGCGGCGCGTCGGATCCGGCACTGGCGCGGTCGCCAGAAGCGCTTTGGTGTAGGGATGACGCGGCGCGGCATAGACCAGCCGGCTTGGGCCGCGCTCCATGACACGGCCGAGATACATCACCACCACCTCGTCGCAGAGATACTCGACCACCGACAGATCGTGGGCGATGAACAGCAGCGTCAGCCCAAGCTTCTTCTGCAGGTCACTGAACAGGTTGAGCACCTGCGCCTGCACCGAGACGTCGAGGGCGGAGACCGGCTCGTCGGCGACGATGAATTGCGGTTCGACGGCGAGCGCACGCGCAATGCCGATGCGCTGGCGCTGGCCGCCGGAGAATTCATGGGGGTAGCGGCTGGCGTGGTCCGGCGACAGGCCGACCAGCGTCAGCAGTTCGGCGACGCGCTCAGTCCGCCTCTTGCCTCGGGGAAAGCCGCGTGCGTCAAGGGCCTCGCCGATGACGGCGGCGACCCGCATGCGCGGATTGAGGCTGGAGAACGGATCCTGGAAGACGATCTGCAGTTTTTGCCGGTAGGCGCGCATGTCGCGCGGCGACAGCGAAAACAGGTCGACGCCATCGAACAGCGCCTTGCCCCCAGTCGGCTCGACCAGCCGCAGCAGAGCGCGGCCGGCAGTGGTCTTGCCGGAACCGGACTCGCCGACCAGCCCGACGGTCGCGCCGCGCTGGACGTCGAAGCTGACATTTTCGACCGCATGCACGATGCGGCCATTGCGGGCCGGAAAATGCTTGGTCAGGCCCTGCACGCTGAGCAGCGGCGCGCTCATAGCTCAGCACTCCTGATGCAGCGCGACGCACCGTGCGGGCCGGCCGGCACCAGTGCCGGCGGTGCGGCCCGGCACGGTGCGATGGCAAAATCGCAGCGCGGTTCGAAGGCGCAGCCCGGCGGCAGGTTGGTGATCGGCGGCACGCTGCCTCGGATCGAATAGAGCGCACGGCGCTCGCCGGCGGCATCGATGTCGCGCGCGGCGTTCGGTGTGCAGGCGAGCAGGCCTTTTGTGTAGGGGTGCCGCTGATGCGCGAAGAGATCATTGACCGGCGCCTGCTCGACGACACGGCCGCCATACATGACGACGACATCATGGGCGATTTCGGCGACGACGCCGAGATTGTGGGTGATGAACAGGATCGACATGCCCATCTCGGCCTGTAGGCGGCGCAACAGATCGAGGATCTGCGCCTGGATGGTGACGTCGAGCGCGGTGGTCGGCTCGTCGGCGATCAGCAGCGAGGGGCTGCACGACAGCGCCATGGCGATCATGACGCGCTGGCGCATGCCGCCCGACATCTGGTGCGGATAGTCGTCCAGACGGGATTCAGCATCGGGGATTTCGACATGTTTCAGCATGGCGAGCGCCCGTTTGCGCGCCTCGCGGCCGTCGACCGACTCATGCAGCGCGATCATCTCGCCGATCTGGTCGCCGACCGTGAACAGCGGATTGAGGCTGGTCATCGGCTCCTGAAAGATCATGGCGATCTCGGAGCCGCGCATTCTCCTGAACTGTTTTTGGCTGAAGCCGGCGAGATCGTGGACGCGCTCTTGCCGGTCGCGAAACAGGATGTTGCCGCCGGCAATGGCGCCGGGCCGCGACAGCAACCCCATGATGGAGAGGCTGGTGACGGATTTGCCGGAACCGGATTCGCCGACCACGGCGAGCGTCTTGCCGCGCTTGAGGTCGAAGGTCACGCCGTCCACCGCCTTGGCCGTCAGCCGGCGCGTCACGAACCAGGTCCGCAAATCGCGAACCGACAGGATGACGTCACTGGCGAGCGGTTCGGTCATGGTTTTCACCCGGTCAAAACTTCCACCCGCAATGCGGACAGGCATGAACACCGCCCTCACCTTCCCTGGGCATGGGAACGTGACGATGCGCGGCAATGGCTTGCGCACCCAGAATGGCGTGACGTGGCTCGAACAGTCGGTGCAATGTGCTCAGCGCTCCTTGTGAATCGCGCACGGTCAGATCGGCGTCGACGACATCGAAGACGGTGAATTCCGCCGGCTTGCCCTTTTCCAGCAGCTTTTCCGTCGGCAGGCGGATGGCGCGGCGCGGCGCCGTGGTGGAGGCCGCCACCACATCCTCGAACTTCATGCCGAGCGACAAAAGCTTGGACATGGTGGTGGCCATGTCCCAGACCGATGTGTCGATCGAGCGGTTGTGGAGATCGGTGGAGATCGTCGCCGGCGCCAGGCCGCGCTCGAGCGCCGCCTTGGCGACATCGAAGGAGAAGGAGGCGCCGCCATGGCCGACATCGAGCACGATGCCGCGCGCCGCCGCCTGTTCGGCGAGCTGATAGAGGTCTTCATCTTCGATGATCGAGCCGCCGGCCTTGCCGTTGAAGCAATGGGTGACGATGTCGCCTTCGGTCAACAGCCCGAGCACATCATCATATAGCGGCGGCGGCTCGCCGACATGCACCATGATCGGCAGCTTGAGAATACGGCTGAGTTTCTTCGCCAGCCGCACCGGCGTCAGGTCCCAGCCGCCGGTGATGACGTGGCTGGCACGGACCTTGAGCCCAACGATCACATCGCGATTGGCCTCGACGGTGGCGATGGTGCGGTCGAAGTCGATCGAGCGCATGTCGATCAATTCGCTGACCCGGTTGCAGGCGACAAGGCCGATCGAGCCGATGTTCAGGAAGGAGTAGACATTCTCCTTGGCCGGCTCGACGATGAACTCGCGAAAGCCATGAAAATTGGCCTCGCCGGCCGAGCCGGCATCGACCATGGTGGTGACGCCGCGCGCCGCGCCGCATTGTTCCGGACGCAGCGAAATGTCGGTGCCGCCATACCAGACATGGACATGCAGATCGGTCCAGCCCGGCGACAAGAACGCGCCTTTGGCATCGACCGTGTTGACGCCCTCGCCCGCGGCAACCTTCGAAGCGACCTCGGCGATACGGCCCTGCTCATCAACCAGTACATCGATCGGCTGATCGACGCCGGTGCCGAACCCGACAGGCCTGGCGCCCTTGATCAGCAGCGGCCGGTCGGCCTTTTGAAAACGGTTGCCGAACATCAGATATCCTTTGCCAGTCGGGGGTCGAGAAGGTCACGCAGGCCGTCGCCAACCAGCTGCAGTGACAACACGGTGATGACGATGGCGGCACCCGGAAACATCATCACCCAGGGCGCCTGATCCATATATTGGCGGCCGGTGGCGATCATCGTGCCCCAGGTCGGAATGTCGGGCGAAATGCCGACGCCGAGGAAGGACAGGCCAGCTTCCGCCAGAATGGCGTTGGCGAAAATAAAGGTGCCCTGGACCAGCAGCGGCGACGTCACGTTGCGCAGCACGTGGCGGATCAGGATGGTTGGCGTCGGCACACCGAGCGCCCTCGCCGCCTCGACATAGGGAAGTTCGCGGATGACCAGTGTCGAGGCGCGCACGACGCGGGCGAGCCTGGGCGCATAGACGATGCCGAGCGCGATCACGACGTTGATCGCCGTTGCGCCGAGTGCTGCCACCAACGCGATGGCGAGCAGGATGTCGGGAAACGCCATCATCGCATCGATCAGCCGAGATACCGGCGTGTCCAGGCGTCTGAAATAGCCCGATATCAGCCCAAGGATGGTGCCGATGATCGAGGAGAAAATCACCACGGCAAAGCCGACGCTGAGCGAGGTGCGCGCGGCATAGAGCATGCGGGTGAAGACGTCGCGGCCGAGATCGTCGGTGCCGAAGAGATGCTCGAGGCTCGGTCCATGCAGCCGGCTGGCGATGGACAGTTTTGACGGCGCATAGGGCGCGATGACAGGCGCCAGGATCGCGGCCAGCACGATGATCACCAGCACGGCGATGCCGGCGGCCGAGGTCGGCCGTCCGAGCAGCCGCGAAAAAATGTTGGGCTCGGAGTGGATCGGGGCGGAGATCGCGGCCATCAGTAGCGAACCCTCGGATCGACGGCGAGATACAGCATGTCGATGGCGAAATTGACCAGCACGTAGAGCCCGGCGATGACCAGCAGCGCGCCCTGGATGACAGGATAGTCGCGCCGCAGCACCGCCGAGACGACAAGGCTGCCGACGCCGGGCAGACCGAACACGGTTTCGGTCACCACGGCGCCGGAGATCAGCAGCGCGGCCGTCAACCCGATGACGGTGAGGATCGGGATCAGCGCATTCTTGAAGGCGTGCTTCAGCACCACGCGCCATTCGCTCATGCCCTTGGAGCGTGCGGTGCGGACATAGTCGTCATTGAGCACGTCGAGCATCGAGGCGCGGGTAAAGCGGGTGATCAGCGCCGAACTGACGAGACCGAGCGCCAGCGCCGGCAACACGAGGTGGCTCAGCCGGTCGGCAAAGGATGCGCCTGGTCCGCCATAGCCCGACGTGTCGAACCAGCCGAGCTTGACGGCGAAGAACTGGATGAACAGCAGGCCCAGCCAAAAACTCGGCACGCTGGCCGCGAACATGGCCACGGTGGTTGTCGCCTGGTCGAAGATCGAGCCGCGCTTGTAGGCGGCGAGGATGCCGACCGGCAGCGCGATCAGCGTGGCGATCAACAGCGAGAAGATGGTGAGAAAGAAGGTCGGCTCGGCACGCTGGGCCAGTGCTGTCGTCACCGGCTGGTTGAGGAAGATCGACTGGCCGAAATCACCCTGGACGACGCCAAAGACATAGCGCGCGAACTGTTCGGGGATCGAGCCGTCGAGGCCGAGCCGCGAGCGCAATGCGGCGATATCGGCGGCGGACGCGTCAGGGCCAAGCATGACAGCGGCCGGATCGCCCGGTGTCACCCGCACGATGACGAAGACGATGGTGACCACCAGCGCCATGACGACGATCATGCCGAGAAGCCTGTTGAGGATCGAGCGCAGCATACTTCAGCAATCCACTGGATGGTCTTGCCGGGCGCCGGCCACACCGGCCGGCGCCCAAAAGTGCCTGTCCCTACGCGGCGGGACAGGCGGGAGGATTCTCATTTGCCCTCGAGATAGGCGTTCCAGAAGTAGGGCCATGGCGCCGGCGTCACGCCTTTCAGCGTCGGCGCCTGCGCGGCAAGCGCGTTGAAGTCGCCGATCTTGACCGCCGGCACTTCGTCGAACACCGCCTTCTGCACATCGGCAAACAGCGCAACGCGCTTGGCCGGATCGGCCTCGGCGTTGAACGCATTCAGCACCTGGTGCTTGCGGTCGGACACCCACCAGCCTGGCGACGAATCCGACATGATGCCGGTCAGCGACGGCTCCGGCAGGAACGGGCTGTGGGTGATATAGACATCCCAGAGCGCCGGATCGGTGCGGTTCTTGGTCAGCGTCGCCCATTCGACAACGTCGAGCTCAACCTGGAAGCCGGCGGCCTTGAGGTATTCGGCGGCAACCTGCGCCATCTTGTAGTGGAACTCGTACTGGCGGCTGGTGAGGATGCGCAGCGGCTTGCCGTCATAGCCGGCCTCCTTCAGCAGCGTTGCCGCGGCCTCAGTGTCGCCATCGGGCTTGTAAGGTTCGATGCCGGCGTCGGTGTGCCAGGCATAGCCTTCGGGATAGAGGGCTGCGTTGGCAGCAAAGAAGTCCTTGGAACCGAAAGCGGCAAGCAGCATGTCGTTGGGGGCGAGCGCGGCCTGGATTGCCTTGCGGATGCGGATGTCGCTGTTCAGACCCTGCTTGGTGTTGAGCACGAACACCGGCCAGCCGAACGGCTTCAGGATGACGGGCGCGGTCTTGCCGCCCGAAATCTTGTCGAAGGATTCGACGGGGATGGAATCGACATAGGCGAACTGGCCGGCGACCGCGCCTTCGACGCGGGTGTTGGGGTCGGGAACCGGGACGAAGCGGATCTCGTCGAGATATTGCTTGCGCGCGCCGCCATAGCCGTCGGGCTCGCCGTCGCGCGACTTGTAGCCGTCGAAGCGGGCAAGCTGGATGAACTGGTCGGGCTTGCGCTCTTTCAGCATGTAGGGACCGGTGCCGACAAAGCTTGTCAGCGGGTCCTGCCCGGCATTTTCCGACGGAATGATGATGGCGGCGGCATTGTTGAGCGACAGCAGCGCCAGCAGCGGGGCGAACGGCTTCTTCAGGCTGATTTTGACCGTCGCATCGTCGATCGCATCGACCGAAGCGATGACTTCTGCCGCCTGCTTGCCGCGGGTGGCGATCTTCATCCAGCGCTGCAGCGAGGCGACCACATCGGCCGAGTTCATATCGCTGCCGTCATGGAACTTCACGCCGGTCCGAAGCTTGATGGTGTAGACGAGCCCGTCGGGCGAAATCTCAGGCATGTCGGCGGCCAGAAGCGGCGTGATGCCCCAGTCCTTATCGAAGGTGTAGAGCGTCTCGTAGATATGCTGGGTGACGATGCCGACGAGGTCGGCGGTCGAGGCCATCGGGTCCAGCGTCGGCGGTTCGCCGATGGTCGCGACATCGATGACACCGCCCTTGGCGGGCTCGGCCGAGGCGATGCCCGTCGCCGCGAGGAGAAGCGCGGCGAGCGAAGCAGCAATATGCAGAAAGCGCTTCATATGGGTTCCCTTCGTATATTCCATATTTATGGAACTTATATCTTAGTTACGGACTAGTAAGTGCATCCGTCTGCCGCGGCGTCAAGTTTTTTTCAAAAAGATCCGGAATCGGGTTGCGGGGCTGCACCAGCCGATCCGGCGTTGCCTGGACGGCAGACGATCGAGCCTGGAATTGGCCTGTCCGGCTCGCAAGCCGGGCGAAAGCCGGCTTCGGATTCGGTGCCAAGCGAATTCGGCGCAGGCGGTTTTCTGTCCCCGTTATCCACATATGTGACACACAAGATGTTGGGGTCACAAAAGCTACGTAAACGAATCCTTGACGACGCAATCCGAGTCGCCTTTTATGTGCCATGTGCTCTTGTTGAGGGCGCGACCGGAGAGTTTCGAGCCCGGTCTTTTTCCCGGATTTTGTGCGTTTTTGCCCAGATTTCCGCCTGTTTACGAGGCTGGCGGAAGCGTTGGGATCGTGGGGCTTGGGGTGGCGAAAGGGAGAATTGTCGGACTGGAAAAAATCATCTGTTAACACTATATTTAGTGTTTGCAGGCAGTCTCGACGCTAGATAGTGTGAACCTCCCTCGAACGAGGGAATCGATCAAAGTTTCAGTTGAGGACCCGCAAGGGTCGGTCTGCAGCCCGGGCAAACGCTGGGGAAGGCGTATTGCTGTCTGCATGCCGGCACTCGCGAAAAGGAGAGTGCCGGCGTTGCTCGCAATGCCGGCAAACGGCGGACTGCGTTTTTCAGCTTGTGGGGCAGAAATCCCTGGGGAAAAGCGCTATATATAGACAAAAGGGACCGGACCAATGCGCATCGAGCGTCGCTTCACCAAGCCAGGACAATCAGCCTATGCGGAGATCGAATTCCGCAAGGCGCTTTCGGAGATCAAGAATCCGGATGGCTCGGTGGTGTTCCGCTTGGACAATATCGATGTGCCGGCGCAATTCTCCCAGGTTGCCGCCGACATTCTGGCGCAGAAGTATTTCCGCAAGGCCGGCGTGCCTGCACGCTTGAAGAAGGTCGAGGAGAATGACGTCCCCTCCTTCCTGTGGCGCTCCGTCGCCGACGAGGCCGAGCTGGCAAAGCTGCCGGAAGCCGAGCGCTACGGCTCCGAAATCGACGCCCGCCAGGTTTTCGATCGCCTTGCCGGCACCTGGACCTACTGGGGCTACAAGGGCGGCTACTTCAAGTCGGAAGACGACGCGCTCACCTTCCGCGACGAGCTCGCCTACATGCTGGCCACCCAGCGCGTGGCGCCGAATTCGCCGCAATGGTTCAACACCGGTCTGCACTGGGCGTACGGCATCGATGGTCCGAGCCAGGGCCACTATTATGTCGACCCGTTCACCGGCAAGCTGACCAAGTCGAAGTCCTCCTACGAGCATCCGCAGCCGCATGCCTGCTTCATCCAGGGCGTGCAGGACGATCTCGTCAACGAAGGCGGCATCATGGACCTGTGGGTGCGTGAAGCGCGCCTGTTCAAATACGGCTCGGGCACCGGCTCGAACTTCTCGCTGCTGCGCGGCGAAGGCGAAAAGCTGTCCGGCGGCGGCCGCTCGTCGGGCCTGATGAGCTTCCTCAAGATCGGCGACCGCGCGGCGGGCGCCATCAAGTCGGGCGGCACGACGCGCCGCGCCGCCAAAATGGTCATTGTCGACGCCGACCATCCCGATATCGAGGAATTCATCGACTGGAAGGTCAATGAAGAGCAGAAGGTCGCCTCGCTGGTGACCGGCTCCAAGATCGTCAAGAAGCATCTCGAAGCGATCATGAAGGCCTGCATCAACTGTGAAGGCAATGCCGACGACTGCTTCGACCCGTCGATCAACACCGCGCTGAAGCGCGAGATCAGGGCGGCCAAGAAGTCGGCGGTGCCGGAGAACTACATCTACCGCGTCATCCAGTTCGCCAAGCAAGGCTACACCTCGATGTCGTTCAAGACCTACGACACCGACTGGGATTCCGACGCCTACCTCACCGTCTCCGGCCAGAACTCCAACAATTCGGTGTCGCTGAAGGACAACTTCCTGCGCGCCGTCGAGGACGATGCCGACTGGCACCTGACCGCGCGCAAGGACGGCAAGGTGTTGAAGACGCTGAAGGCACGCGACCTCTGGGAAAAGATCGGCTACGCCGCCTGGGCTTCCGCCGATCCGGGCCTGCATTTCAACACGACGATGAACGACTGGCACACCTGCGCTTCGGCCGGTGCGATCCGGGCGTCCAACCCGTGCTCGGAATACATGTTCCTCGACGACACGGCCTGCAACCTGGCCTCGATCAACCTTTTGCCCTACCGCAATGCCGACGGCACGATCGACATCGCCGCCTATGAGCACACGGTGCGGCTGTGGACCATCGTTCTCGAAGTCTCGGTGATGATGGCGCAGTTCCCGTCGAAGGAGATCGCCAAGCAGTCCTACGAATACCGCACGCTCGGCCTCGGCTACGCCAACATTGGCGGCCTCTTGATGACGTCCGGCATTCCCTATGACAGCGACGAGGGCCGCGCCATCTGCGCCGCGCTCACCGCGATCATGACCGGCGTCGCCTATGCCACCTCGGCCGAGATGGCCGGTGAGCTCGGCGCGTTCGCCGATTACGACCGCAACGCGCAGAACATGCTGCGCGTGATGCGCAACCACCGCCGCGCCGCTTACGGCGAAAAGGGCGGCTATGAGAAGCTCGCCGTCAACCCGGTGCCGCTGGTCGCTTCCGACCTGAAGCAGCAGGATTTGGCCGTGCATGCCAAGGCCGCCTGGGACCGCGCCATCGAGCTCGGCGAAGAGCATGGCTACCGCAATGCGCAAGCGACCGTGATTGCGCCGACCGGCACGATCGGCCTGGTCATGGATTGCGACACCACCGGCATCGAGCCCGACTTCGCGCTGGTGAAGTTCAAGAAGCTCGCCGGCGGCGGCTACTTCAAGATCATCAACCGCGCCGTGCCGGAAGCGCTGCGCACGCTGGGGTACTCCGAGAGCCAGATCGCCGAGATCGAGGCCTATGCGGTCGGCCACGGCAACATGAACCAGGCGCCGGCGGTCAACCCCGGCTCGCTCAAGGCGAAGGGTTTTACCGATGACAAGATCGCCGCGCTCAATGCGGCGCTGAAGTCGGCCTTCGACATCAAGTTCGTCTTCAACCAGTGGACGCTCGGCGCCGACTGGGTGAAGGAGACCTTTGGCTTCACCGACGAGCAGCTCAACGACTTCTCGTTCGAGATGCTGCCGGCGCTGGGCTTCTCCAGGAAGGACATCGAAGCCGCTAACATCCATGTCTGCGGTGCTATGACGCTCGAAGGCGCGCCTTTCCTCAAGGCCGAGCACCTTGCGGTGTTCGACTGCGCCAGCCCGTGCGGCAAGATCGGCAAGCGCTCGCTTTCGATCAACAGCCACATCCAGATGATGGCGGCGGCACAGCCCTTCATCTCGGGTGCCATCTCCAAGACCATCAACATGCCCAACGATGCGACGGTGGAAGACGCCAAGGGCGCCTACATGCTGTCGTGGAAGCTGGCGCTGAAGGCCAACGCGCTCTATCGCGACGGCTCGAAACTGTCGCAGCCGCTGAACGCCTCGCTGCTCGCCGATGGCGAGGAGGACGAGGACGATGCGGTCGAGCAGCTGATCCAGGCCCCGGCGGCTGCGCGCGCGGCGCAGATCACCGAGCGGATCGTCGAGCGCATCATCGAGCGCGTGTCGCGCGAGCAGGAAAAGCTGCCGGGACGCCGCAAGGGCTACACCCAGAAGGCCAAGATCGGTGGCAACACCATCTTCTTGCGCACCGGCGAATATGACGATGGCCGTCTCGGCGAGATCTTCATCGACATGAACAAGGAAGGCGCCACGCTGCGCGGCCTGCTCAACAACTTCGCCATCGCCATCTCGCTCGGCCTGCAGTATGGCGTGCCGCTCGATGAATATGTCCACGCCTTCACCTTCACCAAGTTCGAGCCGGCCGGCATGGTGCAGGGCAACGACGCCATCAAGAGCGCGACGTCGATCCTCGACTACGTGTTCCGCGAGCTCGCCATCTCCTATCTCGGCCGCAACGACCTCGCCCATGTCGACCAGTCGGACTTTTCCAACACGGCACTGGGACGCGGCATCAGCGAAGGCAAGACGGATGCGGTGTCCAAGGGCCTGACCCGTGGCGCCTCGCCGGTGAAGCTGGTGTCGCGGGCAACCGGTAACGAGCCGAAGGGCTTTGCCGGCGGCTCCGCCGGTGCCCGCACGGCGCCCACCGCCTTCTCCGGCTCCAACGTACTGGCGCTGAAGCCGGCCAGCGACGAGGCGGTCGCCTACAAGCGCGACTATGAGGAGCGGGCCAAGGAATTGGCCGAGGACATCGCCTTCGAGGAGGTTGTGGACGCGGCCGACGCCACCGCGGCGCTGTTCACCGACGCCGCGGCGAATGAAGCGGCCGAGGCGAAAAAGCTCGCAGCCGACCGCCGCGCCAAGTCGCTGCTGCAAGGCTACACCGGCAATTCCTGCTCCGAATGCCAGAATTTTACCATGGTGCGCAACGGGACTTGCGAGAAGTGCGATACGTGCGGCGCTACGAGCGGGTGCAGCTGAGCTCATAGGCGCTAAAACGCAACATCATCGGCCCGGTCGCAAGATCGGGCCGATTTTTTTGAGGGTCGCGATCAGGTGCGATCTTAGTTAGGTGCTTCAGGTCATTGGCCTTTTCACGCCGAGCTCTTGTCGCGCACCCCTCATCCGTCTCGGCGCTGCGCGCCGATCCACCTTCTCCCACAAGGGGAGAAGGGAAGGCCTGCTACGGCAACACCCGCAACGTCTGCTCGTCAAACAGCGGCTCATCCTGCCCCACCCGGACGAACAGCACCCTGTGCCCCTCGCCCGCCGGCACTTCGAAATACTGGATGCCGTCAGGCATTTCGCCCCGGTCGCCGCAGGGCGGTTCTGGGACCTCGTCATTGGCGGCCGCCTGCAGTTCCTTGGCGTAGGCGGCATCCGGGCTGAATGTGTAACGCTTGACGCCGGCGGGCACGGTGCCCTCGGTGTAGGGCGCGAGTTCACACCGGGCACTGACGGCCTTGTCAGTCTTTTCCAGCAACAGGCGCAGCACGGCAGCTTCGGCGGTTTCGCCTGATTTGATGTCGAAGACTTCGACCAGCGGATCGGGCGCGCCGCCGTCGCTGTATTTGATGACGAGCGCGTTGCCGACGAACTCGAAATGGATCTGGCGAAAGCCGAAATCGCAGCGCTGCGCCCAGGCGGCCAGACCGACCGTCTTGTCGGCCAATTTTTCCCAGGCGCATTTGTCGATTGGCGGGCGCGACGGCGCCGGCTCGTCCGCGCGTGCGATGGCGGATAGTGTCATTGAAGCAAACAGGGCACCGGCCCAGATGATCGATCTCATGGCGTTGTTCATCACTGCATCCTGTCAAAGAGTGGGCAACAGCCCGACCAGCCACGCCGCGCCGCCGAGAAAGGCAGCCGAACACACCCAAAGCAGCCACAGCCCGCGCACCCGGCATTCCAGCACAGCCGAGGCCGGGTTGGCGGGGTCGTAGTGTACGTCGACCTTGCTGCCTTCGGCGTAGCGTTGCGACTCGCCCCGAACCAGGGCGGCCAGAGAAGCGGCGACAGCGGCGCCGAAGGTGACGCGGCTGGCAGTGTAGCGCCGACCGGCAACCTCATAGCTGTAGACGATGCGGGACCGAAAGGCGCGGCGCCAGCGTTGGGAGCCGCCATCGATCCGGACCGTCTCAACTCCCGAAGCATCGATGCGGCCGGCGGCAACGGGCCATTTTGTCGACCGCCTTGCAAGAACCTTATGGGCTATTCCCATGAGCAGGATGAACAGGCCCATGAAAAACAGAACCATCGCGATGCCAATTTTTTCCGGCTTGGGCAGGAACGGCCTGATCGCCTCCAGAACACCACCGGTGGAAAACACCAGCACCGCGGAACCGATCACCAGCCCGGCAGACAGCTTGACCATGAATTTGAAGGCGCCGTCCGGCAAGGTGCGCTCGATCACCGCTTTGCTGGGATCGGCCGGGTTATAAAACACCGTCACCTCGGCGCCTGTAGGAAACTGCGCCAGGGTTTCATCGACTTCGAAATTGCCGAGATTTTCCTTCACACTGTAGCGCGAGCCGCGGTATTTCTTGCCGGCCACTTTGTATTCGAAGGTGATGGCGGGAAAATTTCGGATTTCGGTGACCTTCTCGCTGTCGGCGCCGACGCCCGAGACCTTCACCTTGCGCGCCTCGACGCGCGACGAGATGATCTTGCCCGGCGTCGGCAGCCAGTGGCTCATCGCCTGCACCTCGCGCCATTTCACGAAGGTGATGAACGACAGACAGGCCGCGATCACGCAGGCAAATCCGACCAGCAGAAATTGCAGTTCCACCCGTCCCCGCTCCCCCAGAATTGCAGGAAGCTTCAAATAGACAGCACGGCGACGGCAATGTCTTGTTTATTCGCAAAAGCCGGCACATTCGGAATGGCGGCATGCCATGCCGATCGATTGATGGGGCTGACGTGGGGCGGGCTTTTCTACAGGCGATTGCCGTCTGTTCGGTATCGAAGCGCCATCGACTTTGTTAATAGTCGCCCCAGAAACTCACGTCGTTGGGAGCCACGACACCGAATGACAGCACTGCGCGTTCTCTCCGATGCCTTCATTCCGGAATTGCCGAACCACTACAAAGGCAAGGTCCGCGAGAATTACGATCTGCCGGATGGCCGCCGCATCATCATCGCCACCGACCGGCTGAGCGCCTTCGATGTGATCCTGACCGCGATCCCGCTCAAGGGCGAGCTGCTGACGCAGACGGCGCGCTATTGGTTCGAAGAGACGGCCGATATCTGCCCGAACCATGTGCTCGATTATCCCGACCCCAATGTCGTCGTCGGCACGCGGCTCGATATATTGCCGGTGGAAATCGTCGTTCGCGACTATCTCGCCGGCACCACCAGCACCTCGGTGCTGACGAAATACAAAAACGGTGAGCGCGACATGTACGGCATGCGCCTGCCGGACGGGTTGCGTGACAATGAGAAGCTGCCGCAGGCCATCATCACGCCGACCAGCAAGGCGCTCGATGGCGGCCATGACGAGCCGTTGACGCGCGACGATATCCTGACGCGGGGCCTGTTGTCGGAAGAGCAGTGGGACACCGTCTCGCGCTATGCGCTGGCGTTGTTCGCGCGCGGCAAGGCGCTGGCCGCAGAACGCGGCCTGATCCTGGTCGACACCAAATACGAATTCGGCACGGACAAGGATGGAACCGTCATCCTTGCCGATGAAATCCACACGCCCGACTCCAGCCGCTACTGGCTGGCGGAAAGCTATGAGCAGCGCTTCGAGTCAGGCGAGCGGCCGCAGAGCTTCGACAAGGATTTTATTCGCGCCTGGGTCACCGCGCGCTGCGATCCCTACAAGGATCGTATCCCGAAAATCCCGGCCGAGCTCATCGAGCAGACGTCGCGGGTCTACACGCAGGCCTATGAAACCATCACCGGCAAGACCTTCACTGCCGATACTTCGGGAAAGACGGTGCTGGACCGCATTCGCGAGAATTTGAAGCCTTACTTCTGATAGCGGCCGGGCGGCCGCTATCAGCTTGCCGTGGTTGCGGCGACGGACGGTTCTTGCGGAGCTCGCCATGTGCCGAGATACGACCCGCACAGGATGAGCGCGAAAGCAGCCAGAATGCTGATGCCGAGCGGTTCTGAAAGGACGAGCACGCCGGCTGCCACCGAGACGGCGGGCGCCACATAGGTGATGACGACTGCCCGCTCCGGGCCGATCTCGCGCACCAGCAGAAAATAGGTGGCGAAGGCGATCGCCGTGCAAAACACGCCGAGACTGACAATCGCGCCCACCGCGGTCATCGACGGCATGACCGTCGGCCAGGCCTGCGCTGCCGGCACGGCATAGATCACGGCGGCCCCGAACAGACAGACGGCTGTCAGCGCGCTGGCCGGCACATCGTTCAGCCAGCGCGACGCGATCATCGACCCCAAGGCGTAACAGGCCGCGGCCATGAGAACTTCGATGACCGCAAGAAGTCCGCCACCCAGTGTCGGCAGCGCCAGCACAAAGACACCGGCAAAGCCGAGGAAAAGACCGGTCCAGCGGCGTATCCCAAGCCGCTCATCCGAGCCCATCAGCTTGGAGAGTGCGACGGTCACGGCCGGCGTCATGGCAATCAAAAGCCCGGCGGTGGAACTGTCGATGCTGACTTCGCCATGCGCGATCAGCCCCCATGGCAAAACCATCTCGACCACACAGAATGCCGCGACCGCCAGCCATTGTGTCTTCAGCCATCCGAAACTGCCCTGGGCAAGGGCGAAGGGCAACAGCGCCAGAGCGCCGACGGCTGCCCGGGCAAAGACCAGGAAGGGAACCGAGACTTCGGCGACCGCCAGCTTGATCAACAGATAGGGAATGCCCCACAGCAGGCTGAGCAGCGCAAACAACAACAGTCCACGGCGCGTCATGACGGCCTCACAGCGAGGAACGTGGTCCATTCCTCGCGATCGCGGCCGACGTTGAATTCGTCGCCGACAAGGACCAGCCCGGCGCTTTCGAGACGGGCCGCGAAATCGTCCCTTTGCCAGTAGACAGTATGATATTCGCCGCTCTTCTCGCCATCGCCAATGCGCATCGACACGAGGAAGGCGCCACCCGGCCGCAGCGACGCGGCTATCTTGGTAAGAACCTGGTCGGTCTGTTCGCGCGGCACATGGATCAGAACGCACAAAGCGAGCACCGCGTCATAGGGGCCGCCGAGATCGTCGGTGATGAGGTCGAGAAACTCACCGTGCTTGCCGCGTGCGGCCTGCAGCTCGAGAAAGCGCTTTGTCGCGTCGGTGCGTCGAACCTGAGCGCCGAGCCCCTCGACGAAGTCCGCATCGTATCCGGGTCCCGAGCCGACTTCCAGAATCCGGCCGCCTTTGCCGGTGATCGCGACAAGCCGCTTCAGCCACTTCTGTTCTCTCTGGTTGGGAACGTGCCTGACCAGTGCGTCGTAGCGTTCGGCATAGTCTTCGTAGGCGTTGATGGTTTTGCGGCTCTTCGCCAGATCCTCGGACAGCACAGTTCCCTCCCTCGCATCTTTTCAGGTCAGAGCAGCTTGCTTAGCGAATGGTGCCGGGAGGCACGCGTCCATCAAGCATACCGATATCCCTGAGGAAATGATCCGACAGCGAGCGGTGATCGAGCAGGCCACGCTTGCGGGGTCTGAACGGCGCGGTGAAGAGGTCGAGTACCGGGCGGCGAAGCGTGTTGTAGAGAGCGATTGTGGTGGTCATTTCCGTGTCCTCCAGGGTTTGATCTGATGGACACAACATGCCGTTTTCCGGGCTTGGTTTCCAATCGAACGTCGCGTAGTATGCATCAGGAGGATTGATGCATCATGAGCTGGGAACTACCGCCATTAGGAGCCATCCGGGTGTTTGAAGCCGCCGCGCGTCTCGGCAGTTTCACCAAGGCTGCCGAGGAACTTGGCATGACCCAGTCAGCTGCCTCCTATCAGATCAAGGTCCTGGAAGAACGCGCCGGAACGCCGCTTTTCATAAGGAAAACAAGACAGATCGCCTTGACAGAGGCTGGGCAGCAGCTGGCGCCGCACGCATCCGGCGCGTTCTCGACGCTGGCCGATGCGTGGGTCGCCACCAAGGGTGGAGCGACCGGCGTGCTGTCGGTGACAACCATGGAGACCTTCGCAACGAACTGGCTTGCCGTATGGCTTGGAACATTCCAGCTGATGCATCCCGACTTGGCCGTGAAGGTGAATACATCGCATGGCCTGGTCGATTTCACGCGTGGCGACATGGATGTCGGCATTCGCACCGGCTCTGGAAAATGGACCGGCCTGACGGCGCACTATCTGTTCAAGGCCGACTACACGCCGATGCTCAGTCCAAAGCTCGCCGAGAGCGTCGGCGGCATCCATCGCCCCGAGGATCTCTACAAGGTGCCGCTGTGCTGCGCCGACGATCCCTGGTGGAAAATCTGGTTCGAAGCCGCCGGCGTGCCTTACGAGCCGGATCGCATCATCGCAGGCCCGAAGCTGGGTACGCAGGCCTATGATGCAATGGCGGCGCTGACCGACAAGGGCGCCGCGATCCTCACCAAAAACCTCTACAGCGCCCTTTTGGCAAAGGGCCAGTTGATACAGCCATTCGACGTGCTTGGATCGGACGGCGACGGCTATTGGCTGGTGCACCTGGAGAGCCGCCGCAACACCCCCAAGATCAAGGTGTTTCGCGACTGGGTGCTGGCGCAAACCGCGGAGATACGCGAGCACGAGTGGCGCGATGCCCCTCAAGGCGCCGCAATGAAGCTCGCCCGCGCGTAGGTCCTCAGTCCTTGAAGGTGAACCCGTATTTGGCGACCTGTTCCTTCGGCATGTCCGCAAGCGCCTGGCGGGTGGTGTAGCCGCCGTAGATCACCTTGCCGTTCTTGATCATCCAGTCCTCGACGTCGGCCTCGGCCACCGTCATCCTGTCGCCCATCTTGTACTTGTTGCCGTTGACCGGGACGTCGGCGAGCAGGCCGATATAGGAGCCGTCGCTGTAGCCGACCAGCTGCAGCCAGATGTGCTCGGTGGCGCCGTTCTGGGTCAGCGGAAATTTCACCGTGTAGGTGCCGGGCGTGCCGGCATCCATCAATTCGTGGAAGCGCTTGAGAGTAGAGCGGCCGCTGGTCTTGGCAGCCTGCATCGCCTTGTCCTCAGTGGAATAGGACACGACGTTTTGCTTCGACTCCGCCAGCGAGTCGCCACTACCCGGCATATGCCAAAGCGAATTGAAAAACCCGTAGCCGACAGCGGCGACAACAGCGATGGCCACAACTGGATTGCGCATGGACCCCTCCGAAACCCGATCACGGACACGTTACCTTAGGGCTGTTGCGATACCGCTAAAGGACAGAGTGACCGGATCGTTAGCGAGACGCTGAAAATTCGACCCAAGGCGTCGCTCAAATGGCCACGGCGCTACCGGCGAACTGTCAGCTCGCGCGGGGCTCAGTTGGCGTCAGCGACGGTCGTCTGTCCGCCCGCCCATGCCCGCCAGGCGCGCTCGTCGCCATGGAAGACGTTGAGGTCGATGCGGCCGGTCACACCGTGCGACAGACCGGAACCGGAATACTGCCAGAACAGCCATTTGCGACCGGGATAGACTTTTGAGGGATGCCGCGCCACCGCGCGCAGCCAGAATGGATAATCGAGAAAGGCGCCCTTGAGATTGTCGCGGTAGAAATCGGGGCTGGTGTAGATGATGGGCCGCTGGCCGTAGTGGCGCTCGAGCTTGTCCATGAACACCTGCATCTTCTCCAGCACMGTGGCACGCGAAGGCCGCCGCTTGCAGGAGGATTCGCCGTTCCATTCGACATCGATCACCGGCGGCAGCGCGCCGTCCATCTTCGGCACATTGCGGATGAACCAGTCGGCCTGTTCGCCGGCAGTGCGGCACCAGTAGAAGAAATGATAGGCGCCGCGCTTCAGCCCGGCGGCGTCGGCATTGCGCCAGTTCTTCATGAACATCGGGTCGAGATGGTCGCCGCCATCGGTCGCCTTGATGTAGGCGAAGTTGGCGCCCTGTGCGCGCAGCTTGCCCCAATTGACGTTGCCCTGCCAGCGCGAGACGTCGACGCCATGCACGGCGAGATAGCGCGGCGATGCCTTGCCGAAATTGATCGGCTTGGCATCACGAAAGCCGTAACGGGTGACCGGCGAGGCCAGCATGGCCGGCGCCGCGCGCGTCAGCCGCTTCGGCGGCGACATCAGCGCTACCGGCTCAAGCTGCGGGCTGGCGTTGCCATCGGCCGAAGCCGCGACAATGGCCTCCTCTTCCTCGACCATCGAGAAGGGCGGCGCATTGTCGGCCACGGCATTGTCGGTCACCAAGTCGGACCGCATTGGCGCGAGTTCGGATGTCGCCGGAGCCGCCGCGACCGGCGCTCTTGGCCGCACGACCGAACTGGTCGTCTCGTTGGACGGCTGCAAGGCATCGACGCCCGCTGTGGACGAGCAGCCGGCAAGGCACAGCGATGCCACCATAAAACCGACGACGCCTGAAATCCGCATCTGGACCTGTACGCAAAACACAACAGACCGAAGGCAGAAGGACGCCGCCGGACAAACCGGCTTCGATTACTAACGATAAATTACCAATAAAGTTTGAATCGAATTGTTAAGGGTGAGCAGCCGGTTCGCCGCAGGCGAATTCATCGTGCCAGTGGCACGATGAAAGGCCGGCGAGCGCCGGGACGCTGCGAAGCAGCGGGGACCCGGCAGGTGGATTGCCAGGCGTCCGTTCCACTTACCTGCCGAGCCATTGCTGCATGCAGCTTTTGGCCACCACATGTGCAGGTGGCACGGCGTCGGCAGCAGGGCGACGCGCTCGTTCGAGCAGCAGGCGAACCTGTTCGGGGCGCACGCGGTCGCGCTCCATCACGAGCAGGACCATCGGATCGCTCAAAAGCTCGTCCAGGGTGTTGATTCTGTCGCTCATCGGTCGTCTCCTCGAATACCAGACCCGCAGCCGATAGATAGGCAGCCAATCATGGCCCGCCAATGACGCTTTGCCGGCTATGGCGTGTTTTTGGCATTACTTTCTCGTAAGGCCCGGCGTCAGTTCGGAGGCGGTGCACCTTCATGTTGCGGCAGCCCGTCATCGAGCCGCAGCCAGGGCTGCTTCGAGGCGGTCCACATATGCATTTCCGGCTTGAACAGCGAGGGATCGTCCAGCGAACCGGTGGTGATGCCGACGATGCCTGCGGAGTCGCGCCGGGAAAACAGCGTCGTGCCGCAAGCGGCGCAAAAGCCGCGCTGAAGGTCCGGAGAGGTGTTGACGGTCGCCACCTGCCCCTCGACGGTGACGTCGTCGATGCGAAAGAGCAGACGCGCGTTGAAGGCCGCGCCGATCACCTTCTGGCAGCGCCGGCAATGGCAGACGCGCTGGTTGACCGGCGCCGCATCGGTGCCGTAGCGCACTGCCCCGCACAGGCACCCGCCCTGATATTTCGCCATCATCTGAACCCCGTCGCGCCGAAGGTCTTTGAAAGTATCGACAGGCAGCTTTCGGTCAATTGAAAAGCCCTGATGGCGCGATCGATTGCCTTGATACGACCGATGGACCGCCACTGGCCCAACCTCAGATACCGGCGAAGGATTGACACCCGGCTGGCCGCCGCGCCTGCTTGCCCTGGACCGACCGGGAGGAAAACCATGGCGCATCACATCGAAACCATTGCCGTCGCGGATCTGTTCGGGCCGCCCTCGCCCGGCCGCGAGCGCACCGACGCCCGGATCCTGGCTGCCGCCTCCGGCATCGGCTTCATGGCGATCCGGGATTTTCCGGGCGACGACTGGCTGACACGGGACAAGCGGGCGAATCTGCTCAACATCTTTGCCTTGCCCGACGCCGAGAAGGCAAAGCTGCTGCGCTGGAATTTCGACCGCACCAAAAAGAACGTCTATCGCGGCTGGTTCCCGTTGCAGCCGACTGCCGTCTCCTACAAGGAAGGCATCGACATGGGGCCGGACATTGCGCATGCGCAAACGGCCGGCGGCGGCGACGCGGACGATCCTCTGCGGGAGCCGACGCCATTGCCGTCCGAAGCCGTGCTGCCCGGTTGGCGCCCTTCCGCCGCAAGCTACTATCTGGCCATGGAAGCGCTCGGCAATGCGCTGATGCGCTCGATTGCGCGCGGGCTCGGCCTGCCGGAGACAATCTTCGACGCGGATTTCGACGGCGGCATCTCGACGCTGCGGCTGATCCGCTATCCCTTGCGCGATGCCAACATCAGCGTCGATTTGAGCGGGCCGGAATTTTCCGTCGTCCACAAGGGCGAGAAGCGCACCATCATCGGGCGTGAACATGCCGATTCCGGCTTCGTCACGCTGCTGGCGCAGGACGGCGTCGAGGGACTGCAGGCAAAGAACCTTGCCGGCGAATGGATCGACGTGCCGCCCGCGGACGGCACGCTGGCGGTCAATTTCGGCCAGTTGCTCGAACGCTGGACCGGCGGGCGCGTGCGGGCGACCCGGCACCGGGTGATTGCGCCGAAGACGGCGCGCTACTCGATCCCGTTCTTCTACGAGCCGCGCGTCGATGCCGAAATCGCGCCGCTGCCGCTGGCCGGTGCGGCGCCCTTCGAGCCGTTCCTCTATGGCGACTATCTCTGGGAACAGGCGACGAATTTCGTCGAGATGAGCGGCATCAAGCATTTGCGTGAACCGCGCCGCGCCAAGGCGTCGTAGGCACAAAAAACCGGCCGCCTCGCTGGAGGCGGCCGGCACCACTTTCAAGCGAAGCTACTTCGTTTCGCTGACGACTTCGTCCCAGGTCTTCACCTTGGTCTCGCCGTTGAGGAAGGGCAGCGCCGCGGCTGTCAGTTCCGGCGCGAAGAAAACGTCGTAGTGGGTGCGGTTGGGAATGATGGCCAGCCGGTTCTGCGAGAGGTTCTCGCGCATCCAGCCGGCGTCTTTCAGCCCGCCGCCGAGCATCTGGTAGAACTTGATCTCGTGCTCGGGCTTGTACATGTCGCTGTCGCCATAGGCGAGCATGACCGGCATCTTGAGCTTCGCGACATCGGCGGAATAGTCGTAGTCCTTGCGCATGAAGTCGCCGAGCGTATCGAGCAGTTTCGGAAAATCCTGCGGCCGCGGCGCCACGGCGACGTAGGATTTGTACATCGGCGTGTCCTTCATGAAATCGGCCGCCGCCGCGCTCACCTGCGCCTGCTGCGGACGCATCTCGTCATAGAAGCCATTGGGGGAAAAGCCGGTTGAAACCAGCACCAGCCGGCGCACCGCTTCGGGATGCTGGACGGCCATGCGGAAGGCGACGCCGCCGCCCAGCGAATAGCCGAGCACGTCGACCTTGTCGTAGCCGAGCGCCTTGGCGATGGCGGCCATGTCATCGCCCATCCCCTCCAGGCTGAAGGGCCGCTCACCCAGCGCGGTGCGGCCATGGCCCTGCAGGTCGACGGCAATGATGGTGCGGTTCTCCGCCAGCTTCGGCAACAGCGGCGCGAACATGTCGGACGTGCCGAGGCCACCGTGCAGCAGAAGCAGTGGTTCGCCCTTGCCGTAGACGGCGTAGTAGTAGTTCAGGCCGTCGATCGGCAGCAGGCCGGACTTTTCCGGCTTCGGCATGGCTGTTGCTTCGGTGGTCATGGCGGGCTTCGTCTCCTCTGCATTGGCTGGGCCGGGCGCTGCAAACAAGGCAGCGACCGAGGCAAGAATGGCAAAAAGGGTCGATCTGGACATGTCAGTCTCCTCCAGTGTCCGGTCAAAAAGGGGGGGGTGAAATCAAAGGCTCTTGGCGAGTTCTTCGAGCTGCTCGGTGCACTGGCCCCAGCCCTCGTGAAAACCCATCTTCTCGTGCTGCTCGCGGTCTGCAGCGTTCCAGTGCCTGACCCGTGCGATGTAGCGGGTCTTGCCGTTGCCATCGTCCTCGAAGGTCAGAACGACAGTCATGAACGGCTTTTCGGACGGCTCCCAGGCGCTGGTGTAGGCATCGGTGAAGACGATCTTCTCGCCGGGGACGACGTCGAGGAAGACGCCGGGATTGGGAAACTCGTTGCCGTCGGGACCGGCCATGACGACCAGGCTGGAGCCGCCGCTGCGCACATCCATTTCGGCGCGCGGCGCCGTCCACGGCTTGGGCGCAAACCACTGTGTCACCAGCTTCGGCTCGGTCCAGCAGCGGTAGACGTTCTGGCGCGGCGCATCGATGATGCGGGCAAGCACCAGTTCGCGGTCGTTGGCGGGGGCGATGTCGAGCTTGGTGGTCATGGGATCTCCTTGGTTTGATCTGGGTTGTGCCCCAAGGACGTACCGACGGAGCACCAGCCGACACGGCCTGGCGAAAAATTCACGAGAGCGGTGGACAGAGGGCTGGATCATTTTGGGGCTAATTCGGTGAGCCGCATCCCGAAGGAGTTACATGAGCCTCAGCCGGCACATGGTCCCGCTCGTGCTCGACGGGAGACTGGCGATTGCCTGTCCTTGGGCAAGGAGGCAAGCCGCCACCAAGACGCTGGCCGTCTTCCAACCCGAATCCGCATACACCAACTAGATCGCCGACACCGAAAAATTTATGAGCCTTCGGTAGCAATTTTCAAATCAAACGACGTTTGATCTGGAGACGAGAAAATGCCCGGACCATGCCCAAGGCTTTCGAGCTTTCCCGAGCAACGCAAGAAGAACAGGAAATAAGGATCGGCAATATCGAGTGTTGCACCGTCCCAAGATATAGGACTTGTTCCGGGTTGAACTTCTTCCGCAATAATATGCATTTGTTCAAGCGCGGAGGTGACACTGGAACCTACTGGCGGATCTCCAAGACAGGCCTTTCGAACTCGATCTAATATCGCATCATAAGGAAATGAAAGTTGAGCTGGGTCTTCCTTGATAGCGATCAAAATGGCCCTGTACACATCGCCACCCGACCCATCCATGAAATCATGGAGCTTCCTCTCGGTTCCCCGCGTTCGTGGCCCAGTATGAAGTGCTGTCAACATCTTGGAAAAATCGGAAAATGACGATGTTCGCAACAGGGTTTCGGTCACGTCGCTGGCCGATACCTCGATGCGCTTCTGCTCGGGAATTGTGTCTCTGATACCCAACTCATAGCAGAGATTAAGACAAATACTCTGCATCAGCTGCGGCGAACCGAAGGACTCGCTTGCAAGCCTGTTTTTGACTGATGTCGCCAAATCGACGTTTAGCTGTGCAAAACCCTTTTCGGCGATTTGTATCAGCTCATCATTTGTCCAATAGGCCAGATCGAGGGAAGCGACGCGGCCCCGTAGCTCGGGATTACTCCTTACAACATCGTCCGACCGGTGAGGGACTGACGCCGTAATGATCCTCACGCCGTTCTCTGCTGCTGCCTTGATCTGGCGGCCAATTTCTTCGCGGATTTCAGACCTTATGTAGTGGAAGTCGTCAACGAACACGACGAACTCGCTACCTGCAATTTCTCTGATGACCTGGGTTAGTCCATCCACTTTGGTTGTTGCACTTTTCTCCGACGACCATGTCTTGGAGGTTCCGGCCTGAACGGATGCGGTGCCCTCTGCGAAGAAAGGAACGCCGGCCTTTCCTCCTGCTTCTGTCCCGCCCGAAATTTCGCCTCCCGAAGCCTTCGTCTCGGTCGTTTCTATCGGCGTTCCCATCCAATTTAGGACGCGCTCCCAAAGATTGTCCGCACTCGAAATGCCTGCGCCTACTACCGAGATCAAAAGGTCTTCCGGTACGACTTTCTTTATGAGGACCGTCTTGCCTGATTTCGAAGGACCAGACAGCGAAACCACCATGTTCGGGGTCGCGCAATAATCGCGCAATTTCTGCTCAAGTTTGTGCTCACTTCGGTCGACATAAGTGACCGTCGGCGTGTCGTTGGGCGTAAATACTTGCTGAACCTTCATAGCTCCCCTACCGGCAGAAATTTCGACAAGCAGTGCTTTCTGCCAATACTTTCACCATTGCACGATGTTCGTAGTGATGGATAGTGTGCGAAAGCTCTTTGGCATCGGCAAACCGCCAAACCAATGCACGCCAACGGTGGGCTTTGTGCGGGCGCCCCCGGGCAGGCGCAACGCGCCGATAGGGCGCCAGCCGACACTGCCTGGCGAAAAATTCATTGGAGCGGTGGAGAGAGGGCCAGCAGCCTAGAGTATGATCGCGAAAAGGGGGAACCGGTTTTCGGAAAAGATCGGGCCAAACCAAGGGATAGAGTTCCATCCCGATTCCATCGGGATGAAGCAGGCCCTAGTGGCGCTTGGCCTGCACGAGATAGGCGTCGATCTCTGTTTCGCCGAGCCATTTGGCGGCTTCCAGCCGATGCAGGCCCTCGACCAGGATGTGGCGCTTGCCGTCGTGGCGAACCTGGATCGGCGTCTTCATGCCGTTTTCCAGAATGTCTTCGGCCAGATGGCGGACCGTTTCGGGATGCAGCGTCTTCTTGCGCGCCGTCGGCACGTAGATGTCGTCGACCTTGACCTTCTGCACTCTCAGCATGCGGGCTCCCGAGGCGGACAATACCGCTCTGCCTGAGATAGTCGCTTTGCCGGGTGTGGCCAAGAGCGGCTAAGCAATTGCTGGCCCGATCGTTTCCATTTGACGCTTGGCCGGGAGATAGCCGAAATGGCGGCCTGTCACGTTTCCGGTGTCCATGACCCATCTGCCGACCGAATTTCCCGATTTCGGACTGACGCCCGAACAGCGCCGCGAGGCGGTGCGCGGCCATTATTACGAATCGCCGGGCATGGATGGCGAGCGCGGCGAGATCTGGTGCTATTCGGACCGATTCTCCTATCGCGCCGGCGAGACAGTGACGCTGCATGTCAGCTCGACGGCGCCGCGCTTCAGCATTGTCGTCATTCGAGACGGCGGCGCCGAAACCAAGGTCTTCGAGCAAACGGGCCTGTCGGCGCGCTGGCAGGACACGCCCGACCAGTGCTCGGTCGAAGGCTGCGGCTGGGAGGCGTCGTTCGAGTTCCGCGTCGGCGACGACTGGCTCTCGGGCGCCTACCGGCTGACGCTGACGGCGGAGGGCCGCGACGGCAAGCCGATCCAGTGCCACCACCTCATCATCGTCGCGCCCCAGCCCGGCAGAAAACCCGGCCGGGTGCTGCAGGTGGCGGCGACCGGCACGTGGCTCTCCTACAACACCTGGGGCGGCTCCAACGCCTATCAGGGCATCACCGGTCCGGGCCGTGACCAGTATGCGCGCATGGTGTCGACGCAAAGGCCGTGGTGTCGTGGTTTCGTCGTATTGCCCAAGGATGCGCCGCGCGTGCCGCTGGAGGTCGCGGTGCCGCCCAAGACCGTGCCGCGCTACCCCCATATGGAATGGGCTTATGCCACCGGCCATTCGAAGAAATACACGTCATCCGGCTGGGCGAGCTATGACAGCCACTTCTTCCGTTTCGCCGAGCGCGCCGGCTACGGCGTCGATCTCGCCAGCCAGCACGATCTGCACTTTTCGCCCGAAATCCTCGATGGCTATGACTGCGTCGTCTTCGTCGGTCATGACGAATACTGGACCTGGGAAATGCGCGATGCGGTCGACGCCTATGTCGAACGCGGCGGCCACGCCGCGCGCTTTGCCGGCAATTTCATGTGGCAGACCAGGCTGGAAGACGAAGGCCGTCGGCAGGTTTGTTACAAATACCGGGCACGGGCCGAAGACCCCGCCTACAGCGGCGACGTCACCCGCGCCACCAATTCCTGGGAAGCGCCGGAGATCGGTCGCCCCGGTGCATTGACCTTCGGCCTCAACGCGACCAGGGGCGTCTACGCCGGCTGGGGCGGTTGCGCACCGCGCGGCGTGCGCGGCTTTCCAGTCTACCGTCCGGAGCATTGGGCCTTTGCCGGCACCGGCATCTATTACGGTGACCTGCTCGGCGCCGACAGCCATGTCTATGGCTATGAAGTCGACGGGCTCGATTTCGAGATTCGCGGCGGCCTGCCCTACCCGACATCGGACAGCGGCGCGCCAGATGGCCTGCAGGTGCTGGCGGTCGGCATGGCGAGCCAGGTCGAGGAAAGTGCCGACATCCCGATCGAGGACCAGTTCCTTACCGACGAGGATGGCCGCTTCACCGCCGAAACGCTGTTTGGCGAAGCGAGCGATGCCAATCTCGAAAAAGTCAAACGCGGCAACGGCATGATCGTCAATTTCCCGCGCGGCAAAGGCGAGGTCTTTCATGCCGGAAGCTGCGAATGGGTCGCCGGCCTGCTCAGGCAGGACCCGATGGTCGAGCGCGTGACCAAAAATGTAATCGACCGCTATCTCGGAAAGTCCTGACATGCAGAAACCTGCCGCACCCGAAGCCCGCCGCGCGTCGCATCTGTTCTACCTCTCCAGCCTGCGCCGGCCGCTGATCGACCGGGCCGAGGGCATCTATATGTGGACGCAGGATGGCCGCCGCTTCATCGACGGATCGAGCGGCCCGATGGTCGCGAACATCGGCCATTCAAACCGCAATGTGCTGGATGCCATGAAGCGGCAGATGGACCGCGCCACCTTCGCCTACCGGCTGCATTTCGAGAACGAGCCGGCCGAAGAGCTGGCGCGCGAACTGGCGGGCAAACTGCCGGAAGGCATGGACCGCATCTTCTTCGTCTCAGGCGGTTCCGAAGCGACGGAATCCTGCATCAAGCTGGCGCGGCAATGGGCGGTTGCGACCGGCCAGCCGAAGCGCTGGAAAGTGATCACGCGTTTTCCCTCCTATCATGGCGGCACGCTGGGTTCGCTGTCGGTCACCGGTGACGACGCGCTGGCCGAAACTTTTACGCCGATGATGCGGGTGATGCCGACCGTGCCGGCGCCAACCGCCTGGCGCGACCGCGACAATCTTTCCATGGAGCAGCGCGGCATCCGCTATGCCGACATGCTGGAGGAGAAGATCCAGGCCGAAGGGCCGGAAAGCGTCGTCGCCTTCATCATGGAGCCGATCGGCGGCGCGGCGACTTCCGCGCTGGTGGCGCCGGACAGCTACTATGCGCGCATCCGCGAGATCTGCGACCGCTACGGCATCCTGCTCATCCATGACGAAGTGATGAGCGGCGCCGGGCGCACCGGCAAATTCCTCGGCGGCGACCACTGGAACTGCAAGCCCGACCTCGTCGCCCTGTCGAAGGGACTGGGCTCGGGCTATGCGCCGCTCGGCGCGCTCGCCGCCCCGATGCGGCTGGTCGAGCCGCTGCTGGCGTCGGGCGGTTTCCAGCATGGCCATACCTATGCCGGCAATCCGCTCGCCTGCGCCGCCGGGCTTGCCGTGCTCGGCGAAATGGACCGGCTCGACCTGATCGCCAATGCCGCCGCCATGGGCGACGTGTTGATGGACGGGCTGAAAGGGCTGGCGAAGCGCTTTCCGTTCATCGCCGACGTGCGTGGCAAGGGCCTGCTCACCGGCGCCGAGATGGTTGCCGATCCCGAGACGCTGCGGCCGATTGAGCAAGGCAAGAAGGCGACCCAGCGCTTACTCGACCTTGCCTACGAACGCGGCCTGATCATCTATGGCCGCAGGGTCAAGGGCGGCGTCGACGGCGACAATTTCATGGTCGCGCCGCCGATGATCGTCACCGCCGAGCAGGTCGGCGAGATCATTTCCATCATCGGCGACTCGCTGGAAGTTCTGGCCGCCGAACTCGACCTGCCGGTCGAAGGCTGAGGGGGACAAAAAGATGGCGCCGAGAAAAGTCATCATCACCTGCGCCGTCACCGGTTCGGTGCACACGCCGTCCATGTCGCCCTATCTGCCGCTGACGCCGGACCAGATCGCGACAGACGCCATCGCGGCAGCCGAAGCCGGCGCGTCGATCCTGCATCTGCACGCCCGCGATCCCAAGGACGGACGGCCGACGGCCGATCCTGAGGTGTTCATGCAGTTCCTGCCGCGCATCAAGCACGCCACCGATGCGGTGATCAACATCACCACCGGCGGCTCGTCGCTGATGACGCTGGACCAGCGGTTGGCCGCACCGCTCAGGGCCGAGCCTGAAATGTGCTCGCTCAACATGGGCTCGATGAATTTTGCGCTGTTCCCGATGCTCGACAAGCCACGCGAATGGCAGCACGAGTGGGAGCCGAAGCTGCTCGAGGCCACGCGTGACACGATCTTCAAGAACACCTTTGCCGATATGGAAGGCGTGCTCGAAAAGCTCGGCAAGGGCTGCGGCACGCGCTTCGAGTTCGAATGCTACGATGTCGGCCATCTCTATTCGCTGGCGCATTTTCGCGATCGCGGGCTGGTGTCGGGGCCTCTCTTCATCCAGTTCGTGCTCGGCATTCTGGGCGGCATCGGCGCCGATCCCGACAATCTCATCCACATGAAGCGCATCGCCGACAAGCTGTTCGGCGACAGCTACCAGTTCTCGGTGCTCGCCGCCGGGCGCAACCAGATGCCGCTGATCTCGATTGCGGCGGCGATGGGCGGCAATGTCCGCGTCGGGCTGGAGGACAGTCTTTACGACGGCCGCCAGCTGGCGAAATCCAACGCCGACCAGGTGCGCCGCATCCGTGCTATCCTCGATGGCCTGTCGCTGGACGTCGCCACACCAGCGGAGGCGCGCGAGATGCTGGCGCTGAAGGGTGGAGATAGGGTCGCGTTCTAGGTGTGCCGGAGGAGCTGAAATGGAAAGGGTTCTCGTCTCCGCCTGCCTGCTCGGCAGCCACGTCCGCTACAACGGCTCCTACCGGCTCGACAACCATCCCGTGTTGACGCGGTGGCAGGCTGAAGGCCGGGTCGTGCAGATCTGCCCGGAGGTTGCCGCGGGCTTCTCCACGCCGCGCCCTCCAGCGGAAATTCACGGCACAGGCGACGCTGTGCTGAATGGCCAAGGCCAGGTGGTCGAGCAGACGGGAAACGATGTGACTGCACTTTATCTCGAAGCCGGGCAGATTGCCCTGGAACTCGCGCGGGAAACCGGATGCCGTTATGCGGTTCTCACCGAAGGCAGCCCGTCCTGCGGCTCAAGCTTCGTCTATGACGGCAGTTTTTCGGGCAAGCGTGTGGCCGGCCAAGGCACGACCACCGCGCTGCTGGAAGCGAATGGCATTCGCGTCTTTTCGGAAGATAATATCAGCGACCTTGACGATCTCCTGAACGGTTCAGCCGGAAACGCGGCCTGATCCATGGCAGAGAAGATCAGCATGACCGGCGATACCATCCTCCGCCCCGGCACCATCGACGACGTCGATACCATCCACGCCGCGCTTCTTCGCTTCGGCGCCCATACCGGCGGGCACCAGCAGATCACCTCCACCGCTGAGGACTTCCGCCGCTATGGCTTTGGCGACAAACCCGCCTTCTCCACCTTGATCGCCGAAGTCGGCGGCGAGTTTGCCGGGCTCTGCCTGCATTTCCCGATCTTCTCGACCTGGATGGGTCGGCCCGGCGTCTATATCCAGGATCTTTATGTCGAGGATCGCTTTCGCGGCCGCAAGATCGGCGAAAAGCTGCTGCGCCGGGTCGCGCGCGACTGCCGCAGGGATGGCGGCGTCTATCTCAGGCTGTCGGTCGATACCGACAATGACGGTGCCAAGGCCTTTTATGAAAAGCTCGGCATTGGCTGGGCGCATTACGAGCAGACGCAGAAGATTGTCGGCGAGGCCTTTTTCGCCTTTGCCGATGCAGTGCAGGATGGGGAAACGGAATGAAGGCCTTCTTTGCCGAAGAGCAGAAACGCCACGACCCGAAGGCCTTTCTGTCCAGCGGCGCACCGCAGCCCAATCCCGAGCAGCCAGAGCGCGCCGAGCGATTGTTAGCCGGCGCGAAATCTGCCGGATTGACGGTCGAACGGCCCCGGGATCACGGGCTCGGCCCGGTGGCGGCCGTGCACACGCCCGAATATCTCGCCTTCCTCGAACACATTTTTGCGCGCTGGCAGCGCATCGAAGGCGCCTCGGCGGAAGTGATCCCCAACATCCATCCGCTGGCGCGCGACGGCGCCTATCCGGCCTCGGCGGTCGGCCAGGCCGGCTATCACATGGCCGACACCGCCTGCCCGATCTCGGCCGAGACCTGGCAGAGCGCGCTGTGGAGTGCCTGGAGCGCGGTCGAGGCCGCAGAAGACGTCATGGCAGGCGCGCCCGCCGCCTATGCACTCTGTCGGCCGCCCGGCCATCATGCCTTTGCCGATGTCGCCGGCGGCTTCTGCTTCATCAACAATTCGGCCGTCGCGGCGCAAGTGTTGCGCAAGCAAGCGGCGCGGGTGGCGATCCTCGATGTCGACCTGCATCACGGCAACGGCACGCAAGGCATTTTTTACGCGCGGCCCGACGTGCTGACCGTCTCGCTGCATGCCGATCCGGTGCGCTTCTATCCGTTCTTCTGGGGTCATGCCGACGAACGCGGCGAAGGGCCGGGCCTCGGCTACAATTTCAACCTGCCGCTGGCGCGCAAATCCGCCGACGCGGCGTTTCTCGAAGCACTCGAAGTCGCGTTCCAGCGCATCCGCGCCTTCTCTCCGGATGCGGTGGTGGTGGCACTCGGTCTCGACGCGTTCGAGGGCGATCCGTTCGGCGGGCTTTCCGTGACCACGCCCGGCTTTTCGCGCATCGGCGAGGCGATTGCCAAACTCGGCCTGCCGACGGTGATCGTGCAGGAAGGCGGCTATCTCTGCGACGCGCTGGGCGACAATCTTACCGCCTTCCTCACGGGTTTCGGCGGCAAGCAGGGCTGAGCTAGCTTCGCTGCTGCCTCAGCATGGCGATGACCCGGTGCACGCTCTCCAGCGTTTCGTCGATCTCGGCCGCCGTGTTGTAATGCGCGATGCCGATACGCACGACGCCCTGCTCGGCCGGAATGCCGAGCTGATGAACGATCTCCCAGGCGTAGTTGTGGCCCGACCACAGGAAGATGTTTTCGGCATTCATCTGCCGCACAATCGTCTCCGGCACGATGCCATCGACGGTGAAGGACACTGTCGGCACCCGCTCGTTGACACGTGCGGGATCGGTAATCCCGCGGATCGTAAGGCCCTCAATGTCCGACAGGCCTTTGATCAACCTTAGCGCCAGCGGGTTCTCGTGGGCGATGGCTGCTTCGAATGCCCTGGCGATCTTGCGCCTGCGCGAACCGCCCTCGCCGGCGGCAGCGCCGAGATCGGCAAAGTAGTCCACTGCGGCCGTCAGCCCCGCCATCAGTTCGATCTGCGGCGTGCCGAGTTCAAAACGCTCCGGCAGGCCGTTGGAGGAGCAGCGGCATTTGTAGGGTTGTAGCGCATCGATGATTTCGCGCCGGCCCCAAAGGATGCCCATATGCGGGCCGAAGAATTTGTAGGCCGAGCAGATGAGGAAATCGCAGCCGAGGTCCTGCACGTCGACCAGGCCATGCGGCGCGAACTGCACGGCATCGACATAGACCAGCGCGCCGGCCTGTTTGGCGATTGCCGTCAGCGCCTTGACCCGGTTGATCGAGCCGGTGAGGTTCGAGGCATAGTTGAGCGCAACCAGCCGCGTCTTGTCGGACAACAAGGCAACCAGCGCCGCCTCCTCGACCTGCCAGCTCGTCTCGTCGAAGGGTAAAAAGCGCAGGACGAGGCCGAGGTCTTCGGCCAGTTGCAGCCAGGGCGAGACATTGCCCTCATGGTCCATGCGGGTGACGATGATCTCGTCACCAGGCTTGAAGCCACGGCCGAGCGTGCGCGACATGTGGTAGGTCAGCGTCGTCATGTTGGCGCCGATGATGATTTCCTCGACGCTTGCGGCCCCCAGGAAATCGGCCATCGCCGCATGGGCGTCATCGACCACTTTTTGCGCCGCTAACGTGGTTTCGAAATAGCCGCCGAGATTGGCATTGGTGGTCAAGAGACAGCGCGCCACCGCGTCGGCAACCGCTTGCGGCACCTGCGTGCCGGCCGGATTGTCGAGATAGATGCGCCGCCGGCCCTTGTCGGTCAGGTCCAGCGCCGGAAATTTTCCCCTGACGGTCTCGATCGGAAAATCCATGGCTGTCCCCTTCCCCTTGTCTTTGCTTGGTAATTCCGCTCGAGCAGCCTGCCTTACGGGCAAGGATTGCCGACGCGCTGGTGGATCGCATCGACGGCCTTCTGCATCTCCTCGGTCCAGGTCACGTCGGCTGAAGACAGCGCCATCTCAAGCTGGGCGATCGTCGTCGCGCCGATGATGCTGGAGGTGACAAAGGGCCGGCTGGCGACATAGGCGTTGGCAAACAGTGCCGGCTCCAGGCCGAAGGAGCGCGCCAGCTCGTTGTATTCAAGCTGCGCTTCCGCGGCATTCGGCGTCTCATAGCGCTGGCCGCGGTTGAACAGCTGCGAGCGCGAACCTTGCGGCCGCGCGCCATGGTCGTATTTGCCGGTGAGATAGCCTTGCGCCAGCGGCGAATAGGCGAGAAAGCCGACCTGCTCGCGGTCGCAGACCTCGGCAAGATTCACCTCAAAGGTGCGGTTGACGAGATTGTAGGCGTTCTGCAGCGAGACGACGCGCGGACCGACGCCTTTGTCGGCCTCGGCGATGAACCGCATGACGCCCCAGGAGTTTTCGTTGGACAGGCCGAGATGGCGGATTTTTCCAGCCTTCACCAGTTCGTCGAAGACGGCCAGCGTCTCGGCAATCGGCGTCTCGCCGGCCGGCGCGCCGACCGCATCCGCACGGCGCGGCGTAGCGCCGACGCGGGTCGGGTTGGCGCCCCAGGGAATGTCGCGCTCCGGCCAGTGGATCTGGTAGAGATCGAGATAGTCGGTGCCGAGCTTGGCCAGCGATTTGTCGATGGCGTCGAAAATGTCGGCGCGCACCAGTTTCGACGGACGGTCGCCGCGAAACCAGCGGTTGGCGGTGCGGCCGACCACTTTCGAGGCCAGGATGACCTTGTCGCGATTGCCCTTGGCCTTCATCCAGCTGCCGATGAACTTCTCCGTCCGCCCCTGCGTCTCCTCCTTGGGCGGGATCGGGTAGAGCTCGGCGGTGTCGATGAAATTCACGCCGCGCTCAAAAGCCAGATCCATCTGCGCATGGCCTTCGGCCTCGGTGTTCTGCTGGCCCCAGGTCATCGACCCCAGGCAGATCTGGGTAACAAGAAGATCGGTCCGACCGAGACGGCGTTTGTGCATGGAATTTCTCCGGCGGGAATTTTTGCGCGGCTGCGCGGGAAATGAAGCCGCATCTATAGGCAAAGGGGCGCCGCTCTCCAAGCCTCAGGGAACCCGACTTTTGCGTGAAGGAAAAAAATCAGCGCCGGGCGCCGGCCAAAGCGCGCCGCTTGGCTTCGTCGATCAGCATGTTCGCCACCTGCATGCGGATCATGGCGCGCTGGCGCAGATGCGGCGCGACACGGTCGGGATGGTTGGCGAAAGCAAAGCTGCGGCGCATGCGGCCAAGGTCGGCGCTCTTGACCGGATGATCGAGGCCGAGTTCGATGGCGATCGCGTCAGGGTCGATCGGCGGCAGTCTTTCCTCGGGCTTTGCCTCCTCACCGGCCAGCGCCAGCTTGGCTTGATCGAGCAATGCAGCGAATTCGGCGGCGAGATCGGACCCCACCTCGCGATATTCGGCGGTGAAGGTTTCGCCAGAGACCTTTATGCGGCCGGAATGAAGCTCGTCGGCCACGGAGAGATAGTCGAACGGGATAGACGGCCGCGCGCCTGTCTCGTCGCCCGCCTCGTCTTTTTCCGAGACCACGAAGAGATCGTCGAGCAAGGAAGCGAAATCCCGCTTGGCGCCGATGTCAGCCTCCCCCTTGTGAGCATACGTATGCGTTCGAGACGGTCGCACCATAGAACCGGCTCGTTAAAAATGAATGCCACTGATCTTAACCAGTTTAGGCGTTCGCCAGGCTGACTGTGCGATTTGCTGGGCCGGTTTGCTGCCTGCCGACGCAAGGCCCAACAAAAAGCCGGACTGCATTTTCATGCAGTCCGGAAATTCGCCAGGAGTGGCGAGGAAAAGCCGGCCATGTGCCAGCGTCTATGCGTACGGTCAGGACGCGCCAAGAGTTTCAGCAGATGAGCCAATTGTGCCGAAAAAAAATCGCATGGCATGGCTGCCATGCAAATGCTGCACTGCACAATCTTCACATTTTTCCTATATTCGGTGCCGTGGAGGATCAACTAGGGGCCGAATCATGGGGTTCTTCACTGAAATGTTTGCTCGTCCGCGTCCGCAGGAGCATCAGCGTTACCGCTCGGCACTGGCATTGCTGCACTCGATGAGCAATGCCGACCGCGCCGACATCGGCGTCAAGCCAGCCGATTTCCCGCGCATCGCGCGCGAAATGTCACTGCGCTGATTAAGGCTTCGGCGCTGAACCAGCGCAAGACGAGGTTTCCCGGCAGCGATCGGGAAACCTCGAAACGCCGAATTCCTCAACGATTGCCGAGATAGGCACCCTTGGTCAGCGGCACGCCGTTGTGGCGCAGGATGTCGTAAGCCGTCGTGACATGGAAATAGAAGTTGGGCATGGCGACATGCAGCAGATACTGCAGTCCGGGCATCGAGACCTCGCGCTGACCAAACTTCAATTCAACGATCCTGTCATCCGAACCATCGAATTCGGCAGCCGAGAATGACGCCAGAAGCTCAAGCGTCTTGGTGAGGCGCGCCTGAAGCTCGGCGAAAGTCGCTTCATTGTCTTCGTATTTCGGCACTTCGCGGCGGGCCAGGCGCGACGGCGCGCCCTTGGCGTGGTCGGTGGCGACCTGCACCTGCCGCACCAGCGCGTACATGTCCGGCGCCAGCCTTGCGGTCAAAAACACCTGCGGGTCGATTTTGCGTTCGGTTGCATTCTGCTCGGCTGCCGACAGCACGCCGGACAGCGCCTTCAGCCTGGCCGAAAACACCGGCACCGAGGCTTCGTACATCGATAGTGTCACGTTCAAATCTCCCTAACGGCTGAAGCGCCGACGGCGGGACGTAGCGCCTTCCCCGGCGATTCTTCAAGCTGCGGGCGAAGGGCGTCACTGCGTCGCCGCAATCGCCGTGGTAGAATCTTCGTTACCGAGCGGAGATTCCCTATGAGATGCATCCTTCTCGCAGCGACTGCCATTCTTTCGCTTGTCGGTATGGCCGATGCGGCGCTTGCCGATGACGACGCCCCCGAAGCACCTTATGTCGATGACCGCTCGAGCGCCGACGCCGTCATCCGCTCGCTTTACAGCGCCATCAACCGGCACGAATTCGCCCGCGCCTGGGGTTATTACGGAGATACAAAGCCGGCAAAGGATTTCGACACTTTCGTCAAGGGCTATGACGGCACCGACAAGGTCGATGTCGAAACCGGGGCCATTTCCGACGAAGGCGCGGCCGGCAGTATCTACTACAGCGTGCCGGTCGCCATTCGCGCCACCGGCAAGGATGGCAATGAGGCGGTGTTTGCCGGCTGCTACACGCTGCGCCAGGTCAGCGCCCAGATACAGGCGCCGCCGTTCCGCCCGATCTTCATCGACAAGGGCGCGCTGAAGCCATCCAAGGCCGATTTCGAGGAGGCGCTGCCGGCCGGCTGTGGCGATGGACCACCGCCACCGAAAAAGGACACCGCGCTCGAACAGGCCAAGAAGGCTTTCCTGGCGACCTATGGCAAGCAGTGCGACGAGCAATTTCTCGGCGAAGAGCCGAATGCCTTTTCGATCAAATACAAGGACAAGAATGCAGCTGAAGGCGATCCCGACAAGGAGACTCGGCTTTTCGAATTCTACTGTTCCGCCGCGGCCTACAATACCGCCTCGGTCTACTACATGACGGACGAACTGGGCGGCGTGCTGCAGTTGCAGTTCGCCGAGCCGGAGCTGGACATACGCTACGAGAACAATGACAGCGACGGCAAACTGCTGGGTGTGACCGTTACCGGCTTCCACACGACCGGCTGGGCGACCAATCCCGAATATGACGAAGAAACCAGGACGATCCGCACGTTCAACAAATGGCGTGGTGTCGGCGATGCCTCCGACAGCGGTACATATCTGTTCCGCAACGGAAATTTTTCGCTGGTCCAATACGACGTAGACGCGTCCTATGATGGCGAGGAAAATCCGCAGACAGTGGTCGACTACAACACCGCGCCTTGATCGATTGCCATCGCCTCAGGGCGCTTTCGACAGCATCCAGTTCAGCGTTTGGCGCCAGTCGACCATGCGGATCGGCGTGCCGTGGGTTCCGGTCTCGAACCGGACGAAACGGGTGGGATAGGGATAGGCTTTCGAGTTCGCAATGATGGAGCGGAAGAAGGCTTCCTGCTTTTCCACGGGAAAGACCGGGTCCTTGCTGCCCTGGCCGAAGAAGACCGGCACATGGCGCCTGTAGGCCGGGCTCGACAGGAAGCTTTCATCCCACAGCGAGCCGAGCAGCAGCAGCCCGTTGATGCGCCGTCCCGTATCGTTGCGGCCAGCCAGCTTCCAGCACAGCGAACCGCCCATCGAGCCGCAGGCGACGAAAATCTTGGCGTCCGGTGAGGCCTCGGCATAGTGGCCGATCAGGGCTACGACCTGGGCCGCGCCCTTGTCGCCGAAATCGGTGAAGTCGGGTGAGAGATAAAGGCCGCCATTGCCGGCCATCAAATTCTTGATGCGGTTGAAATTGCCGCCGAACGTGAAGTCGTCGACGCCCTGCTTGCGGCTGCCGCCCTGCCCGTGCAGGTAAAGCACGATGATGCCGGCACCCTCGGTCTTACCGACCGCGACATGCCTGATATCGCCGGCATCGGTTTTCAGCATCAAATCCTGCTGCACCTTGCGCACACCGGTGTCGGTGTATTGCGCATGCACGCGCTTTTCCGGCACTTCGTCGCGTTCGTTGATGTCGCGCAGCTCGCGATAGTCGATGACGGTGTAGGCGCCCTTGTCCGTCGACGAGAGCGTCGCCGGATAGGCGAAGAGGTCGTCCTTGTAGGGTTTTAGTTCGAGCGCGCCGGCGTGGACGGCGGACAGCGAGAGCGCGATTGCGGTCAGCAGCGCGCGAGAGAGTTGGAAGCGAAGAACCATGCCTCAGCCATGCGTTTTTCGGCTTCGGTTTGTCAATCCTGCAGCACGCCGCCGGCGTCTTCCATTGCCTCGCGTGTATCGACATCGATCGATGCACCGTGACCGATCTCGACATCGATGACATCGAGCCCTTCGGCCTCGACCAGATGACGGGCGCCGGTGTCGCCTTCGAGATGGGCGATGGCTGGGAACAGCGCACGCGGCAAAAGCACAGGGTTGCCGCGGCGGCCGTCATGCGCGGCCCGCACCACCGAATGGCTGCCGGCCCTGCGGAAAGCGTCGATCAGCCTGTCGAGATCAGCCGCGGAGACGCCCGGCATGTCGCCGAGGACGATCATCGCGCCGGCGGCCTCAGCCCCAACCCTGGCAATGCCGGCTTTGAGCGACGAGGACAGGCCGTCGGCGAAATCCGGATTGTCGGCGAAGGTCACGTCAAGGCCTGCCAAGGCCTGGCGCACCCGCTCGCGCTGATGGCCGGTAACGACAATGGTGCTGGCTGCCTTCGAGCCCAGCGCCCGTTCAGCGGTGCGGCGCACCAGCGGCTTGCCGTCGAACAGGGCGAGCAGCTTGTTCGGCCCGCCCATGCGGCTGGAGCGGCCGGCGGCCAGGAGCACGATGTCGACCTGCAGCCCGGCGACTCTTGCTGACTGTGGGGCCGGCAGCGGCTCGCGCGGCTGCGGCCGGGTCGGGATTTCCATCAACAGCCCGCCGACACCCATGCCGGCAATATCCCCAGCCGTGACATCGAGGCCGGCGATCAGCCGGTCGAGCACCCAATCAAAACCGTTCTCCTTGGGGCTGCGGGCGCATCCCGGCGCGCCGATGATGCGCTTGCCGTCGAGCGTGCCCAGCACCAGCAGATTGCCGGGATCAACCGGCATGCCCGCGCGGACGACCGTGCCGCCGGCCTTCTCGATCGCCGCTGGAACGACGTCGCTGAAATCGCTCATCGCCGAGGCGCCGAAGATCACCACCATGTCGTTGTCGCGCGCCAGCGCGGCCGCTGCCTCTGCGACGGGCGCAATTTCGTGCGGCGTGCGGCGCTCGGCCGTCAGCCGGGCGCCGGAGCGCGCCAGCCGCGCCTCGGTGACGCGCAGCGTCTTGTCGAGCACGCTGGCCTTGATGCCCGGCAGCACTGTCTGGATGACGCCGATGCGCACCGGTTGATAGGCATTGACCGCGAAGATCTCGCCGCCGGCGCAGATTCTTGTCACGGCATCGACCAGAGCCGAGGCAACGGCGAACGGGATGATCTTGACCGTCGCCACCATCTGGCCCTTCTCGACCGGCGCATGCTGCGCCAGCGTGGCGATGGTGATGGTCGGGTCGACGGCATTGATGGCATCGATCATGGCGGCATCAACGGTGAAGACGCCGGCAGCCTTGGCATGGAGGTTGACGCGGCCGGTCGCAGCCGGCTTCGCCTCGATGTTGCGATCGATCATGGCGGCGGCGATCTTTTCGGCCGCCGCATCTTCGCTGAGATCATCAGCGGCAAGGACCGCCACGACGACCTCGGCAATGCCGGTCGCCTTCAGCAGGGCGACATCGTCGGCATTCAGCCGGTGCGCTTTGCGAAAACGGCGCTCGCCGGCCGCCGTGGCATGCGCGAGCACCGCGCCTTCGGCCTGATCGATGGGAACCGGCCCGAACTTCACGCGGCAGCGCCTTTCGCTTCAAGCCCGCGCGAACGAAAAGCATGGATCGTCTGCGCCAATATCGCCACCGCGATCTCGGCCGGACTCGCCGCACCGATGTCGAGCCCGATCGGCGCGTGGATGTGGGCGATCTGGTCGGCGCTGGCGCCCAGCGCCAGCAGGCGCTCGACGCGCTTGGCGTGGGTCTTGCGGCTGCCGAGCGCGCCGACATAGAAACAATTGGCGTCGAGTGCGGCCTTCAGCGCGAAATCGTCGATCTTCGGGTCATGGGTGACGGCGGCGAGCGCGGTGTAGCTGTCGAGTGGCTGCCGCTTCAGCACATCTTCGGGCCATTCGGCATGCAGCGCGACATCGGGAAAACGATCCGGCGTGGCGAAGGCGGTGCGCGGATCGACGATCTCGAGGGGATAGCCGGCGATCTTCGCCATCGGCGCCAGCGCCTGGCTGATATGGACGGCGCCGATCACCACCAGGCGCGGCTGCGGCAGATGCGCGTTGAGGAAGAAGGTCCGTCCCTCGGCCTCGACCGAACCCGAATTGCCAGTGCGAAACGCCTTGGCGATCGCCGCTCCGAGATCGCCGGCGACGGGATCGCCTTCGCGCACGATGCGGTCACGGCCATCGCCGAGATCGGTGACCAGGATTGCCGCGCGGCGGGCGCGGCGTTCGGCATTGAGCGTTTTGAGGGCGTAGGGATCCATGCCTAACCGAGCCGCTCCACATAGACCTTGATGCGGCCGCCACAGGACAGGCCGGCCTGCCAGGCGGTTTCGTCGGCAACGCCGAATTCCAGCATCTTTGCTTTCCCTGAATCGATGACGTCGATCGCCTCGCTCACCACCGCGCCCTCGACGCAACCGCCCGAGACCGAACCATGGAAATTGCCCGCGGCGTCGATGACCAGATGGCTGCCGACCGGCCTCGGCGCCGAACCCCAGGTCTCGACCACAGTGGCGATGGCGACATCCTTGCCGTCCTTCATCCAGCCTTCCGCGATGATCAGCGGATCGCGGGCCTCATCGAGATAGATGCTGTTGTCCATGATCGCTTGTCCTAGAGTCTGTTTTTCCTAGACATCATATGGCTATGCGGCGCGCCTGATGCCAGCGTCCAGCCAGCGGCGCGGATCGACCGACGCCGCCGATTTCTTGTCCAGCGAGGCGCAAAGGTCGGCCAGCGCATCGAGATTGTGCACCGAGCGGAACTCATCGACATGCGGCAGCATCGCCTTGACGCCGCGGGCGCGCGCCTCGAAACCGTCGAAGCGCAGCAAGGGATTCAGCCAGATCAGCCGCCGGCAGGATTTGCGCAGGCGCTCCATCTCTTCCGACAGGCCGGAAACGTCATCGCGCTCCAGCCCGTCGGTGATCAACAGCACCACGGCGCCCTGCCCGAGCACGCGGCGGGACCACTGCTTGTTGAATTCGGCCAGCGTGTCGCCGATGCGTGTGCCGCCGGACCAGTCCTTCACCGCCGCCGAACAATCGGCAAGGGCGGCATCGGGGTCGCGGTGGCGCATCTGCCGGGTCAGATTGGTCAGCCGCGTGCCGAAGACGAAGGTGTGCACGCGCCGCCGCTTTTCGGTCAGTGCGTGCAGGAAATGCAGGAAGATGCGCGTGTACTGGCTCATCGAGCCGGAGATGTCGGCGAGCACGACCAGCGGCGGATGCACCTCACGGGCCGAGCGGAATTTCGGCAGGATCAACTCGCCGCCGGTGCGCGCGGCCGAGCGCATCATGGCCCGCGGATCGATGCGGCGGCCATGCGGGTCAGCCCGGAAGCGCCGTGTCCTGACCATGTCGAAGGGCAGCCGAAGCTCGGCGATCGCCTTCTTGGCGTCCGCCATCTCGGCGGCGTTCATCTGGGCAAAATCCTTGCCCCGCAGCACTTCATTGCCGGAGAAGGTGAACCGGGCGTCGACCTCGATCTCCGGGATTTCCTGGCGTGGCGCGCTGTTCTGATGGCCTTCGAACATTGCCTGGCTGACGCGGTTCTCGGCCGCGCGCGGTTTCTGCTTCTCCCTGGTGTCGGGCGCCACCGGCGAAAACATCGCCAGCAGTTTCTCGATCAGCTCGCGCGATTTCCAGAACAGCCGGAAAGCTTCGTCGAAAACGGGATGATCCTCGTGCCGGGACACCAGCACGGCGTGCAGCGTCCAGTAGAAATCGTCACGCGAGCCGATGCCGGCGGCCAGCACCGCTTCGATCGCATCCTTGACCGAGGCCGGTCCGACCCGCATGCCTGCCTTGCGCAAGGTGCGGGCGAAATAGACGATGTTGTCGGCGATGCGGCCGTCTTCCGTCGCCTCTCTGGGGTCAGGACCCGGCGTCTTCACCGCTGTTACTCCGCCGCCGCCAGTTCGGCCTTGACCTCATCGAGGATGCGCCGGCCCTCGCCCGCGCCAATCCGGGCAATGTCGTCCTGGTATTTCAACAGCACGCCGATCGTGTCGGATACTGTCTCGGGGTCGAGCGCCACCTTGTCGAGCTCGGTCAGCGCACCGGCCCAGTCGATGGTTTCGGCAACGCCGGGCGCCTTGAACAGCTCGACCCGGCGCAGTTTCTGGATGAACGACACCACTTCGGCCGACAGCCTTTGATTGGCCTGCGGCACCTTGCGGCGAACGATCTCCAGCTCGCGCTCCGCATTGGGATAGTCCACCCAGTGATAGAGGCAGCGCCGCTTCAGCGCATCATGGATTTCGCGGGTGCGGTTGGTGGTGATGATGACGATCGGCGGCTCTTCCGCCTTGATCGTGCCGAGTTCAGGCACCGTCACCTGGAAGTCGGAGAGGATTTCGAGCAGGAACGCCTCAAAAGCCTCGTCGGTGCGGTCGAGCTCGTCGATCAGGAACACCGGGGCGGCCCCTGCCTTGCCGGTCAGCGCGTCGAGCACCGGGCGGCGGATCAGGTATTTTTCGGAAAAGACATTGCGTTCCATGTTGGAGCGGTCAACCTTGCCGGCCGCCTCCTCCATGCGGATTTCGATCATCTGCGCGGCGTAGTTCCACTCATAGACGGCGGAGGAGACGTCGAGACCTTCATAGCATTGCAGGCGGATCAGCCGGCGGCCGAGCGCCTGCGCCAACACCTTAGCGATCTCGGTCTTGCCGACGCCGGCCTCGCCTTCGAGAAAGAGCGGTCGCTGCATGCGCAGGGATAGGAACAGAACGGTTGCCAGAGACCGGTCCGCGACATAGTCCGCGCCGGTCAGGAGATCGAGCGTTTCGTCGATCGTCCGCGGCGCGGCGCGCGGTTTCAGCTCGGTCATTCTTTCTCCGTTGACGCCTCTGCTCCGCTTTCCAGCACGTGGTAGTCGCGGGCGTGGTAGATCAGCGGCCGCAAATTATCGCCCATGCGCAGGCCTGTCACCTTGCCAAAAAGCACACGATGGGTGTGGAGATCTTTGGTGTCGATCAACTCGCAGTCGAACACGGCGAGAGCGCCCTGCAAGGTCGGGGCGCCTGTTGATATGACATCCCACTCGCCGAGCGCGAAACGCGCATCAGACGACAGGCCGATCAGGCCTGAGAACGCCACCGATAGCGGCTGCTGATGCGAAGCCAGCGTGTTCAGCGCAAACCGGCCGTTTTGCACAAAAAGTTCGTTCTTGGCATTTTCGCGGTTGAGACAGACGAGCACCGTCGGCGGCGTATCCGACACCGAACAGGCGGCGATCACCGTCGTGCCGCGTTTGCCAGCGGGACCGTCAGTGGTCACCACGTGGACGTGACCGGCAAAATGCGCCATCGCGTCGCGATAGGCCTGCGGCCCTATGTCGTTCAACTTCAGCACCGATGATTTTCCATAAGCAGGAGCCTGAGCGTCATATATGGCGGCATATGATAGGCCACACAAGCGAAGTGCTTGACGCCAATCCGCAAATTCGCGTGTTGCGCAGGGCGCGGGCAGCCTTTAGGTCTTGGCGCAAGAGACGCTGGAAGCATGCGACCGGCACGGAGGAATTCTCGTAGGAATGCGACCCCTAGCAGCTGTATTAGCGGCAATGCTCTGGCTGTTGCCGGCAAGCGCGGGCGCGCAGACGCTGCTTGTCGGCGTTGCTGCGCCCCTGTCCGGTCCGTCGGCGATCCTCGGCAAGCAGATCGAGGCGGGTGCTGGCCTCGCCGCGGAAGCCAATGGCTTGGAAATCAAGACCGTCGACGATGCCTGCACCGCCGATGGCGGGGCTGCCGCCGCCAGGGAATTCACTGCTGCCAAGGTCAATATCGTCGTCGGCTTCCTCTGCACCGAGGCAATCCAGGCGGCACTGCCGATTCTGAAGGACGCCAACATTCCTGTGATCACCGTCGGCGTGCGCACCGAAAGCCTGACCGATCGCCGCGCCAAGACCGGCTGGCCGGTCTACCGGTTGGGGCCGCGCGGTGACGACGAGCGCAATGCGGTGGCCGCCATTCTCACAAGGCTGTGGCAGAGCGAATTGTTCGCCATTGTCGACGACGGCACCATCTACGGCCGCGAAATCGCCGAGACGCTGCGGGCAGCGGCCGAACAGGCAGCGCTGAAGCCGGTGTTCACAGACACGTTCCGGCCGCAGCTCGACAACCAGATCGGCCTGATCGGCCGGCTGAAGAAGGCGGGCGCGACGCATGTCTTTGCCGGCGGCGACGGCGACGATATCGCCATCATGGGCCGCGACGCCGGCCAGTTGGAGGCCGGCATCACCTTTGCCGGCGGCGAAAATTTGCGCACCCCACCCGGCGACGTGCCTTACGCCGTCGGCACGCTGATGATCGCGCCGCCGGAATGGGCCGATGTCGCCGATCCCAAGGTGCTGGCGGCATTTACGGCCAAAAACATCGCGCCGGATGGCTACGCATTGCCGGCCTATGCGGCGGTGGAGATCGCCAAAGCGGCCACTGCTGAATCGGAGAGTTCCGGCAAGGGGCTGGCCGACGCGCTCAGCGCGCGTGATTTCACCACCGCGATCGGCCCGCTGCGGTTCGACGACAAGGGCGATCTCAGCCAAAATCTCTATCGCGCCTTCCGCTTCGACGGAACGCGTTTCGTGCCGGCGGAGACGAACTGATGTTCCGCACCGGGCCGCGCAATCTGATCACCGATGTCGCCGGCCTGCGTGTCGGCAACGCCAGCGATGCCAGGCTGAAGTCCGGAGTGACGGCGGTGCTGTGCGACGAACCGGCGGTCGGCGGCGTGCAGATCCTGGGCGGCGCGCCGGGCACGCGTGAGACCGATTTGCTCGAACCGCACAATTCCATCGAGGCGGTGCATGCCGTGGTGCTTTCCGGCGGCTCGGCCTTCGGCCTCGACGCCGCCTCGGGCGTGCAGGCGGCGTTGCGCGAAAAAGGCATCGGCGTCGATGTCGGCGGTTTTCGCGTGCCGATCGTGCCGGCGGCGATCCTGTTCGACCTGCGCAATGGCGGCGACAAGGATTGGGGCCGTTATCCGCCCTACCGCGACCTGGGCTACGAAGCCGCGCAAGCCGCTGTCGTCGACTTTCCGCTCGGCACGATCGGCGCCGGCACCGGCGCGCTGAGCTCCGGGTTGAAAGGCGGTCTCGGCTCGGCATCGACCGTTCTGGACAGCGGCGTCACCATCGGCGCGCTCGCCGCCGCCAACCCGACCGGCTCGGTGACGATTGCCCGGACCCGGTATTTCTGGGCTGCACCGTTCGAGATCGGCGATGAGTTCGGCGGGCTCGGCTATCCCTCGCCGATGCCGGATGACGCCAGGCGAATCCTGTTGAAATACCGCGACAAACGCGTCGGTGGGACGGGCGAAGCCGGCGGCAACACCACAATCGCCGTCATTGCCACCGATGCCGTACTGACCAAAGCGGCGGCCAAACGTCTGGCCATATCGGCGCATGACGGCTTCGTGCGCGCCATCTGGCCGGTACATACGCCGGCAGACGGCGACCTGGTGTTTGCGTTGGCAACCGGCAAGAGCGGCAACGAACTTTCCGCCGACGATGCGGTTGATTTCTTTGCCGCCGCCGGCGCCACCATGGCGCGCGCCATCAGCCGCGGCATCCATGCGGCAACGCCTGATAAAGGTGATCTGTTTCCAGTGTGGTCGTCGCGCTGAAGGACGACCCGGTGCGGGGGATCAGGTCGGGTCGGACTTTTCTTCCTCGAAGCTGACCGCCACATCCGAATTCGCCGACAGCCAGACTTTTTTGCCATCGACCTCGGCCAGCAGGCTGAGCGGAATGTAGTGGTGATGGCCTTTGTGCCCACCCATGCCGCTGTCGGCCTTGGTCAGCTTGATCCGGTCGCCCTCGACCTTGTCGACCGTGCCGATGTGAACGCCGTCGGCGCCGACCACTTCCATATGTTCGCGAATCTTGCTGGCCTCGGTCATGGGGTGTTCTCCTTTTGAAAACGATCGACGATAACAAACGGGGGCGCAATTGGATGCATCGTCTTTGGGATAGCACGATGTTTTGACTGTCTCATGATAGGGAAAGATCGAACCATGGCGGCTGGAGCGGGAACCCGATGCGAAATCTTGTCCTGATTGGCGTGTGCCTGCTGGTGCAGTTGGCATCTGGCATCGCCGCCCGGGCGGGCGATGTCGCCGAGCTCGAGATCCTCGGTTTTACCAGGGATGGTGGCGTCTTCGCCTTCGAGGAATATGGCGTCGCGGACGGGTCCGGCTTTCCCTATGCCAATCGCTATTACCTCGACACCGCCGACGACACGTTCCTGAAGGGCACGCCGATCCGGGTCCGGCTGGAGGACGAGACCGCGTCGCTCGACACGGCCCGTCTCCAGGCCAGGCAGAAGGGCGAGGCAATCATTCCCCAGGCAGAACTTGCCGCGAACCGCGGCATCACCGCCGGCTTCAACCCGGTGACCGAATTGTCGGCCGACCCGTTTCGCATGGTGGTCAACCCGCGGCCGATCTTCTCGCCGGTCGACCCACCGCTGGAATTCCGGCTCGACGAGATCGGCATGAACGACACCGAACGTTGCCAAAGCCATGGCGAGATCAACGGCTTTCGCCTGCTGCGCATCGAGGCCAGGGATGGAGGCCAGACCCATCTGCTGCATGAGGACAAATCGATCCCGCAAAGCCGCGGCTGCCCCAACGGTTACCGGATCGGCGCGGTGCAGACCTTTTCGATGGACAGCATCAGCGCCTACGCCGTGCTGATTGCGGTGCGCGAATACGGCTTCGAAGGGCCCGATTTCCGCTGGATCGCAGTTACCGGCCGCCTGTGACAGCGCTCGATCAATCCAGCTGGCGCAAGCGCGCCGGCAATCGTGTCCGCCGTGCCGTGCCATCGACTGTCACGGCCCTTCTCGGCGCCTTGCTGTGGGCGGTGGCCATGGGCGCCAGCGCGCTCGCCGGCCTCTGGCTCGACAATTGGGAGACGCCTGAAAAGATCCGCTTCGTCGTCCTGCTCTTTGCCATGGGTGCGGCAATCGCCTTCCCCATCGGCCTGTTCGCGGCGCGGCTGATCTCGATCGGCAGGCCCTCGGAAGTGGCGTTCGCCGCCGCCTTTGTCTGCCTGCTTGCCGCGACGCTCGCCTTCACTGGTGGGCTGTTTGCCCTGCAATACCGTTCCTACTACGCCGAATGGCACGCGGAGGCCTTCACCGTCCGCTGGGCGTTCGAACTGGTGTTCACCTCGCTGACGGCGCTCTACCAGTTCGTGGTGCTGGGTATCAGGCTCTATTTTCCCGTCGGTTTCGTCGCGCTCGCCATCGCCAGCGTGTGGTTTGCGCGCCAGCAGCGTTGAGCATTTGGTCTGCCTCTGATAGGAGGCGGACTTATTCACCGACATATCAGGACTGACGGATGATCCCTCGCTATTCCCGGCCGGAAATGGTCGCCATCTGGTCGCCGGAAACCCGCTTCCGCATCTGGTTCGAAATCGAGGCCCATGCCTGCGATGCGCTGGCCGAATTGGGCGTCATCCCTAGGGAAGCCGCCAAAACCATCTGGGAAAGAGGTGGCGCCGCCAAATTCGATGTCGGCAAGATCGACGAGATCGAGGCTGTCACCAAGCATGACGTCATCGCTTTCCTGACCCATCTCGCCGAATTCGTCGGGCCGGATGCGCGTTTCATCCACCAGGGCATGACCTCGTCCGACGTACTCGACACCTGCCTTGCGGTGCAGCTCAGCCGCGCCAGCGATCTGTTGCTCGCCGATCTCGACAAGCTGCTGGCCGCTCTCAAGCGCCGCGCCTTCGAGCACAAGGACACCGTCACCATCGGCCGCAGCCACGGCATCCACGCCGAGCCGACCACCTTCGGCGTCAAGCTGGCGCAGGCCTATGCCGAGTTTTCGCGCTGCCGTGAGCGGCTGGTGCATGCGCGGGAAGATATTGCGACATGCGCGATCTCCGGCGCGGTCGGCACCTTCGCCAACATCGACCCCTATGTCGAAGAACATGTGGCGGCAAAGCTTGGGCTGAAGCCGGAACCGGTGTCGACGCAGGTCATTCCGCGCGACCGCCACGCCATGTTCTTCGCCACGCTCGGCGTCATCGCCTCGTCGGTCGAACGGCTGGCTACCGAAATCCGCCATTTGCAGCGCACCGAGGTGCTGGAAGCGGAAGAGTATTTTTCGCCGGGCCAAAAAGGCTCATCGGCGATGCCGCACAAGCGCAACCCTGTGCTGACCGAAAACCTCACCGGCCTTGCTCGCATGGTGCGGTCCATGGCCTTGCCGGCGATGGAGAATGTGGCGCTCTGGCACGAGCGCGACATTTCTCACTCCTCGGTCGAGCGCATGATCGGGCCGGACGCCACGGTGACGCTGGATTTCGCGCTGTCGCGGCTGACAGGCGTCGTCGACAAACTGCTGGTCTATCCCGACAACATGCTGAAGAACATGAACAAGTTCCGCGGCCTTGTGCATTCGCAGCGCGTGCTTCTGGCGCTGACGCAGGCCGGCGTCTCACGCGAGGACGCCTACCGCCTGGTGCAGCGCAACGCCATGAAGGTGTGGGAACACGGCGCTGATTTCCTTGAGGAATTGTTGGCCGACAAGGAGGTCACGGCAGCCCTGCCCGAAGCCGAGATCCGCGAAAAGTTCGACCTTGGCTATCACACCAAGCATGTCGACACGATCTTCAAGCGGGTGTTTGGGGAAGCCTGAGGACAGCGCCAAGCTGGAGCACCCCTCATCCGACCTCGCTTCGCGAGGCCACCTTCTCCCACAAGGGGAGAAGGGAAGACTGCTGTGACCTTGCCGCCAATCATCAACGGTTGAGATTTGCAGAGCCGCAGCGGCAGGCTTTACCTTCTCCCCTTGTGGGAGAAGGTGGATCGGCGCGCAGCGCCGAGACGGATGAGGGGTGCTCCAGCTTGACGCAACCTCAAATCACGCCTTGCCAGGCACCGTCCTGATCACCGTGCCCCACGGATCCTCGCGGGTGGTTTCAGCCGTAGCCTTGTCCGAGCGCATCTCCACCCAGGCCAGACCCGAGCGAGACGGATCGCGGCGGCCGGCGCCGGCGCTGTGCCACGAATTGCCACCGATATGATGGTGATAGCCGCCAGAGGACAGAAACACGGCCTGGCCGCCATATTTGGCGACGGTGTCGAAGCCGAACTCCTGGTGCCACCAAGCCTCGGCGTCTTCCGGCCGGCCGACGCGCAGATGGACATGGCCGACAATGCTGTTTTGCGGCGCGCCCTGCCAGCCGGCGTCGCCGGCCGGCACGCTGGCGGCCACCGCGGCCAGGTTCAGCCGCTCGGTCGCCATGGCGATCTTGTCGCCGTTCCACGTCCAGTCCTTCGGCAAGCGATCTGAATAGATTTCGATGCCGTTGCCCTCGGGGTCGGTCAGATAGAGCGCTTCGCTGACCAGATGGTCGGAGGCGCCCTCGACGCGGATCTTGTTGGCGGCGGCATGGTTGATCCAGCGGCCGAGATCGGCGCGGCTGGGCAAAAGGAAAGCGGTGTGGAACAGGCCAGCACTGCGCGGATCGTCGGGCTTGGCCGCCGCATCCGCCTCGATGACCAGCAGCGGGCGCTCGGCGGCGCCCAGCGTGATCGCGCCGTCGGCGCGGCTCAACTCCTGCAGGCCGACAACGGCACGGTAATAGGCGGCGAGGCTTTCGGCATCGCGCGCCTTCAACCCGACGCGGGAAACGCTGACTGGGGTCGTGGCGGCAAAAGGCAGTTCGCTCATGAAACTCTCCATTTCGGCGCGCTATCCAAGGCGCCCCAGCAATTCTATCGATGGCTTCAATCTCACAGCTCAAATCGTCTATCGCGATCGTTCACACAAGACGCCAATAACCGAACACGTTGTTCACAATTGCGACGCATTGCGTGCGTCAGCATGGTTGCACGAGACAGGGCCGCTCGCTATCTCAGCGGAATGAAAGTCAAAGACGCAGATATCCTGATCGTGCCCGGCTACACCAATTCCGGCCCGGAACACTGGCAGACACGCTGGCAGTCCAAACTGTCGACGGCGCGCCGGGTCGAGCAGGCCGAATGGTCGAAGCCGGTGCGCGAGGACTGGACAGCGAGCGTGGCGAACGCCGTCAACGAAGCCGAGCGGCCGGTGGTGATCGTTGCCCATTCGCTCGGCGTGGCGGCGGCCGTGCAGGCCATTCCGCAATTCAGGAAGCCGGTCGCCGGGGCCTTCTTTGTCGCGCCGCCCGATGTCGCCAACCCGGAGATAAGGCCGAGGCACCTGATGACCTTCGGCCCCTATTCGCGCGAGCCGCTGCCCTTCCCGTCCATCGTGATCGCCAGCCGCAACGATCCGTTCTGCGCCTTCGAGGTTGCCGAGGACATTGCCGGCGCCTGGGGTTCGCTGTTCATCGATGCCGGCGAAACCGGCCACCTCAATGAGGATGCCGGCTTCGGCCCGTGGCCCGAGGGGTCGATGACCTTCGCCAAGTTCCTGACCGACCTCAAGGCCTGACCCGAGGCACGTCGTGCCTTAGCCCTTGATCGAATCGTTCATGCTCTTGATGAGGGTCTTTGCGCCGAGCGAAATCAACGCGTGGTCCGAGCCCATCGCCAGCAGCCGGTAGCCCATCGCCACCACGCGGCCGGCAATGGCCGGCTCAATGACGTAGATTGCGGCATGCTTGCCCGCCTTGCGCGTCCGCTCGGCGATAGAGGCGACGGTTTCCATCATGCTTTCCAGCGTCGAATTGACGGTGGCGCCGTTCGACCAGGCGATCGAGAAATCCGATGGACCAAGAAAGATGCCGTCGATGCCCGGCGTGTCGAGAATGCCGTCCAGCGCATCGAGCGCGGCGCGCGTTTCGACCATGGCAAAGGCCATGGTGCGCTGATTGGTGTCGCGCAGCCACTCGGCATAGTCGCCCTTGCCGTGGCGCGGAAAGGCATAGGTCGGGCCCCAGGAGCGCTCGCCGAGCGGTGGATATTTCATGGCGGCGGCAAACAGTTTTGCGTCGGCCACCGAATTCACCATCGGCGCAATCACCGCCTCGGCGCCGAAATCGAGGGCGCGGCTGGCCATGTCGAAGCGGCCGACCGGAATGCGCACCAGCGCCGGCTTGTTGGCGGCGAGCACCGGCACGAGACCGCGCAAGACCGAGTCTTCGTGGTGCCCGCCATGCTGCATATCGAGCGTGACGGCGTCAAAACCCTGCTTGGCGATGATTTCGACGGTTAGGGCGTCCGGCACACCGGACCAGGCGGTGAACAGCGTTTCATCGGCAGCGAGGCGAGATTTCAGGGACATCGAAACTTTCCTTGTTAACGATCCACAGTTTCAGCTGGAAACAGTGGCGAAGGCAAAGAAAAACCGCCCGGCTTGGCCGGGCGGTCGATTGGTCCAGAAGTGGCTGTGTTTTGGAGGATGATCCCGAAAACCGGCCGCCACTTTCGTGATCATGCGTCAGGTGTTCTTGATCTGCTCGATCGCCTGCGCCATCAGTTCGTCCATGGTGCGGCGGATCTGATGGTCCGACTGGTCGACGCCGGCGGCATCGAAATCCTTGCGGATCTTGCGGAACACGTCGTGATCGCCGGCTTCCTCGATGTCGGAGACGACCACTTCCTTGGCGTAGGCGTCGGCATCGGCGCCGGACTTGCCCAGCTTTTCGGCGGCCCAAAGGCCGAGCGCCTTGTTGCGGCGGGCCGCGGCCTTGAAGCGAAGTTCTTCGTCGAAGGCGAATTTGCGCTCAAAACCCTCTTCGCGGTCTTTCATGCTGCTCATGGCTTCCCTCCGGTGAAATCGATTCGCGTTGGCGATGGATATGTGTGTTGCCGCAGCACAAACCAAAAGGGCGCGGGTCGGTCAATATGCTACATCACTTGCTGCGCTGCGGCATTTCATTCCTGAAAGCGGCCAACGAGAAGGATTTGCCGATTGAGCAAACGCTGTGATTGGGATAGACCCGGCATTGAACCCCACCCGTCGCCGCACTAATTTAGGCAGACGGACAGGAACTGGTCGCTTGCCGCCTGCCCGCAAATCCAGAGAAAAAATCAGATGAAAAATCGCCGCCGCATTTATGAAGGCAAGGCCAAGATCCTCTATGAGGGACCGGAACCGGGCACGCTTATCCAGTTCTTCAAGGATGATGCGACCGCGTTCAACAAGAAGAAGCACGAGGTCATCGACGGCAAGGGTGTGCTCAACAACCGCATTTCCGAGTACATCTTCAATCATCTGAACCGCATGGGCATTCCGACCCACTTCATCCGCCGGCTCAACATGCGCGAGCAGCTGATCAAGGAAGTCGAGATCATTCCGCTCGAAGTGGTGGTGCGCAACGTCGCCGCCGGTTCGCTGTCCAAGCGTCTCGGCATCGAGGAAGGCACGGTTCTGCCGCGCTCGATCATCGAATTCTACTACAAGGCCGATGCGCTCGACGATCCGATGGTGTCGGAAGAGCACATCACCGCTTTCGGCTGGGCCTCCCCGCAGGAGATCGACGACGTCATGGCGCTGGCTATCCGCGTCAACGACTTCCTCTCCGGCCTGTTCATGGGCGTCGGCATCCAGCTGGTCGACTTCAAGATCGAATGCGGCCGGCTGTTCGAGGGCGACATGATGCGCATCGTCGTTGCCGACGAGATCTCGCCGGATTCGTGCCGGCTGTGGGATGTGGCGACGCAGGACAAGCTCGACAAGGACCGTTTCCGCCGCGACATGGGCGGGCTCGTCGAAGCCTATCAGGAAGTCGCCCGCCGCCTCGGCATCATGAACGAGAACGAGCCGCCACGCCCGACCGGCCCGGTGCTCGTCGCCTCGACCGAAGGCATCAAAGGCAAGCCGCACTAAGCCGCGCCAAGCAAAAAGTATTCGAACAGGAACCTGTCCAGCATGATCAAGGCCCGCATCACCGTCACCCTCAAGAACGGCGTGCTCGACCCGCAGGGAAAAGCCATAGAGCACGCTCTGTCCGGCCTGGGCTTCGGCGGTGTCGGCCAAGTGCGACAGGGCAAGGTGTTCGATCTTGAGCTTTCAGAGACCGATAAGGCCAAGGCTGAGGCCGATCTCAAGGCGATGTGCGACAAGCTGCTGGCTAATACGGTGATTGAGAACTACAGCGTAACCCTCGCCTGATTAGACTGGGCGCGGGTTCTGCGGCTTGCGAAGCCATAAATAGTAGATGGCGACGGCACCTGCTATGATTCCAAGCAGCTTGTAGATCATTCGCTCGATGTCACCGCCGTCGAAAATCTTGTCGATCGAACCGGGAATCTTCGGATTTCGAAGTACTTCGATCTCCGTGCCGACCGATGTCGGCATCTTCACATAAAAGTCTCCAGCCACATCGAACGTGTATTCGCCACCGCTTGGTGGATGATAGGTGAGCTTCGCTGTCGGAATTTTTGTGATGCGTAAGGATGCGGCGCCAGGTGCCGGCGTCGGAGGAACTGCGGCGGCATCGGAAGAGCAATCGACACGCGACCGCTCCTCCCAGCGCCGCCTGACTTTCACCTCCAATGCGCACTGCATGCCGGTCTCGACCACATTTGCCGTTTGGCGATCCCAGGTGTAGGTATGGATGAAACGGGCGACTGCGGGGCGCATCGACGAAGCGCCGACAACGAAGAACAATGCCGCAAACCCGGTCACAGCGAGTTTCATGACCACATGGGCTGATCCCAGGACGCTTTTGGTCCGCTCCATTGCTGCCAATTGAATGGCCCTGACCCGCGGGTCATCAGAAAGCTGGTTCGGATCGCGGTTCTCGGCAATCATCCATCGCAAATTCAGCATTGCCAGGATGTTTGCCCAACCCAGCAGCAGCGCGATCAGAAGATGCATGTGCAATCGATAGAACGTCGTATGAAAACTCGCCGCGCAGGCGGTGACGAGATCCACCCGCGAAACGCCGCGACGCCCACCGGTGTGCCACACCCCATCTCCCGCCACGAGCGGTACCAACAAAAGCACGGTAAGAAATATCCCGATGAACAGCTGCTTTCGGTAGACCCTGAGGTTTCTCTTGTAGCTGAAGATATCCATGGCGTTTGACGCCACCAGGCCTGCGGAAATGATACCGAGGCCGATCGAAAGAGCCGCTCCGGCCATCAGCAGTTGTGCGAAAGAAACGGCGCAACCAGCCAAATCCACGTCAAGGGAAAGCCAAGCGGAAAACGACGATCGCATGGATGCGGAAGCATTCCAGAATACCATGACGGCGAACGCGGCAAGCGCCGCCACAATGGTCGTCGCCGCCCACATCATTCGCTGCTTGTATTCGCGCTCTCTATTCTTGTCGTAATCCACGAGAACCCCGAATTGCCGCCGGATTTTTTCGCTTATGAAGCAATGTCGTTAACAACGTGGCATTTTACTGAGGACATCCCGCCCCAGCACAAACCAAGGACACCTGTATACCTAACCAATTGCTAAACGAGCGCATTGGTTCACCGATGCGATGAATTTGTCGGCCCAGGGCCGTTTGACCGACGTCCGCGACCTCGTTAGACACGTACCGGCGCCACAGCCGCCGACATCCGAATTCAGCATTAAGATGCCCAACGACACGCAAATCTCCAAATTCATGAGCCTTGTGCTCCGGCACGCACCACAGGAAGCGGGATTGTCGCTCGACGAAAACGGCTGGGCTGATCTCGGCGCGCTCTGTGCAGTCATCAAGGCAAAGTTCGGCGCTTCGGCCACCGAGGTTCAGCGCATCGTCGATGAAAACCCGAAAAAGCGCTTTGCCATCGACGACAATCGCATCCGCGCCGTGCAGGGTCACAGCGTCGACATCGATCTTGGGCTGGCGCCAAGCCTGCCGCCGGCAATCCTCTATCACGGCACCAAGGAAGAGTTCCTGCCCAGCATTTTGCTCGAAGGCCTGACCAGTCAGTCGCGCCAGCATGTGCATCTGTCGAAGGATGTCGAAACGGCCCGTGTCGTGGCGCGGCGGCGCAAGGGAAAAGATGTTATTCTTCGGGTCGACTCGGCGGCCATGGCTGGGGACGGCGAGATATTCTTTCTCTCCGACAACGGCGTCTGGTTGACCAACCGCGTTGCGTCCCGGTATCTGCTTGACATCAGCGAACAGGAATTGCCATGAAATCCGCCGTTGTCCTCCTGCCTGGCCTCAACCGTGACCGCGACATGATCGCGGCGCTGACCAAGATTTCTGGACAGGCGCCGGCGACTGTTTGGCAGACCGACACCGAAATCCCCGATGTCGACCTGATCGCCATTCCCGGCGGCTTCTCCTTTGGCGACTATCTGCGTTGCGGCGCGATTGCTGCGCGCATGCCGGTGATGCGGGCGGTTGCGGAAAAGGCAGCCAAGGGCGTCATGGTCATTGGTGTGTGCAACGGGTTCCAGATCCTGGTCGAGGCGGGCCTGCTGCCCGGCGCGCTGATGCGCAATGCATCGCTGAAATTCGTCTGCCGCGAGGTCAAGCTCGAGATCGCCAACGCCAACACCATGTTCACCCGCCGCTATCAGCCGGGTCAGATCATCCGCACGCCGGTTGCGCATCATGACGGCAATTACTTCGCCGATGCCGACACACTTGCCCGCATCGAAGGCGAGGGACAGGTGGTGTTCCGCTATGCCGAAGGCACCAATCCCAATGGCTCGATCAACGACATTGCCGGCATCATCAGCGAAAAGGGCAACGTGCTCGGCCTGATGCCGCATCCGGAGAACCTGATCGAGGCAGCACACGGCGGCAGCGACGGCCGGGCGCTGTTCGAAGGCGCGCTGGGCATCGCCGCCTGATATCATTTTTCGAAATTCCTTTCAAAGCGCGGGGCCGGCTGACCATGAGACTGTCTATTGTTCGCCTGGGTCTCCTGGCTGCCGCCGGCTTGGCGCTGGCATCCTGCCAGTCGAGCCCGAAGAGCGCGCCGGCGCCCACGGGCAAGAGTGCTTCGCTGCTGGCCATGGAGCAAGTGGCGATATCAGCCCACAAATGCTGGATCGCCAGCAAGGACCCCGCCTTCAAGTCGTATCAAATGGCCAATGAGCTGAATTCGTTCAGCGGCACGCCGCGCTTCCTGCTGGTGCCGGCCAAGCATTATGGCGGCAAGCCGCTGCTGGTTGTCCAGGCGCAAGGCAATTCCAGCCGCATCGACGTGTTCGGTCCGCTGATGGCCGATCCGCTCGGCGCGCGCATCGGCTCCGACATTGCGCGCTGGCAGACGGGCAATCCGTCCTGTAACGCGGCCGCATAGGGCGATGGGCCGCTTCCTGCAGATTGCGGGATTGGCCGTTGGCCTCATCGGCCTTGTCCTGCAGTTCTGCATCAGCATTCCGCAGTCGATGGAAGCCGGCCGCAGCTTTCTCGGCTCTATCGTCTTTCTGTTCAGCTTCTTCACCATCCTGACCAACATCGGCGCGGTGCTGGTCCACACCTCGCTGTTGTCACCCAGCGGCTATGCCTGGCTGCCTGCCTTCGCCGGACCGCGGATGCGAGCAGGCGTTGCGGTTTCCATCGCGCTGGTCTTCATCGTCTATGCCACGGTGCTGGCGCAGCTCTGGCAGCCGCAAGGTCTGTTCCTGCTCTGCGACGTGCTGTTGCACTATGTGACGCCGGTGCTGTTCGTGCTGTGGTGGCTGGTGGCGGGCGCCGACGGCAGGACGCGCTGGAGCGACATCTCCTGGTGGATGGCCTATCCAATCGCCTATCTCGCTTATGCGCTCGCGCGAGCGCCGATCGCGGGCGAAGTGCCCTACCCGTTCCTCGACGTTGCGAAAAACGGCGCGGCCAGCGTCGCGCTTGCGGCGTTGGCCGTCACCGGTGTTTTTCTGGTGCTGTGCATCCTCGCCGTGCTTGTCGACAAGGGTGTCGCACGCCTCAGGGCACCGCGCAGCCGTCGCTGACCGAAACCGGCTCCGGGTCAGTCCCAGAAGCGCCGGATCCCTTCGCGGTAGGCGTCGGAACGCGAGACACCGATATCCCTAAGCTGCTCGTCGGTCATTTCCAGCAGGGCCAGGCGGCCGCGACGGCGCTCGATCAGCGCGTCGATCTGCTGCGCCAGCGACCTGACCACACGCACGATGCGGCTGACAAAGCCTCGCCGGCTCGACGGTCCGACCAGTTCAATGCTCGTATGGCGGATTGTCTCGATTGTGCTCATTGTCTTTCTGCCAAGGTTGCAAATTGTACCCGTTTCGGTACGGTTCTGATATGTATTGACTCCCAATTCGGTGCAATATACAAAATTGTCACCATGACAAATTGGCTTCCTGACCTCACCACCGGCTCCGGCCCGCTCTACCAGCGTCTTGCCGACAGCATTGAGTCGGACATCGACAAGGGCGTCATCGACGCCGGGGCAAAATTGCCGCCGCAGCGCGATCTCGCCTATGACATCGGCACCACGGTCGGCACGATCGGCCGGGCCTATCAGCTGCTGCGCGAGCGCGGTCTGGTCAGCGGCGAGGTCGGACGCGGAACCTATGTGCTGGCCCAGCAATCGGAAGCGGCGTCACCCGAATTCGCCGAGCCCGCCGTGCAGGGCACGCGCTATGTCGATGCGCCGCCCGGCAAGCTGCGTTTCGACAGCACGGCCGCCCCCGACATCGGCCAGGGCACCGTTGTCGCCGAAACGCTTCAGCGCACCGTGCAGGACTATCCGCATGAGATTTCCAGCTACACCAGGGATTTTCCGGAGCGTTGGTTCGAGGCCGGCGCGCGCTGGCTGTCACGCAATTCATTCCGCCCGGCGGCCGAGACCATTGTTCCCACGCTCGGCACTCATGCCGCTGTCATGGCGGCTATCGCGGCGCTGACCACACCCGGCGACTATGTCGCCTTCGAGCACCTCACCTATTCGCAGATCGCCCGCAGCGCCGGGCTGATCGGGCGGCGCATTGCACTGGTGGCATCGGACGAGGAAGGCCTCGATCCCGAGGATTTCGAACGCGTCTGCGCGCAAAAGCACCCGAAAATGATCTTCCTGATGCCGACGGTACAGAACCCGACGCTGGCGATCCTGTCGGTTTCGCGCCGCGAGGCGATTGCACGCGTCGCGCGCGAGTACAATGTCATCCTCATCGAGGACGATCTCTATGGCGGCTTGACCGACGACCCGACGCCGCTCATCGCCGAATATGCGCCCGAGCGCACCATCGTCGCCGGCGGCCTGTCGAAATCGGTCGCCGCCGGCGTTCGCGGTGGCTGGCTCTCTTGCCCACCGGCCTATCGCCACCGCATCCGCGTCGCCCACAAGATGATGACCGGCGGCATGCCGTTCCTGCTGGCGGAGGTAAATGCGCGGCTGGTGCTGTCCGGGCAGGCCGGCGATATCCGCAGGCGCTGTACCGCCGAAATCGCCGCCCGCATCGCCATTGTGCGCGAGACTTTGGCCGGATTCGCGTTCAAGTCACACGACAAGGTGCCCTTCGTCTGGCTGACCCTGCCCGACCCCTGGCTCTCCGGCACCTTCAGGAGTGCCTGCCTCGAAAATGGCGTGCTCCTCGACGACGAGGACGAGTTCAAGGCCGGGCGCTCCGAGCAGGTTTTCCACGGTGTGCGTTTCGGCGTCTCTCAGCCAAGGCGGCGAGACGACATCGCCGGCGGCGTCGCGGTGATCCGTCGACTGCTGGAGGAAGGCCGCGCCGGCTACGACAGGTCTTCCTGACGCTTGACCTGGTGTTCGCGGCCCTGATCCCGGATCAGCCCTCTGCCTTGAAGTTTTTGGCTTCCTTCGCGCCCTTCTCCTTGCCGTGCTTCTCGGCCAGGTCCTTGGCCTGCTGCGGCGAAACGTCGGTGATCTCGGCCAGATGCATAGCCTCCTTGTCCGAGAGGCGATTGTCTTTCTTGCCTTGCTTGGTGGCCATGTCCAAATCTCCTGATTGATTGGAAACCTAACGGCCGGGATGCCATAGCGTTCCCCAACGGCTCACGCTGTCCCTCGCCTTGTGGCTTTCCGGCGTTTTTCGTTATCCGATGGGGTGTATCGCGCCAAAGCTTGCGATAAGAGGGGACTCAGAAATCCCCCTCTCCCACGGATACCAATCGCTGCCCATGACCATTTCCAATTCCGTGCTGATCACTCCGGAACTCATTGCCGCGCACGGGCTGAAGCCCGACGAATACCAGCGCATCCTCGATCTGGTCGGGCGCGAGCCGAGTTTTACCGAACTCGGCATCTTCTCGGCGATGTGGAACGAGCACTGCTCCTACAAATCCTCGAAGAAATGGCTGCGCACGCTGCCCACCACCGGGCCGCAGGTCATCCAGGGTCCAGGCGAGAATGCCGGCGTGGTCGATATCGGCGACGGCGACTGCGTCGTCTTCAAGATGGAAAGCCACAACCACCCCTCCTATATCGAACCCTATCAGGGGGCTGCGACCGGCGTCGGCGGCATCTTGCGCGACGTCTTCACCATGGGCGCGCGGCCGATCGCGGCGATGAACGCGCTGCGCTTCGGCGCGCCGGACCATCCGAAGACGCGGCATCTGGTCAGCGGCGTGGTTTCCGGCGTCGGCGGCTACGGCAACGCTTTTGGCGTGCCGACGGTTGGCGGCGAGGTCAATTTCGACGCCCGCTACAACGGCAACATATTGGTCAACGCCTTTGCCGCCGGTCTGGCCAAAACCGATGCGATCTTCCTGTCGGAAGCCAAGGGCGTCGGCCTGCCGGTGGTCTATCTCGGCGCCAAGACGGGCCGTGATGGCGTCGGCGGCGCCACCATGGCTTCGGCCGAATTCGACGACAAGATCGACGAGAAGCGTCCGACCGTGCAGGTCGGCGATCCCTTCACCGAAAAATGCCTTTTGGAGGCCTGCCTCGAGCTGATGGCGTCGGGCGCGGTCATCGCCATCCAGGACATGGGCGCGGCCGGCCTGACCTGCTCGGCGGTCGAGATGGGCGCCAAGGGCGACCTCGGCATCGAGCTTGACCTCGACCAGGTGCCGGTGCGCGAAGAGCGCATGAGCGCCTATGAGATGATGCTGTCGGAAAGCCAGGAGCGCATGCTGATGGTGCTGCGCCCCGAAAAGGAAAAGGAAGCCGAGGCGATCTTCCACAAATGGGGCCTCGACTTCGCCATTGTCGGCAAGACCACTGACGATCTGCGCTTTCGCGTCATCCACCAAGGCGACGAGGTCGCCAATCTGCCGATCAAGGACCTTGGCGACAAGGCGCCGGAATATGACCGTCCGTGGGTCGAGCCGAAGAAGCCTGCGCCGCTGGCGGCTGGCGATGCACCGGAGGCCGATGTCGCCGACGCGCTGCTGAAACTGCTTGGCGGACCGGACCTGTCCTCGCGCCGCTGGGTGTGGGAGCAGTACGACACGCTGATCCAGGGCAATTCGCTGCAGTTGCCGGGCGGCGATGCCGGCGTGGTGCGCGTCGAGGGCCATCCGACCAAGGCGCTGGCCTTCTCCTCCGATGTGACGCCGCGTTATTGCGAGGCCGACCCGTACGAAGGCGGCAAGCAGGCGGTGGCCGAATGTTGGCGCAACCTCACCGCTACCGGCGCCCTGCCCCTGGCGGCGACCGACAACCTCAATTTCGGCAATCCGGAGCGGCCCGAGATCATGGGCCAGCTGGTCGGCGCGGTGAAAGGCATCGGCGATGCCTGCCGGGCGCTCGGTTTCCCCATCGTGTCCGGCAATGTCTCGCTCTACAACGAGACCAACGGCCAGGGCATCCTGCCGACCCCGACCATTGGCGGCGTCGGGCTGATATCAGATTGGTCGAAGATGGCCCGCATCGGCTTTGGCGCTCCAGACCAGGCAATCGTCCTGATCGGCGCGCCTGAGGGCTGGGGAACCCACCTCGGCCAGTCCGCCTACATGCGCGACATCCACGGCCGCACCGACGGCCCGCCGCCGCCGGTCGATCTCGATCACGAGAAGAAAGTTGGCGACTTCGTGCGGGGCCTGATCAACACGGGAAGAGTCACCGCCTGCCACGATGTGTCGGATGGCGGCCTTGCCGTGGCTCTCGCCGAGATGGCGATGGCATCCGGCATCGCCGCAAGGGTGAACCAGCCGAAGGGCGAGTCTCCAATTGCCGTGTTCTTCGGCGAAGACCAGGGACGCTATGTGGTGACTATGCCGGCCGACAGGGTCAATGCGCTGCTGGAAGAAAGTGCGACGGCTGGTGTTTCCGCAATATGGTTTGGCATGACGCAGACTGGCGCCATCCTTGAGCTGGGTGAGGCAGGCGAGATTCTCATCGAAGATCTGAAGAGAGCCCATGAAGGCTGGTTCCCGCGCTTCATGGATCAGGCCAGTTGACCAGAGCATGATCCCGAAAAGGGGAACCCGGTTTTCGGAAAAAGATCATGCTCAATCACAGAAAACTGGCTGCCCGGACGCTGATCGCAGTCGTCTTCTGGCCGTCGCTGTTCTTCTTCTGGTTTCTCGGCCCGTTTGTCTTCTTTCTGCTGTCGACGACCTCGAGCGAGGTCTGTCCGCTGCTGGAAAGGCGCGAGCAGTTCCTTGAGGCGGCCAACGGCACGCTGCCGATGCTGGTGTTGCAGAACCTCCTGTATGCTGTTCCGATCATCTGCCTGGTGCTTTGGATCCGGCTTTTGCCGGAGCCGGCGCGAGCAAGGCATGTCGTCGCCTGCATCAAGCTTTTTGCTGCTGCCGCGATCATAGGGGCGCTGTGGGAATATGGCTCGTCGCTGGTTTGCGACGGCTACGGCCAGGCGTTTTTCTCCCCGCTCTGGCAGATGACCAGCTATCTCCCCATCGTCAACCTGGTGATCAACATTCCGCTCTATGTGCTGGTCTTCAGCCTTGGCAGGGGGTTCTCGACCCGCGACGACATTACCGAGGATGGTGTTGTGCACCCACGGCAGGATGGTCCTTAGACACTGCGTCACCGACAGAACGGCTTCAACCCGAACCAGAAAGGCTTTAGGCTTGCCCCGAGTCACCCTCGTAGAAGCTGCCTAGCCGCCCAGAACAGGATTTTGCCATGGCAATGGATGCCCACGACATCGAAAAACTGATCAAGGACGGCATTCCGGACGCCAAGGTGACGATCCGCGACCTCGCCGGCGACGGTGATCACTATGCGGCCGAAGTGGTGGCGGAGAGCTTTCGGGGAAAAAGCCGCGTCCAGCAACACCAGATGGTCTATGACGCGCTGAAGGGCAATATGGGCGGCGTGCTGCATGCGCTGGCGCTGCAGACCAGCGTGCCGGACTGAACCTCGAGGCCGGCTCTGCTCAGAGACTGTTTCGAAATTCGCTCTGGCGAGTCATATGGTGGTGGTTTCGAGAACCGTAGCGCAGCGGACATTTGGTCCGTGAGCAACGGAAGCGCAGAAAACGCCATCAGATGGCCGCCAGAGTAGAATTTCCAAACAGTCTCTCATATCTTCACCAGCATCGCCGTCAGATACATGAAGCCAACGCCGGCGGCCAATCCGGCCATAGCGCTCGGCGCGAATAATGCACGCGTGCTGTCGCCCCGCTGACGAAGCTGCATCGAAACCAGCTCGACGATCACCTGCAAGATTGCCCCCGCCCCGACCGCCAGCGCCAACGCCGACCATTGCGGGGCATAGGCAAGGCTGCCGATCCACAAGCCGATGACCGCGGGTCCGCCCGCGAGTAGAGTCAGCGCGGCGAAGGTCCGCAAGGGCGGGCGCTGCTTCAGGATCGGAGCAGCGATGCCGATGCCCTCGGTGATGTTGTGCAGTGTGAATCCGAGCACGAGGAAGGTGCCCAGCCCCGCCGCGCCCGAGGCAAAGGCGGCGCCGATCGCCAGCCCTTCGCCGAGATTGTGCAGGCCGATGCCGAACGCGATGAAGGTGGCGAGCGCCAGGCCGGTCGGCGTACCGCTCCGACGGCCCGCCGCCATCAGCAGGAGGAAACTGGCGGCGGCGGCAAGCACCACCATCGTCGGCCCCTGAAACAGGGCGGCGGCTTCCCCGGCCAGTTCGAACGCATCTTCGAGAGCATCGACGAACAGGAAGGCGAGCAGCCCGACGGTCAGCGCAAGCAGAAAGTCCATGCCGCCGCGTCCGACGCCGCGCAGCGCTGGATAAAACATCAGGCCGATCGCCACCGGCAGGATGCCGACGAAGACGCCGAGCACCGCCTGGGCGGTGAAACTCAGGGAATCGCGCGTCGGCGTGGACACGGCGACAGCGATCTCGTGGGTGAACGTCGCCCCGGTGTTGGTCACGAGGTTGATGGCATGTGCCTCTCCCAGCACCCAGGGATATGGCAGGCTGATCCACGCCGTGCCGCCGCGCGCGATCGGACCCGGCGGGTCCTGGGTGAACTGCCAATAGGCATCGTCGACCTGCACCTGTGCGACGGTCATCGGTTCCGACCCGCCGGCACGGACGAGCACCCGGATGCCATCGGCTCCCAGGATCGTCCGCTCGAAGGTGAGGTTCTCGACCGGCGGCGCGCCATTGCGGAAGCTCGATAGTGGGTCGGAGGAGAGCAGCCAGGCGATGGCCAGCCCGAGCACCGCGAGCGGCAGCACGATCCAGACCAGATTGGCCCGCCTTGAATGGTCGGCACGTGTGTCGGCGGAAGGCTGGCTCAAATCGCTCACGACACGGCCTCCACGACGTCGAACATGCCGGACCAGCCGAGTTCCGTGAATTCCGACTGGTGAGGATGGAACATGTAGAGGCCCGGTTCGTGCTCCTTGAAATGGAATTCGAGAATGCCGCGCTCGGCCTGGCACTGGGTGATGAGGTCGACAGTCCTGAGCGTGGGGGTGAGTGTTGTGCCCTGGTTGTAATAGTCGAAGAAATTGGCGTGCAGGTGGAAGGAATTGATCGGATCGAACTCGATGACGTTGACGAGATAGATGCGGATGGGCTTGTCCTTCAGCACCCGGATCGGCTTTTTCGCATAGGCGTGGGCGACCGTGTTGACGGCATAAACTTCGTTCTCATTGTCGAAGTTGGTGTCGAAGGCATTCATGACCATGACGAATTCCTGCCAGCCGGCATTCTCGGGCGTGCCGAGGAGGCGTGAGCGGGCAACTGCCTCGTGCTCGGGATGCCGGGCCGGATCGGGATCGATCACGAAGGCGCCGTACATGCCCTTCTGGATGTGCCGCTTCAGCGGCAAAGCGTGGCAGTGGTAGAGATGACAGCCGAACGGCCTGGCATCGAACTCGTAGACGAATTCCTCGCCCGGCCCGATCAAGCCGGCGCCGGGAACGCCGTCCATGCGCGCGGCATGGATGCCGTGAAAATGCATCGAATGCGGATGCGAGCCCTGGTTGCGGAAGACGATCTTCAGGCGTTCGCCCTCGGTCGCGCGCAGAGTTGGCCCCGGCACGCGGCCATTGTAGGTCCAGGCCGGGAACATGATGCCCGGCGCGATCTCGATCTCCTTGTCCTCGGCTGTCACCTCGAAGGTGCGAAGCGTGCGCCCGTCCGGCAGTGTTGAGACTGTCCCAGTGTACCAATCGGTGAGCATTTTCGATGGATCGAAGCCGTTGCGCGCATCGTCGACATCACCGACCGTGATCATCGCGCCATGCGCCGAGAGATGCGCCGGCGGCGCTTCAGACGCGGCGGCTGCCGGCATCGTGTGACCAGCATGGCTTGTCTGCCCACGGGCGGCAGTCGCCGCGACCGCCGTGCCACCGGCAGCCGCAAGGCCCCCGGCCAGAAGCAGCCTTCGATCGAGCTTTCGCTCCAGCAAGGATTTCGTCTCGCTCATGCCTGCGGCCCTCCAGATCGCAGCAACCATAGTCCATGCTTTAAGACTTAGCTAGGGCTATATTCTAGCGGAAACGAGTTTTGACAGACCGGCCGGGCAAAGCCGTTCTTGGAAGTTATTCGGTCGCGGACTGCCTTGCCGACACGGGCGTGATCGGTTTCGCCGACACCGAAATGATCGGCCCGGCAGGATACTTTCCGCCGACGGTCATCCTCTCGCCATCTGACAGCGCCGAGACCGCACCATCGAGGAACAGCGCGTTGCGGCAGCCAAGCGCGTCGCGAAACAGCCGCGCAAAGCTGCCGAAACTCACCTCAGACCGCGAGATCGCCAGCACAACCGTGTTTTCGTCGCGCACGCCGACGCCGTTTCTGATGTAGCGCGACGTGCCGTTCGCCTCGAACCGTGGGTGAATCTGCCCGTCGATCACCAGCATCGGGCCTGACTGCGTGGCAAAAACGGCATCGGGCTTCGCCGCGGCATAGGCGCTGCTTTCCATGACCGCGACCTTGCCGTCCTTGCCGACGAAGAAGATGCCGTTGGGCTTCAGGAAGAAATTACCCTCGCCGGCGGCACTGTTGAGCGGGGACTTTTCGCTGCCATCCTCAACCAGCAGGCCGACCGGCGACAGATCCTCGTGATACATGCCGCCATTCATGGCGAGCAGCACCGGCCGGCCCTCGCCGGCCATTGCCTTGTCGAAGGCCTCCAGCGAGCCGAAGGCCTTGCCGTCGGCGCCGGCGTGAGAGACAGCAAGGTCATAGGTTCGCAGGTCGACCGCGCACACGACATAAGTGACGGCCTCGAAGGCGACATTCCGGCAAGGGACCGGCAGTTCGCCGCCGATCACCAAAGGCGGCGGCGCGGGGCGTCTCGGCCACCAGACAGCGGCAATCACCGCCAGCAGAATGGCGATCAGGAGGATGGCGCCATATCGTCTTTTCATCATCTTCCGGAGGCTGCAATCGGGCGGGATGCTTGGCCCAAGACAGGCGATCCTTTGCGCCATTTCCGCGGCAGCGGCGCAAACATCTTGTTTCGGCCCATCTATGGGTTTATTTGATGGCTATGCTTCGAGCCTGACTCCCACAGGCGTGAAAGGATATTCCATGAGCGGCATCAACGACTACATCGACAGCGAAGTGAAGGGCAACGACGTCGTCCTTTTCATGAAGGGCACGCCCGGTTTTCCGCAGTGTGGCTTTTCCGGCCAGGTGGTGCAGATTCTCGACTACCTCGGCGCCGACTACAAGGGCGTCGACGTGCTGACCTCGGCCGAACTGCGCCAGGGCATCAAGGAATACTCGAACTGGCCGACGATCCCGCAGCTCTACGTCAAGGGTGAATTCGTCGGCGGCTGCGACATCATCCGCGAAATGTTCCAGGCGGGCGAACTGCAGACGTTCCTCGTTGAAAAGGGCGTCAGCGTCAAAGCTACCGCCTGATATTTTTTTGCGCATGTCGTTGTCCCAAAACCGCTGACACTTTTGGGCGATATGCACTGAGCCCGGGCAGCTCCGCCCCGGCAAAATGTTACCTCCCTCTATCGGGGTGAGGACGAACCGATGCGCCGGCATGCCGGCGCATATTCGTTTTGAAGATCGGACCCGCCGTGGACCAGCAGTCAAAAGCGCCGCAACAGGCAAGCAAATTGCCTATTCCGCGCTGGGAATTCATCGCGCTGTGCGCGGCGCTGATGGCGCTGAACTCGCTGGCCATCGATATCATGCTGCCGGCGCTGCAGCAGATCGGCGCGACGCTCGGCGTCGAGAATGAAAACCACCGCCAGTATGTCATCACCGCCTATATGCTCGGCTTCGGCGGCGGGCAGCTTTTCTTCGGGCCGATTTCGGACCGCTTCGGGCGCCGCGCACCGCTGGTAGCCGGGCTGATCATCTATGTTTTTGCGGCAGCGGCTGCGGCCATCGCCCCGTCATTTACCACTCTGCTCCTGTTGCGGCTGGTTCAAGGCATCGGTGCGGCCGCCACCCGTGTCATCGCCGTCTCAATCGTGCGCGACACGTTCGACGGCCGGCGCATGGCCGAGGTTATGTCGCTGATCTTCATGGTGTTCATGGCCATCCCGGTGATTGCGCCCGGCATTGGCCAGTTCATCATGCTGTTTGCCACCTGGCACTGGATCTTCGTCACAATGGCCGTCGGGGCGCTGATCGTATCGGCGTGGTCGCTGCTGCGGCTGCCGGAGACGCTGCATCCAGAGTACCGCCGGCCGTTGACGGTCTCATCCGTCGTCGGTGGTTTCCGCATCGTGCTCACCAACCGCCTCACGCTCTGCTACGCCTTTGCCAGCACCTTCATCTTTGCAGCCATGTTCGGCTTCATCAGTTCCGCGCAACAGATCTATGTCGACATCTTCCATGTCGGCGAGCTGTTCCCGGTGATCTTCGCCGGCGTCGCCGCCGTGCTCGCCTTCTCGAACTATCTCAATTCGCGGCTGGTCGGGCGGGTCGGCATGCGCCGGCTGTCGCAAGGCGCGTTGCTTGTGTTCCTCTGCATCAGCCTCGCCTGGCTGGTCGTCTCGCTGGAAATGAACATGCCGCTCTGGCTGTTCATCACCTTCTTTGCCTCGGCGATGCTGCCTTTCGGCGGGCTCGGCGCCAATTTCAACGCGCTCGCCATGGAACCGCTCGGCGAACTCGCCGGCACGGCCGCATCCATTCTGGGCTTCATGCAGACATTTCTCGGCGCCATCATCGGTGCGCTGATCGGCCAGGCCTTCAACGGGACGGTGACGCCGCTGGCGGCCGGCTTCTGCAGCGTCTCGGTCGCAGCGCTGCTGATGATCCTGATCGCCGAGCGCGGCAGGATGTTCCAGCCGCACAACCCACCCATTTCAGGGCACGTCACCGACCTGCATTGAGCGACTGTTTTCGCCTCGAGTTTTATTTGTCTCAGAACCGCAGCCACCTTTAGGCGACGCGCTTCAGGACGCGCCTTCAATCACTGCCGTGAAACGAGGAAACAGCGGGCGCCCTGCGATGGCGCCACCCATGCTGTCCGAAAGAGGCATCGGCAGCGCCTTGTCGAGAGCTTCGAGCACGGACGACACGAAGACCCGGTTGAGTGAGGCATCGTCTCCCATATGGGAGAAAGTGGCGCGCGGCTTGCCCATCAGCGTGCCGTTTTTGCGAATTGAGAAACTCAGTGTCAGGGTCAGGCCAGCGCTTCCCGGTGGCGGCTGCCAGCAGGCATAGATCGCGGAAAACATCTCGTCTATGGTATCGACGGGATCGCGACTGCCGCACGCCCGCTCTTGCGAACGTGTCTCAGTGGCGCCGGCGACCAGGGCAAGTCCAAGTCCCGCTGCAACAATTGCAGACCGATGTTTCATTTCGCGGCTTCCGGCTTAGCAAGAGATTGGTCCACTATAACAGAGCCAATATACTTGACGAAAGCTTCTGTCGGTAGTTGGACCTACTAATCAGCCCAGAGTTCCCGGCGCAATTCTTTCCAGCTTTCACGGTCGGGCGCGACCAGAATGCCGCCGTCGACATGCGACGGTAAATAGGCGCTGCCGTCGATGCGCGCGGTGTAGCCACCGGCCTCGGCGTGGATCAGCACGCCGACCAGATGGTCCCACGGCATCAGCTTGTTGTAGACGACGAAATGCGCATGGCCGCTGGCCAGCAGCCGGTATTCATGCGCCGCGCAGCGATAGCCGAACTGCGACAGCGTCTTGGTCTGGTTGCGCGCCAGAAGCGAGCGCTGCGGTTCAGCCAGATATTGCCAGGACACCGAACCGGTCATTTGCGAGATCGGCACGGCATCGGCGACATGCACCTTCTCCAGCGCGCCATGCGCATGGCGGATGTGGCTGCCGGCGCCCTTGACGCCGATCAACCAGTCCTTGCCGACGGGATCATGGATGATGCCGGCCACGGTCTCGCCCTTGATCACGACGCTCAGCATGACGCCGAACAGCGGCACGCCGGAGGCGAAGTTGAAGGTGCCGTCGACCGGGTCGACGACGAAGGCGAGATCGGCATCGCCGAGCCCTTGCAGCAGTGCCGGATTGTCGGAGCAAGCCTCCTCGCCGACGATCATCGCCTGGGGGTAGCGCTCGAGCAGCCTTGCCGTAATCAGCCGCTCGGCATTGACGTCGGCCTCGGTCACCAGATCGGCGGCCGAGGTCTTCTGGCGGACATCGCCCTCGCCCAGCCGGCGAAAGCGCGGCATGATCTCGGCCCTGGCTGCATCGGCGAGAAGCTCGGCCAGCCAGTCGATCGCACGGTCGTCAAATGTCATCGGAAAGGTCTTGTCCTTCGGTGAGACTGCCATTGAGGGCAGCGAAATCGAACAGTTTACGGTCGAGCAGATGCGATGGCCTGGTGTTGGACAGCGCGCGCAGCATCGTATCCTTGCGGCCCGGCATGCGCTTTTCCATGTCGTCCAACATCGCCTTCGTTGCGTTGCGTTGCAGGCCTTCCTGGCTGCCGCAGAGATCGCAGGGAATGATCGGGAATTTCATCGCGGCGGCGAATTTTTCCAGATCCGCCTCGGCGCAATAGCTCAACGGCCGCAGCACCATGACGTCGCCGTCATCATTGAGCAGTTTTGGCGGCATGGCGGCAAGGCGGCCGCCGTGGAACAGGTTCATGAAGAAGGTTTCGAGAATGTCCTCGCGATGGTGGCCGAGCACCAGCGCCGAACAGCCCTCCTCGCGCGCGATTCGGTAGAGATGGCCGCGCCGCAGCCGCGAGCACAGCGAACAATAGGTGCTGCCCTCAGGCAATTTGTCGGTGACCACCGAATAGGTGTCCTGGTATTCGATGCGATGGGCGATACCATGCGCATTGAGATAGTCCGGCAAGATGTGCTTTGGGAAATTCGGCTGGCCCTGGTCGAGATTGCAGGCCAGCAGGTCGACCGGCAGCAGCCCGCGCCATTTGAGATCGAGCAGCACGGCGAGCAGGCCGTAGGAATCCTTGCCGCCGGACAGCGCCACCAGCCAGCGGTCGCCGGGCCTGACCATGGCGAAATCCTCGATCGCCTGACGGGTCTGCCGCAACAGCCGCTTGCGCAGCTTGTTGAACTCGACCGAGGACGGCACGTCGGCGAACAGCGGATGGAAGCCGCCTTCGGCGTCCGGCTCAAGCAAATCGGCGTTTGGCAGCATGTTCATGGCGCGTCGGCCCAAATCCCTGTTGCGCCCGGATTAGCGCATTGGCTCAAAAATCGAAATCGGTTTTTGGTCGATGCCTGGCAAAGCGCGGCGCAAAAGAAAAAAGGCCGCCTCGAGGGCGGCCTTTGATATCTCTAGGAAGAAACCGATCAGCGCGAATAGAATTCGACGACCAGGTTCGGTTCCATCTGCACGGCGAACGGAACGTCCGCCAGGCCGGGGATGCGCGAGAAGGTCGCGACCATCTTGTTGTGATCGGCTTCGATGTAGTCCGGAACGTCGCGCTCGGCGAGGCCGACCGATTCCAGAACGATGACCAGCTGCTTCGACTTTTCGCGGACTTCAACGACGTCGCCCGGCTTGCAGCGGTACGAGCCGATGTTGACGCGCTTGCCGTTGACGTTGACGTGGCCGTGGTTGACGAACTGGCGGGCTGCGAAAATGGTCGGCACGAACTTGGCGCGGTAGACGACCGCATCCAGACGCGACTCGAGCAGGCCGATCAGGTTCTCCGAGGTGTCGCCCTTGCGGCGGTCAGCCTCTTCATAGACCTTGCGGAACTGCTTTTCGGAGACGTCGCCATAGTGACCCTTCAGCTTCTGCTTGGCGCGCAGCTGCAGGCCGAAATCGGAAAGCTTGCCCTTGCGGCGCTGGCCGTGCTGGCCGGGACCGTATTCACGCTTGTTGACCGGGGACTTCGGGCGGCCCCAGATGTTTTCGCCGAGACGGCGGTCGATTTTGTACTTCGCGGATTCGCGCTTGCTCATCGCATTCCCTTTCAAAACAAACCACCCGGAACCTCATGGTCCGGGTGAAGGAAACGCGCCCTCCTCTGGCCTCCGTTTTCGAGACCTGACAGGGTTTCCCACGCAATGCGATGGAAAACCCACGGGACACGTCAGTTTAACAAGACCAAGGAAACGATAAACCTGTTTTCCCCGGGTTCTTGCCATGCAAAAGAAACCACCGGGCATTGCGGCCCGGTGTTGGTGGGCTCGTTAAACGGAGATTTAACCGGTGTCAAGCTCGCTGCTGGCGGCGGCTGCGGCAACCATATAGCATTTCCGACGTTGAGTGCGGTGCCGGATGTGGCGGGGTCGTTACCGACGGCATTAGAAAGGGACTGGAGCCAGAGGAGCCAAAAGTCGTATGAAAAAATTCTTCCTTTCGTTGGTAAGTGCAGCCGTCCTGGCAGGATCGATGTCGATTGCCGTCCCCGAGCCGGCGATGGCCAGGCATTGGCACGGTCACAAACACCACCAGGTCTGCCGCATCGTGGTCAAGAAGAAGGTTGTCTGGCGGCACGGTCACAAGAAGGTCATCCGCTACAAGGTGAAGCGCTGCTGGTGGCGCTGGTAGTTTCGGCTGCGGCCTGAACTGAAGAGCCCGCGGTCTCGGCCGCGGGCTTTTTGTTTGGATCGGTTCGGGGCTCAGTCAGCCGATTTCTTCTGAGGCAACCCCTTGCGCTTGGTCTCGGCGAATTCCTCAAGCTGCTTTTCGCTCATCGATTCATACATTTCGCGTGCAGCGCCTATGAGTTCGCCTTTCTTGGTTTCGCCGCGTTTGGCCGAAAGCGCGGCGCCCGCGGCCTTTTGCTGCGCTTGTGATTTTGCAGGCATATCGGTTCCTCCTTTGCTGCCAGAAAGGAGAAACGTTGCGCTCCGGTGACGGTTCCAGCTCGGCGGCTGCCGGCAATCGGCCTTCCCGTGTCCGGAACGCCAGTGTACGACAGCGCCATGAAATCGTTGACCGATCCCTCGCAGGCACTCGCTGACGGCCTTTCAAAAATCCGCACAGAGTTCCATGTGCCGGACGGATTTCCGCCCAACGTCATGGCGCTGGCGCAGACGGCGGCCAAGCGGGTGCCCAGCCAGCATGCCGACCGAACGGCAATGCCTTTCGTGACACTCGATCCGGCGACGTCCACCGATCTTGATCAGGCGTTTTCGATCGAGGCGAGCGGCAGCGACCTTCTGTTGCACTATGCCATTGCCGACGTGGCCTGGTTCGTCGAGGACGGCGACGCGGTGGATCTCGAAGCCTGGGCGCGGGGCGAGACCCTGTATCTGCCGGACGGCAAGGCCGGGCTCTATCCCCCGGTGCTTGCCGAGGGTGCCGCGAGCCTGTTGCCCAGCGGACCGCGTCCGGCTGTTGTCTTCACGGTTCGGATCGCCGAGGACGGCGCGGTAAAGCTGGACGGCGCGGAGCGCGCAATCATTCAAAGCCGCGCCAAGCTCGCCTATGACAGCGTGCGAGCCGCCGATGTTCCGGCCGGCTTCGCCGAAATTGCACGGCGCATGGCGGCAGCCGAAGAGCGTCGCGGCGCTTCCCGCGTCGACCCGCCCGAGCAAGAGGTGGAACAGCTCGCCGATGGCACATTCCAGCTTGCGTTCAGACCGCTGCTGCAATCCGAGCAAGACAACGCCGCGCTTTCGCTGGCCGCCAACATGGCGATTGCCGACGCCATGCTTGCCCACCGGACCGGCCTGTTCCGGGTGATGGCGCCGCCGGATGATTCAAAGGTGCAAAGACTGCGCAACGCGGCACAGGCTCTTGGCTTGTCCTGGCCTGCGTCGACCAGTCTGCGCGACTATCAGCGAACCCTCGATCCGACAAACAGCAAACAGGCCGCCCTGATGCTGGAAATCCGCCGTGCCGGTTCCGGCGCGTCCTACCAACCCTATGAAGACGGCGTTGTGCCGTGGCACGAGGCGATGGCTGCGACCTACGCCCACGCCACCGCGCCGCTGAGGCGGCTGGCCGACCGCTACGTCGTGCGCTGCACGCTGGCAATCGCCAACGGCCAACCCGTGCCGCAGGCCGTCACTGACGCGTTCGCCAGACTGCCGAAGGTGATGGGGCGCGCAAGTGCCCGCGCTTCGCAGATCAACCACGCGGCCATCGACCTTGCCGAGGCGGTCATGCTTAGGGGACGCGAGGGTGAAATGTTCAAGGCCGTCGTCACCGACGTCGCAGACCAGCGCATGCGCGTTCAGCTCTCGGACATGCCTGTCGTTGCCAATGTGAAGGCCTCCGGGTTCGGCCAGGGTGACGGCCTGACGCTAAGGCTGGTTTCGGCCGATCCGGATCAACGCCTTGTTGTCTTCGAACCAGCCTAGCGCGCGCTCAGGCCAAAACCCTGCATCAGCCGGCTGATGGCGAAATCCGGCTTGCCGGAGGTGAAGACGGCGATGTCGGGCTCGCCTTGCGGCAACGGCCCGTCGACTGCGGGAAGCAGCGACAGAGCGCGCCGCGCAATCGCTTCGGCCGGGTCGATCCAGTCGACCGGCCAGGGCGCGGTCTTGCGCATACGGTTGGCCAGGAACGGGTAGTGCGTGCAGGCGAGCACGACGATATCGGTGCGCAAATCGTCATGCTGGACGAAGCACGGTGCGATCTCGGCGCGCACGGCCTCTTCATCGACAAAGCCCTCGCGCATATAGACCTCGGCCAGTCCGGCCAGATTGTTGCTGCCGACCAGGCGGACATGGCATTTCTGCGCCCATTTGCCGATCAGGTCGCGCGTATATTGCCGCTTCACCGTGCCCGGCGTCGCCAGYACCGAGACCAGCCCGGTGCGGGTGCGCTCGGCCGCCGGCTTGATCGCCGGCACGGTGCCGACAAAAGGATGGCCCGGGAATTTTTCGCGCAGCGCATCGATCACCAGCGTCGAGGCGGTGTTGCAGGCGACGACCGAAATTGCCGGCTGAAAACGGTCGAGCAGCTTGGCGAAGAGCTCGACGATATGGGCCTGCAGCGCCGGTTCTTCCCAGGCGCCGTAAGGAAAGGCCTTGTCATCGGCGACGTAGACGAAGCGCCTGTCGGGCATCAGCACGCGCGCCTCGCGCAGCACGGTCAATCCGCCAACGCCGGAATCGAACATCAGGATCGGGCGGTGGTTTGATCGATCGCTCATTGATGCCGGACCATGGAAAGAGGCTGGAGATCAGAAGGGCTGGCCGGTGATGTGGCCGATGCCGTTCTATCCGCAACGATCATGGTCTTGAAGTGGCGAATTCACCCAAGTTTTGCGCAAGCGCCAGCGAAGATCGCTTTTTCGCGATCGCCCTACAGTCCGCGCTTGCCGAAGCCGGCGGGCTTTGGCCGGCCCATCGGCTGGACAGATGGCGCTGAGCGTGTGGCCGGCGCGGCGGCGCGCACGGGCGCCGCGCTGCTGGCCATCCGGCCGCCTGCCGAGGGAACAGCACCCTCGAAATCGAAAACCGATGTCAGCTCATCGATATTGACGCCTGCCACCGGCTTTGCCACCAGGATCGTGCACCAAAGGCCGAAGATCGACAGCGCAAGCAGATTCAAACCGCCCGACGTGCTTTCCGGATTGTTGAAATCCAGTACCAGCAACGTGCCTGCCTGCAGGAAGGCGTAGATGGCGCAGAACACGATGTAGGACCACAAGATCCAGCCCTTGCCGTTGGCGTCGCGGCTGCGCCGCCAGGCGATGTTGCCGCGCATGACCACAGCCAGCAGCGAAACGACGAGGACCGCACCGGCCATGCCTTGCCGCGACGGACCAGGCACGGAGTTGACGAAGCCCTCAAAGCCCATCGTGCCTACAATGCACACCAAAGCAGCCAGGGCCTCGAGGAAAGCCACCCCAAGCGAGTAGAAGAAGAAGCGCATGCGGCCGATATTGGACGTGAACATTTGCCACCCCATCGTTTTGACAACAATGGATTAGAAGCACATAAAATTCGGTTACTTCAGCCGTTCGAAGCTTACTGATCTTAACTTTCTTGATCTGTCTTCCGGTTTCGCGCGGCGGCCGGAAGCCGTCTCGGATCGTCTCCCGGCGAGCCGTCGCCGCGCGGCATGGCCGGCGAAAACCGGTCGAGCGACGAGATGATGCCGCGCAGCACTTTCAGTTCCGGCTCGGCAAAACCGGCGCGCGTCAAGACGGCACGCAGATTATCGACCATCTTCGGCTTCTTCGGCGCCGGGCGGAAGTAGCCGCGCGCTTCGAGCGCGCCTTCGAGATAGGCAAACAGGCCGTGCAACTCTTCCTTGCTCGCCGGCTTCATTTCCGGGCTGGAGAAATTGGTTGCCGTCTCGTCCTCCAGGCCCGACTTCATCCATTCATAGGACATCAAAAGCACGGCCTGGGCGATGTTGAGCGACGAGAAACCGGGATCGACCGGGAAGGTGACGATCTCATCGGCCAGTCCGACCTCGTCATTGTAGAGGCCGAAGCGTTCGCGGCCGAACAGGATGCCGGTGCGCAGGCCGGCCATGTGACGCGCTCGCAGCGCCCTGCCCGCCTCGACCGGCCCGCGCACGGGTTTGAAGCCGTCGCGTTCGCGCGCCGTGGTGGCGAAGACGAAATTGAGGTCGGCGACCGCCGACGCCAGGTCGCCAAACACGGTGACGGCGTCGATGACATGGTCGGCGCGGCTGGCGGCAGCGCGCGCTTTCTCGCTTGGCCAGCCGTCGCGCGGATTGACGAGCCGCAGCTCGGACAAGCCAAAATTGGCCATGGCGCGCGCGACCATGCCGATATTCTCGCCGAGCTGCGGCTCGACCAGGATGATCGCCGGGCCGGCGGCGGATGTGTTTTCAGGAGGTTGCGCGGCGGACATGATCTCAATGAACTGCTGTTTGCGGCATTTTCAGCGTTCCCTGCCACATCCGCCCGCCAAAATGAAGCGTTTGCAAAAACACTAGGTCGCTGCCCAGACGACCCGTTCTGCATGGATCGGCGTTTGCGCGGCCAAATAGGCTTTGATATACGCTCCGCATCCCCGGCCGAAAGCCATGCGGGCAAGGCCGTTTTGTTCCCCAAAAGCGAGGCATTCTTTCCATGGCGAAGATCAAGGTGGCGAACCCGGTCGTCGAACTCGACGGCGACGAGATGACCCGCATCATCTGGCAGTTCATCAAGGACAAGCTGATCCACCCTTATCTCGACCTGAAGCTCGAATATTACGACCTCGGCGTCGAACACCGCGACGCCACCAACGACCAGGTGACCATCGATTCGGCCAACGCCATCAAGAAATGGGGCGTCGGCGTGAAATGCGCGACGATCACCCCCGACGAGCAGCGCGTCGAGGAATTCAAGCTGAAGAAGATGTGGAAGTCGCCGAATGGCACCATCCGCAACATCCTCGGCGGCACCATCTTCCGCGAGCCGATCATCATGAAGAACGTGCCGCGGCTGGTGCCGGGCTGGACCAAGCCGATCATCGTCGGCCGTCACGCCTTCGGCGACCAGTACCGCGCCACCGACTTCCGCTTCCCCGGCAAGGGCAAGCTGACGATCAAATTCGTCGGCGAGGACGGCAAGGTGATCGAGCACGACGTGTACGACGCGCCCGGCGCCGGTGTTGCCATGGCCATGTACAATCTCGACGACTCGATCCGCGAATTCGCCCGCGCCTCGCTGAATTACGGCCTGCTGCGCAACTATCCGGTCTATCTCTCGACCAAGAACACCATCCTCAAAGCCTATGACGGCCGCTTCAAGGACATCTTCCAGGAAGTCTACGAGCAGGAATTCGAAGCCGAGTTCAAGTCGAAGAAGCTTTGGTACGAGCACCGGCTGATCGACGACATGGTGGCCTCCGCCCTGAAATGGTCAGGCGGCTATGTCTGGGCCTGCAAGAACTATGATGGCGACGTCCAGTCCGACACGGTGGCGCAAGGGTTTGGCTCGCTCGGCCTGATGACCTCGGTGCTGATGACGCCGGACGGCAAGACGGTGGAAGCCGAAGCCGCGCACGGCACCGTGACGCGCCACTATCGCCAGCATCAGAAGGGCGAGGAAACCTCGACCAACTCGATCGCCTCGATCTTCGCCTGGACGCGCGGGCTGGCCCACCGCGCCAAGCTGGACGACAATGCCGAATTGAAGCGGTTTGCCGATACGCTGGAGAAGGTCTGCATCCAGACGGTCGAGAGCGGCTTCATGACCAAGGACCTGTCGCTGCTGATTGGTCCCGACCAGCCCTGGCTGTCGACCACCGGCTTCCTCGACAAGATCGACGAGAACCTGCAGAAGGCGATGGCGTAAGCCGACAACGAAGGCTCCGAGAGGAGCCTTCTTTTTTCGGACGAGAAGCGAGCAGCAGCGAAGGGCTGATCGATGATCAAGCCGATCCTCTACGGCGCCGATTACAGCGTCTATGTTCGCATTGCGCGGCTGACGCTTGCGGAAAAAGGCGTCGGCTATGAGTTGGTGCCTCTCGACATCTTCGCGGCCGAGGGCATTCCGGCCTGGTATCTGGAGCGTCACCCGTTCGGCCGCATTCCGGCTTTCGAGCATGACGGCTTTCGCCTGTTCGAGACCAGCGCAATCTCGCGCTATGTCGACGAGGCGTTCGACGGTCCGGTGCTGCAGCCGAAAGACCCGCGCGGCCGCGCAACCATGAACCAGATCATCGGCATGCTCGACGCCTATGGCTACAGGGCGATGGTCTGGGACGTCGCCGTCGAGCGGCTGGAGAAGGAAACGCCCGACGAGGTGCTGATCGCCAACGGACTGCGCCAGGCCGAAACGGTGCTCAGGGTGCTGACCTCTCTCAAAGCGCCCGGGCCGTGGCTGCTGGGCGACCAGCTGACGCTGGCCGACCTGCATGCGGCGGCCATCATCGCCTATTTCCTCAAGGTACCCGAGGGGCAAAAGCTGCTCGCTGACTTCCCCGCCATCCGGGCCTGGTGGGACCGAATTGCCGCCCGGCAGGCCGTTGCCTTGACCGAAAAGGCCGATTGAGCAGCCGCAGACACGGCGGTCTAGAACGCTATTTCTGGCCGGGTCACCATCAGCCACAGGATTGCAAGCACGGCGGCAAAAGCCGGGAAGCCGCACGCAAACCAGATGCGAAACAGGCGCTTTTCCTCTGCGGGCAGCGGCGCGTTTTCAGCGGCCGCCTGCCGCGCCAGGTTGCGGATGCGGATCTGGATCCAGACCACCGGCAGCCAGAACAGGCCGGTCAGGACATAAAGCAGCAGGGACAGCACGATCCAGCCTTCGGAGAGCGGCCAGCCGATTGCTTGCGCCAGCAGCACGCCGGTGATCGGCTGCACGATGACCGCGGTCGCGGTGAAGATCGTATCGGCGATGACGACCGTGCCGGCGACATGAGCGACAATGTCGGCGCGGCCGGTGCGCTGCGCCATTAGCATGAAGAAGGCGATGCCGGCGCCGGTGCCGAACAGAACCGTGGCGCCGATGATGTGTAGCCAGCGCAGAAGGTCGACCCAGGGGCTCATCGCTCGTCCAATATCGCCAACGCCACAAGGGCAAGGCAAAGCGCTGGAACAGCCTTGACCATTGCTCCCAAAGGGTCGAGCCACAGATCGGGCGCAAGTGCGGTTGCTGCGCCAAGATAGGCCAAGGTGATGGCTATCATCCCCGTCAGCGCGAAGCGCGCCAACGACCGCACGAGAACAGCCGCTCCGACAACGATGTCGGCAATGCTCCCGGCAAGCACCATCCCGAGCGCGAGGGCCGGCGACAGGCCATGCGAGACCAGAATGTCGGCAGCTGCATCCTGCTTGATGAAGCCGACAATGCCGGAGACCAGCCAGAACAGCGAGAGCACGCCGAACACGGCTGGTTTCAGCAGCCAGAGGCGGGCGAACCAGCGCTCCTGGACGTGAGCCGGCATGGCGGCCAGCGTTGCCTCCAGCGGCTGCAGTTTTTGATCGGAAATCTCGTTCCAGGATTTGGCGTTGCCCGTCACGCCTCGCGCCAGGGCGGCAAGGGCTGCGCTGCGCAAAGGCGAACGCCAGCCGAGCAGGCCAAGGCCATCGGCAACAACAGCCGCGACCCCACCAAGAAAGGCCGGCATCGGCACGACACGGGCCGGCGGCAGGCCAAGCCATGCCCGGAAGGCAACCAGCACGTCGGCCAGCGAGCGGGCCTCGGCTTCGACGAGATCGACGGAAAGACGCGGCGGCAGGGATCCGGTGACTGCACGCGATACGGCTTCGGCGAGATCGCTGGCCGCCACGGTCTGGATTAGCTGGCCCGCCATGACGGCAGGAATGAAACCGGGAAAGGCCGCAAGCGCACGCAGCAGCGCCGTGCCGCCATAGGCGGCGGGTGCGATCACCAGCCCCGGGCGCAAAATGGACCACTCCAGCGAGGCGTTCGCGACAGCCTTGTCGCCTTCACCCTTGGTGCTGAAGAAAGCATCCGCCGAGGCGGGATCGGCGCCGATGGCGGAGATCTGCACGAAACGGCTGACACTGGCCTGTTCGCAGGCGGCAACCAGCGCCACCACAGAACCACGGTGGATAGCGTCGAGGCGGTCGCGCGGGCCGTCTTGCAAGGCGCCCGCGGCATTGATGACCGCATCCATGCCGGCGACCAGCGGCAGCCAGTCTTCAGCGGTCAGCAGCCGGGCCATGTCGGCCGCAATCCAGCGCACCGCCGGCCATCGCCGCGCGGCGTCACCGACATCGCGGCCGAGACCAGTCACCTGATGCCCATCGCCAAGCAGGCGCTCGACGACGGCTTCGCCGATCAGTCCATAGCCGCCGAGAACGAGAACCGTCTTGCCGGGGCTATCGGGCATAGGCTGGCTTTCAGGCTGCTTCCAGCGCTGCCCTCACCGCGGCGATGGCATCATTGGCCTTCGAGGCATCCGGCCCGCCGGCCTGCGCCATGTCGGGCCGGCCGCCGCCGCCCTGCCCGCCCAAGGCGGCCGAGGCGACGCGCACCAGATCGACGGCGCTGAAGCGGCCGACGAGGTCATCGGTGACGGCGACCACGACGCTTGCCTTGTTGTCCTCACCCGCGCCGACAAAGACGACCACGCCGGAGCCGAGCGAGGTTTTTCCGGCGTCGGCCAGCGGCTTCAAATCCTTGGGCGACACGCCCGAGACCGCCTTGCCGAGGAAGCCGACACCGGCGACGGTCTCGTTCTCGGAGGGCGCACCGGCCGCGGCACCGCCGCCCAGTGCCAGCTTCTTGCGCGCTTCACTCAGTTCCTTGTCGAGCTTCTTGCGCTCCTCGAGCAGCGTCTCGACGCGCGCCGGCACATCAGCGGGCGAAATCTTCAATGTCGAGGCGACGGCCTTCAGACGCCTGTCCTGCTCGTCGAGATGTTTGCGCGCGGCTTCGCCGGTCAGCGCCTCGATGCGGCGCACGCCGGCGGCGACAGCGCTGTCGGACACGACGCGCACCAGACCGATATCGCCGGTCGCCCGCACATGGGTGCCACCGCACAGTTCGACCGAATAGGGCCGGTTGGCCTTGGCGCCATGGACGCCCGTGCCCATCGACACGACACGCACCTCATCGCCATACTTCTCGCCGAACAGCGCCATGGCGCCCTCGGCGATGGCGTCGTCGACCGACATCAGGCGCGTCGTCACCGGGCTGTTCTGGACGACGATTTCATTGGCCATGCGCTCGACCTCTTCGAGCTCCTCGGCCGAGATCGGCTTGTTGTGCGAGATGTCGAAGCGCAGGCGCTCGGGCGCGACCAGCGAGCCTTTCTGCGCGACATGGGTGCCCAGCACCTCGCGCAGCGCCTCGTGGATCAGATGCGTCGCGGAGTGGTTGGCGCGCAACCGGGTGCGGCGCGCATGGTCGACCTTGAGCTCGACGGCAACACCGGTCTTGACCGTGCCGCTCGCCACCTTGCCCAGATGCACAAACAGCCCGTCGGCCTTCTTCTGCGTGTCGGTGATCTCGATCGAGAACCCTTCGCCGGAGATCACGCCGGTGTCGCCCATCTGGCCGCCGGACTCGCCATAGAACGGCGTCTGGTTGACGACGACCGCAACCGCATCGCCCTTGCCGGCGCTGTCGACGGTCTTGCCGTCCTTGACCAGCGCCTGGATGAGGCCTTCCGCAGCTTCAGTCTCGTAGCCGAGGAATTCGGTGGCGCCCGCCTGCTCGCGGACCGAAAACCAGATGGTCTCGGTGGCCGCGTCGCCGGAGCCAGCCCAGTGCTTGCGCGCCTCGGCCTTCTGAAGCTCCATCGCATGGGTGAAGCCGGCGAGATCAACCGAGATGCTGCGCTGGCGCAGCGCGTCCTGCGTCAAATCGAGCGGGAAGCCGTAGGTGTCGTAGAGCTTGAAGGCGGTCTCACCGTCCAGCATATCGCCGGCGTGCAGCGTTTCCGTCGCCTCCGAGAGCAGGCCGAGGCCGCGGACCAGCGTCTTGCGGAAGCGGGTCTCCTCGAGCTTCAGCGTCTCGGTGATCAGCTGTTCGCCGCGCAGCAGTTCGGGATAGGCCTGGCCCATTTCGCGCACCAGCGCCGGCACCAGCTTCCACATCAGCGGCTCTTTTGCGCCAAGCAACTGCGCATGGCGCATGGCGCGACGCATGATGCGGCGCAGCACATAGCCGCGGCCTTCGTTCGACGGCAGCACGCCGTCGGCGACCAGGAAGGAGGACGAGCGCAGATGGTCGGCAATGACGCGGAAGGAGGCAACCGTCTCCTTGTCCGGCCCCTGGCCGAGCGCGGACGACGCGGCATCGATCAGATGGCGGAACAGATCGGTCTCGAACACGCTTTCCACCCCTTGCAGGATGGAGGCCATGCGCTCCAGGCCCATGCCGGTGTCGATCGACGGGCGCGGCAGGTCGATGCGCTCTTCCTTGGTGACCTGCTCATACTGCATGAACACCAGGTTCCAGAATTCAAGAAAACGGTCGCCATCCTCTTCGGGGCCGCCGGGAGGGCCGCCCCAGATGTGCTCGCCACGGTCGATGAAGATTTCCGAGCACGGACCGCACGGGCCGGTGTCGCCCATCGCCCAGAAATTGTCGGACGTCGGGATGCGGATGATGCGGTCGTCGGAAAAGCCGGCGATCTTCTTCCAGAAGCCGGCCGCCTCGTCATCGGTGTGATAGACGGTGACCAGCAGCTTGTCCTTGTTCAGCCCGAATTCCTTCGTGATCAGGTTCCAGGCAAGTTCGATGGCGCGCTCCTTGAAATAGTCGCCGAAGGAGAAGTTGCCGAGCATTTCGAAGAAGGTCAGGTGGCGCGCGGTGTAGCCGACATTGTCGAGGTCGTTGTGCTTGCCGCCGGCGCGCACGCTCTTCTGCGCGGTCGTGGCGCGCGAATAGGGACGCTTCTCCAGGCCGGTGAAGACGTTCTTGAACTGCACCATGCCGGCATTGGTGAACATCAGCGTCGGGTCGTTGCGCGGCACCAGCGGGCTCGAGGCCACGACCTCGTGGCCCTCCTTGCGGAAGTAGTCGAGGAAAGTCGACCGGATCTCGTTCACGCCACTCATGACTGCTGCCTTTTCGCGAAAACCGCCGGCACGGCCGGCGGAAACTGGTCTCTCACTTTAGAAGATCGACTTGGCCTTTTAGCGGGCAGGCTTCACCCTGTCCAGAAACACGGAATTGGGCCAATCCGGCAGCTGCCAGGCTGCCTTCACGCTTGCCCAAAAACGAAAACCGCCGGCGCGAAGGCCGGCGGTTTTGAACGCGATTACTAAAGAACTCTGTTACTTAAGCGTCAGATAATAGGCCGGATTTATGGCCGAACTCTGGCAGCTGCCTTACATGGCGCCGGATTCTTCCTCAAAGCCGTCGTCTTCGCCGCGCTCGGGGCCGCCATTCTCGAGGAACTTTTCGGCAATCAGCCCGGCATTCTGCCTGAGCGCCAGTTCGATCTCGCGCGCCGTGTCGGGATTGTCGCGCAGGAACAGTTTGGCGTTCTCGCGACCTTGGCCGAGGCGCTGCGAATTGTAGGAGAACCAGGCGCCCGACTTTTCGACCACGCCTGCCTTGACGCCGAGGTCGACCAACTCGCCGGTCTTGGACACGCCTTCGCCATACATGATGTCGAACTCGACCACCTTGAAGGGCGGCGCCAGCTTGTTCTTGACCACCTTCACGCGGGTCTGGTTGCCGACGACCTCGTCGCGGTCCTTGACCGAGCCGATGCGGCGGATGTCGAGACGCACCGAAGCGTAGAATTTCAACGCGTTGCCGCCGGTGGTGGTTTCGGGCGAACCGAACATGACGCCGATCTTCATGCGGATCTGGTTGATGAAGATGACCATGGTGTTGGAGCGCGAGATCGAGGCGGTCAGCTTGCGCAGCGCCTGGCTCATCAGACGCGCCTGCAGGCCGGGCAGCGAATCGCCCATCTCGCCCTCGATTTCAGCGCGCGGCGTCAGCGCCGCAACCGAATCGACCACCAGCACGTCGATGGCGCCGGAACGGACCAGCGTGTCGCAGATCTCCAGCGCCTGCTCGCCGGTGTCGGGCTGCGAGATCAGCAGGTTTTCGAGATCGACGCCGAGCTTGCGGGCATAGACCGGGTCGAGCGCGTGCTCGGCATCGACGAAGGCGCAGATGCCGCCCTTCTTCTGGGCTTCGGCCACCGTGTGCAGCGCCAGCGTCGTCTTGCCCGAGCTTTCCGGCCCGTAGATCTCAACGATGCGGCCGCGCGGCAGGCCGCCGACGCCAAGCGCGATGTCGAGGCCAAGCGATCCGGTCGGCACGGTTTCGATCTCGACGACCTGCTCATTGGCGCCCAGCCGCATGATCGAGCCCTTGCCGAAGGCGCGCTCGATTTGCGACAGCGCCGCGTCCAGAGCCTTTGATTTGTCCACCGCTTTGTCCTCTACAAGCCGCAAAGAATTCTGAGCCATGATACATCACCCCTTGGTCGTCAATGAAGGCCGGACAATCCGTAATCCCTGCCCCAGTTTGTACCTTTTTTGTTCTCGTTTGGCAAGAGGGGTCAAATATCTGAAAAACAATCTTTATCCGGATTTGTTCTTTTTTTGTCTCGTGGTTTGGTTTTCGGCCGCGTTCCGCATTGGTCCAGACGGTGCGGCGGTTTGGCTCCGCCCGAATCGCTGGCTCGCCTGCGAAGCTCCGCCGCACAGCCTAGCGCTTGTGCAGCAGGAATAACAAAGGTCATATCGCCGGCATGGTGAAATCTGCAAAAATCCTGGCGGTGGGCGGCGCCCATATCGACCGACGCGGCCAGGTGTCCGGCGCTTATGTGCCGGCGGCGTCCAATCCCGGCACGATGCGCGAAGATGTCGGCGGCGGTGTCTTCAATGCGCTGCGCAGCCTCGCGCGGCTTGGTGTTTCGGCCTCGCTGATGTCGATGCGCGGCGGCGATGCGGCGGGCGAGACGGTGTCGCGCGCCATCGCTGACGCCGGCATTGCCGATCTGTCGGCGGTGTTCCTCGACCGCACGACGCCGAGCTACACCGCCCTGATCGACCGCGACGGCGAGTTGATCACCGGCTTTGCCGACATGGCGCTCTACGATCTGGCCTTCCCCAAGCAGATGCGCCGCTCCAAGGTGCGCGAGGTGGTCGCCATGGCGGACGCGGTGCTGTGCGACGCCAATCTCCCGTCTTCGGCACTCGAACGGCTGGTGGCGCTTGCTGTCGACAAGCCGGTCTATGCCATTGCCATTTCGCCGGCCAAGGTGGTGCGGCTGATCCCGGTGCTGAAGGAGCTCGCGCAGGTCTTCATGAACCGGCGGGAGGCCATGGTGCTGGCCGGCGTCGGCGTCAATGCGACCGAGCGCGAGACCGTCGACGGTCTGCGCTGCAGCGGCCTCAGGAGTGGCGTGGTGACGGCCGGCGATGGCCCGGTGCTGGGTTTCGACGAAGCCGGCGCCTTCTCCATCCTGCCGCCGGCGCCGAGAAAGGTCGCCGACGTCACCGGAGCCGGCGACGCGCTGGCCGGTGCGACCATCGCTGCCCTGCTGCGCGGCCTGATCTTGCGCCAGGCCCTGCGCGAAGGCGTGGCCGCGGCGACGCTCGCCATCGAAAGTGCGGACGCGGTGCCGGTCTTCACCGCCGCGACCTTTGCGGAAGCGCTGGCTCTTGTGCCGGACGCACAGGAAATGGCATGAGGGCGGCCAATTGCCATTGCCGGAGCTTTCTTGCTCCGGATCGGAGACCGTCATGACCCCGCAAAGCGCCCGCCCCTTCATCGACATCCACACGCCGGTGGCCGAAGCGCTCGCCGCCGGCCGGCCGGTGGTGGCGCTGGAAAGCACCATCATCACCCATGGCATGCCCTACCCCGACAATGGCGCCATGGCGGCCAATGTCGAAAAGATCATTTTGGACAATGGCGCGGTGCCGGCGACGATCGCCGTGGTCGCTGGCCGCATCAAGATCGGGCTCTCCGATGGCGAGCGCGAGTCGCTGGCAATGACCGGCGACGCCATGAAGCTGTCGCGCGCCGATCTCGGCTTTGCGGTTGCGCAGGGACGCACCGGCGGCACCACGGTCGCCGCCACCATGATCGCGTCTCACATGGTCGGGATCAACGTGTTCGCCACCGGCGGCATTGGCGGCGTGCACAAAGGCGCGGAAAAAAGCTTCGACATCTCGGCCGATCTGGACGAGCTGGCGCGCACGCCCGTCATTGTCGTCTCGGCCGGCGCCAAGGCCATCCTCGACATCGAAAAGACGCTGGAGGTGCTGGAAACGCGCGGCGTGCCAGTGATCGGCCATGGCTGCGAAACCATGCCGGCCTTCTGGTCGCGCCAGTCGCGCTTTCGCGCCCCGCTGACCCTGCACAGACCGGAAGAGATCGCGCATTTCTACAAGACCCGGGCAGCACTTGGCCTCGGCGGCGGCATGCTGATCGCCAATCCGGTGCCGCAGGATGACGAAATCCCGGCCGACGAGATGGCCGGCTACATCGAGGCCGCGCAGAAGGCGGCGGAGGCACAGAATGTCACCGGCAAGGCGGTGACGCCGTTCCTGCTCGGGAAGATTCTCGAACTGACCGGCGGCCGGAGCTTGAAGACGAATATTGCGCTGGTCGAGAACAATGCGCGGCTGGCGGCCAGGATTGCCAAGGCTTTGTAAGTTCACGCGTCCGCAATACATCGCTGATTACGACTGTCGCGTTCCGTCACCCCCCTCTCTGTCCTGCCGGACATCTCCCCCTCAAGGGGGGAGATTGGATGTCACGCCGGCTTTCGCCAATCACGAACGTTGAAAGAATCGCGCCGTCGACAAAGCTGCTAATCTCCCCCCTTGAGGGGGAGATGGCCGGCAGGCCAGAGAGGGGTGCTGTCCCTCGGCGCTTGTAAGAAAATTCGGCACCATCACTGCGGGGACATTACTTCCCCGCCCGCTGCCCAGCCTCATACGCTCGCCGTGCCCACACCCTCATCTCGTCGGGATCATCGAACGCGTCGTCGGGAATGCTCCAATACGGCATCGCGACCAGTTTGCCGTGTCGCGAGCCGGTATAGGCCCATTGTTGGCAGCCGGCGGCTTCGAAGTCGGGGGCGCTTTGTTCGTCAGCCTTCAGCTTAAGTTCGCCTCGCAGCACGATGGCGACGATGACGCCGTCGAAATAGATGCCCTTGCCGCCAAACAGTCTTCGGATCGAGACCGGACCAAGGCTCTCGAAAAGTTCTTCTATGCGTTCATTGTCCATGCCGCGATCATGTCACCGGGATTTGGCCTTGTCATCGCCGCAACCAAAACCATGCTGACAGGTTGAAAACGAAATTCGTCGGAGTTTTTTCATGCCGCTTCTGCTCAAAGGATCCTGCCGCTGTGATGCCGTCCATTTCGAGGTGGAGAGCCACACGCCGGTGCCGTTCATGCTGTGCTACTGCTCGATCTGCCGCAAACAGCAGGGCGGCGGCGGCTTCGCCATCAATCTCGGCGCCGACTACAAGACGCTGAAGATCAAGGGCAAGCGCAATCTCGGCGTCTATCGAGCCGAGATCGAGGATGACGAGCATCCAAACTGCGAGATTTCGACGGGCGAGCGCAATTTCTGCAGGAAATGCGGCTCGGCGCTGTGGCTCTACGACCCGACATGGCCGGAGCTGGTCCACCCCTTTGCCTCAGCGATCGACAGCGAGCTGCCGACGCCGCCGGAAAAGGTGCATCTGATGCTGAAATACAAGGCGAGCTGGGTCGAGCCGGTGATCGGCAGACAAGACAAGGTGTTCGACGCCTATCCCGAAGAATCGATCGCCGACTGGCACAAGCGGACGAAGATGTGGGTGAAGTGAGCCTTAAGGGCGATGCGTGAGGGCTACCCAGCGCTCAACCTGGGTCACATCCACTCCGTCGCATTGTGCCGCGACCAAAGGATGTTCCGCGTCATGCAGGTATACGTTTGGACGCTGATTGCCGGGTTGAAAAACAACGTTGGCATGTAGCAGCAACGAGCCTGGATACTCAGGAATCTCGTGCATCAAATAGCCAAAACAGAGTTCTTCTTCATACTGGCCACTGTCATATCCGTCCCGGTAGACATTCCAGCTCTTTTCCGAGACCGACATCCAGACGCCGAAACAGAACTCGTCGGCCAATTGAGGAACCGGCAAAGGCAACAGGCAACGGATAAACCGGTCCGTCTCCCTTGTGGCGTAGCTCACCACGCAAAAATCATCATTCTTGCGGAACGTTGATCGGGCAACGTCATCGAACGTGTCTGGATCGACCGGCGCGTCGAACGCAATGTCCATCGGAAGGCCGGTAAATTCTTCGCCGCAACAAGCACACCGCCAGCGATATGCCTCGGCGCTCATCGCCCGACGTTAAGCAGCGGTTGCCGCGCGCGCCTCTGCCAGCGCTTTGAGATCGGCTGGCTTCAGTTCGACGGATTCGCCGCAGCCGCAGGCCGAGCTCTGGTTCGGGTTGTGGAAGGTGAAGCCGGTGCGCAGCGTCGTCTGCTCGAAATCCATCTCGGTGCCGAACAGGAAAAGGGCAGCCTCAGGCGCGACATAGACGTGGGCGCCATCGCGCTCGATGTGGTCGTCCTTGGTGTTGGGCTCGGTCACCAGGTCGACAGTGTATTCCATGCCGGCGCAGCCGCCCTTTTTGATGCCGAGGCGTATGCCATGCGCGTTGTCGCGCGTGGCGACGATCTCGCGCACCCGGTCGGCGGCCTTTTCGGTCATCGTGATGACGGCGAAGCGTCCCATTCTCTTTCCTCTTCCATTCCATGCAGGTTCAAGGCCTGCCGAATGATTCCTCACCTAAAATGGTGAAGTTTGTTGGCGGGTGCAACCCCGGCTCTGTTACTGTACCGTTGCGAGCAACTGATTGGCCGCCCGCTCCAAAACCTTATGCATCGCCGTCGGATGGCGCTCTTCAGCGGCATAGAACTGGTTGGTGGCCAAATCGAATGCAGTTTCCGGCAACTCATCCATCCTATCCATTCTTTGCAGGCGGTCCCGAGGAAAGTTCGGGCCGAACACCGCCAACGCACTTTCCGCCGCAGCCGCATGCTCCGATAGGCCGAGCCGCCGCATCGCGCCAATGGCTCGCTCGATCGTTATTCCACACGAATTGTGGAAGTACTGATGAAAGGTGCCATTCAGGACATCGCCGAGCAGAATATCCGCGCAAAGCACGTCGGCGACGCCTGACGGCATTTCGTTCAGAAACGCGTCAAATGCGGCGGGTTTGCCCATGCTGTTGAGAAAGCCGTCGCCGCCCCATTGCTGCATCAGCTTCATCGTCGAGGGCGGCACGAATTCGGGAAGATCTATCTCCCAATCTTCCATGTGAGCCTCAATACCAGCCCACCGCCACCTGCGCCTCTTCCGACATGCGGTCGGGCGACCAGGGCGGGTCGAAGGTCATGTTGACCTCGACGCCGGAGACGCCTTCGACGGCGCCGACGGCGTTTTCCACCCAGCCCGGCATTTCACCGGCCACCGGGCAGCCGGGCGCGGTCAGCGTCATGTCGATTTTCACCGAGCGGTCGTCCTCGATGTCGATCCTGTAGATCAGGCCGAGTTCATAAATGTCGGCGGGGATTTCCGGGTCGTAGACCGTCTTCAGCGCCGAAACGATATCGTCCGTCAGCCGCGCCAGTTCGTCGGCGGGAATGGTCGAGGCGGAAACCAGCGGATTGATCGCTGCTTCCGGCGCGGTCTCGGTGGTGTGGCTCACATCATCCATGGTCGTCATCCAAAGAACTTGCGCGCTTTTTCAAGCGCTTCGGCCAAAGCGTCGACTTCGGCCCTTGTATTATACATGCCGAACGATGCCCTGCATGTGGAGGTTACGCCAAAGCGTTTCAACAGCGGCTGTGCGCAATGGGTGCCGGCGCGGACGGCAACACCCTGCCTATCTATCACCATCGACACGTCATGGGCATGAATACCCTGCAATTCGAACGAGATGATGGCGCCCTTGCCGGGAGCATCGCCGAAGATGCGCAGCGAGTTGATGGCCCGCAGCCGTTCATGCGCATAGGTCTTGAGATCGGCCTCGTGGGCGGCGATGCGCTCGCGGCCGATTTTTTCCATGTATTCGAGTGCTGCACCCAGCCCGATCGCCTGCACGATCGGCGGTGTGCCGGCCTCGAAACGGTGCGGCGGGTCGTTGTAGGTGACGATGTCTTCCGTCACCTCCTCGATCATCTCGCCGCCGCCCATGAAGGGGCGCATGCCCGAGAGAATGTCCTTCTTGCCGTAGAGCACGCCGATGCCCGAGGGCCCGTAGACCTTGTGGCCGGTGAAGACGAAGAAGTCGCAGTCGAGATCCTGGACGTCGATCGGCATGTGCACGGCGCTCTGGCTGCCGTCGACGAGCACCGGAATGCCGCGGGCATGCGCGATGCGGACAATCTCCTTGATCGGCGTCACCGTGCCCAGCGCGTTCGACATATGGGTGATGGCGACGAGCTTGGTCTTGTCGGTCAGGCGCTTTTCGAATTCCTCGATGTGGAAGGCGCCGAGATCGTCGACCGGCACCCAGACCAGCTTGGCGCCCTGCCGCTCGCGGATGAAATGCCACGGCACGATGTTGGAGTGGTGCTCCATGATCGACAGCACGATCTCGTCGCCGGCGCCGATATTGGGCATGCCATAGCCGTAAGCGACGGTGTTGATAGCGGCTGTCGTGTTCGAGGTGAACACGATGTTGTCGGTGCTCGGCGCGTTAAGGAAGCGGCGCACCGTCTCGCGCGCCTTTTCATAGGCGTCGGTCGCGGCATTGGACAGGAAATGCAGGCCGCGATGGACGTTGGCGTATTCCTGGCTGTAGGCGTGCTGGATCGTGTCGAGCACCACCTGCGGTTTCTGCGCCGAGGCGCCATTGTCGAGATAGACCAGCGGCTTGCCGTAGACTTCGCGCGACAGGATCGGGAAGTCGCGGCGGATCGCCTCGACATCATAGGGGGTGGTTGAGCTCATATCGTCCAAAGCTAACTCCGATCACACGCGTAGTATCATGGCAAAGGCTGTCGGGACGGTAATGCCCGCTCCATCAATCCACGACCAGGAGAGGACGAAAATGAAGCTGGTGAGGGCAATGCAGATGCCGGTCAGAAAAGCCTGCGGCCAAGGCAATCGGCCTCCGTAGCGCGCAACGACCACACCCGTCAGGACAAAAATCCCTGCAAGGGGATCGAAATCGCCCATCCAGGCGCCCAAAAATCCGTTCAGATAGAGCCAGTCGTAGGTCGTTGAGCTGAGCGGAGCGATGAGGAGCGTTATGATCTGCACAACGTATATCAGGAGCAACCAGGAGAGGACCGATTTGGCTGTCCCCGAACCCTTCAGCAGGCGAACCATTCCCAACAGAACAAGTCCCACGATCAAAAAGTGCAACGGAGCTGCCCAACCAGCCCACTGCAAGAACGCTGGAAGGCCGTCCAGACTATCGGAAACGGGACTCGATGCGGTCGACGGATAGATCGAGAACCGCAATGCATGGGCATATGCAGAGAGCCCGACGACAGCGAAGGCAATCGCCAGCCAAGGCAGCAACCGCCCAAGCCCGCGTCCGTGCGATGTCGAAGTAACTACCTGATCCATCGTTTCGACCATCATCCTCCTGAGGATGACGCCCTGACCCTAAACCGTTTACCCATGTGCCACGAACCAATCATCGAGCCGTGTTTCCAGGGCTTCGACGATGGTTTCGTCGTCCAGTTCCTCGATCACCTCGGCCACGAAGGCTTTCACCAGAAGGCCGCGCGCGCTCTTCTCGTCGATGCCGCGCGCCATCAGGTAGAACAGGTGGTTGTGGTCGATCTCGGTGACGGTGGCGCCGTGGCCGCAGACGACGTCGTCGGCGAAGATTTCCAGCTCCGGCTTGGTCGAGAACTCGCCATCATCCGACAGGAGCAGCGTGTTGCAGGCCATCTTGGCGTTGGTCTTCTGCGCGTACTGATGGACGTTGATGCGGCCCTGGAAGACGCCACGCGCCTTGCCGGTCACGACATTGCGGATCACTTCCGTCGAGGTCGTGTGCGGCACGGCATGGTCGAGCACCATGGTCACGTCGGTGTGGGTGTCGCCGGCGAGCAGGTTGATGCCGCGCAGTTTGAAGTCGGCGCCTTCGCCGGTCGTCTTCACGACGATCTCCTGGCGCACAAGCTTGCCGCCGGCATTCATGAAGAACAGCGTCAACTTCGAATTCTTGCCGAGATGGGCCTTGAACTGGGCGAGATGCGTGGCCGTTTCCGGCTGCTCCTGCACGATCAGCCAGGTCACCTCGGCGCCCTCGCCCAGCACCAGCTGGCTGACCGAGCTGCCCAGCGCCGCACCCTCGCCGGCCTGACGCTCGACGATAGCCGCCTTGGCGCCCGCGCCGACACGCACGGGAAAGCGCACATGCACCTGGCCGCCGGCCTGCAGGTTCTGCAATTCGATCGGCTTTTCCAGTTCGGCGCCATCGGCGATGTCGACGAAATAGCCGTCGGCGACAAAGGCGGTGTTCAGCGCACCGATGGCGTCATCGCTGCCATAGGGGTCGAGGCCCGGCGCAATGGAGCCGTCGGTCAGCTTTTCCGACAGGCGCTGGACGGTCACGCCCTCGATCACAGGGAATTTCGCGTTCGAGACGCCGTTCAGCACGGCCAGGATTGCGGAGCCTTCGACAATCGGCGCCAGCGTTTTGGCAGCGGCCGTGGAATCGAATGCCGGCACCGACGTCAGCAGCCGGCGCAGGTCCGTATAGTGCCAGGATTCGATGCGCCGGGTCGGCAGGCCGTGCTTGATCGCCTCGATGGCATCGTCGCGCTTCAGCGTCACCGCGCCGTCGCCCGGCAGCAGCGACAGCCGCTCGCCGAAAGCGTCGATCAGCGCCGTTTCGGCCTGGGTGCGCTGGGGTGTCGAGTGCATGTTCATCAGTCTGGCCTCTGGCATCTCACGCGGCTTCGCCGATCACACCGGCATAGCCATTGGCTTCCAGATCGAGCGCCAGCGACTTGTCGCCGGACTTGATCACCTGGCCCTTGTAGAGGACGTGCACGCTATCCGGCACGATGTGCTCGAGCAGGCGCTGGTAGTGGGTGATGACGATGATGGCGCGGTCCGGCGAGCGCAGCGCGTTGACGCCGTCCGAGACGATCTTCAGCGCATCGATATCGAGGCCGGAATCGGTCTCGTCGAGCACGCAGAGTTTCGGCTCCAGGAGCTTCATCTGCAGAATTTCGGCGCGCTTCTTCTCGCCGCCGGAGAAGCCGACATTGAGCGGCCGCTTCAGCATCGCCATGTCCATGTTAAGCGAGGCCGCCGCCTCCTTCACCCGCTTCAAAAATTCCGGGATCTTCAGCGGTTCCTCGCCGCGCGCCTTGCGCTGCTCGTTCATCGCCACTTTCAGGAATTCCATGGTCGCGACGCCCGGTATCTCCATCGGATACTGGAAGGCGAGGAAGATGCCGGCGGTGGCGCGCTCGGCCGGGTCCATTTCGAGGATCGAATGGCCGTTGTAGAGGATGTCGCCTTCGGTGACCTCATAGTCCTCGCGGCCGGCGAGGATGTAGGACAGCGTCGACTTGCCCGAGCCGTTCGGCCCCATGATGGCGGCGACCTCACCGGCTTTCACCGTCAGGTTCAGGCCGCGGATGATTTCCGTGCCGTCGTCGACGATGCGGGCATGCAAATTCTTGATCTCAAGCATTCTTTTGTTTCCTGAATATTTGTCCGGTCAGCCGACCGAGCCCTCGAGCGAGATGCCGATAAGCTTCTGCGCCTCGACCGCGAACTCCATCGGCAGCTGCTGGATGACGTCCTTGACGAAGCCGTTGACGATCAGCGCGATCGCTTCCTCTTCAGGAATGCCACGCTGCATGACGTAGAACTTCTGGTCCTCGGAAATCTTGGACGTCGTCGCCTCATGCTCGAACTGCGCCGTCGAGTTCTTGGCTTCCATGTAAGGCACGGTGTGCGCGCCGCACTGGTCGCCGATCAGCAGACTGTCGCAATTGGTGAAGTTGCGGGCGTTGGTTGCCTTGCGGTGCGCCGAAACCTGGCCGCGATAGGTGTTTTGCGAAAAGCCTGCAGCGATGCCCTTGGAGATGATGCGGCTCGACGTGTTCTTGCCGAGATGGATCATCTTGGTGCCGCTATCGACCTGCTGGTAGCCGTTCGAGACCGCGATCGAGTAGAACTCGCCCTGGGAATCGTCACCGCGCAGGATGCAGCTCGGATATTTCCAGGTGATGGCCGAACCGGTCTCGACCTGCGTCCACGAGATCTTCGAGCGGTCGCCACGGCAGTCGCCACGCTTGGTGACGAAATTGTAGATGCCGCCCTTGCCCTCGGCGTCGCCGGGGTACCAGTTCTGCACCGTCGAATATTTGATCTCGGCATCGTCGAGCGCCACCAGTTCGACGACAGCGGCATGCAGCTGGTTCTCGTCGCGCTGCGGCGCGGTGCAGCCTTCGAGATAGGAGACGTAGGCCCCCTCCTCGGCGATGATCAGCGTGCGCTCGAACTGGCCGGTGTTCTTCTCGTTCATGCGAAAATAGGTCGACAGCTCCATCGGGCAACGAACGCCCTTGGGCACGAAGACGAAGGAACCGTCGGTGAAGACTGCCGAATTCAGCGTGGCGTAGAAATTGTCGGAAGTCGGCACAACCGAGCCGAGATACTTTTGGACCAGTTCCGGATGCTCGCGGATGGCTTCCGAGATCGAGCAGAAGATGACGCCGGCCTGCGCCAGCTCCTTCTTGAAAGTGGTAACGACGGAGACGGAATCGAACACCGCGTCGACGGCGACACGGCCTGATTTGTAGACGTTGTCGCTGGGCTCTTCGAGCTCTGACGCGTCGGTCTTCTGCACGCCGGCGAGGATTTCCTGTTCCCTGAGCGGAATGCCGAGCTTCTCGTAGACCTTCAACAGTTCAGGATCGACGTCGCTGAGCGAGGTCGGGCCGGGCGTGCTCTTGGGCGCCGCGTAGTAGTATAGGTCCTGAAAATCGATCTTCGGATAGTGGACGCGCGCCCAGGTCGGCTCTTCCAGCGTCAGCCAGCGCCGATAGGCTTCCAGACGCCATTCCAGCATCCAGGACGGTTCATCCTTCTTGGCCGAGATGAAGCGAATAATGTCTTCGCTCAGGCCCTTGGGGGCCTTGTCCATCGCGATCTCTGTCTGGAATCCGTATTTATACTGGTCGACGTCGATCTTTCGGACCCGATCGATCGTGTCCTGCACAGCAGGCATAAGCGTTCTCCATCCACGCCGGGGTCAAGGCCCGACAGTTTTCAAACTATGGCATCGCCAAGGCTGCCCCGTGAGGCGCCGAAGGCGGCGTAAGTTCCATATAGTGCGTCTCGACCGGGAATTCACCCGGCCACTTGCAAACGCACGGCTCTACCAGGCCGTAAGGCCTGAATGGTCTTTCTCTGAGCATTGGATCGTCCGAAAACCGCTTTCACACTTTTCGGTCCAATGCTCCCCACCACCTCAGGCGGCTTGTTCCCTGCCCGCCCGGCGCTGGGCGATTCCCGCCAGCGCAGTGCGGAACAGATCGATATCCCCGGCGCTCGTCGCGTGACCGATGGACACGCGCAAGGCGCCAAGACTGTCGCCATAACCCATGGCTTTCAGCACATGGCTCGGCCCGACCTTGCCCGACGAACAGGCCGATCCCGCCGACAGCGCCACGCCGGCCAGATCGAAAGCGATCTGTGCCGTCTCGGCCTTGACGCCGGGAATAGCGAAGAATGTCGTATTGGCAAGCCTTGGCGCGCCAGTTCCGAAGATTTCTGCGTCCGGTACCAGTGTTTTGATGATGGCTTCGACCTCATCGCGGTGGTGCGCGAGCGCATTGACGTCGTTCAGACCAGCCAGAGCCTCCCGTGCCGCGGCGCCAAAGCCTGCGATGGCCGCCAGGTTTTCAGTGCCGCCGCGATGGCCCTTTTCCTGGCCACCGCCATTGATCAGCGGCTTCGGCATCATCAGATCGGCTGCCGCAACGATGGCACCGACCCCCTTGGGGCCGCCGATCTTGTGCGACGACAGAATCAAATAGTCGGCGTAAGGCGCTGACATATCGATGGAAATGCGGCCTGCAGCCTGCACGGCGTCGACCACCAGAATGCCGCCCGCCGCCTTGACGATTGCGGCGATGGCCTCGATCGGCTGGAGGACGCCGGTCTCGTTGTTGGCGGCGTGGATGGCCACCAGCGGCAGGCCGTCGGCCTTGTCGTGCGCGGCCAGAGCGGCTGTCAGTTGAGCAAGATCGGCGATGCCGTCGGCATCGACGCCGATCCGCGTCACCTGCGCGGCGGGAAAACGGCCGCCATTGAGCAGGCAAGGGTGATCGGCTTCGCAGACATAGAGCCGGCTCATGCGCACAGTGCCGCGGCCCATCTGCCAGTCCGGCGTCAAAAGCGTCGAGGCAGCCTCGGTCGCGCCGGAGGTGAAGACGACATGTTCGGCCCTGGCGTTGACCAGCGAAGCCACGTCGCGGCGGGCATTTTCGATCAGCCGGCGCGCCGCGCGGCCCTCGGCATGCACCGACGACGGATTGGCTGCGAGATCGAGCGCGGCAATCATCGCTTCACGCGCCTCAGGGATGAGCGGCGCGCTGGCATTGTAGTCGAGATAGGCGCGTGCTGCGGCCATTTTTGCTCAATCGATCCCGTCAAAACCCATTCCGCAGGGATAGCGCGTTATTTCCTTGAAATTGCAAGGCAAGACGTCCTATTTACGCGGCTTGCGGCGGGGATGGCCGGGCCGTCACGGCTGGCTATCCAGTTTTGAACAATTCTAAACTAGCTTCTAAGAAGACGCTCGCCCTGCGTCAAGGCCAGAGGAAAGAGTTGTTCCGGGCGCCGCGCATTCTTATGCCACGTGGAGTATTTTATGCCTGAGGTCATTTTCACCGGTCCGGCCGGCCGCCTGGAGGGCCGCTACCAGCCTTCTAAGGAAAAGAGCGCGCCGATCGCCATCGTGTTGCATCCGCATCCGCAGTTCGGCGGTACGATGAACAACAAGATCGTCTATGACCTCTTCTACATGTTCCAGAAGCGCGATTTCACCACGCTTCGCTTCAATTTCCGCGGCATTGGCCGCAGCCAGGGCGAATTCGACCACGGCACCGGAGAATTGTCGGATGCGGCCGCGGCGCTCGACTGGGTGCAGTCGCTGCATCCGGATTCCAAGAGCTGCTGGGTCGCCGGCTATTCCTTCGGCTCGTGGATCGGCATGCAGCTTCTGATGCGCCGCCCGGAGATCGAAGGTTTCATCTCGATCGCGCCGCAGCCCAACACCTATGATTTCTCGTTCCTGGCGCCCTGCCCGTCATCTGGCCTGATCATCCATGGCGATGCCGACAAGGTGGCGCCGCCGAAGGACGTCCAGGGCCTGGTCGACAAGCTGCACACGCAAAAGGGCATCACCATCACGCAGAAGACGTTGCCCGGCGCCAACCATTTCTTCGCCAATGATTCTGAGTTGCTGCTCGAGGAATGCGCCGACTATCTCGACCGGCGGCTGGCCGGCGAATTGTCCGATCCGCGGCCGAAGCGGCTGCGCTAAGGTCCCCGGATTCGGTATCATGCGCATTCGTGCCCGTTGCGGGCGCGAATGCCGTTTGTGCTGATCCATATGATCTGGCACGCCTGACATGTGGCGTAGCCTGCCTGAACGGTGCAAAATACCGGTTCAGGAAGCCGACGAAGGCGTGACCGATCATGTACCAACCTCCTCATTTCATCGAGACGCGCCAGGACGTCCTGCACGGGCTGATCCGCGCCCATCCGCTGGGATTGCTGATCTCCAACGGCACTGACGGCCCTGTCGCCAACGCTATTCCGTTCCTGCTCGATGCCGAGGCCGGGCCGAACGGCAGGCTGCGCGCACACCTGGCCAAGGCCAACCCGCAATGGCGCCTGCTCGCCGACAATCCGGCATCGCCCGTGCTGGTCGTGTTCCAGGGCGCCGATGCCTATGTGACGCCGTCCTGGTACGAGACCAAGCGCGAGACCGGCAAGGTCGTGCCGACCTGGAACTATGCCATCGTCCAGGTACGCGGCACGGTCAAAGTGATCGACGATGCGGAGTGGATCGCACAGCAGATCACCGAGCTGACGCTGTCGCAGGAAGGCGCCCGTGAGGAGCCCTGGGCGGTGACCGACGCGCCACCGACCTTCATTCAGTCGCAGATCAAGGGCATTATCGGGCTGGAGATCAAGATCGCCGAGATCAGCGGCAAGTGGAAGGTCAGCCAGAACCGCCCTGTCGCAGATCGCGTCGGTGTCGCCGAAGGGCTGGAGAAGGAAGCCGCCGGTGCGCCCGATATGGCCCGGCTGGTACGTTCCTGGGGCGGCATCGACAGCCAATAGCCGCAGCGGCTAACATCGCTGGATGCAAAGGCGCAGGCAAATTCAATGGTTTGCCCGGGTTGCCCCAATGCCGAGATTCGTTTGCCGCGGAGCACGTTTGCGAGCCCGCCGGAACAGCCGGAACGTCGTTTTGGGAACCGGCAATCCCTTTGGCGTGTGGCGGAAGATAAATCCTAGGCGTGTAAAGACCAGCGCGCTGGCGATGGCAACGGCACAACCGAGACCGAAGCCGGCGACCGTGTCGCTCGGATAGTGTGCGCCGACAAAAATCCGGGTCGACGCGATGGCAAGGGTCACGGCCAGCAGCATCCATTTGCGCTGTGGCAACATCAGCAACCCCAGTCCGAAAATGACGCCCATCGTCGTGGCATGGCCCGACGGGAAACTGGCAAAGCTCGCCTCCATGGCAAAAGGATGCAGCGACAGATCGCCGAGCTTGCTGAAATTCATCGGCCTGGCTCTTCCCACGCCATATTTCAGGACATTGACGACCAGGGCGGACACCGCGATCGAACCCACCACCATGAAAGCAAAAGAGGTCCAGTTGTAGAGGGTCATCCGCGCGCGCCTGGAAAGACTGCGCCAATCCGTCAGATTCGCCACAAGCAGCACCACTGCCGACGGTATGAGATACCAGCCACCCAGGCCGAAGACGGTGAAAAATTCCGTGAAGCGCTTGAAGTCGGGCGACCACCGCCCCACCATCGCTCCCGCCGCGTCGTCGAAACGGATCGAGACCGTGACCGTCAGCAAAAGCCAGGCCACAGCCCAGACCGACCACAGGATTTTCGGGTAGCGGGCCGGGCGCGTCGCCAGGCGCCGCCGCACGATGCGCATCGTGTCGAGGAGATTGTCGCGCGACCGGCGAAACACCGCGGATGGCGTCACGAGGGTTTTCACTTGGCTACCCGGTAGAGGCCAAGCGACAGTCTATCGCCCGAGGAATAGTTGAGGCCGTCGATCTCGGCGAGGCGGTTCGCCGTCTTGCCTTGCGCCGCAAGCATGTCGTTCAGCTTCTTCTCATCGGCGACAGGCGCCAGCCCGAGCGCGCAGGCGGGATCACCGAGCAGGTGTCCAGCGACGCCGTCGACATCGGTCAGGATTGTCTTGGTTCCGACCAGGAAGACAAGGCTCGGTTCGTGATAGGGCGCCGAGGCAAGGACGGTCGTGTCGCACGGACGGTTCGCGTCGACGGCGGCCTTGATCGCCGGGCTCAGCCATATCGGCTTCAGCGACGGCGCAATCATCCCGAACAGCAAGCCAAGGGTGATGCCGGCGCCAGCCGCGATCGCGCCGATGCGTGGCAGCGGCACCTGCAAACGGCGGGGAAAGGCGAGATAGCCGGTGACGAGCGCGGCAAGCGCGGCCGGAATGCTCCACCAAGAGAAGGCCTTGGCGAGATAGATCGGCGCGCCGACGCAGACAACGGCCAGGCCGATGCTGACCAGGCCAAGACCGAAGGCGGTCGACCACCAAAGCCATGACTGCCAGCGCTTGAGCGGCGCATTGGCGTCCTCCGGCTGCAGGGTCAGTAGCCAGCCGACCAGCAGCGCCATGCCGGGATAGGCCGGCAGCACATAATGCGGCAGCTTGGTCGGGATCAGCTCGAACACCAGCCAGAACGGGATGTACCAGGCAAGGCAAAAGCGCAGGCGCGGATCGTCGCGCAAGCGGTTGAGCGCCTGCAGCCCGGCGCCGACGGCGATCAACCCGAACGGCCACATGAACAACGAATAGGTCAGCACATAGAAACCGGGCGGAATGCCGTGCGATTCCTCACCTGAGGCGACCTTGCCCAGCATGTCCTTGCCGACCGCCTGCTGCAGGAACGCGCCATGGCTCTTCCAGGTGATCAGCGCGAGCCAGGGCAGCGCGATCAACAGCACGATCAGAAGGCCGCGGCCGACTTTCAGGTTTTTCAGCCAGCGCCCATCGCGTTCGAACGCAAACAGCGCGGCAATTGTCAGCGCCGACAACAGAGGCGCGATCGGTCCCTTGATCAGGATCGCAATGCCCTGCGCCACCCAGAATATCCACCAGAGATGGCCGGCCACCGCTTCGTTGCGGCGCGAGGCGGTGTAGATCCGCGCCAGGGCGCCTTGCGCCGCGACGCAGCAGGCCAGAAGCATGGCGTCGGTCTTGGCGTCGCGGCCTTCGAAGGCGGTGGCGAAGATCGCCGCCATGATCAGCCCGGCCGCGAGGCCGGCATTGGCGCCGAAAAGACTGGTGCCTGTCCAGGCAATCGCCACAACGGCAATGGCGATGCCCAGCGCCGAGACCAGGCGATAGACCCAGATCGGCGCCTCGGCCCCCTCGCCGCTCAGCGCCACGGACGCTGATTGCAGCCAGTAGATGCCGACCGGCTTTTGATAGCGCGACATGTCCTGGAAGCGGATGTCGACATAGTCGCCGGTTTCGACCATCTGCTTGGTGGCCTGGACGAACCGCGATTCATCGCGGTCGATCGGCGGTAGCGAAGCCAGCCCGCTGGCGGTCAGCAGCAGGCTGAACAGGAAAAGCAGGACGTAGTTCCTGTTCATTGCGACCACCGGATCCTGCCTTGACCAGACTTTCTTCAGTCGACCCCAGACTTTCGCCAATCGACCCCAGGCTTTCTTCAATCGACCTTGGTCATCGCCGCCGCTTTGCGCTCGTTGGCGATGAGCCAGAGATTCCTGACATAGATCAGCATGCCCATGGCCTGGCCGGCGATGAACACCGGATCCTGGCGCACGATTGCATAGATGAGCAGCAGGCCGCCGCCGAACAGGGAAAAGAACCAAAAAGCGACCGGCACGACGCTGCGCTTGGCCTTTTCCGAGGCGAGCCACTGTACGACAAAGCGCATCGTGAAGAAGAACTGGGCGACGAAGCCGAGCAGGATCCAGGCATCGAACTGCTTGATGAAAACCTGATGCAGCCAGGTCGCCAGTTCCTGAAACACGTTAGCCATGCGTGATTTCCTCTACCTTCGGCATGCGGCGGCGCCGGCGTCGAAGCCACCAGACGCCGGCGAGATCGAGCGCGCCCTGCAGGCCACGGTCGAAGATGCCGTAATTCGACTTGCCGTGGCGCCGCGAGCGGTCGACGACGTCGCAGTGGACGACGCGAAAACCTTCCTGGATGACCAGCGCCGGAACGAAACGATGCGTGCCGTCGAAAAACGGCAGTTTGCGCAGGATATCGGTATGGATCGCCTTCAGGCCGCAGCCGGTGTCGCGGGTGTCGTCATGCAGGATCGCGCCACGCAGCCAGTTGGCAAACCGCGACGCCAGCTGCTTGATCTTGCTGTCGCGGCGCTTCAGCCGCTGCCCTTGCGCGGCGCCGACATCGGGCCCCGCCTGGCGCAGCGCGTCGACCAAAACGGGGATGTATTGGGGATCGTTCTGGCCGTCGCCATCGATGGTGGCGACGATGGCGCCGCGCGCCGCCCAGGCGCCGGAGCGCACCGAAAGCGACTGGCCGGCGGATTTTTCGTGGCGCAGCTGACGAAGCGGAAACGGGCGTTTGGCCGCCTCCGCGGCAAGCACGGAAGCCGTATCGTCGGTCGAACCGTCATTGACGACGATGATTTCGAAGTCGCGTCCGGTCATCGCGGCCTCGATCTCGTCGATCAGAAGCGGCAGGTTCGCCGCCTCGTTGCGGCAAGGAATGACGATGGATATCAATGCGTCCGGCATATGTCGCGTCGGGCTCTGTCACAGGATATGGCATTTTGGCGGATGCCGTGCGGTGCCGTTCCAGCGGATCGAAGGTTGCATGAACCCGTTGGCGCGGCGCCTCATTACGCCAGCCGGCACGATGAAGCAAGCGCGCGCGGGAGCGCAGCATATGCAGTCTCCGCGGACGCAAAACCGGAAACCACTTTTGCTTCGGCCGCTTGGATGCTAAACGCCCGCGTTCAAATCACGCCGAGCAGTTGGGGCCTGGCGCTTTCAGGAAGAAACAATGTCTGCCTTCAAATCCGATTTCCTGCGCGTCATGAGCGAGCGCGGTTTCATCCATCAGATCTCGGATGAGACCGGGCTGGATCAACTTTTCGCGAAGGAAACGGTGACCGCCTATGTCGGCTACGACGCCACCGCGACCAGCCTGCATATCGGCAATCTGATTTCGGCGACCATGCTCTACTGGATGCAGGAGACCGGCCACCGGCCGATCGCGCTGATGGGCGGCGGCACCTCGATGATCGGCGACCCGTCCTTCCGTGACGACCAGCGCAGCCTTTTGACGCCCGAGGCGATCGCCACCAACATCGAAGGCATCAAGCGCATTTTTGGCCGCATCCTGCGCTTCGGCGACACCGGCAACGACGCCATCATGGTCAACAATGCCGACTGGCTGATGAAGCTCAACTATGTCGAGTTCCTTAGGGATGTCGGCCGCCATTTTTCGGTCAACCGCATGCTCACCTTCGACAGTGTGAAGCTCAGGCTCGATCGCGAACAGTCGCTGTCCTTCCTCGAATTCAACTACATGATCCTGCAGGGTTATGACTTCGTCGAGCTCAGCCGCCGCCACGACTGCCGGCTGCAGATGGGCGGTTCGGACCAGTGGGGCAACATCATCAACGGCGTTGATCTCGGTCACCGCATGGGCACGCCGCAGCTCTATGCGCTGACCACGCCGCTTCTGACGACATCGTCGGGCGCCAAGATGGGCAAGTCGGCCAAGGGCGCGGTGTGGCTGAACGGCGACCTCTTTTCGCCCTATGATTTCTGGCAGTACTGGCGCAACACCGAGGACGCCGACGTCGAGCGCTTCCTGAAGATCTTCACCCGCCTGCCGCTGTCGGAGATCGCGCGGCTGGCCGCCCTTGGCGGTTCCGAGATCAACGAAGCCAAGAAGGTGCTGGCGACGGAAACCACGGCCATCGTGCACGGCCGCGAGGCGGCGCTCGCAGCCGAGGAAACTGCGCGCAAGACATTCGAGGAAGGCGTGACCGCCGAAACCCTGCCGACCGTCGAGGTCGGGGGTGCTGCGCTGGAGGCCGGCATCGGCATCCTGTCGCTCCTGGTCACCGCGGGCCTTGCCGGGTCCAACGGCGAGGCACGGCGTCACATCCAGGGCGGCGCCGTGCGCCTCAACGACCAGCCGGTGGCGGACGACCGCCGGATGGTGACGCCACAGGATTTGAGTCCGGAAAACGTCGCAAAGCTTTCATTGGGCAAGAAAAAGCACGTCCTGGTGCGGCCGGTCTGAGCAGGCTGTCAACGCATAAACAGGGCTCGCCGAGACGACTTGGGAAAGCGGGCGTTGCCATGCTTTCCCAAGCTGCTAGGTCTACTTCGCGTTGTAAGGTAGCGCGCATGTCACTTTCGCGATTCGTTGAGAAGTGGACCATCCCTGAATATCCCCCTGATTCAGTCTCAGAGGAGGATTTGGGTGCTGCTGAGCAGCAGCTAGGCGTCCGCTTTCCCGAAGACTATCGACAAGCACTACTTGACGTGGGGTTGCCTCGTCCGACGATCGCGCTTTTAGGCGCGATCGTCGGGCGTAAGTTGGACCTGCATGATCTTCATGAATTCTATTCTCCGAAGGAGATCGTTGAGGAAACGCTTGGCTGGCGTCAGATCGGGATGCCTGATCGGCTTGTCGCTATCGCGAGCGATGGGTCCGGAAACAAGTTCTGCTTCAATGCAGACCAGCTTGGCGGGGACAGCGCCGACATGCGGGCAATTTGGTTCTTCGATCACGACTTTGGAACCGTCGATGAGCTTGCGCCAAGTTTTCATGCCTGGATTGACGCCCTTTGCGACGTCGAGCCGTGGCACGAGGACCCGAGCTAAGTCCGCAACCGGTTGACCGACTGGCAACTTCCATATCGGCGTAATTCGATCCTGCTTGGCTGTGGCTGCGCGCTTACGAGTCTACGGCCTAGTCTCAGCGATATTCGAAGATCGACCGGAAAATTCCCGGCGCGATCACCGATAGCGGGTTGATGTCCAGCACCGGCTTGTTGGCGTTGCCCTTGAGCCGGTAGGTGACGCCGATCAGGCCGCGATCACGGCCATTGCCGAGCAGCGCGCCGACCAGCGGCAATTCGCCAAAAATGCGGTTGAGGCCATAGGCCGGCATGAACGTGCCGGTCATGTCCATATTGTTGTTCTGGTCGTAGAGCGTGCCCTGGAACGTGGTGCCGATGCGCGGGCCGCGCAGCACGCCATTGGCGAGCTTCAGGTAACCGCTTCCCTTGTCGATCTCGGCAAAGCCGCGCTCGAACTTTACCCGCGACGTATCGATCTTGCCTTTGACGGCTTCGTTCAGGCTGCGGTTGTCGCCTGCTGGCGTGGTCGATACGATCGAAGCGAGCTTCGGCTCGTCAACGATGAAGAAGTTGCTCGAATCGACCTGGCCCCGCATCGGCCCGTCGGCCACGCCGCTGAGCGCCAGCGTGATCGATCCGCCTTCCATGTGTTCGTAGATGTTGAGGAAGCGCAATATGGCGCCGGCGTCGGCCGACTTCATGTTGAGCGCGCGCGCGCCGTTGCCTGCGGTGTTGCTGATGGTGATGGCGGCGCCCGAACTTGCCGTGGCGCTGACTTTGAGCCCGTTTACCTTGGAACCGGCGGCGCTGTAGTCGAGCTTCAGATTGGACAGGACCTCGTCGTGGAACCCGGTCAGCGAATTGACATCGGCGCTGACCGAAACCGCATCCGTGCCGGTGGTCTTGGTGGCGGTGTCGACGTCGGAGGTGAACTGCTTGATCAGCGAGCGGGCGTCGAGCGCATTGCCGCGGACGTCGACGGCAAAGCCCTTGCCCGACCGCTTCACCGTCACGGCTACGTCGTCGCCCCTGTTCAGGGCGACCTTGCTAAGGCGCGCCGATGACAGCGCGCCCTTGACCAGCACAACATCGCCTTCGACGGAAAAGCTCTTTCCGTCGAGATCGAAGTCGGACAGCGTCGTCGTATCGCCGGACTTGGCCATGGTGAAAGTGGCATTGGCAGGAATGCCCGGCCCCTTGCTCCAGCCCGCCCAGGGAATATCCAGCCTGGCGCTGGTCAGGTCGACCGTGACGTTCTGGCTGCCGCCGTCGCCGCTCTTGTCGATCGCCACCTTGATGGTGCCGGAAATCAGCGGCGACAGGCCAGGCATGGCGCTGGCGCGTGTCTTGTCGTCGAGCACAAGGGCCACCTTACGGCTGCGCGGCGGTCCGTCATCCCCGAGCGGCTCGACCAGATCGAGCTCCGCCGGAATGCCGTTCAGCTTTGCATCGGCCGAGATCACCGCCTTGTCAGGCCCGACTTCGATCGAACCGTCGGCATCGGTCACCGTCTGGTCTTCGAACGGCTTGGCGAGCGACAGGTCCTTGTAGTCGAGCGACACCAGCCAATCGAGCTTCGAAGTATCGACACCGGACTGCAGCGGAATGTCGGCCTTGACGTGGCCGGTCACCGTGCCGGACAGGTCGTCCGGCGCAATACCGACATGGCGCATGGCGTTGATCGGTTCGTAGGAGGCGAGCTCGGCGATGGCCGGCGCCTCGCCGGCGACGTCGATATCGAGCGCACCGATCACCGGCGGGTGGTTTGCCGCCTTCACCGCCAGGGTGCCATTGCTTGCCGCAACGGTGCGGCCGCTCGGCATATAGACGCTGCCGGAGGACAGCGCGATGTCGACGTCGTTGCCGTGGAAGGAAACCTCGCCGACGGCGTCTCGGATCGGCGGGATGCGGCCGGCGGTGTCGAAGCGCGAGCCCTCGATCTGGAACCGGCCGAACACCTCGCCGGCCGAAAGCGGCACGCCATTGCCGAGACGCCCCGGCACGACCTGGAACTGCAAATTGGCGTCGACGACGCGGCCGCCAAACAGGTTCTGCAGCACCCACAGCCGGGCATTCTTGGCGGAAAACCACGGCCACAATTGCTTGACGTGCGAGACCGGCATGTCGTGGACGTTGAGCGAGAGCGAAATGCCTGGCGGTCCGTTGTCGATGAAGGCAAGTGCGGCCGTGCCCAGCACCTCGCTGCCCGTTCCCGACCTGATGCCGATCTGCTCGGCGACGAGCCTGTGGCTCCTGGTCTGGTAGACGCCGGCGATGCGGGCGAAGAAATTCAGCGCCGGCTCGGGCGATTCCGAAGGCGCCAGTGTCGAGCCGTCGCTGGTCAGGTCGTAGCGGTAGGAAGGCTCCTCGCCCGCCGCTCCGGTCGGCGGCTTGGGCCCGATCGAGCCGGCGAAATTGAAAGTCGAACGGCCGGTCTTCAAAACCAGCCTGCGGACATCGATCTTGTTGGAGCCGGAGACAAGCGTGGCGTCGACGTCGACATCGGCCGGCAACAGCCCGCGTGTGCCGAGGTCGAGCACCGAGCCGGTCAGCGACAGCGAGGCCGTCAGCCGGGAATCGCTCTCGCCGGAACCTTCAGCCCCCGTCAGCTTCAACGCGATCGCGCCGGTTTTCCCACCGGCCTCTGGCGTTGTCTCTGGAATGGCCGCCATGTCGATGGCCGCATTCAACGCAGTAATCCGCAGCGAAGTCGTATCGCGGGAGGCGGTGGCGGTGACGGTGAGTGCGCGGCCGTCGATATCAGCCTCGGACGAAAACTCCATGCTGCCCGGGCCAGATTGCAGCACGGTGGCGTTGGCGATCGTGACCAGCTTGACCGAGCCCGCCTCGGGCAGTTCGAACGCGACATTCTTGAGATCGATCCGGCGCATCGAATCCTCGCGCACGGCATCGAGCGCATGGTTGACGTGGCCGAAGACAGCGGCGGCCAGTTTTTCCGGATCGATGAGGCCGTCCTGATTGCGCAGCTCGGCTGTCCAGTCGCCTCCCGACGGCATTGCCGCAGTGACGATGCGGGCGTCGGAAATCCGGGCGCTGGTCAGCCGCACCTCGCCCGAGAGCAGCGGGATCAGACGAATGCCGAAACGCACACGCCCGGCATCGGCCATCGGCTTGCCGTCGGCAGTCTTGACGCTGACATCCTTGACCTGCAGCGCAATGAAGCTCGAGCCGTCCAGTGTCAGGCGGGCCGGACCGACGGCCACATTGACGTCGAAACCGGCGAGTTTTTCGATCGCCGTTTCGGCTTCCGCGCGCAGCCGCTCGCTGCCGATGCCGGTGGCACCGATGACATAGACGGCAGCCGCGGCCAAAAGCACCAGGGCGACGACGCCGGCAAACATTCGGGCAAGGATACGAAAGCCGCGGCCGATCCGCGCCTTGCCGAGCGGCGGCACGCTGCAGGCAGACGGGAAAGTCCCCAGGTCGGTGATCTCGTCACGCCTGAACCGGATTTTCTCGTGCTGCGGTTCTTCCTGATCCACGCAATGTTCCGTTGTACGAATTCGATCGTGGACGAATCCCCGCTCGACACTATAACGATGCAGGCTAAAGCATGATGCCGAAAAGTGTGGGGCGGTTTTCTCGGACAAACGGTTTCCGTTTGTCCAGGCATCATGCTCTCTCTCCTGATCTAGGGCCGCGTAACCTCAAACAAGGGCATCGATATGGCTGATCTCGACATTGGCGACGCTGCTCCGCAATTCGACCTGCCGCGTGATGGCGGCGGCTCGCTCAGCCTTGCCGCGTTGCGGGGAAAACCCGTCGTACTTTACTTCTATCCGCAGGACGACACCACAAGTTGCACCACCGAGGCGATCAGCTTTTCGCAGCTGAAGCCGGAGTTCGAAAAGGCCGGCGCCATCGTGATCGGCCTGTCGCCGGACAGCGTGAAGAAACACGACAAGTTCAAAACCAAATACGATCTCACCGTCGATCTGGTTGCCGACGAAGAGCGCAAAGTGATCGAGGCCTACAATCTGTGGGTCGAAAAGACGATGTACGGCCGCAACTACATGGGCGTCGAACGGGCGACGTTCCTGATAGGCAAGGACGGCCGGATCGCCGGCATCTGGCGCAAGGTCCGGGTCAAGGGCCATGCCGAAGCGGTGCTCGAGGCGGTGCGCGCGCTCTGACGACCCCGGAAAACAACAAAAATATACAGGGGATTAATATACAGGGGGATTTGGCGTGAGCAGATTCGACGACCTTCGGCGCAATCTCGACAAAACCATGCGCGGCATCGAGCTCGGCCCCTATTACAGCCCCATAGCGCCGAAGAAGTACGGCTGGAACACAACCGTCGTCGACTTTCGCGACGCCGCGGCGCTGCGGGCTGAGGCGCGCAACCACAAAGCCGACGGCATTCGCATGCGGGAGAGCCTGATCGAGGAGGTTGACATCGTCTGGCGGGGGGAACCGCTGGACACGCTGGCACTGGCAAGAAATCCGGACGGCTACGACTACTTCATTGCCAGCCACACCATCGAAAATTCGCCCGACCTTCTCAGCCTGTTCCAGCAGGTCCAGAGATTGCTGCGGCCGGGTGGAATTGTCTCTCTTGCCGTGCCGGACATGCGCAAATGCTTCGATGTCTTCAAGCCTGCAAGCAGCCTGCGCGAAGTGTTGACCGCCTACCGGGAAAAGCGCATCCGCCATACACCGGAAACGCTGCTTGAAGCGCGGGCCTTTTCGGTTATCCGCAACGGCTCGGGCGCATGGCTTGCCGGCTCCAGGGGTCCGCTCAAATTCCACCGCAGTTTCGACGACTGCTGGCAGGAGTACCAACGGGATGTCAATCAAGTGGATCCGCCTTATGTGGATGCGCACGCCTGGTTCTTCACCCCCGCGTCGTTCGAGTTGCTGATCTTCGAACTCGGCTATATGGACCTTCTCGACCTGTCGATCGACAGCCTTAGGGAAAACCAGGGATCGGAGTTCGTTGTGCAATTGCGGGCCGGCCAACCGGCAAAGCCGGGGCCGAACGAATTCGACGCAAAACGGCTTGAGCTGTCATTGAGACAGGTGTCTGAATTCGCTGCCGAAGTGTTGGGCGACACCGGATCGAACCTACCCCCTGGACCACCGCCGCCGGAGCCCAAGCCGGTGGTTGTGCAAGTTCCGGTCTATGTGGAGGTTCCAATCCATGTTCAGCCGCCGGTTCAGTCGACGGCGGAGGTGGCGCGGCTGTTGGCGAGCCGCGTCCGCCGCAAGGCGCTGTCGCTCGTCGGCCTGGCCTAAACCACCATTATTGGCTCTTGGTCTCGCCATGACGACGCTGCAACCGTCGAGTTGCGGGCGATTGAGTACAGTCACCGACCGTTAACCTTAATGATGTGTAATCAGGCTTCGTTGGTGTCGTAACGAAAGCTTGGTCCCGTGAACCCAACCGGTCAGTCAACGGTCTTCGGCAGGCGCAAGGAGCCCCACACGGTCATCATTGCGCGGGGCAATGAAATCCGACATTTCACCATCCGGCCGTGGCTCGTCGCCTTTCTCGGCTCGGCACTTGCGGCAATCGCCATCGGCTACCTGCTGGCAACCTCCTATCTGGTGTTGCGCGACGATCTGATCGGCGCCACCACGGCCAGGCAGGCGCGCATGCAGCAGGCTTATGAAGATCGCATCTCGGCATTGCGCGCCCAGGTCGACCGCATCACCAGCCGCCAGCTTCTCGACCAGAAACTGATGGAAACCAAGGTCAGCGAACTGCTCGAGCGGCAGAGCCAGCTCAGCCAGCGCCATGGCCGCCTCGGTCCGATCCTCGAACGCGCCGAGAATGAAGTCGGAACGCCGCCCACCGGGGATGTCGCGACAAAGCCCGACGAGCATGCCGAACTGACCGGCAGCGAGCCCCTGGCCTATTCGGTCGCCAGCCTCGGTTCGGCCGACACCAGGCCGTTCTCGCTGTGGTCGACGCGCTCCGATCCGCTGCCCAGCGAAACGGCGGCCGACCGTGCCGACAAACTCTTCGTCTCGATCAACGATTCGCTGAAGGCCATCGAGAGCCAGCAGCTCACCCGCATCGAGACCCTGGCCGACAATGCCTACAAGAACGCCGACGCCATTACCCAGGCGCTGCAAGCAGCCGGGCTGCCGGTCGACAGCGATTTCGGCAAAGACGAAAGCGATGTCGGCGGTCCGCTGATCCCGCTCGACAGCTCGATGATGTTCGACAGCAAGGTAAAGGAACTCGACGAGGCGCTGGATACGCTCGACCAGCTGAAGAAAGAGGCGCGGCGTTTGCCGCTCGCCAACCCTGCGCCGGGCCATTCCGTCACCAGCCCGTTCGGGGTGCGCACCGATCCCATTCTCGGCACCGCGGCCCTGCATTCGGGCATGGATTTCCGCGCACCGATCGGCATGGCAGCCAAGGTCACGGCGGCCGGGGTCGTCACCAAGGCTGGCTGGAACGGCGGCTATGGCCGCATGGTCGAGGTCGACCACGGCAATGGCTTTGCCACCCGCTATGGCCATTTGAGCGAAATCGACGTGGCCGTCGGGCAGAAGCTGGCGGCCGGCGACATCGTCGGCAAGACCGGCAGCAGCGGCCGCTCGACCGGCCCGCACCTGCACTACGAAGTCCGCCACAATGGCGAGGCCATCGATCCGCTGCGCTTCCTGACCGTCGGCAAGAAGGTCGAGCAGTACCTCTAAGGGTCAAGCGACCCGGTTGGTAACCAGCTCCTCGCTCGGCGCCCTGCCCCACTGACTTTCGCGTTCGGACGTCGCGTGATCCTGGCGCTATGACGGTCCGCCACGCTTCTCCTGCGTGACTGCATCCAACTGCAGATAGCCGCCCAAGCACCGTGCCGTCGTGACTTGTCCACCGTTCGCGGCACAGCCTCGTTGACTCGACGCCAGTTGTAGGATGATATGCATCACCCTATAGCCCAACATCATTTCACGGCGACCAATGACCATCCATGCCCTATCGCCAGACGCTCTTTCCGCCCTGCAGGGCGCGGTTGGACCGAACGGCATCACACTCGATGCCGCCGGCATGGCGAAATATCTCGGCGACTGGTCGGGCGATCATCATGGCGCAGCACTGGCCGTGCTGCGGCCGGCTTCGGTCGCCGAGGTACAGGCGGTGGTGAGGCTCTGCGCCTCGCTCGGGCTTGGCATCATTCCGCAAGGCGGCAACACCGGCCTGGTGGCGGGCGCGATCGATATCGAGACCAAAAACTCGGTGGTTGTCAGCCTGGAGCGGCTGAACACCATCCGCCGCGTCGATGCCGACAATTTCGTGCTGCAGGCCGATGCCGGCTGCATCCTGCAAACGATAAAGGACGCCGCCGACGCGCAGGATTGCCTGTTTCCGCTGGCGCTCGGCGCCCAGGGCAGCTGCCAGATCGGCGGCAATGCGGCCAGCAATGCCGGCGGCATCAATGTGCTGCGCTACGGCATGGCGCGCGATCTCATCCTCGGCCTTGAAGTGGTGCTGCCGGACGGCGAGATATGGAACGGCTTTTCCGGCCTGCGCAAGAACAACACCGGCTACGATCTGAAGCAGCTTTTCATCGGTTCGGAAGGGACGCTCGGCATCATCACCGGCGTCGAGCTGAAACTGTTTCCGAAGCCGGTCCGGACCGAGACCGCCTATCTCGGTCTTGCCTCGTTCGAAGCGGCGATCGCGCTGTTTAGGCAGGCGCGCCGCGCCTCGGCCGACCTGATGTCGGCGTTTGAAATCATCGGCTCGGAATGCATTGCGCTGGCGCGGTTGATCGACCCGAAAATGGTGTCGCCGGTCGAGGCGCCCGTCCACGTGCTGATCGAATTGTCGGCCAGTGCTGCGATCGACCTGCGCACCCTTCTGGTCGATTTCCTCGCCGAGGCCATGGAGAGCGGCCAGGTCATCGATGCCGTGCTTGCCGAAAGCGGCGCCCAGGCAAGATCCTTTTGGGCGATCCGTGAAGGGCTGGTCGAGGGGCAGGCCAAGCGCGGCTATCATGTGCGCACCGATCTTTCGGTGAGGATCTCGGACATCCCTGCCCTGATCGGTCAGGCCCGCCGCTTCGTGGCTGAGGAACATCCGGGATGGCTGCCACTGGCCTATGGCCATGCCGGTGACGGCAACATCCATTTCAACGTGCTGCCGCCGGAAGGCCTTGGTGAGCGCGCGGCCCGCGCCAGAGGCGCCGACATCACCGCCGGGCTCTACCGGATCGCCCACGCGCTCGGCGGCTCGATCAGCGCCGAGCATGGCATCGGCCGCACCCGCCACCGCACTTTCGTGGCTGGCCTGTCGCCTGCCCATCGCCGCCTCATCGGCACTCTGAAAGACGCACTCGACCCGCAAGGGCTGATGAACCCCGGCTGCCTTCTGCCGGCAACGGAGATCCCCTAATGAAACAAAGACTGGCCGCCATCGGCACTGTCGAAACGCTGCCGCATCGCGTCGCGACCTTCCTCGGTCGGGAGATCGAATCGGGCGATCTCAGCCCGGGCACAAGGCTGCCGACGGAACAGGAGCTGTCGGAAAAATTCGGCGTCAGCCGCAATGTCGTGCGCGAGGCGATCGCCCAGCTCAGGGCCGACGGCATGATCGAGGCGCGGCAAGGCATCGGCGCTTTCGTGCTGGCGCCGGAGCAGCGGGCCTCGATCCGCATCGACGGCGAGGCGCTCAGGGAAGGCCAGAATATGGAGCGGCTGTTCGAGCTGCGCTGCATCCTCGAGGCCGAATCCGCTGCACTTGCCGCCGAACGGCGCGGCCAGGAGCATCTCGATGCCATCAAGGCGGCGCTCGACCGCATGAGCGGCGAAGAGCGCTGGGAGGAAGGCAGCATCGACGCCGACCTTCTGTTCCATCGCGAGATCGCGCGGGCCACCGGCAACAGCTACATCCACACCTTCATTTCCTTCGTCTGCGAGCAGATCCGCCGCTCGATCTACTACGCCCGGCAGACCAACCCGCTGCACGATCTGGTCGAGGTCAATGTCGGTGAGCATGTGCGCATCTACGAGGCGCTGGTCGCCGGTGATCCCGCAGCGGCGGAAGCGGCGATGCGCGCCCACATCATCGGCGCGGCTGAGCGCGTCGGCGTCAGGCTGCCCGCCGTGCGGCGCACCAGCAAAGGGATTTAGCCATGCCGCTCGGAACTGACCACGCGATTTCGGATGTCTGCCTTCTGGTCGAGGACATCGGGCGGACAGTCGACTTCTATGTCGAGAAACTCGGCTTCCGGCTGCGTCGCCGCGCCGAAGGCTTTGCCGATTTCCATGGCGAGGGCGTGACGCTGGCGGCATGGGAGATCGACCACATCAGCCAGCACACCGGCGTGTCGAAGCTCCGGTCGCCGCGCCAGGCGCACAAGGTCTGCGTCGCAGTGAGGCTCGATAGGCCTGCCGACATCGACCGGCTGCACAGCGAGCTCAGCGCCAAAGGCGTGCCCTTTTACGGCCCGCCGGAAAACTATGTCTGGAACGCGCGCTGCGCCTACTTCACCGACCCGGACGACACGCTCTGGGAATTATACGCCTGGCTCGACGGCGGCCCCGGCGACTACCACGACGAACAGCCGTAGACGACAGCGCGCCGTGGGAGCGGTGCGCAATGAACAGAGCAACGCTTGCAACAGGAGCGAAAAATGAGTGGGAACAAGCATTTCGAAATGAACCGCCGCAGCTTCGTGACATCCGGCATCGCCGTCGTGGCCGCCGCATCGGTCGGCATGCAGCTGGTGCTGACGCCGGGCGCCAAGGCGGCCGGCAAGGTCGTCATCCAGTATGACTGGCTGGTGTCGAACGGCCAGATCGGCGACATCGCCGCCGTCGCCAATGGCTATTTCAAGGACGCCGGTCTCGACGTGGAGTTCAGCCCGGGCGGACCGAATTCCGCGACCGTGCCGCCGGTGGTCTCGGGTTCGGCCCAGCTCGGCCAGTTCTCCGAGACGCCGCAGCTCTTTGCCGCGCGCGCCAGCGGCGTGCCGGTCAAGATCATCGCGTGCGGCTTCCGCACCGGACCCTATGCCTTCACCTCCAAGCCGGCCAAGCCGATCCGCGGCGTTGCCGACCTCAAGGGCAAGAAGATCGGCATCCAGCCGACGGCGCGCTTCGTCATCGACGAGATCCTGGCCAAGAACAGCATCGACCCGGCCGACGTCACCGTCGTCAATGTCGGCTTCGACAAGGCGCCGCTGGTGCGCGGCGACGTCGACGCCATTGGCGGCTGGATCACCAACACGCAGGCGCTGAGCGTCGTCGGCGACGACCGCATCGACCTTCTGGTTCGCGATCTCGGGCTGAACTCCTATGCCGATGTATATTTCGCTACCGATACCGCAATCGAGAAGGACCCGGAAACGCTGGCGAAGTTCATCGGCGCCGTCGCCAAGGGCTGGGGCTGGGTACACGCCAATCCGCAGGAGGCGGTGAAGAAAATGGTCGCCGCCTATCCGGAAATGGATCTTGGTTGGGAAGAAAAGACCGTCAATCTGGTGCTGAAGCTTTCCTTCGATGGCGCGACAGCCAAGGATGGCTGGGGAACCTTCGACCCGGCCTCGATCGAGGAGCAGCTGGCGCTGCTGGACAAGGTCGGGCAGTACCCGAATGGCCGGCCTGCCGCGGCTGACGTCTACACGACAAAAATCCTCGAACTGTCGGCCGCCGACCGGCCCAAGCTCGACGCGCCTGCTGCCTGATGGTGAGTGCGATCGAGGCAAGAAGGCTGGATGTCGGCTATGGCGGCCGACATTCGGCCGTCAAGGTGCTCACCGGCCTCGACCTAACCGTCGCGGCCGGTTCGTTCCTGTCGATCCTGGGACCATCGGGTTGCGGCAAGTCCACCTTGCTCAGGGTCGTAGCCGACCTGCTCGATCCGCTCGGCGGCACGATCAGCGTGCTTGGCGACACGCCGCATGCGGTGCGTTCGCGCCGGGATGTCGGCTTTGTCTTCCAGGATTCCACCCTGCTGCCGTGGCGCAGCGTGCGCGACAATGTGCGTCTGCCGCTCGGCGTCGGGCAAGGCAGCCTGACGCGCCAGATCGAGGACCGCTCAGAGGAACTTTTGGAGCTGATGGGGCTTGGCGGCTTTGGCGAGCGCCTGCCGCACCAATTGTCCGGCGGCCAGCGGCAGCGCGTGGCGATCGCCCGCGCGCTGCTCGGACAGCCGAAGCTGCTGTTGATGGACGAGCCGTTCGGGGCGCTCGACGAAATCACCCGCGACCGCCTCAATGACGAGTTGCTGGCACTGTGGCGGCGCACCGGCACGACCATCCTGTTCGTTACCCATTCGATTGCGGAGGCCGCCTATCTCGGCGAGCGGGTGATCGTGCTCGCCGCCAACCCCGGACGGCTGGTCAAGGATCTCGATATGCGGCCGTTCAAACAGGACGGCAACCGTTGCACGCGCGAGGACCCGGCCATCGTCGCCGCCATGGCGGAGCTGCGCAAAGCCCTGGAACTGGCCTCATGAGACAGGACCCTTTGCCACCGACGCTGGCGATTGCGCTGCCCGTTCTCGGCGCCGCTTCCATCCTGCTGACCTGGCAGTTCCTGCTGCCCTGGCTCGGCGTGCCCGCCTATATCGTGCCGACGCCGACAGCCATACTGGGTGTCTTCCAGAAGAGCTTTTCCCTGCTCATCGGCAATCTCTGGCCGACGCTGATCGAGGCGCTGGCCGGCTTTGCCATCGGCAATCTCGCCGGCGTGCTGCTGGCGGTGCTGTTCGTGCACAACCGTGTGCTGCAGGCCGCCTATTTTCCGATCGTGCTGTTCTTCAACACCATTCCGATCCTGGCGCTGTCGCCGATCATCATGCTGATCTTTGGGCTGGGCATGACGCCGAAGATCGTCATTGCGGCGGTGATCTGTTTCTTCCCGACGCTGGTCAACATGATCCGCGGCCTGGATTCGGCCAGCAGCAACGAGCACGAACTGTTTCGTGTGCTGTCGGCGACACGCTGGGAAGTGTTTTGGAGCCTGCGCCTGCCGCGCGCTTTGCCGATGCTGTTCTCATCGCTCAGAATCGCCTCGGCCACGGCCGTCATCGGCGCCATTGTCGGCGAATGGATCGGGTCGGACAAAGGGCTCGGGGCGCTGATCATCCAGGCGTCCTTCAACTATCAGTCGGACCGCCTCTATGCGGCGATCGTGCTGTCATCAGGCCTGTCGATCGTGCTGTTCTGCCTCGTGGTGCTGATCGAGCGCCGGGCGATCAAGTACTGAGTGCCGTCAGGCGGTATCATCCGCCGATGTCGACAAGAACAGCGTCGCCGCTGAAACCATGGTGGCGACGCCGGCTTTCAATGCGACCTCGTCGACGCGAAAGCGGGCGTGGTGGAGCGGATAGACCGAACCGACCGCTTCGTTGCGAATGCCGAGCCGGAAATACACTGACGGGCGTTTTTCGCTGTAATAGGCAAAGTCGTCGGCAATGCTCCATCCCGGCAGGTTAAGGACATTGTCGGCGCCGATGGCGGCCTTCGCGCCGGCCAGGATCAGCTCGGTCATCTCGACATCGTTGACGACGCCGGGCTCGCCCTGGTGGATCTCGACCTGGACGCTGGCGGCATGGCTTGCCGCGATTCCTTCCAGTATCTCGCGAAGCCGCCGTTGGGCGCGCTCGCGGGTGGCGTCGCTGCCGCTGCGGATGGTGCCTTTAAAGGTAACCTTGCCGGCGGTGACATTGTAGGCGTTGCCGCCATTGATGGCGGTTACCGAGATGACCAGCGGGTCGTAGGGGTCGGTCTCGCGCGCAACGATCTTCTGCAACTCGCTCACCATCGAGCAGGCGACGGTCAGCGCATCGATGCCTTCATAGGGTTTCGCCGCATGCGCCGCCGATCCGGTAACCAGCACATCGAACGTATCGCAGGCGAGCGTGTAGGGGCCGGGGCCAACGGCGACCTTGCCGGATGCCGTGTACGGATCGACGTGGACGCAGATCGCCGCATCGACATCGTCGAGCAGCCCCTCCTCCACCACACGCTTGCCGCCTGACGGCTCGTCTTCCTCAGCCGGCTGGAAGATGAGGCGCACGGTGCCGCCAAAGGTGTCGCGCGTGCGATGCAGGTGGGTAGCCACGGCAAAGCCCATTGCGGTGTGAGCGTCGTGACCGCAGGCATGCATCACGCCGGGGTTTTCCGAAGCAAAGTCGACCCCGGACTCTTCCTCGATCGGCAGAGCGTCGATGTCGGCGCGGATGACCAGTTTACGGTTCGACGGCCGGCCAGTGCCGACCACATCTACCGCCAGGCCATAACCGGCGACGTCGCGGACAGCCTCAATCCCCTCCTTGGCCAGCATCTGCCGGAGATAGGCCTGCGTGCCCGCCTCGCGGTTTGAAAGCTCAGGGTTTCGGTGCAGATGCCGACGGATCTCGATCATCCGGTCGAGAAGTCCGGCGTCGATGTCGGGCGCAGTGCCACCCGCTGCGACCGGCCGGTCAGGATTTGACATAAATATCTCGCGGGAATTTCGTCAGCGTCTCATTGCCGGTCTCGGTCACCAAAATCGTCTCGCTGACCTCGATACCCCAGCCATCCATCCACATGCCGAGAATGGAGTGCACGACGTTGCCGGGCTGCAGCACCGTCTTGTCGCCGGGCCGCAGGCTGATCGTGTGCTCGCCCCAATCCGGCGGATAGGCGACGCCGATGGAATAGCCAATGCGCGATTCCTTCTTCAGCCCGTAGCGCTGGATGACTGTGCGCCAGGCCGCCTCGACCGCTTCGGCCGATGTGCCCGGCCTCACCGCATCGAGCACCGCGTCCATGCCTTCGATGACAGCCTTTGCGGTGTCGGCGACACGCGTCGGCGTCTTGCCGAGCTGCATCGTTCTGGCGAGGCCTGCGGCATAGCGGCGGCAGACGCCGGCCAATTCGAGTGCAATCGTCTCGTCCTTGCCGAACCGTCGGCCGCTCCACATGATGTGCGGCGCCGATGCATTTTCGCCGCCGAGGATCGTCGGCGGCAGCGCGGTGATGTCGCCGGCGAAGTCAGGACTGCCGGCGATCTGCGCCGCCTGGATGGCGGCGATCGCATCGCATTCGCGCACGCCGGGCGCGATGATCTCATAGGCGCGCGTGACCGCCGCCTCTGCCAGCTTCGATGCCTTGCGCAGGTAAGCGATTTCGGGCGCGGATTTGATGGCACGGATCCAGTTCACCAGCAGGTCGGCGTCGTGCCATTTCGCATTAGGCAGGCCGGCGACGAGCCGCGCATGGGCCTTGGGCGAGAAATAGTAGGCTTCGAGCTCGATACCGATAGGACGGTTGCCCCAGCCTTTGGCGACGATCCAGGCCGCGATCCAGTCCATCGGATGACGGTCGGCGCGCTGCACATGGTCTTCGGGAAAGCCAACTACATTTTCCGGCTTCATCCACGCCGTCAGCAGGCCGCCGGCCGCATCCATGGCGCGGCCGATCCACACCGGCTCGGCCTCCTCCTCGATCGGAACCAGCACCACCTGCGGCGTGTAGAACGACCAGCCGTCATAGCCGGTGACGTAATGCTGGTTGGCGACATCGTTGATGACAAGAAGCTCGAGCCCCCGCTTTGCCATCTCAGCGCGGATTTTCGTGAGCCGCTGCTGGTACTCGCCGCGCGCAAAAGGCAATTCGATCATCGGTTTTCCCTGCTGGATCACTTGTCAGGCAAGCCCCGCGCCCGCCTGACCTCATTCACCATTGAAGTGGTTTCAGCCCGACGGCAATCGGCCAGCGCGGCGCATGGGACAGGTCCTGCATCTCGAGCCAGATCTGTCACAAATTATTTTTGAATTCCATTTGACTGAATAAATTGCCTGTGCAAGTCTCGCCTCTCCCAGGGAGAGGGAAAATGGCACTACGGGGAACCAACCAGGAGTTCGGACGACCCTACAACCGGCGCATCGTGCTGGAGTCGATCCGTCTTCATGGCCCCATCGCCCGCGGCGACATTGCCAGCCGCGTCGGCCTCACCGTCCAGACCGTGTCGACCATCGTGCGCGAGCTCGAAGAGCACGGCTATGTGCTGTCGCTGCGCGAAGAGCCGCGCGGGCGCGGACTGCCGCCGGCGACGCTCCGGATCAACCCTGAAGGCGGCTATGCCGTTGGGATCCATCTCACCCCGCTCGGCATCGACGCTGCGCTGATCAATCTCAGCGGCGACGTCATCGAGAGCACGCATCGCGAGGCGCCGCACGCGACGCCCGACCATGCCTTCGAGCTGATCGGCGCCATGGTGCCCGAATTGACCGCGCTGCGGCCCGGCGGCCGCGTACTCGGCATCGGCATGGCGCTGCCCGGGCCGTTCGGCGTGGAATCGATGAGCTTTATCGGCCCGACCACGATGGCCGGCTGGAAGGATGTCGCGCTGCCGGAACGGTTGACGGCCTCGACGGGGCTGCCGGCCTTCTTTGAAACCGACATGGCGGCGGCCGCCATGGGTGAGCGCCTCTATGGCCTTGGGGCCGGCCATTCCGAATATTACTACCTCTATTTCGGCGTCGGCCTTGGTGGCGCCATCGTCCATGACGGTGCGGTGATGCGCGGCGCCTGGGGCAATGCCGGCGAGATCGGACACATCCCTGCCGTTCCCGGCGGCGAACTCTGTCCGTGCGGCAACCACGGCTGCCTCGAACGCTACCTCTCGCTCGAAGCGCTGCGCCGCCGCAACATCGGCGAAGCCGCCTGGGTGGCCGAAGTCGCGCCGGTCTTCCGCAACGCCATCGTCACCATCGAGAACCTGTTCGATCCCGAAACCGTCATCCTCGGCGGGCTCGCCCCTACCGACCTCCTGGAAAGACTGGTCGGCGCGGCGGCGCAGCTTCCCAATTCGATCTCTGCGCGACGCGACCGCAAGACCCCGCGCGTGATGGTCGCCACCGGCGGCCAGCATTCGGTGCTGCGCGGCGCTGCGGCATTGGCCGTGTCCGGCGTGCTTTCACCGCGCTTCGGCCAGATGTTCATTGCCGAGCGCGAGCGCCGGTCAGACCTCATGCACAGCAAGGGAGTGGCGGCATGACCGAACCGCTGCTGGTACTCGAAAACGTCACCAAGAATTACGGCGCCATCCACGCCTTGAGGGGCATCAGCTTCTCGATCGGCAAGGGCGAGGTCGTGGCGCTGCTCGGCGACAATGGCGCCGGCAAGTCGACGCTGGTCAAGATCATCGCCGGCGGCCTCGAGCCGAGTTCCGGCCGCATGCTGTTCGAGGGCAAGGAGTTTTTGGCGAAATCGCCGGCGGAGGCCAAGGCTGCCGGCATCGAGACCGTCTACCAGGACCTGTCGCTGTGCACCAATGTCGACGTCGTCGCCAATTTCTTCATGGGCCGGGAGATCACCCGCAAGGTGCTCGGCGTCCCGATCCTCGACGAGCGCGCCATGGAGGCCGTCGTCGGCAAGGCGTTGGCCAGTGCCGGCACCCGCATTCCGTCGCTGCGCACCAATGTCGAGCACCTCTCGGGCGGCCAGCGCCAGGCGATCGAGCTCAACCGCTTCGTGCATTGGGGCGGCAAGCTGGTGCTGCTCGACGAGCCGTTCGCGGCCCTTGGCGTCGAGCAGACAAGGCGCGGCCTCGAGATGATCCGCCAGGTCGCCAACCAGGGCATCGGCGTCGTCATCATCACCCACATCATGCAACAGGCTTTTCAGGTCGCCGACCGGATCGTGGTGATCCGCCAGGGCGTCGTGGCCGGCGATGTCGCACGCAACAAAACAAGTCCCGATGCGGTGATCAACATGATCACCGGTGAGACGCTTGCCGGTGCCGGACCGGCAAGTTGAGGGACACAAGAGGGGTCCGGTAATAAAAGAGGAGCGAACGACATGAAGCGAATATTAGTTCTTGTCTTCGGTATCCTGGCACTGGCTCTTGCCTCGCTCACGCCGGCAATGTCCCAGACCAAGGGCACCGTCTACTATATGGTCCCGACCCTGCTCGATGAATTCCAGACCGGCTCGGTGAGCGCGCTGGAGCTGTTCCTCAAGCAGGTCGGCTATGAGGTGAAGACACTCAACGCCGACAACAAGACCGACGCGCAGCAATCGCAGATGAACGACGTCATTGCGCTGAAGCCGGCGGCGATCATTCTCGCCGCCGTTGATTTCAACGCGCTGAAACCGTCCATCGAAGCGGCGCGCGCCGCCGGCATTCCGGTGGTCGAATTCGACCGCCAGATTACCTCGACCCCGTCGGACTTCACTTCGGTGGCGGGCACGGTCGAGATCGGCTACGTCGCCGCCGACCAGGCGGAAAAACTCCTGAAAGCCAAGCACGGCTCGGTGAAGGGCAAGGTGCTGCAGGTGCTCGGCGATCCCGGCGACCCTTACACGCTCGACATCCAGAAGGGTTTCGAGGAGAAGATGAAGGCGTTCCCGGACGTCAAGATCATCTCGCTGCCGGCCATGCAGTGGGCGGCGGATGCAGCCGGGACCATCGTCAACGACCAGATGCTGGCCAACCCTGACATCGACCTGATTTTCAGCCATGCCGCGCACCTCTCGGTCGCTGCCGTCGCCTCGCTCGAGGCCGCCGGCAAGAAGCCGGGCGACGTCATGCTGATGAGCTCGAACGGTGCTCCGGTCGGTCTCGACCTGATCCGCAAGGGCTGGCTCAATGTCGAAGTCGAACAGCCGCTCTACGCACAGGCCGCGGCCGTCGCCATGTTCATGGACAAGGTCGTCAAGAAGGAAGAAATCAAGCCCGGCGAATATGATGTGCTCGGCCTGAAGTCGACCGTGACCAAGGAAGCCTGGGGACCGAACATCAAGATCCCCGGTGCTGCCATCACCAAGGAAAACGTCGACAATCCGGCCTTCTGGGGCAACCAGAAGCCGCCGACGGACACCGTCAAGTCGGTCGAATAGTCGCTTAGCGAAGCGCTCCGGGCCGTTCAGGCCCGGAGCCTGCCGTGTCGCAACGCCGCATCCCACGGATGCTATGGCGAACTTGAATCCGCGCCTTAGCCCGACGAAATCAGTTTGATTTCTCAACCTGATTTCCAAGGGGGGCGCCAACCGGATCAGCCCATGAACCCGCGCACCCGCAAAGCCCTGGAGTTCGTCCTCGACAACCTCGTCTGGTTCATGCTGGTCTTTGTGTTGATCGTCTTTTCTCTTCTCATCCCGAACTATTTCCAGCTCGGCATCTTCGCCAACATCATCGAAGCCTCGAGCGTTCTCGGCGTGATGTCGATCGGCCTGTCGCTGGTCATCATTGCCGGCCATATGGACCTGTCGGTGGAATCGGTGGCCGCGCTCAGCGCCATGACCGTCGGCATCCTGTTCTGCTCCTCGGGTATCGGCATCGGAATACAGTTCAGCCCGCAATGGCTTATGGTTCCGGTCTCGCTGCTCATTGCGCTGGCCGTCGGCGGCATTATCGGCGCCCTCAACGGATTCCTCGTGGTCAAGCTCAAGATGAGCGCCTTCATCATCACGCTGGCGTCCTACATCTGGGTGCGCGGCCTGGTGCTGGTCATCTCGGGCGGCCGCTCGGCACAGGACCTGGCGCCGGCAATCCGCTGGTTCGCCATCCAGCGCCTCGCCGGCCTGCCGCTCACCGCCTGGATCGCGATTGCCTGTTTCGTCATCTCTTCGCTAGTCATGGCCAAGACGCCATTCGGCCGCCACCTGATCATGATCGGCGGCAACGAGACCGCGACCTTCCGTGCCGGCATTCGCGTCAACCGCAATTTGATCATCGCCTTCGTGCTTGCCGGCGCCATTGCCGGGCTGGCCGGCTGGCTGCTGGCCATCCGCACCTCCGGCGCCAGCGCCAATCTCGGCACCGGGCTGTTGTTCAACGCCTTTGCCGCCGTCGTCATCGGCGGCGTCAGCCTGAAAGGCGGTGTCGGCACCTTGCCCGGCGTCTATGCCGGCGTGCTGCTGCTCTCCGCCATTAACACGGCGATCAATCTGATGGGCCTGCCGGCCAATTTCACTCTGGTGATCCACGGCCTGCTGGTGCTCGCCGCCGTGCTGCTCGACGCCTTCAAGCAAACCATTCGCCAAAGACTCGCGTGAGAGGACGGCTCGCATGACCGGACGACTGCAAGGCAAGGTCGCGCTGATCGTCGGCAGCGCGCGCGGCATCGGCAAAGGCATTGCCCAGCGTTTTGCCGAAGAAGGCGCAAGGCTGGTCCTCGCCGACAGCGAGGCCGAAGCCGGTCAGGCAACCGCCGACGAGCTTGGCGCCGCCTTCATCCGCACCGACATCTCGCAAATGGCCGACGCCGAGGCCGCGGTGGCGCTGACGCTAAGCCGCCATGGCCGTCTCGACATCGTCGTGCAGAATGCCGGCATCTATCCCTGGCAGCTGATCGAAAACACCAGCCCGGACGACTGGGACCGGGTGATGGCGGTCAATCTGCGCGGCACGTTCAACGCCACGCTGGCGGCGCTGGCGCCGATGAAGGCGCAGCATTACGGGCGCATGCTCTACACTTCGTCGATCACCGGCCCGCACGTCACCAGCCCCGGCCACGGGCATTACGCAGCCAGCAAGGCCGGCATCAACGGCTTCATCCGCTCGGCGGCGCTGGAATTTTCCGGCTACGGCATCACCGTCAACGGCGTCGAGCCCGGCAACATCCTGACCGAGGCGATCGAGCTGCATCGCGGCGCGGCCTACATCAAGAACATGGAGGACTCCATCCCGCTGGGACGCCTCGGCAGCCCGCGCGATGTCGCCAACGCCTTCCTGTTCCTGGCCTCCGACGACGCCAGCTACATCACTGGCACCACCATCGTCGTCGACGGCGGCCAGTTGCTGCCCGAAGGCAAGGATTTCCGGCTGCTGCCGCCTTGATCCTTGTATCGATCGGCCACGGACCGGACCGCGCCTCCCGACGACGAGAGGTCATTCCAGCGAAAGATACGGCGCTCCCTGCGTCGATGATACAACTTCCTCTCTAAGTTGTATGGAACTCGAATACTTCTCGAAAGTTGTTCATCAAGTGCCAATCAACGGAGGTACTTATGAATGGCAGACAACATCAGAACCAGCCATATCTACCAGAGGGCTCAGGCTTTGGCAGAAGATGGTTTCCACCAGTCGCCGGCCGAGATTGTTGCCACGTTGCTGGCCGAGGGCTTTCCGGAAGCCGCCGAGATGCTCAACTCCGAAAACATCCGTGCCGATCTTCGCCGGGTTTGTAGTGCCGCGACCGCCAATGGCCGGCAAGCCGCCACCAACCTGGGGCTTCGTTATTGACGCGCATAAAGGCGGCATCGGCGGGTTTCGTCCCCGCGTATGTGCCTTACGGCTGCTGCCGCTTTGATCAGCCGGGTTTCTTGTAAAGCAGCAGCTCAGGCCGGTACTCGAAATGCATGGTGTCGTAATGATACCAGCGCCCGCCCCAGATGAAGCCGTTTTTCTCAAACAATTCCACGATTTGCAGCGGAATTCGGTTCTTGAATGGAATGTGCGCCTTCGGGTCGGATTTGTTTCTGTTGTTATACCAATAGTCGGAGAAACCGACATTGATGTCGAAGGCTGCCCCGAAAGAGTGGACGCTCAGGCGGTTTGTGCCGGCGATGGGCCGCCAGACAAAGCCGCCGCCGGGCTTGAGCCCGTAACGGCTGAGCTCCGCGGGCATAGCCTCCAGCGCATCGGAAACCTTGCCTAGCCGGTCGTTGATGCCGAAAATTTCGGTCACCTGCACGGTTTTCTTGCCGAGTTTCGGCAGCCATTTGACGTTGGCGATGTGCTTGCCCACTTCCGCGGCACTTGCCCCGTAAAGCTTCTCGAAGAAGGCTTCGTTGCGGATGCGGCCGGGATCGAAATCCTCCGGAGGCACCAGCGCGCCCTCCGCTGCCGTCGGATAGACGTAGCGAAACATGTCTTCGATGTCAGGGCTCTCCAGCAGCGCCTCGGCGTCGCGCGGCTTGCCGTCGTCCCACACCATCGTGGTGCCGTCGGTCCAGGTCAGGACATTGCTCTTGATCGTGAAAAGTCCGGGATAGGCCTTGAGCAAGGCGGCTTTGGCGGCCGGCTGGTCCACACCGTCGCCGGCCTTTGCCGCATAGGCGAGGTGCCCGGTGCCGCAGATTGCGAAGACGAACATCAGCTGAAGCAGCAGGCGCCTGGGATGGTCGATCATGGTCCTGCCTCTCCGGAGAGCCGTCGATTGCTGACCAAGACCCTTACCAAATCCGGATCGGTGGCGGCAGCTCCCTGGCCAGAAAACAGAAATTCAGCTCATCCCGGCTGTCGGCAATGGCTTTCGTTCATCTTGCATTTGGGTAGGCTGCTGTAAGATGGCGCGTGAATCAATAAGGGAGACAAGTCGTGTCAAAAACCTCCAGCACCCTGATCCGGATGGTGTTCACATTCATTTGCCTGGTCGGGTTGGCCTCGGCCGCCTCTGTTCTTTTCCCGGCCACCGCGTCGGCCCAGCGCATGCAGCGATGCGCTGAAGAGGGTGGCATCTGCCGCCTGCCCTATCCAGCCGAAGTGGTTTACGGCGCGCGCGGCCAGACCACGTCCCGCTTTTTCGACCGCCGCGCGGTGCCTTGTTCAAACCGCATCTTTGGCGATCCCGCGCCCGGCCGCGACAAGGCTTGCTATATCGTGACGCGGCGCGGCGGTGACGATTACAGCGACAATGACGACGACAATTACGGCGACGACGACTACGGCCAGGGCCGTGGCCGCTGGGTGGCCTGCGCCAGGGAGAATCAGTACTGTGATTTCCGTGGCCGCAAACTGGTCCGCTACGGCGCGCGCGGCCAGTACGTCCAAGGCGTTTTCAGGAATGGCGTTATGTGCAGCCTCGACACCTTTGGCGAGGACCCAATCCGCCGGGTGAAGAAGGCCTGCTACGTCAAGCAGTAGTCTGTCAGCAGCAGAAAGGCGGGCGTGGCCGTTGTGGCCGCGCCCGCGCCACCGATCATACGCGGCCGACTTGCGGGCGTGAAAGGCGATTGCCGAGAACCTACCGCCGGTATTTTACCGCCTGTATCATAGGGCGAATCTCGCCCTAGGTCTTCGAACGAGTTGCTTTCACAACAACGGCAAAAGGAGGACCGTTTTCCCATGATCCTCGACCGCGATCTTCAGTTGAAGATGCTGAATCACCTCGCTGCTTCCCACCCTCGGCGCTTGTAGATCGCGGCCCAACTAAAGGCCGCCGCCGCGGATTACCTCGGCCTTCCATTGCTGGCCAATTTCCTATGCCAAGGCAACGCGTCCCAGTCCTGCTGCAAGGCGCGAATGTGATCAGCCTGCGCTTGCTGAATCTGCTTCGCCTGCTGCGCCATATCCTGTCCCGGCTGTGCTACGAAAACGACCCGAGGGCGCGGACGGCGAAGCGCAAGGATAAGCACGAGAATGCAAAGCAAGAACAACCACACAGGCCAAAAAGCCTCTATCGCCAGAGTTGCCAAGAAGAGCATCGTGAAACAACTCCGCCGCAGGGTTCGTTAGACGCACTATTGGTCTGCTCGGTTTTATCGAAAGCAGAGCCTTTGGCAAGTCCGGCGTTCGGCTTGACGCCAGGTGGCTGGGAGATGTTTCTTCGCCCGCTCTCGTTTCATCGTCCCGCTTGGATGGGCGACATGCAGCTACTGAACACCGCCAAGGTGTGAGACTTGATTTTGGGCTGTCAGCCGGGCGGAGATCGACGTTTCTGGCGGAGTCGGGAGCTCGGGTGCTGGCTGCCCAGCGCTGTTACTGTTCTGTAGCCAGGCAGCTGCAAACTCACCGACTTGATGGTCCAGCCGGGTGGAAATTCTGCCTTAAAATAAAATGGTGGGCGATGACGGGCTCGAACCGCCGACATCTTCGGTGTAAACGAAGCGCTCTACCAACTGAGCTAATCGCCCGCTCCGGGCCGGACCTTTAAGCGGTCGCAACCGGCTTCGCAAGGCCAAATGAACAGGCGCGTGCTTAGCCGCATAGCGGTTTTCCCGGGCAAAACGCCGCCTGTCAAAAAACCTTCTCCTGTTTGCGTTTATGCTGCCTAGCTGCGCTTGACACCCGGTGGCGAACCCCTTATCCACCGCCCCAACGACGAACACGGCTGACACGTGCTCGTCAAATGCGCGGGTGTAGCTCAGTTGGTTAGAGTGCCGGCCTGTCACGCCGGAGGTCGCGGGTTCGAGCCCCGTCACTCGCGCCACTTCTCAATCAGTTCGCTGATTTGAAGTGGCCGAAAGTCTGAATGCCAAGGCATTCTTTCACAGATATCGCGCAATATCGGGTCGGGCGGCAAGCAGCCGGCCCATCATCTCCACACGGCTGGGGTGGGTCAGCAGCGTGAATGCCGCGCTCCGCAAGTAGACGATCGACCCTCGGCGCGGTGGCACCGCCACGTTGAAAATCGCAGGGAGGGCGATCGCTGCGACCAGCGCGACGAGGCCAAGGATCCATCCCTCAAAATACCAGATGCCGCAGACCGCCCCGACCAGCTCGATGAAGCAGATGCCCATCAGGCCCATCAGCCAGTCCGGGGTCATGTCGGCCTGATAAGAATTGGGTTCAGGAGCGGAGCCAGCCATTTTGGTCGCCGTGTCGGCAAGCGTCGAGACGAATGACAGGCACTTGCCCGCAAGCAAGGCGCCGATGACCAGTGCAACCCAGAGCATCGAAGACCTCCTTGCGCTGTCCCGCAGTTACCCCTTGGCGCCTTGAATGCGTTCGTTCAGATGGGTCGCCTTGCAGCGATCAATGCTGCGCGAGGTGTAGCTCAGTCGGTTAGAGTGCCGGCCTGTCACGCCGGAGGTTGCGGGTTCGAGCCGCGCTCGCACCATGTCCCTCGACGCCTTCCGATTCCCGTTTGTAGATCAGGCGGACGACAAGGCCGATGTATCCAAGCTGAAGAATAACCATTGCAAGAACAGCCCAGCCGAGCGCCTTCCAGACGGAGCCAGTTGCAATGTCGGCCCAGATCGCAACGATGAACGACGTTGCGAACATGCCCACCAGAAATTGCGGAAAATACATAATGGCCCAGCACCCAATGTTTCGGCGATTCAGGCGGCTTTCAAACCGGCACTAAAGAGCCCGCCGCTCATTTTGAGAAGCGGCGGGCCCCGATCGCCCCCCGGCTTGCCAGGAGCGACGGATGCCCCCGGCATTGCTGACATTGCAATTGCGGTGCCAGACACGGCGACCCATTACTGGACACCTATGCCAATGGCGCAAGACCGGATTGCCGATTAACATTATCTGTGGCTAATATGACACCCCGGTCGGGAAGGACCAAAGTGGAGAGGTTGTCGGCAGGCATGGTGGCCGCGATGCTGGTAGCGTCGGCAGGGCGATGCTGGTCCGAGGACAGCCACAAGCCGATCTCCGAAGAAGCGTTGAGAACGATCAGCGCCCAGATGTATTCCGACATCCTGGCCCAGGAATGCCTGCACGGACGACGCTACTCGCAAAGCCGGATCGAGAACGGTTTCAAAAGGCACTTCGAGGAAATGAGGCTGCAACTGGTCGCGAGTGGATATACCATCGTGCCCAATTCGAACGAGAACAGCGCTCTCTGGACACGCTCGCAGATGGCGTTTGACACGAAGCGGCGGCTTGGCCTTCGGCGCCAACTCGGCTGCCTTGGCGCATACTGGCTGGACGACAATCGCGACTGGTGAGGCCATGCAAGAACGCTGCGGCCTCAAATCCCCTCCAGCAGCGCCTCGACCTCCTGCAGCGTCGGCATGGATGGCGCCGTGCCTGGCCGCGTCACCGAAATGCCGGCGACGGCGCAGGCGAAGCGCACTGCTTGCAGCGGCTCCACGCCTTTGGCGAGGGCGGCGGCTAGGCCGCCATTGAAGGCATCTCCCGCACCGGTGGTTTCGACCACCGGGCCGGCGCTGACCACGGGGACATGGTCGGAACGGTTCGCGGTATGCAGCAGCGCGCCTTTTTCGCCGAGTGTGATGATGACCGAGCCGACGCCCTTTTGCAGCAGGCTGTCGGCGGCGCGGCGGGCGTCGTCGATGGAGGCAACCTTGATGCCGGTCAGCTCCTCGGCCTCGGTCTCGTTGGGCGTGACGTAGTCGCAAAGCGCGTAGATGCGGTCGGGCAGTTTTGCCGCCGGCGCCGGATTGAGGATGGTGGTCACCCCTGCCCCGCGCGCGATCTCGAGTGCGCGCAAAGCTGCGTCGATCGGCTGTTCGAGCTGGGTGACGAAGACGCCAGCCCCGCCAATCAGGCCGGCATTGGCCTCGATGTCATCAGGCGTAATCAGCATCGCTGCACCGGGACTGACGATGATGGCGTTGTTGCCGGTGGTCTCCTCGATGAAGATATAGGCCGCACCCGTATAGCTTTGCGGCGTGTCGATGACGGCGCTCTTCACGCCGGCATCTTTCCAGGTCGCCTTGGCCATGTCGGCGAAAGCATCGACGCCGAGCCGGGTCAGGAAGGTGACGTCGGCGCCAAGCTTGCCGGCCGCCACCGCCTGGTTCGAGCCCTTGCCGCCCGGCCCCAGCTTGAAGGAATTGCCAAGGATGGTCTCGCCCATGCGCGGCTGGCGATCGGCGCGATAGGCGGTGTCGGCGACGAAGACGCCCAATATGACAACAGGCTTTGTGACAACAGATTGGCCGGATGGCATTGTGCTACTCCGCATCCGGCGGCACGACGCCCTTGCGGAAGGCGAAGCAGCCATAGAAGCGGCGCTCGCCGGTCTGGATGACGCAATAGGCCTTCTTGGCACGTTCGTAGAAGGCGTAGCGCTCGACCGAGATCATCGGCCAGGCTTTGCCCTCGGCCTTGTCGATCTGTTTCTGCACCTCTTTTTGCACCGGCGGAATCTCGTTGGGCTTGCCCACGATCTCCATGCGGGCGGCCGCGTCGTCGACAAAAGTGTCCAACGGATAGAGCGACAGCACCGCCTTGACCACATCGGCCGCCGGCGCATCGATGCGCAGCAGTTTTCCGAGCACGGTCTGGCGCGCCACCGAATCGGCGGGGAAATTGGTGTCGGCGATGATCAGATCGTCGCCRTGCCCCATTGCCCTCAGCGCCTGAAGCACATCGGCGTTGAGCAATGGGTTGATCCCTTTGAGCATGGCAGTCCTCGTCAAACAGGTTTGGTCAAAGTCGATTGGAAAATCAGAGCCGGTTGCCGGTCTCGGCGTCGAAGAGGTGGACCTGGTCGAGGCGCGGCTTGAGATTGAGCGTGTCGCCGGGTTTGAAGTCGTGGCGCTCGCGAAACAGCGCCACCATCTCGCCGTCGCCGAAGCGCACGAAGACCAGGGTTTCGGAGCCGGTCGGCTCGACCACCGAGATTTTCACCGGCACGCCGTCGGCGTGGATTTCGAGATGTTCGGGCCGCACGCCATAGACCACGGCCTGGCCTTCCTTGGCGGCGCTGCCGGCAGCGATCGGGAACAGCGTGCCCGCTATCTCGACCTTGTCGCCCTTGCGCACCACGCCCTTGAGCAGGTTCATCGACGGCGAGCCGATGAAGCCGGCGACAAACAGATTGGCCGGCCGGTCGAACAATTCCAATGGCGCGCCGACCTGTTCGATACGGCCATCGCGCATGACGACGATCTTGTCGGCCATGGTCATGGCCTCGATCTGGTCGTGGGTGACGTAGATGGTGGTGGTTTTCAGCCGCTGATGCAGTTCCTTGATCTCGGTGCGCATTTGTACGCGGAGCTTCGCATCGAGATTGGAGAGCGGTTCGTCGAACAGGAACACTTGCGGGTTGCGCACGATGGCGCGGCCCATGGCGACACGCTGGCGCTGGCCGCCAGAGAGCTGGCGCGGATAGCGTTTCAGGTAGGGGTTGAGGTCGAGAATGTCGGCGGCGCGCTTGACCCGCTCGGCGACCACGGCCGGATCGGTGCCGCGCAGCTTCAGCGCAAACGCCATGTTCTGCTCCACCGTCTTGTGCGGATAGAGCGCATAATTCTGGAACACCATGGCGATGTCGCGCTTGGCCGGCGGCAGATTGTTGACGATGCGGTCGCCGATGGCGATGGTGCCGCCCGAGACGGTTTCCAGCCCGGCCACCATTCTGAGCAGCGTGGACTTGCCGCAGCCCGATGGGCCGACCAGCACCACGAACTGGCCGTCGGCGATATCGACACTGACTCCGTGCAGGACCTTGACGGTTCCGAACGCCTTGGCCACATTGCTGATCGCGACTTGAGCCATCGTCCCCCCTTTTCTTGCGGTGAAGCTAGCCATTGCCAACGGCAAGGGCAAGTCAGTATGTTATCGATAAAAAGTCATTCGTGTTGACAAGGTAATCGATTACGCGAATAGTGGCGAGTGCCAATCCGACAGTCGGATTTTTTCCCGAAAATCGGAGCTCCAGGCGACGCAGGGTGGGGTCCCACGTCCCCGTATGATAAAAGGAGAACCGCCGACGTTCGGCGTCCGAGGGATTGGCATTTCAATTCACGACAGTTGTTCTGGGAGGAATAGATGAGAGTCGGTCTGTACGAAAAACTCGTCCGCGCGGGTGCGACCCGGCGTGACATACTCAAAGGCGCGGCCTCTATGGCCGCTATCGCCGCCGCTTCCGGTGCAGGCCTCGGCGCTTTAACGCGCCCGGCTGAAGCCGCCAGCGAACTGCGCTCGAAAATCCTGCAGATTCCCGGTGTCGGCAAAGGCCAGCCGACGGATTCCGACTTCCAGAAGGTCGGCGAACTCTGCCTGGAAGCCACCAAGGCCAACGTCAAGGAAGGCGAATTCGCCGGTGTCGAACTCACCTTCATGGGCCTCAACAACCAGAACCTTCACAATGTTCTGTTCCGCGGCTTCCTGAAGCCGTGGGAGGCCTACACCGGCGCCAAGATCAGCTGGATCGACCTGGCGCAGGCCGACTACAACGCTCGCCTGCAGCAGTCGATCGCCACCGGCACCGTCGATTTCGACATCATCGAGATGGGCGCGCCCTTCGAAGGCGATGTCTGCGGCAAGGGCCTGACCTCCGAAATGCCCGACTGGGTCAAAGAGCAGATCGACATGAAGGATGTCGTGGCCTATCTGCAGCCGCCGGTCGGCACCTGGGACGGCAAGCAGTATCGCATCACCGTCGACGGCGATGCGCATAACTTCAACTACCGCACCGACGTGTTTGCCGATGCCGACCTCGCCAAGGCATGGAAGGATGGCGGCGCGACCACCGAATGGGGCGTGCCGAAGACCTGGCAGGAAGTCCAGGCCGTCACAAAATTCCTCAAGGGCAAGCAGTTCAAGGGCCAGGACGTGTTTGGCTATCTCGATGCGCCCAAGGCCTGGGGCGGTTTCGGCTTCTACTTCCTTGGCAGCCGCGCCTCCGCCTATGCCAAGCATCCAGACGACAAGGCCTGGCTGTTCGACGCCGACACGATGAAGCCGCGCGTCGACAATCCGGCCTGGGTGCGCGCCATCCAGGACGTCATCGACGCGCTGCCTTCGGAACCGGCCGACCAGATCAATGCCGACCCGAACACCACCGCCTTCCAGCAGTTCCTGGCCGGCACGGGTTCGATGGTCACCTGGTGGGGCGACGTCGGCTCCAACGTCAAGACCAATGACTCGTCGGTCATCGGCGACGTCACCGGCTTCTCGATCCTGCCGGGATCCGACGATGTCTACAATTCCAAGACCGGCGCCTGGGACAAGCTCGCCAGCGGCCCGAACTATGCGCCGAACTGCGCCTATCTCGGCTGGGGCGTCTATGTCATGGCACGCGTCGACAGCGACGAAAAGAAGAAGAAGGCGGCATGGTCGGCCGCGGCCCATCTCGGCGGCAAGGACCTGTCGATCTGGACGGCGATGTATCCGTCCGGCTTCCAGCCCTACCGCAACTCGCATTTCGACATTCCCGAATGGGTTGCGGCAGGCTACGACGAGGCGTTCATCACCTCGTATCTCAAGTCGGAAGCCGACAGCTACAACCATCCGAACGCGGCGATCGAGCCGCGCATCCCCGGCATCTTCCAGTATTATTCCGCTGCCGAGGACATTCTGGCCAACACATTCGCCGGCAAGATGAAAGCGCAGGAAGGCGCCGACGCCATTGCCGCGGCCTGGGAGAAGCTGACCGACCAGATCGGCCGCGAAAACCAGATCAAGCTCTACAAGGCCTCGCTCGGCGTGTAGGCTGATCCTATCGTGACAACAGGTCCGGCGGTGCAAGCCGCCGGACCTGACCGGCTCGAGCCGGTTGCAGGTTTTAGTTTTTGAACGGACGGGGACGCGTGGCTGACCAGACCACCACTGCATGGCCGGCAAACGCCGGTCCAGCCGATCTGATCTCGCCGGGCCGCAAGCAGCTTGGCTTTGCCGTGATGGCGCTGGCCACGCTCGGCCTGCTGGCGGTGATCGCGCTGGAGATCCTCTACAAGAGCGAAGTCACCACGCTCGGTTTCGATACCTGGCGCCCTATCGTCTACGCCTACATTCTGTGGGGCGTAGCGCTCGGCGTCGGCCAGGTGCTGACGCGCGGCGAGGACGGCCAGCGCGCGCTGTTCCTGCTGCCGGCGCTTTTGTTCACCATCGCCATGGTGATCTTCCCAACATTGTTCGGCTTCTACATCGCGCTGACAGACTGGAACCTGTCCTCCTTCGCCGGCCGCAAGTTCAACGGGCTCGACAATTTCTGGCAGATGCTGGCCGATCCCTACTACCGCAATGCGCTGTTCAACATGGTGCTCTATGTGCTGGCCGTGCTGGTCGAGTACGTCATCGCTTTCGGCCTGGCGCTGCTGCTCAACGCGCAGATCCGGGCGCGCAAGTTCTTCCGTGTCGTCTTCCTGATGCCGCTGATGCTGTCGCCGGTCGCGGTGTCGTGGATGATCGGCAAATCGCTGATGGAATACCGCTTCGGGCCGGCGGCGACACTGGCGCGTCATCTCGGCTGGGAGAACCCCGCCTTCTTCTCCAACCCGATCACCGCCCGCATCTCGATCATGGTGCTCGATGCCTGGACCTTCATCCCGTTCATGATGATCATGCTCTTGGCCGGTCTGCAGGCGATGTCGCGCGACGTGCTGGAGGCCGCACGCGTCGACGGCGCCACGACCTGGCAGACTTTTTGGCAGGTCACCTTCCCGCTGATGCTGCCGGTGTCGGTGACGGCGGTGATCCTGCGCATCATCTTCAAGCTGAAGCTGGCCGACATCATCATTACCGTCACCTCCGGCGGCCCCGGTGGCGCCACGGATTCGGTGTCGAGCTTCATCTACCGCGAATACCGCGACCGCTCGAATGTCGGCTACGGCACCATGCTGGCGATGGCTTACCTTGTCATCATCGTGGTGTTCGTGACCTGGCTGTTGAAATTCGCCAATCGCTTCGTGCGCAATGTGAACTGACGGGGGACAATGAGCGTCCAGACCACCGATTATGCCGCGTCCGAAATCCGCTCGCCGCTGGGTTTTCTGGCCAACCGCGTCTTCATCTATGGCGCGCTGGCGTTCTGGGCCTTCATCTGCCTGTTCCCGATCTACTGGACGATCACCACCTCGTTCAAGACGGCCGTCGACGTCACCCAGGGCCATCTGATCCCGTTCGTCGACTTCCAGCCGGACTGGAAGGGCTGGCGCTCGCTCGGCCTGTCGCCGGATTCGATCTTCCAGACCTCGACGGTGCGCGAGGAATTCTTCAAGCGCTTCATGAATTCGGTGATCACGTCGGTCGGCGCATCGAGCCTGGCGATCGTCATCGGCAGCCTCGCCGCCTATGGGCTGACCCGTTATCGCTATCAGTTCGCCTGGTTCAAGAACGAGGACATCTCGTTCTTCTTCCTGTCGCAGTTGATCCTGCCGCCGGTGGTGCTGGCCCTGCCCTTCCTGGTGCTCTACCGCGAGGTCGGTCTGCTCGACACACGCATCGGGCTGATCCTGCTTTACACGCTGATGGTGCTGCCGATCGTCATCTGGATCATGCGCGACCAGTTCAACTCGATCCCCGTCGAGCTCGAGGAGGCAGCCCTCGTCGACGGCCTGTCGATCTGGGGCGCGTTTTTCCGCATCGTCATGCCGATTGCGCTGCCGGGCATGGTCGCCGCCTTCATCCTGGCCATGGTGCTGTGCTGGAACGAGTATTTTTTCGCGGCCCTTCTGACCTCGACCGACGCCAAGACAATTCCCGTGATGGTGGCGAGCCAGACCGGCTCGCAAGGCATCAACTGGTGGTCGATGGCAGCACTCGCCACAGCCGCAATCGCGCCGCTGGCGGTGATCGGGATTGCGCTGGAGCGCTATCTGATCATGGGCATGACGGCTGGGGCGGTGAAGTAATAGAGCCCTGTAAACTGCATCGGTTTTGGACGGATCTTTTTTGAAGATACATGAAATTCTGGCAATCGCCGCATTGATATGGGCGGATTTCTGGCTGCTTGGCTTCCTTGCCAAGGTCGTCTATCCGGCCGTATCGGCCGGAGTTTTCCCGGCAAGAGGAAGGACCCACAGGAGGTCAACAGAACCTGTAAGATATTGGTTCTTCATAATCTTTTTTGTTTTCATTTTTGTAATGATGGCGGCTTCAACCATCGGTCTCATAAGTCGCCGATATTGAATTAGAGCGCCTTTCGCTCTAGTGCCCCAGTATCGCCTTGAGATGATCCATGATCATCGCCACGCCCTTCCGCCCCAGCTCCGCTGAGGCGTCCTTGGCACTGGCCGTATACCACCCGGTATTCTCGCCAAAACGCCCGGCATCGACAGCCTCCGGGCATAGCGCCAGCATCAATGACGTCTCGCCGATACCGGCATGATCGAACGGGTATTTGCCGTTCATTTCGGCCGACATCAGCGGATGCACCTGCACCCAGTTGAAGAAGTTTTCGCCGGCGGCGTGGCCGGCATAATAGTCGGCCATCTCGTTTGCCCCCCACCAGCCCTCGCCGCGCTGCTTTTCGAGGAAGCGGAAGATCGCCTGGCGGCCTGCGGTCTTGAAGGCGAGATCGGTCGGCATTCCCGCCACGAAATTCTCGGTCTGGTGGTGGATGATGGCATGGATGTTGCGAAAGCCGATGCGCAGCAGGCCGTAGAACAGCTCTTCGCCAAACGGCGCCAGCTGATTGCCGCCGACCTGCACCGAACCGCTGCCTTCGGGCGCCGCCACGGCGTAGCTCGCCGCGCCGTAGTAGAAAGCCGGCAGGATGACGATGTCGCTCTCCTTTTCGTAGAGCTCCAGCGTCTTGATGACGGCCAGCGTGTCCATGCCGACGGCCATGTGCTCGCCGTGATATTCGAGCACGCCGAGCGGCAGCACCACCGGCCAGTTCTCGGCGATCGCCGTGCGGATCTGGTGCGGCAGCATCAATTCGTAGCGCATCGCGCCTACTCCATGTTGGTGTGGCGGGCGCGCATGGCCTCGGACGACTGGCCGGTCAGCCCCTTGAGCTTCAGCACCATCACCTCGAACAGCAGGAACAGCGCGCCTTCGAAGACCGAGCCCATCGGCAGCAGCGATCTCTTTTGCGGCCCCTGGTCGCGCGCCATGGTCTGCGCCGGGATGAGCAAGGTGAAGTCGGCGAGTGCGGTCGCACTGCCGCCAACCTCGGCGGTGAGCAGCAGCACGGTGGCGCCGGCGTCACGGGCGACCTGCATCAGGGTAAGCACCGTCGTGGTCTCGCCCGGACCGGAACTGACCAGGAAGACATCCCCCGGGCCAACAGGCGGCGTGTTCATGTCGCCGACCACCGAGACCTCGAGCCCGAGGTGATAGAGCCGCATGGCGAGGCCCTTGAGCTGCAGGGCCTCGCGGCCACAGCCATAGACAACGATCTTCTGTGCCCGGGCGAGCATTTGGCAGGCGGAGTCGATGCCGGCCTCGTCGACCCGCGCCAGCACGGCGCCCAGCTCCTGCAGGGCGGTCGCGAACATATCCGGGCCGGCATTCGTCATCGGGGTTCCGCCAGGGTTGTGGCCGGGATTTCCGGTAGCGCATTTCAGGGGAAAGGCTTGTTTTTGTTCATGCTATCACCGCGAAAATGCGTGTCCAACAGCCGCCGCGGCTTTTGCTGTGCCAGCGGCGTGATAGTGTCATGTCAGACAAATCAATCCAGGACATTTCAAGCGACATGAAGACACGGCATTTCGACCGCATCGGCAATGGCGGCATCGACTTCACCGAACTTGGCTTCGGCAGCGCGCCGCTCGGCAACCTCTACCGCGCCGTGCCCGACGAGGAAGCCAATGCCACTCTGGAGGCCGCATGGGCGACCGGCTGCCGCTACTACGACACCGCGCCGCTCTATGGCCTGGGTCTCGCCGAAACGCGCCTCAATGCCTTCCTGCGCGGCAGGAAGCGCGATGACTATGTGCTGTCGACCAAGGTTGGTCGGCTGCTGCGCGCCTGCCTGCCGGAGGAGCGCACCGGCATCGGAAAATTCTTCGACACGCCGACGCGCCGCGAGGTCTACGATTACAGCTATGACGGCGTCATGCGCTCGTTCGAGGCCTCGCTGGAACGGCTCGGCGTCGACCGTATCGACATCCTGTTCGTCCATGACCTCGACATCTTCACCCATGGCAGCAGGGAAGCGTCCGACCGGCGCATCGAGGAGTTCATGGCCTCGGGCTATTCCGGCCTGCTGGCGCTGCGCGACCAGGGTGTGATCAAGGCGTTCGGCGGCGGCATCAACGAATGGGATGTCTGTCAGACGCTGGCCGAGCGCGGCGATTTCGACCTGTTCCTGCTGGCCGGACGCTACACGCTGCTGGAGCAGGAGGCGCTTGCCACCTTCCTGCCGCTCTGTGAGACACGCGGCATCGGCATCGTGCTGGGTGGCCCCTACAATTCCGGCATCCTGGCGACAGGCCCGAAGCCCGGCGCCTATTACAACTATTCCGAGGCGCCACAGGACATCATGGATCGTGTCGGACGCATCGAGGCGGTCTGCAAGCGCCATGGCGTCAGGCTGATCGAAGCGGCGCTCCAGTTCCCGCTGCTGCACCCGTCCGTGGTGTCGGTCATCCCCGGCGGCCAGCGGCCGGCCGAGGTCGAAAGCAACCGCGCGCTACTCGACGCCAGGCTGCCGGCTGCACTTTGGGCCGATCTCAAGCAGGAAGGTCTTATGCGCGCGGATGCGCCGGTGGGCTGAAGGCGAGCCTCAGCGGGCTGAAGGCGAGCCTCAGCGGGCTGAAGGCGAGCCTCAGCGGGCTGAAGGCGAGCCTCAGCGGGCTGGCCCGCCGTGCCGCGTTGCGGTCGAGGCAAAAGAAAAGCCGGGCAAGCCCGGCTTTTCTGATCTCAGAAAAGAAAAAATAGGTCTTAGTTGACCGCGTCCTTGAGGCCTTTGCCGGCCGAGAACTTCGGCACGGTACGCGCCGGAATCTTCACTTCCGCGCCAGTCTGCGGGTTGCGGCCAGTCGACGCCGCGCGCTTGGAGACGGTGAAATTTCCGAAGCCGACGAGCCGTACATCGCCGCCCTTCTTCAGTTCGCCAGTGATGACGGAGAACACCGCATCGACCGCCGACTGTGCGTCACCCTTCGAAATGCTCGCGGATTCAGCGACAGCGGAAACCAGTTCGTTCTTGTTCATAAAAATTCCCTTCCATGAGAAAAACCGGAACTCTTCGACTCATCCGGCAGGAAACGGACTTTAGAAAGAAGCGTTCCCGCAACCAAGTCGAAAAGCGCGGAAAAAGTTGGAAAAAGCCCGGAAAAGGTGGGTTTTTCACATGAAAAAGCCGGGCGCAAGGCCCGGCTCTCTCTTTGTGCACTGCAACTTTAGTAATTTCTAATGTGCAAGCGACTTTCCGGCATCGTCTGCGCTGTCGGTCGTGGCCGGCGGATTGACCGGCTCGACCCACTCGATCGGCTCCGGCATACGCACCAGCGCGTGCCTCAGAACCTCGCCGACGCGTGAGACCGGAATGATCTCCATGCCGTTCTTCACATTGTCCGGAATCTCCGCCAGATCCTTGGCGTTGTCTTCCGGGATCAGCACCTTCTTGATGCCGCCGCGCAGTGCGGCGAGCAGCTTCTCCTTGAGGCCGCCGATCGGCAAGATGCGGCCGCGAAGCGTTATCTCACCAGTCATCGCCACATCGGCCCGGACCGGAATGCCCGTCAGTATCGACACGATGGCTGTCGCCATGGCGGCGCCTGCGGAAGGTCCGTCCTTCGGCGTGGCGCCCTCCGGCAAGTGCACGTGGATGTCGCGCTTGTCGAACAGCGGCGGCTCGATGCCGAAATCGACGGCTCTCGAGCGGACATAGGAGGCCGCTGCCGAGATCGATTCCTTCATCACGTCGCGCAGATTGCCGGTCACCGTCATGCGGCCCTTGCCGGGCATCATGACGCCTTCGACCGTCAGCAGCTCGCCGCCGACTTCCGTCCAGGCAAGACCGGTAACGACACCGACCTGATCGTCAGCCTCGACCTGACCGAAGCGGTAGCGCTGAACACCGAGGTAGTCGGCGAGGTTCGCCGCCGTGATGCTCACCGTCTTCTTCTTCGTCTTCAGGATCTCGGTCACCGCCTTGCGCCCGAGCTTCATCAGCTCGCGTTCCAGGCTTCTGACGCCCGCTTCACGGGTGTAGGTCTGGATGATGCCGCGGATCGCGTCCTCGCTGACCGAAAATTCCTTCGGCTGCAGCGCGTGGTCGCGGACCACCTTGGGCATCAGGTGACGCTTGGCGATCTCGATCTTCTCGTCTTCGGTGTAGCCGGCGATACGGATGATCTCCATGCGGTCCATCAAGGGCGCAGGGATGTTCAGCGTGTTCGCCGTCGTCACGAACATCACGCTCGACAGGTCGTATTCGACCTCGAGGTAATGGTCCATGAACGTCGAGTTCTGCTCCGGATCGAGCACCTCGAGCAAGGCCGATGACGGATCGCCGCGGAAGTCCTGGCCCATCTTGTCGATCTCGTCGAGCAGGAAGAGCGGGTTGGACTTCTTGGCCTTCTTCATCGACTGGATGACCTTGCCGGGCATCGAACCGATATAGGTGCGGCGGTGACCACGGATCTCAGCCTCGTCACGCACGCCGCCAAGCGCCATGCGGATGAATTCGCGGCCGGTCGCCTTGGCGATCGACTTGCCGAGCGAGGTCTTGCCGACGCCGGGAGGGCCAACGAGGCACAGGATCGGCCCCTTCAGCTTCTTCTGGCGGCTTTGCACGGCGAGATACTCGACGATGCGGTCCTTGACCTTGTCGAGGCCGAAGTGATCGGTGTCGAGCACGTTCTGCGCGAACGCCAGGTCCTGCTTGACCTTGGAGTTCTTGCCCCACGGGATCGACAGGATCCAGTCGAGATAGTTGCGCACGACGGTCGATTCAGCCGACATAGGCGACATCGTCCGCAGCTTCTTCAGTTCGGCTTCCGCCTTTTCGCGGGCCTCCTTGGAGAGCTTGGTCTTCTTGATGCGCGCCTCGATCTCGGCGGCCTCGTCGCGGCCGTCCTCGCCTTCGCCGAGCTCCTTCTGGATCGCCTTCATCTGCTCGTTGAGGTAGTATTCGCGCTGCGTCTTCTCCATCTGGCGCTTGACGCGCGAACGGATGCGCTTCTCCACCTGCAGGACGGAGATTTCGGCTTCCATGAAGCCCATGGCCTTTTCCAGCCGCTCCTTGACGGACAGCGTGGCCAGCATCTCCTGCTTTTCAGGGATCTTGATGGCGAGGTGCGAAGCGACCGTATCGGCGAGCTTGGAATAGTCGTCGATCTGGCTGGCAGCGCCCACCACTTCGGGCGAGATCTTCTTGTTCAGCTTGACGTAGTTTTCAAAGTCGGTGACGACCGAACGGGCGAGCGCCTCGACCTCGACCTCTTCCTCCTCCGGCTCGACCAGCGCGGCAGCGCGGGCTTCGTGGAAGTCCGGACGGTCGGTGAACGAGACGATTTTGGCACGCGAAGCGCCTTCGACCAGCACCTTGACGGTGCCGTCGGGTAGCTTCAGCAATTGCAGCACATTGGCTAGCGTGCCGATGTCGAAGATCGCATCGGGCTCGGGATCGTCATCGGCGGCATTCATCTGGGTGGCAAGCAGGATCTGCTTTTCCTGACCCATAACCTCTTCCAGCGCCTTGATCGACTTTTCACGCCCGACAAAGAGCGGAACGATCATGTGCGGGAACACCACGATGTCGCGCAGTGGGAGGACTGCGAAGACGCCGTCGCTGGGAGCCTTGGATATTTTGGCCATTGTCCAACCTTTCATGTCGCGGCCACTAATTTTAGCCAACCGCGAATCTCATATTAACGACCGTGGGTCGTTCCGCCTACCACCGTTTGTGACGGGAGTTTTACAGCACAGAATTCGGCACCACGGCCTTCCAGTGTTAGTTGGATGCACAAGGGGCAAAGATCAAGGGTTAACACCGGCGGTTCCTAGCGTATTGCGGTCCGTTCGCCTGCAACGCGACCCATCCGCAACAGCAAAGGGGCGCAACATCAAGGCAACGTTGCGGCAGCGGCCGAAAATCCACCCCAAAAAGGGCTGTTTGCCAGTCAAATACGAGGTTTTGGAAAGAGCGGATTGCTGAGCAGGTTGGCCTCGATCCTGTCCCAGCCCTTGCGTGCCGCCCAATCGAACGCCGCCAGACCCTTTTCCGTGCGCTCCTCGGCATCGGTGAAATCGCGGAACACCAGCGCCTTGCCGACGCGGAAATAGGAGAACCAGACCCAGGGGCGGCGGCAGAACCAGCATGCCAATTCCCAATGAAATTCGTCGATTGCAGCCTGAACCAGCGGCCCGACGACCACGACCTGCTCCCACCTGAAATAGTCCTGGTAGACCCGGCGCTTGTCGTCATTGTTCGGTTCGCGGCCCGCCAGAGCCTGCTTCTGGGCGTCGGCGATCGCATGTCTGAGCGGCTTTGGCATGCGATCGGCCAGATGCGGATGGTCAGGGTCGAGCCGCAGCAAATGCAGCGTCACCCAGGTTTCCATGAACACCACGCGGTTGATGTCGCGAAATTTGTCGACGAACCTGTCGTAGGAGGCGATGCGTTCCGCATGCGGCAAGGTCGAGGTGACGTCGATCACCGCGAGCACCCTCGCCGCGGCATCGGCCAGCTTGAGATACCAGTGCGCCCACAAGGCTCCATGGGCGGCGATGATCGTAAACGGGAAGCTGCGACCGCTGCCGGTGTACAGCTCGTAGTAGGATGCGGCGCGCAAAGCCATATCGTCGAGCGAGCCAGCCCGCGCTTCAGCCTCCGCCCTTAGCCGCGCGACTTCAGACGATGTGTGGTCGTCCGCAACCGGTCGGAAATCAACGTCAAGGATTGCCATCCGCTACCCCACTGCCCGCCAAGAGCCTAGTGGCGCCGGGATAACATCTCACAAACCTGCTCGTTCAAATGCGACCCAACGTTGCAGGGCATTGGCCGTTTCAATCCACCAAAAGCAAACGGCGCCCGCAGGCGCCGTTCAAATCAAGGCAGTTGGTGGCAGAAAGGCTACGCGCTGACGTTGCCCTTCTTTTCCTTCTGCTCGGAATAGATGTAGAGCGGCCGGGCGCTGCCGGTCACCACTTCTTCCGAAATCACCACTTCGCGCACGCCTTCCAGCGCCGGCAGTTCGAACATGGTGTCGAGCAGGATCGCTTCCATGATCGAGCGCAGGCCGCGGGCGCCGGTCTTGCGCTCGATGGCGCGCTTGGCGATCGCCGACAGCGCATTCTCGTGGAAGGTCAGGTCGACACTCTCCATCTCGAACAGCCGCTGATACTGCTTGACCAGCGCGTTCTTCGGCTCGGTCAGGATCTGGATCAGCGCCGGCTCGTCGAGGTCTTCCAGCGTCGCCAGGACAGGCAAACGGCCGACAAACTCTGGGATCAGGCCGAATTTCAAGAGATCCTCGGGCTCGACCAGGCGGAAGACGTCGCCGGTGCGACGATCCTCGGGCGAAGCGACGATGGCGCCGAAGCCAATGGACGTCTTGCGGCCGCGATCCGAGATGATCTTGTCCAGCCCGGCGAAGGCGCCGCCGCAGATGAACAGGATGTTGGCGGTGTCGACCTGCAGGAATTCCTGCTGCGGATGCTTCCTGCCGCCCTGCGGCGGCACGGAGGCAACGGTGCCTTCCATGATCTTCAAGAGCGCCTGCTGCACGCCCTCGCCCGACACGTCGCGGGTGATCGAGGGATTGTCCGACTTGCGCGAAATCTTGTCGATTTCGTCGATGTAGACGATGCCGCGCTGGGCGCGCTCGACATTGTAGTCGGCCGACTGCAACAGCTTCAGGATGATGTTTTCGACGTCCTCACCGACATAACCGGCCTCGGTCAGGGTCGTGGCGTCGGCCATGGTGAAAGGAACGTCGATGATGCGGGCCAGCGTCTGCGCCAGCAGCGTCTTGCCGCAGCCGGTCGGGCCGATCAGCAGGATGTTGGACTTCGCCAGCTCGACGTCGTTGTTCTTGCCGGCATGCGCCAGGCGCTTGTAGTGGTTGTGCACGGCCACCGACAGCACGCGCTTGGCGTAGGGCTGGCCGATGACATAGTCGTCGAGAACTTTCAGGATCTCCTGCGGTGTCGGCACGCCCTCGCGCGACTTCACCATCGAGGTTTTGTTTTCCTCGCGGATGATGTCCATGCAGAGCTCGACGCACTCGTCGCAGATGAACACCGTCGGGCCGGCGATCAGCTTGCGCACCTCGTGCTGGCTTTTGCCGCAAAACGAGCAATAAAGCGTGTTCTTGGAATCACCGCTGTTGTTGCCGACCTTGCTCATTTTCCTGTCCTTTCATCGCCGCCCGCCGATGGTCTGGCGGAAACGGCGCATATTCTATCTATCGCGGGAATTCGCCGCCGCCAGTGTCCCGGCTCCCGCAACGCAATCCGTACGAAACACAAATCAGAAAACGTAGCAATGATTCGCGACAACCCCACCCAAAGCTAAGCCGTCGAAAATCAACATAGCATTAACGTAGGCAATCCCATCCGCCGAGGGAACAGCCAATTGTGGCCGAAATGCCGCAAATCCCAGCAAAAGCGCGTTATCCCGCCATCCAACTGCCATGCAGCCTTATGCGGCAACGCCTTCGACCGGCTCGCGCGACGAAATGACCTTGTCGATGAGGCCGAAATCCTTGGCTTCGTCGGCGGTCATGAAATGGTCGCGGTCAAGCGTCTTTTCGATCTCCTCGTAGCTCTTGCCGGTGTGCTTGACATAGACCTCGTTGAGGCGGCGCTTCAGCTTGACGATGTCCATGGCATGGCGCTCGATGTCGGAAGCCTGGCCCTGGAAGCCGCCGGACGGCTGGTGAACCATGATGCGGGCGTTCGGCGTGGCAAAGCGCATGTCCTTGTGACCGGCGGTCAGAAGCAGCGAGCCCATCGAGGCCGCCTGGCCGATGCACAGCGTCGACACGGCCGGCTTGATGAACTGCATGGTGTCGTAGATCGCCATGCCCGAGGTCACGACGCCGCCCGGCGAGTTGATGTAGAGGTTGATCTCTTTCTTCGGGTTTTCGGCCTCGAGGAACAAAAGCTGTGCACAGACCAGCGTCGCCATGCCGTCTTCGACCGGGCCGGTGATGAAAATGATGCGCTCCTTCAGCAGGCGCGAGAAAATGTCGTAGGCCCGCTCGCCGCGATTGGTCTGCTCGACCACCATCGGAACGAGGTTCATGTAGGTTTCGACGGGGTTCTTCATGGACTATCCCTTTTTGGAGATGGGGATTCCGGCGCCGGAAATATGAGCAATCGGGCAGAATCGGTTCTGGACGGTTAGGATGTAAATAGGATGCCGGCTCACCCTAGCGCAAGGCCGCCTTCTCCTAGCCATCTGGTTAAGTCGAATCAAGGTTTCCGCGCAAGGGGAAGCCAGGACGCGGCCAACTACGGTTTTAGGTGTAGCAATTCCTTAACCGCATCGCTTAACGAAATGCGGCGAAACCGCTTTCCCCGGGAGAACCATACCCTACAATTCAACGTTGAACCTGCGTTCTCGCGTTCAAACAGGGGGAGTGCCATGATCAGGAAGACAGTTTCCTTGGCCATTGCCGGCCTTGCCGGTCTCGGCATGGTGTCCGAAGCGGTCGCCGGCGGCCGCGCCGTCGAGTGCTACGAGCCGGTGCACAGGCCGGCGCTCTATGACACTTTCTATGAAGACGTCATGGTCAGCCCCGGCGGGCAGCTGGTCGATTACGACCCGCCGATCTACGGCACGTACGAGCGCGTCGAGCAGATCGCGCCGCCCCGCGTCACCTATGAGGTCGTGCCGGCCCGAACCCGCACCGTTTACCGCACGGTCCAGGTCGACAATGGCGGTTATGCCTGGGAATGGCGCGTCATCCACGGCCGCCGGGTGCTGTGCAAGGTCTGGCGCAAGGCCCGCTACGCACGTGTCGCCGAAACGGTGGTGGTTGAACCCGCGCGTACCCGACGGGTCGTGCTGCCGGCCGAATATGAGAGCGTTGCGCATGAAGTGCTGGTGCGGCCCGAGCGGCGGCATGTCACCGAGATTGCGCCGTCATACCAAAGGGTGGCGCGCCGGGTGGTGGTGCGGGAAGGTTCTACCAGCTGGCGCCGCGTGCATCTTGCGCGCCATTGCCAGGATTAGGGATCGGCACGTCGTCGAGTGCTATTGAGGCGCCGACTTCGCGTTGGCCGCCATGACCACGTCGTTCCAAAACCGCACATACTCAAAATGCTGGTTGCGCGTCAGCCAGACCCTATTGGCCGGATCGACAGGATCCCCGCCGAGCAGGATCGGCGTAAGTTCCGCAAGTTGCATTCCGGCGTGGGAACTGTTCGCCTGCTCGGGCTTCAGGGTCCTGCTCCAATCGCCAAAGTCCTTAGCAACGGCGATCGCCAATTCCCAGCTCATGCCGACGAATGGAACGAGAACCACGGACATGGCCGGCGAGCGCATGTCAAATCCATAGGCCTCCGCGCTGCCGTCGGAGCCAAACAAAATCAGTCCAGGCGCAAGCGTCTGAACGCGGTATTCACGGTTGAACGGCACCAGTTGCGCCGCGCTCCAGGTAACGACAAGGTCGTCGCCGCGGACCCATTCGCCTCCGTCATGCTGATTGAGAAAATCAACGTAAGACGACGGAAGCGACCGTTTTAGCTCAACCAGTATGGTCTCTTTTGAAATGTCCGGCATAGGACCTGTCAGGCCACCTCCGCTCGCAACCATCGCTTCAAACCGGCAATATCGCCATCGCCAAGCGCGGCGGCGACGCGCCTGCCGACGGCTGCGCCGAATTTGTAGCCATGGCCGGAGCAGGCGGAGACGATCAGGCATCTGCCTTTCTCGTGCGCGAAAAATTTCTCGTCCGCCGTAAAAGTGTAGGCGCAGGTGACGACGTCCGTCACCCTGTACTCTTCGATGCGGGCGATCGGCGGCGAAAACAGATTGCGGATCGCCTCGCCCTCGCCCGGCACCGGCTCGCGGTTCCAGTCGGCGTCGCTGGTCGGAACCTTGTGCAGGGCTGAGCCGAATTTCATGCCGGCGCCGCGCGACAGCGGGATCATGTAGCCGTTGGTGCCGCCACCGACATCGAAAAAGATCGGGGCCGCTTCCCATGCCGCCTTGAGGTCCGCCGGCGGTTCGACATAGGCAAGCGCATTGCGAAAGGTTTTCAAGTCGCCGCCGAGTTCGGGAAACAGTTTCAGCACCCAGGCGCCGGCGGTGACGACAATACGGTCGGCCTGCATGGTTTCGCCGCTGGCCAGCACAATATGGCCGGCCCCGGCGTCGACCCTCACAACCCTGGCGTTTTCATAGACGTTGGCGCCGTTTGTCCGCAGCCATTCGGCCAGGCCGGAAGCGATCTTGCGACAATGCAGCGCGCCGCCTTCCGGCGAGACATAGGCGTAGCGGATCGAACCCGGTTCGAGGAACGGCCAGCGTTCGACTGCGGCCTCGGGTTCGAGCAGTTCGAACGCGAAATTCGCCTGTTCGCGGTATTGCTCGGCCTTGTCGCCCGGCTCGCGCGAAACGCAGAGGAAGCCCCTGACATCGAGATGGCTTTCGCCGAGATCGGCCCACATCTCGTCCCAGGCCGCATAGGCCTCAGCGATCAGCCTGCCATAGCCCGCCCCAGCCAGGTAGGCGCGGCGGATGATGCGGTGATGGTCGCCGGAGGCTGCGAGCGGATTGGGGATCGGCCCTTGTTCGACGATGGAAACGCTATGGCCCGCCTTGACGAGCGACCATGCTGTCGACAGACCGGCAATGCCTGCACCGACCACGATCACATTCATCTAACCGTCTTTCCGCAGCCCGTTCGGCTGGCTCAATCCATTGGCTTTGGGTGGGCAACATACGGTCTGGCACCAAGCTGGCAAGCCGCGCTAATGGTCTGGCATGACCAAATCCATGCCGCCCTACCTCGCCTTTGATCCAGCCACGCGCCGCCTGCGGCTCGATCCGCACGAGCCGGCGTTTTTCCAGAACCCTTACGACGCCTACGCCTTCCTGCATGGCGCATCGAACGCCTTCTTCTGGGAAGAGTTCGGCTTCTGGTGTTTTGGCGGCTATGACGACGTCAACCGGCTGCTGCGCGACCGCCGCTTCGGCCGGCAGAGCCCGACCGGCGTTCCGGACAGACGCGGCGTCGGCATGGATCGCTCGCATCTTGCCGCCTTCGACGGCATCGAGACCAATTCGATGCTGGAGCTGGAGCCGCCGGTGCACACCAGGCTCAGGACCCTGGTCAACCGCGCCTTCGTCTCGCGGCAGGTCGAACGGTTGCGACCCCGCGTCGAAGCGCTCGCCAACGAGTTGATCGACCGGTTCGAACCGGACAAGGTCGATCTGCTGCCTGCCTTCGCCTCGCCCTTGCCGATCACCATCATCGCCGAAATGCTCGGCGTTCCGGTCGAAATGGGGCCGCAACTGCTCGACTGGTCGCACCAGATGGTGGCCATGTACATGCACAGCCGCACACGCGAGATCGAGGAAACGGCCAACCGCGCCGCGCGCGACTTTTCCGACTTTTTGCGCGGCTATGTCACTGAGCGGCGCAAGCACCCGGGCGACGACCTGTTGTCGCTGCTGATCGCGGCGCAGGAGGATGGCCAGAAGCTGTCGGAGGACGAACTGGTCTCGTCCGCCATCCTGCTGCTCAATGCTGGCCACGAAGCGACGGTCCATCAGACCGGCAACGCCGTGCGCACGCTCTTGGCGCAAGGCGGCGATCCCGCCCGCTTCTTCACCTCGCCGGAGGCGACTGCCGCCACGGTCGAGGAATGCCTGCGCTTCGACGCGCCGCTGCACATGTTCACCCGCTACGCCTATCAGGAGATCGAGGTGACATCAGGGGTTATCGTACAACCGGGCCAGACGATCGGCCTGCTGCTCGGCATGGCCAACCATGATCCACTTGCCTTTGCCGAACCCGGCGCCTTCCGGCCTGGCCGGGCGGACCAAAAAAATGTCTCGTTCGGCGCCGGCATTCATTTCTGCATCGGCGCGCCGCTGGCGCGGCTGGAATTGCAGGTATCGCTGAAAACGCTTTTCGAGCGGCAGCCGCACCTCCATCTTGCGGAGGAGCCGCGCTTCCGCGACACTTACCACTTCCATGGGCTGGAAAGGCTTGCCGTCGGGTTCTGACGATTGCGGGCGTGGGGTTGCGAGATGAGACTGTTTCCAATGCGGGCGATCGCGTTCGCCCTCGTTCTACTGTGCGCCGGCATCGACGGAGCGTCCGCTCAACAACAGGCTGAAAACATTGCCTGGGAAAACAGCATGGCCATTGCCAAGAAAATGGCGACCGGCCTGCTCGACCGTCAGACCGGGGTGAAGGGTCTGCCGCTGACCTCCTTCGCCATCGACGTCGACCTCAATCTCGATGGCTTTCCCGAAATCTTCGCCTATCGCTATCAACCGGGTTGCGACGGCACGACGTGCGGCAATTTCCTGTTCGTGCTGGAAGGCGACAGCTACCGCGAGGTGCTGGGCGACATACCGGGCGCCAGGCTGGTGCCGCAGGACAAGATCAGCCTCAGCACCTTCAAGCGCAACCGCTATTTCGATATCCAGTCCGACCAGTTGACGATCGGCTGGAACGGTGAGCGCTATGCCGACATCTCGACGCTGCCGATCACATCGCTCAACCGCGATACGTTCATTGCCGCCTGTGAGAAATCGAAGGTCAGCGAGCCGCCTGAAGAGGGTGAAGCCGAGCGCGCGGCGACCGATTGCCAATGTCAGTTCAACCGGCTGCAGGCGGTCGGCTTCTCGCAGGCAGATCTCGACCTCTATGCGGCCTCGCTGGCCAAGAATTTCGTCTATCCCACCGGCGACAAGGAGGCGGCCTGGCAAACGCTTTCAGGCAATGCCTATGACGTCGCGATCGGCTGCGAGGTTGCCAGCGGCAGAAGCCAATGGCCACAGGCCTATATCAACCATGGCGACCAGCCGCCGCAAAAGCTCGACTTCGACGCCTTTCTCGACGCCTGCCCGGCACGGGATTTCATCCTGAGCAACCGCAAGATCGGCACGCCGGACCGGGCGCTCGGCCTGTGCGGCTGCCTTGCCCGCGAAATGCCGACGCAAGGGATGACGCAAGCGGGGCTCGACCTGGTGACGCGCTATTATCGCGACGAAATATCGGACAGTGATGCCGAGGCCGAGAATGCGCTGGCTATGCACGACAAGGCGTCGGAAGCCTGCCTCACTTCGTTTCCGAAGTAGTCCTTCAGAGCTTGATCACATATTCCTTGCGGGTCGTTTCAAGCACTTCCCAGCTGCCCTTGAAGCCCGGCCTGAGCACAAAGCTGTCGCCGGCGCGCACGGTGCGCGCCTCGCCGCCGTCCTCGGCCACCACCGAGACACCGGACAGGATGTGGCAGAACTCCCACTCATCATAGACGATGCGCCATTTGCCGGGCGTGGCTTCCCAGATGCCGGCAAAGAGGCCACCGTCGCGCTCCTCGACATTCCAGGTGCGAAACTTTGGATCGCCCGCAATCAGGCGATCCGGCGCCGGGGCGCCATGCTCGGCGTCGACAGTGTCGACGCCGACGGACACGAATTTCGGTTCAGCCATGATCAGACCTTGGCCAGAGCCTGTTCGAGATCGGCGACGATGTCGTTGACATCCTCGATACCGACAGAAAGCCGGACCGTGTCCGGACCCGCACCGGCCTTGACCTTCTGCTCGTCGGAGAGCTGGCGGTGCGTGGTCGAGGCCGGGTGGATGACCAGCGATTTGGTGTCGCCGACATTGGCCAGGTGCGAGAACAGTTCGAGCGCCTCGACGAATTTGACGCCGGCGTCGTAGCCGCCCTTCAGGCCGAAGGTGAAAACAGCGCCGGCGCCCTGCGGCGAGTACTTCTTCTGCAGCGCATTGTTCTTGTCGCTGGGCAGACCGGGATAATTCACCCACGCGACCTTGGGGTGGTTGGACAGCCAGCCGGCGACGGTAACCGCATTGTCGCAATGGCGCTGCATCCTGAGCGGCAAGGTTTCGAGACCGGTCAGGATCAGGAAGGCGTTGAACGGCGAGATCGCCGGGCCGAGGTCGCGCAGGCCAAGCACGCGTGCTGCGATGGCGAAGGCGAAATTGCCAAAGGTTTCGTGCAGCACCAGGCCGCCATATTCGGGGCGCGGCTCCGACAGCATCGGGTATTTGCCCGATTTCGACCAGTCGAAGGTGCCGCCATCGACAATGGCGCCGCCGATCGAATTGCCGTGGCCGCCGATGAATTTGGTCAGCGAATGCACGACGATATCGGCGCCATGCTCGATCGGCCGAACCAGATAGGGCGATGCCAGCGTGTTGTCGACGATCAGCGGCAGGCCGTGCTTGCGGGCGACGTCGCCGATCTTCTCGATATCGACAAATTCGCCGCCCGGATTGGCCAGGCTCTCGATGAAGATCGCCTTGGTCTTGTCGTCGATCTGGCTCTCGAAGGTGGAGATGTCGTTGGTGTCGGCCCAGCGCACTTCCCAGCCATAATTCTTGAAGGCATGGCCGAACTGGTTGATCGATCCGCCGTAAAGCCTTGTCGCAGCGACGAAATTGTCGCCGGGGCGCAGCAGATTGTGGAACACCAGAACCTGCGCCGCATGGCCGGAGGCGACGGCGAGCGCCGCCGTGCCGCCCTCAAGCGCGGCGATGCGCTCCTCCAGCACCGCCTGGGTCGGGTTCATGATGCGGGTGTAGATGTTGCCGAATGCCTTCAGCCCGAACAGCGACGCGGCGTGGTCGGCATCGTCGAAGACGAAGGAGGTCGTCTGGTAGATCGGCGTGGCGCGCGCGCCCGTCGCCGGGTCGGGCTTGGCGCCGGCATGGACGGCGAGCGTGTTAAAACCGGGCGTACGGGTCATCGAAACCTCCCTCTCCTGAACTTTTGAAAATCGCCGGGCATTCTTGGCGAAGCGCGGTCACGAATGCAAAGAAGAAAATACCTTTCGGCAAGCGATCTACGATCAACGCGCGGGGGACTTCATCGCTTCCCGGAATAATTTTGCTCGCTTGGGAACCGAGCATGGCTTTCGGGATCGCGGTCTATTTCTGGCGCACGCCAAAACTCTGGAATCCCGATCGCATCAGCGGCTTTTTCGATGACAGCACGCCGGAGTTGACGCCGGTCCAGCCGATCTCGCCGGACAACTTGCCATATTCGATCTTGGGACAGCGGTTCATCACCACCTTGATGCCGGCTGCCTCGGCGCGCGCTGCCGCCTCGTCATCGCGCACGCCAAGCTGCATCCAGAGGACTTTCGGCAAGGGATCGAGCTTCAGCACCTCCTTCAGAATGCCAGGCACCGCTGCGGAGGCGCGAAAAATGTCGACCATGTCGACCGGCTCGGGCAGATCGGCAAGGCTGGCATAGACTGTGCGGCCAAGGATTTCCTTGCCGGCCTGCCCGGGATTGATCGGAAACACCGAAAAGCCTTTGGCCAACAGATATTTCAGCACGAAAAAGCTCGGCCGGACGTCATTGGCCGACGCGCCGACCATGGCGATGGTCTTCACCGAATTCAGAATGCCGCCGATATAGGCATTGTCGTAGGCGTCGTGGTTCATGCGGCTTTCCTGCGGTAGTGATAGCGATAGAGTTCACGGCTGAACCCAAGCGAGGCATAGAGCGCACGGCCCGGCGCGTTATCGGCGACGACCTGCAGGCAGGCTGCCGAGGCCCCTGCCCGCCGCGCCCAGCCGATCAGGCTGCCGACCGTCCTGCGGCCGAGGCCTTGCTGCCGGAACCGGCTGTCGGTCTCAACCGACTCCACCACAAGCAGCCCATCGCGGATGACGCCATAGGCCAAGGCGGCAATTTCGCTGTCGCGCTCGCAGGATACGAACGCCTTGTCGCCGGTGATCAGCCCGGGCATCTCGCGAAAGACGCGGCGATCGATGTCGTCATAGGCGCCCATGCGGAACCGCGCGGCGAACCAATCCTCGCTGGGCGTCGGCGACACGGTGACGTGCTCGTCACTGATATCAGCCAGTTCGTCGATCCCGCCATAGAGATGGATGGTCCCGCCTTCGAAATCGTAGCCGCGGCGCTCGAGCAGCGTGTCCATCTCGGCGGCAATGTCGGGAACCCGAAACAGCGGCGTCTGGCCATGATCGAGATAGAAGGCCTCGGCAACATCGAGCACGCTCTCAGGCGTGCCGCGCTTGCCCCGCAAGGGGTTTACCGAATTGCTGCGCCGGATCCGGCCGCCAGAGCGCCTGAGCAGCCAGCCGTCGACAACCGTCTCTACCGCTGCCGGCCAGGCTTCGCGGCAAGCCTGTTCGCTCCGCCAGTTGAGATCGTCGTCGCTCATGCCCGCACCGTCACTCGTCGTCTTCCCGCAGCGCCTCTTCCATAAACGCCTGCGGGTCGGTGCAGAAGTCGCGCATCATGCGAAAATGGTCGGTATCGCTGAAATCGGTCGGGTCGAGGCCGAAACGGCTGATGCGGAACAGCCTAGCGCCTGGACAGGCCATCAACAGCGGCGAATGGGTGGCCATGATAACTTGCGCCGTGCCCGACTGGTCCATGCGCCGCAGCATTTTCAAGAGCTCGATCTGCCGCGACGGCGACAGCGCGCTTTCAGGCTCGTCGAGGATGTAGATGCCTTGCCGGCGGCAGCGCTCCTCGAAGAAGCGGATGAAGCCCTCGCCGTGCGACCAGGACAGGAAGTCGGGTGGTGCACCGCCTGAAGTCAGCGCTGCCTGGTCAAGATAACGGGCCACCGCGTAAAAGGATTCGGCGCGGAAGAATCAGCCGGCGGTGACCTTCGGCAGCCAGTGGCCGCGCAGCGTGTCCGCAAGCGCCGCGCCGCTCTTATCGATGGCACCGGAGTGGTCAACGGGCATGTAGCCCTTGCCGCCACCGGCCTCGTCGTAGCCGGCCAAAGCGCCGATGGCTTCAAGCAGCGTCGATTTGCCGGTACCGTTTTCGCCGACAATGATGGTGATCGGGGTGGTGAATTCGAACTCGAATTCGTGGCCGCGAAACAGCGGCAGGTTCCAGGGGTATTTTTCCCAGTCCTCGACCCGCTCGGGATCGAGCAGGATGCGCTTGAGGTAAGGCGCCTTCAGCCGCGTCAGTTGCTTGCGGTACGCCATGCGGGATCAGTCGGGCAGCGAGATGGTGCCGTCTTCCGCGATCGGAAAGGCCGGATTGTGGGCGACTTCCCAGACATGGCCGTCAGCATCGGCGAAATAGCCGTACCAGCCGCCCCAGAAGGCGCGGCCGGCCGGCTTGACGATCCTGCCGCCGGCCTTCTCTGCCATGGCAAGCACCTCGTCGACCTCGGCGTCGGAGCGGGTGTTGTAGGCGAGATAGACGGCGGAAGGCGCCTTGGCGAAGGCGACGCCTGAATCCTCCTCGGCGCTTGGGCGCGGAAACAGGCCGAGAATGGCGCCGCCCATCTGGAAGAAGGCTACACCGTCGGTGATGCCGGCATGGCGCTTGAGGCCCATGCCCTCATAAAAGCGCACGGCGCGGTCGAGATCGTCGGTGGCGACGGTGATGATGGAGATGCGCGGTTCCATGGGTCGAAAAACCTATTCGTCCGTCCATTCCGGTTTGCGTTTGCCGAGGAAGGCGCCGATGCCTTCTTCGGCGTCACGCGCCAGCATGTTCTCGACCATGATGCGGCCGGTATAGGCGTAGGCGTCGGCCAGCCCCATTTCGGCCTGCGCGTAAAAGGCTTCCTTGCCGGTCTTGACCACCAAAGATGATTTTGAAGCAATGGTTTGCGCGTATTTGGTGACGATCTGATTCAGGTATTCGCGCGGCACCACGCGGTTGATGAGGCCGAACTCCTTGGCGGTTGCCGCGTCGATGGTCTCGCCGGTGAGCAGCATCTCCATCGCCTGCTTGCGCGAGACATTGCGCGACAGCGCCACCATCGGTGTCGAGCAGAACAGGCCGATATTGACGCCCGGCGTGCAGAAGGTCGCTTCATGCGAGGCGATGGCAAGGTCGCAACTGGCGACCAGTTGCAGCCCGGCGGCGGTGGCAAGGCCATCAACCTCGGCGATTATCGGCAGCGGATGGCGCACGATCGCCTGCATCAACGCAGCACAAGCCGAAAACGTCTGCTCGAAGAACGCCCTGCCCTTGTCCTGTCCGGCGCGGCGCGCGGTCATTTCCTTGAGGTCGTGGCCCGCGCAGAACACTTTTCCGGACGCCGCCAGGACGACGACGCGGATGGATTTGTTGGTCTTGGCGTGCTCGAGTTCGGCACTCAGCGCCGCCATGACGGACAGCGACAAGGCATTGGCGGGCGGATTTGCGAGCGTCAGGCGCAGCACCCCCTTGTCCAGCCTGGTGATGACCGGACCTTCGGGCGGCTTGATGGCAACGATTTCGGCCATGGGTCGCTTCTCCCCAGTCGAGTTGGATGGGCTACAATCTAGTATCTGATCCGTGATCGTCCAACACCCCGAAACCGATGCTGGCACAAGCGACGTGCTGATCTGACGCCATCGGCGACGGTTGCAACAGGCACCGGACCACGTTCATACAGGCACAGGTGCCAAGGGGAAACCGACATGCCCGCCCAGGACAATCTCAAGCCGGTGCTGAATGCGGCTGAAGTCAATGCGCTGATGGCCAGCGTCTACCCGCAGCTCAATGACGAATTCAGCTTCTATCAGGCAATCGACGTGTTCCCCGGCGGCTGCACGGTGCGGCTCAATGCGGACGAGCGGCATTTGCGGCCCGGCGGCACGGTGTCCGGCCCGTCGCTGTTCACGCTGGCCGACATTGGCGGCTATGTCTGCGTGCTCAGCCACGCCGGGCCGGATGCGCTCTCGGTCACCGTCAACCTCAACATCAATTTCATGCGCAAGGCCGAAGCCGGCCCGATCGACGGCCATTGCCGCATCCTGAAGCTGGGAAGAAGCCTGATGGTGTTCGACATCGACATCGTCGCCGGACCGGAGGGACACACGGTAGCCCATGCCACAGGCACCTATTCGATCCCGCCGAGGCGGATAAATGATGTGGTAAAATAATACCTTTTACTCAACCAATTGTTTTTGCTATATTTTTGGCGATGGCAGGCTTTTCCTATGCCTTGACGCGCACACGCACCTCACCTATAAGCCCTCCCGAAGCAGCGGCCCGCAAAGGCCGCCGTTTTGTTATTGGCGGCGGGCAAGCGCCTTATCGCCAATCCAAGCAACAAGAAACGCCTTCGCTTATGAAGGTCAGAACCGAGAGCAGAAAACATGACAACCTTTTCGCAGAAGCCTGCGGATGTGGTGAAGAAGTGGATCCTGATCGACGCCGAGGGTCTCGTCGTCGGCCGTCTCGCCACTGTCATCGCCAATCATCTTCGCGGCAAGCACAAGCCCACCTTCACCCCGCATGTCGACGATGGTGACAATGTCATCGTCATCAATGCCGACAAGGTGGTGTTTACCGGCAAGAAGTTCACCGACAAGGTCTATTACTGGCACACCGGCCACCCCGGCGGCATCAAGGAGCGCACCGCGCGCCAGCTGCTCGAGGGTCGTTTCCCCGAGCGTGTCGTCGAGAAGGCCGTTGAGCGCATGGTCCCGCGTGGCCCGCTCGGCCGTCGCCAGATGAAGAACCTGCGCGTTTATGCAGGCGCCGAGCATCCGCATGTCGCCCAGCAGCCAGAAGTCCTCGACGTGGCCAAGCTGAATTCCAAGAACAAGAAGGTCGCATAAGATGGCTGAGCTTTCCTCGCTCGCAGAACTGGGCGCCGCCACCGGCAACACCAACACCCAGCCGGCAGCCCCCGTCCACGTCCAGAAGCTCGACAAGTCGGGCCGCGCCTATGCCACCGGCAAGCGCAAGAACGCCATTGCGCGCGTCTGGGTGAAGCCGGGTTCCGGCAAGATCGTCGTCAACGACAAGGAATTCGCGACCTATTTCGCGCGCCCGGTCCTGCAGATGATCCTCAACCAGCCGATCATCGCTTCCAACCGCGCCGGCCAGTACGACATCGTCGCCACCGTCGTCGGCGGTGGCCTGTCCGGCCAGGCGGGTGCGGTTCGTCACGGCATCTCCAAGGCGCTGACCTACTACGAGCCGGCACTGCGCGCCGTGCTCAAGAAGGGCGGCTTCCTGACCCGCGACAGCCGCGTCGTCGAGCGCAAGAAGTACGGCAAGGCGAAAGCCCGCCGTTCCTTCCAGTTCTCGAAGCGCTAAGCGCTACGCAGTTTTGGATATCGAAAAGGCCGCCTTCGGGCGGCCTTTTTGTTTGAAGTCTCGGCAGTCACCCCACCCGCGCCTTCGGCGCGACCTCCCCATCGAGGGGAGGTAGGGGGTCACGGCAGTTCGTTCGACGAGCATGCAACAGGTACGGCGAGCTCCCAGGATATAAGGGCGCGACGCCCTACCTCCCCTCGATGGGGAGGTCGGCGCGAAGCGCCGGGTGGGGTGATGGCGCCGGCCTCGGTCGAGTGTCAGGACCTGACGGCCTTGATATAATCGATGAACGCCCGCAGCGGCGCCGGCACCAGACGCCGCCCGGGATAATAGAGGAACGGCCCGGAAAAGCCCTGCCACCAGGGTTCGAGGACGGGCTCGAGGACGCCGCTGTCGAGGTACGGCCGAAGCCAGCCCTCGAAGAGGCCGACAATTCCGGTGCCGGCGATGGCCGCATCGACGGCAAGATCGGTCGCTCCGCCGATGCGCACGATCAGCGGCCCTGTCGTATCGACCCGCACCACCTCGCCGTCGCGCTCGAATTCCCACGGCACCATCGCGCCGCTGGCAAAGCGGCCGCGCAGACAAGCGTGGCCAAGCAGGTCACTCGGGTGCTGTGGCCTTCCATGGCGGTCGAGATAGGCAGGACTGGCGGCTGTGGCGAAGCGCTGGACGCGCGGACCGATCGGCACCGCGATCATGTCCTGTTCCAGCCGGTCGTCATAGCGGATGCCGGCGTCACACCCGGCCGCCAGAACGTCGACAAAGTTCTCGTCGGCGATGACCTCCAGCCGGATGCCGGGATATGCCGCGAGAAAACCCGGGACAATGCCGGGCAATATCAGCCGCGCGGCAACGCTTGGTACATTCAGGCGCAGCGAACCGGCCGGCCTGTCGCGAAAGCCATTGACGACGTCGAGTGCCGCCTCCACCTCCGTCAGCGCCGGGCCAAGCCGTCCCAAGAGGCTGAGGCCGGCCTCGGTCGGAACAACGCTGCGCGTTGTGCGGTTGAACAGCCTGACGCCGAGCTGCGTCTCCAGGCGGCGCACGGCTTCGCTCAAGCCCGACGCGCTGCCGCCGCCGGCGCGAGCCCCTTCACGAAAACCGCCGGCACGCGCCACCGCCACGAAGGCGTTCAGATCGCTGAGATCCATCATTGTTCGTAATTCCGCACAAGCTGTACGGATTGTACCTGATTATCCCGAGGTTGAGCAGCGTCTATCTTCGCCTCCTCAAAGGAGATCGACCATGTCCACCATCCAAAAGTCCGGCACATTCACCCTCGGCAGCCACACCGTAAAGCGGCTTGGTTATGGCGCCATGCAACTTGCCGGCCCCCATGTGTTCGGTCCGCCGAAGGACCATGACGCGGCCATTGCCGTGCTGCGCGAGGCGGTCGCGTCCGGCGTCAACCACATCGACACCTCGGACTATTACGGCCCGTATGTCACCAACCAGCTGATCCGCGAGGCGCTGGCGCCCTATCCCCAGGATCTCGTCATCGTCACCAAGATCGGCGCGCGGCGCGGCAGCGATGCCTCCTGGCTGCCGGCCAATTCGCCTGCGGAACTCGAGCAAGCTGTCCACGACAACCTCAGGAATCTCGGGCTTGAGATTCTGGACGTCGTCAATCTGCGCATCATGTTCGGGATGGGTCCGACCGAGGGTTCGATCGAGGCGCAGCTGACGGCTGTTGCCGAGCTGCAGCGCAAGGGGCTGGTGCGCCATATCGGCCTGAGCAACGTCACCCCTGCGCAGGTCGCGGAAGGCCGGGGGATTGCCGAGATCGTCTGCGTGCAGAACATGTACAATCTGGCGCACAGGCACGACGACGGATTGATCGACAAGCTGGCGCGCGACGGCATCGCCTACACGCCGTTCTTCCCGCTCGGCGGTTTCAGCCCGCTGCAATCGTCGACCTTGTCGGACGTGGCGGCGCGGCTCGGCGCCACGCCGATGCAGGTCGCACTCGCCTGGCTGCTCAAGCGCTCGCCGAACATCCTGCTGATCCCGGGGACGTCGTCGGTCGGGCATTTGAGGGAGAATTTGGCGGCGGCGGAGCTGGAGCTGTCGGCGGATGTGGTGGCCGAGTTGGATGGGGTGGCGAAGGCGGCGTAAAGACTTTTGCGGGTGGCGCTATCACCCCACCCGCGCCTGCGGCGCGACCTCCCCATCGAGGGGAGGTAGGAGGTCACGGCAGCCTTCCCTACGTCGCAATCATTGCGACTGTCGGGCTCCAAAGGCGCCAACGCCCTACCTCCCCTCGATGGGGAGGTCGGCGCGTAGCGCCGGGTGGGGTGCAGCGCCGGCGTTGAATATTCAGTTGATGCTCGCCGTATTCGCCGGCTCGGCCGGTCGCGCCTCATCCGCATAAGGCACCCGAAACCCGTTCGCCGCCAGCCAGGCAATCGCCGCCTTCGGTTCGTCGGTCTGGATGATCGTGGCGCCGCGGTCGGCCCAAAAACCGTAGGTCTCGGCCGGCAGGCTGGCCGCGACCGCCAGTTCGTCGCCGCGGCCGCCGGAGAGGAAGCCGCCCGGTTTGTTGACGATGGCGTAAGTGTCGGCCCAGATGTGCCAGCCGCCCCGCACCGACACAGCCCGCATGCGCGCGCTGAACAACGGACCGCCATTCTCGGTCAGCGTCTGAGCCCCTGCCCGCCAGTTGATCAGTTCGATCGCGCCGGGCGCAAAGGCCTTGCCGACTTGTTCGGCAAAGGCAGCATCATGCACCGCGTCGTCGGCGATGATCGGCATGAACTGGAAGCCGCCGCCGGCAGCATCGAGCGCCGCCTTGACGGTGTCGATCCGCTGCTGGTTCCACAGGTTCTCCTTGACGATCACCTGTTGGGCCATGCCGAGGTCGCGGGCAATGGCGATCATGCCAGGCAGAGCCTGGACATCGAGCTTGTTGTCGAGGTTGACCAGGATGCGATCCCTGGTCGCCAGCAGCATTTCGCGCAGCGTGGACACTGTTTCATTGGTGACGGCACCGGTGCCTTCGACCACCAGCCTGCAGTGCTTCAGTTCGGCCAGCGTGTAGTTGACCACCTCGCCCTTGCAATTTGTGGTGCGGTCGAGCCAGCTGTCATGCATAACGACGAATTCGCCGTCCTTCGAACGCCTGATGTCGACCTCGACGATCTCGGCGCCCAACGCGATCGCGCCTTCGACGGCGGCGAGCGAGTTTTCGGCATAGAGCGTCTTGCCGGCCTGCATGCTGCCGGCGCGGTGGGCGGCGACCATGACATGGTCGCGCCACTGGTTGGCGTGTTCAAAGCGGTCGAGAATCTGCCGGGCGCGGGTTTCGCTTGCCGAGGCTGAGCCGGTGAAGGCGGCAAATGCTGCGCAAAGCAGAAGGCAGATGGTCCGCATCGAGAATCGCTCCTTGCCGGATCGGACCGGGGATAGGCGACGTCAGTGACATCCAGGTGAACGAAGCCGGCTAGTGGATTGTCGCGCCGCTGCAACAAAGTCGTGCTGAAACCATGCCGGCAGCGCGCCAGAGCGGAATTGAGAGGTCCCGGCAGAGCGCCATGCCTTTCGCCAAGCTGTGACTGGCATCTTGCGTGCCGGTTCTGTAGTTGTGGCAGCCCGATGAACAAAGAGGACCCGTAATGGCGAACCAGACCATCGACAACGCCTTCACCGCTCGCTCCAAGACGGGGGCATCCTTCGAGCCGACCTATGCCGGCGCGCTGTCGTTCATGCGGCGCAAATACACCAAGGACGTAAAGGGCGCGGACGCGGTCGTATGGGGCATTCCCTTCGATGCCGCCGTCACCAACCGGCCGGGCGCGCGCTTCGGGCCGCAGGCGATCCGCCGCGCCTCGGCGATCCTCGACAACGACCCGCAATATCCGTTCTCGCGCGACCTGTTCGAGCATCTCTCGGTCGTCGATTATGGCGACTGCCTGCTCGATTCGGGCAATCACCAGAAGACGCCCGGCACGATCGAGCGCGAGGCAGCAAAAATCCTGAAATCTGGCGCCTTCCTGCTGTCGCTCGGGGGCGACCATTTCGTCACCTGGCCGCTGCTCAAGGCGCATGCCGCCATTCACGGGCCGCTGGCGCTGGTGCAGTTCGATGCGCACCAGGACACCTGGCCGGACGACGGCAAGCGCATCGACCATGGTTCTTTCGTCGGCCGCGCCGTCAATGAAGGCATCATCGATCCCGACCGCTCGATCCAGATCGGTATCCGCACGCACGCCCCCGATACGTTCGGCATCAAGATCCTCTACGGCCACGAGATCGAGGAGATGCGGGCGTCCGACATCGCCTATGCCATCGTCGACCGCACCGGCGGCAGGAAGACCTATCTGACCTTCGACATCGACTGCCTCGACCCGGCCTTCGCGCCCGGCACCGGCACGCCGGTCGCCGGCGGCCCGTCCTCGGCAAAGATTCTGTCGACGCTGCGCCAGCTCGGCCAGATCGATATTGTCGGCGCCGACGTCGTCGAGGTTGCGCCGGCCTATGATCACGCCGATATAACGGCGATCGCCGGTTCGATGGTGGCCATGCACTATCTCGGCCTGGTGGCGGAACGTAAGGCGCGAGCCGAAGAGTTGAACAACGGCAATCACGGCGCCGCGAACAACGGCCAAGGCATATAGGTTTGGACGAGCAGGGAATTTGGCGAACTAGCTGGGAATATTCTGGGATATGAAACCGAAAATCTTCATCGACGGCGAACACGGCACCACCGGCCTGCAGATCAGGGCGCTGCTGGCCGAGCGTGGCGATCTCGAGATCATCTCGATCCCGACCGAACGCCGCAAGGAAACGGCGGCGCGCGCCGAATTCCTCAATGCCGCCGATGTCGCGATCCTGTGCCTGCCGGATGCGGCGGCGAAGGAAAGCGTGGCGCTGATCGAGAACGACACCACAAGGGTGATCGACGCCTCGACCGCGCATCGCGTCGCCGAGGGCTGGGAATATGGTTTTGCCGAGTTGGACAAGGCTCAGGCCAAGATCATCGCCAACGCCAAGCGCGTCGCCAATCCCGGCTGCTGGCCGCAAGGGCCGATCGCGACGCTGCGGCCGCTGGTAACGGCAGGCCTGTTGCCGCCGGATTTCCCGATCACGGTCAACGGCATTTCGGGATATTCGGGCGGCGGCCGGCCGATGATCGAGGACTATGTCGCCAAGGGCGAGGATGCCTCTGAATTCCAGGTCTATGGGCTGACCCTGCAGCACAAGCACGTGCCGGAGCTGCGCACCTATGCGAAGCTGTCACACGATCCGATCATGCAGCCCGCGGTCGGCAATTTCGCCCAAGGCATGATCACGGTGGTGCCGCTGCAACTCGGCGGCCTCGGCCATGTGCCGACCGGTGCCGAACTGCATGCTGCGATCGCCGACCATTTTGCCGCCATCAAGGGCGGCGTGGTCGAGGTGGCGCCTTATGCACACGCCGAGCGCCTGCCGGAGATAAACCCCGAGGTGTATAACGGCACCAACCGCATGAAGGTCTATGTCTTTGCCAATGACGACAGGGCGCAGGCGCTGCTGATTGCGGTCTATGACAATCTCGGCAAGGGCGCCTCGGGAGCGGCCGTGCAGAACATGGACCTGATGCTCGGTCTTTAGAGCGTTTCACCGTTTCGGAGAACGGCGAACCGCTCTATCGCTTTGTTTGGAGCAATTCCGGACGAAAAACCGCTGACACTTTTTCTGGAATTGCTCTGATGGACGCGCCAACATTTCCCAAGCGCTGGAAGGTCAGCGCCCCCGAACTTATTGCCGAGACGTTTTCAAGCCGCATCTGGAAGGTGCGGCGCGAAGACGGCTCACCTGCCATCGTCAAGGCGCTGAAGCCGTTCGACGATGTCCAGGATGAGCTGCGCGGCGAGCACTATCTCGCCTGGCGGCGCGGCGAAGGCGCGGTGCGGCTGCTTGGCCGCGATGGCCACCGCATGCTGCTCGAATATGCCGGCGAAACCTTGCTTGCCGAGATTCTCGACAAAGAGGGCGATAACGCCGCGACCGCAATCGCGGCCGAAGTGATGGCGAAGCTGTTTTCGCCGTCAGAGCACCCTGCCCCGCCGGACCTGCAGCCACTGCGGACACGGTTTGCCAGCCTGTTCAAAAAGGCCAAAGCCGATCGCGACGCGGGAGAGCCTAGCCCATATGTCGAGGCCGCTACCATTGCGGACCGGCTGCTCGATGCCCCGCATGCGGTGAAGCCACTGCATGGCGACCTGCATCACGACAACATCCTGCACGGCGCGCGCGGCTGGCTGGCGATCGACCCCAAGGGCGTGCTCGGCGATCCCGGCTTCGACGCCGCCAACATGCTTTACAACCCGCTCGAGCGCGACGACCTCTGCCTCGATCCGGAGCGGATCGCGCATATGGCCGACATCTTTGGCAAGACGCTCGGCCAGACGCCGGCCGCCATCCTCGACCACGGCATCGCCTGGGGCTGCCTGTCAGCCGCGTGGCACCATGAGGATAAGAATGCGGTCGACGAGAACCGCGAACTATCGGTCGCCGAAGCGATCCGGAAGGTGCGGCTCAGCTTCTGACTTCTATCTCGTGCGGCAGCGGATAGGCGCCCTTTGTGCCGCGCCAGTGCGCGGCGGCAAAGCCCAGCAGGATCAGTGCGAAAGCCTGATGGGTCAGCGCCATGTGCAAAGGCACCTGCATCAACAGCGTACCGATGCCGATCGAGGCCTGGACCAGCACCAGCAGAAACAGCAGCGTCGCGCGCCGCGCATGTGTCGTTCCTGAAAGACGCTGGCGTGTCGCGATCATATGCCAGAGCGCCACAGCAAAGACCGTGTAAGCGCCCAGCCGATGAACGAACTGCACCGTCTTCGGGTTCTCGAAGAAATTGCGCCAGGCCGGCTCAAGCAGCAGCAGGTCGCTGGGGATAATCTTGCCGTCCATCAACGGCCAGGTGTTGTAGGAAAGGCCGGCATCAAGCCCGGCGACCAGGCCGCCGAGATAGATCTGGACCAGCGCCAGCAGCACGATGAAACCGGCCAGCCTTTGCGTCGAACGGTCGGCGGCGGGCTCGGAATGCGGCGCCAGCCCACGCGCGACCACCATGGTGGCGGTAAAGATCAGCGCGGCAAGCGTCAGATGCGTCGCCAGCCTGTACTGGCTGACGGAGACGCGGTCGACCAGGCCGGAGGCCACCATCCACCAGCCGATGGCGCCTTGCAGGCCGCCGAGCAGCAGAATGCCGAGCAGTTTTAGCCCAAGCCCGCGCTCGATGCGCCGTGTTGCCCACAGGACCAGTAGCGGCAGGCCAAAGACCAGCCCAACGCTGCGCGCCAGAATACGGTGCGCCCATTCCCACCAGAAGATCGACTTGAAGGCGTCGAGGCTCATGCCCTTGTTGAGTTCGGCATATTGCGGGATCTTTTGGTAGAGCTGAAATTCCTCCTGCCACTCGGCGTCGTTGAGCGGCGGTATCACACCGTGGATCGGCTTCCACTCGGTGATCGACAGGCCGGAATTGGTGAGCCTGGTGGCGCCGCCGACCAGCACCAGCGCAAACACCACCAGAAGCACGACATAGAGCCAGCCGCGCACCAGCGCCCGGTTTGAGAGGTCGCGGTCGCGGGCCGTGTAGGGCGCGGCTGCTGAGATGGCGGCCATGGATTTGTCCCGGCGGTTGCAACTGGCGGATTGGTGAACCATCGCAACCCGGCTGACAAGACCGGACGGCGCGGCACGCCGTCGCGCCGCAAGTCACAGGTTGCACAGGCGCCCGGTTGGGCCTAAGCGAAGGCGATCAACGAGAACGCTTCATGCCCATCCGCCTGAAAAAGCTGATCGGAACCTTCCTGCTGGTGGCGCTGGTCATCATCTATGCGCTGGTCGCGTCGATCATAGCGGTGGCGCAGCTGTCGGAATCCGGTCCGCTGGTGCATTTCCTGTTCTTCCTGTTCAGCGGCCTGTTCTGGATACTGCCGGCGATGGGCATCATCAAATGGCTGATCCTGGAGCCGCGGCCGAAAGGCTGAAAGCGCTCGGCCTGAGGCGTGAACTCATAAAAGCGCATGGTTAGATCATGCACGAATGTCTGCTTCTGAGACGAAAGCGGCCATTATCGGTTGCCGTTGCATTGGCAAAAGGGGCCTAAGCCGACTCCAGCATGGTGGCCCCGTCGAGTAAAAAGTTAGTCATTCCGGAAAGCCAGCCTTACGAAGGCCTTCGACGTACATGTCTCGCAAGGCCAGGTCGCGATAGGGCTGGGATTTGACCCAATGGCTAATCTTGAAATGGGGGTTTGTTGCCAGATATAGCGTGGCCTCTTCACGCGCTTCCTCGAACCTGCCGAGCCGAGCCAGAATCGACGCCAAATTAACCCTGGATTCGGTTCGATATGTAGCATCATTCCTCAGAGTTTTCACTGCTTGCTCATACTTGCCGGCAGCGGATTGGGCACCTCCGAGTAACCAGAAATACCAGCTCGGCGGGCGCGGATTCAGGCGCAATGCCTTCTCGATGCAGGCGAGGGCCTCTACTCCGCGACCTTCATAGGTCTTCAGGTCCCCAAAGTTTGCCCAAGCATCGGCATCGTTCGGGTTGAGCCGCAGCGAAATCTCGTACTCTTTGGCAGACTCATCCCACTGCCGCTCGAGGAGGAGTATGAACGCGAGCACCCAATGCGTGCCAGAATTTTCGGGATCGAGTTCAATCGCCTTTCTTGCCGACGCCATGGACTGTTGACGAAGGGGGTTCATCGGATGGTTCCTAAAGACCCAGGCCTCGCACTGACTGATCGCCAACCAGCGATAGGCATCGGCGTAGTTAGGATCGAGCGCGATGGCCCGCTCGAACAAGGGAATGGCCGCCACTCCCGCCTCCGTGGAGTGTGCCCATTCAGCCCGCCCCCGTAGATAGAGATCATAGGCCCCCAGGTTCGTTGGCCGATAACGCTCCTTCAGATTTGCCGCGGCCAACTTGCCGGCCAGCCCCTCCACAATCTTGCCGACGACTTCGTCTTGTGCAGCGAAGATATCGGCAAGGTCCCTGTCAAAGCGATCCGCCCAGATGTGCCCCCCGGCGGGTGCATCGATGAGCTGAGCATTGATCCGCACACGGTCCGCCACGCGTCGGGCGCTGCCCTCCAGTACATATTTCACGCCCAGTTCGCGAGCGATCTGGCGGATGTCTACCGATCTGCCCTTATAGGCAAAGGATGAGTTCCGGGCGATGACGAAGAGCTCGGGCACTTTGGAGAGGTCGGTAATCAGATCCTCCGCCAATCCATCAACGAAATACGCCTGCTCGGCGTCAGCACTCATATTCACAAAGGGGAGGACGACTATTGACGGCTTGACGGGAAGGGAAAGTTCAACGGCGGAGGTGACCACCGCGGCTCCATCCTTGCCCGCGAGCCGATAGGTTTGGATCGGTCGATCGATGTTCTTGAGAGTCTGCGGGCCCAACGAAACGAATGAATGTGGCAGCTTGCCGTTAATCTGCTCGAAGACACTTCCCGAGATGCACAATCCCCCGGGCTCCGACATACTCTCGAGTCGAGCCGCGACGTTGACTCCGTCGCCGTAGAGATCGTTGCCTTCCACCATCACATCGCCGAGATTAATTCCAGCACGCAATACAATGCGTCGATCCCCAGCCAAATCTGCATTTGCGATATCCATAGCTTTCTGCAATTCGACAGCGCAGTCTACGGCGTTGACTGCGCTTCCGAACTCTATTAGCGCGCCATCCCCGATCAATTTGACGATGCGACCGTGATGTTTGGAGATCATTGGCTGAAGGATCTCTCGACGCCGAGATTTGAGCGCAGCCAAGGTACCTACCTCGTCGCGCTCCGTGAGGCGGCTATAGCCAACCACGTCGATGGCCAGAATGGCAGCAAGGCGGCGTTGAACGCGTTCCTCGGACATCGCAGGGGTGCTCTCAGTGCGGCAAACTGTATTTGTATCCCCAGGAGGAGTCTATTCGCCTGATTTGCCGCTCTGGGCCGCGCGCGTGACGGACTGACCGGCAAGGTGCTCGCCGTAGTGGACGCCAACGGTCTGCCGGTGTGCCTTGGCCTGTCGCCCGGCGAGGCTCGTGATCAAGCAATGCCGAAGGATCGCAACCCGATATGACAAGGTCGCAGCAAACTAGCTTGCCTTCATCAAACTGGCTTCGATCCGCATTTGGCTACGCGCTTGTGAGTCACGCCCTAAATCGTCACGACCATCTTGCCGGCATTGGCCAGCGGTGTCGTGACGCCCGACAGCATGGTGCGGATATGGGCGACGCTCTGGTAGCGGCCATTGACCGAAATGCGCGGCAGCGCGTGCAGGAAGCCGGCATGCTCGGCATGCAGCACGCCATGGCGGGTCGTCACCGCCGAGGCGTAGCCGGCATCGCGGGCAAAGCCGACTTCACGGCAGCCGACGGCGCTGGCATAGCCATAGGGATAGGCGAGATGGCGCGGCTCTTCGCCCAGCTGCGCCTGCAACTGGCGCCTGACGTCGCCGATCTCATGGCGCGCATCGGCTTCGTCGAGCCGCTTCAGATTGCGGTGGTTGACCGTATGTGCGCCGATGGTCACCAGCCTGTGCGCGGCCATGGCGCGTATATCGTCCCAGGTCATCAGCGTGCTTGAGCGCAAGCCATCGAGTTCGATGCCGTTCGAGCGCGCGAGCTCGCGCAGCACGGCGCGCTGATCCTCCTCGCGCACCTCCAGCGTCAGATATGCGTGCAGGCGCGCATTTGCCTGGAGTTTTCTGCCATGGGTCGAGCAGTCGATCGTCACCGGTCCCTTCGCCGTCGCCAGCGTCAGCCGGTCGCGCGCGTTGACGATGTCCTCGACCACGTCCCACCACAAATCGGCGCTGCCGTCGATCAGACCCGGCGCGACATAGATGGTGATCGGCGCGTCGTGCTTTTCCAGCACCGGCAGCGCTTCGGTCATGTTGTCGCGATAGGCGTCGTCGGCGGTGATGGTGGCGAACTGGCCGTCCTTGCCGCCGGCCTTGATGCGCTCGATCGCCTCGTCGAACGTGACGAAGGCATAGCCCCGCGCCTTCATGTCGGCGACGAGAGCGTCGAGGAAACGCGGGGCGATGTTGAGGTGGCGATTGACGCCGTCGGGCTTCTCCGGCGTGGCGGTGACCCGGTGCAACATCAGGATGGCGCCGATGCCGCCGACGAAGGGCTTGGCCAGCGGTGCAAGGCCGGTAAAGCGGGCGATGTTAAGCGCCAGTTTCCGAACTGCCTCCCCGCCGTCGATCATTCATTCACCTTTTGCGCCTAGGCTCAATCCAAGCACGGAACGCGCCGACGCGAACTCCCTGATCGCGACGAATACGCCTTAAGGATTGAGGTATGGTTGACGCCACCGCGTCTTTTGACGGCAATCGGCTCGCCGCAAGCAAGGCGTCTGCGCGCGCGACGGCTGCCGACCAGACCGGCCTGTCGGTGTCGATCGCCGACGCTGCCGCGCTCGCCTCTTACGGGGAATTTTGCCGTTCGGCGTTGTTTGCGCCGGCGCAGAGCGCAGCCTGGGCCCGTGCCTGGACGGCGCAGGCCAATCCCGATGCCATCGTCGCCACGCTGAAAATCGAGGACCGGCCGGTCTTCTCGCTGGCACTGGAAATCACGCGAACCGGTCCATTCCGTGTCGCCCGCTTCATGGGCGGACGTCACGCCAACGGCAATTTCGCCGCCGCCGATCCGAGCTGGCTGGCAAAGACCGATGCCGGAACGATCCGCAGGCTGGTGACGGCGATCGGCAAGGCGCGCCGCGACATCGACCTCGTTGCGCTGGAAAGGCTGCTGCCCGATCTCGAAGGCGTTGCCAATCCGCTCGCGACGTTCTGTAATTTTCCAAGCCCAAACCTGTCGCTCGCCGTCGACCTCGATGGTGGTTTCGATGCCTTGCTGTCGCGCGCGAGCGGCAAGCGCAAACGCAAGAAGCACCGTTCGCAGACGCGCAAGTTCGAGGCGGTCGGCAGTCATCGCCGCATTGAAGCGCGGACACCGGATGAGGTGAACAGGCTGCTCGATGCCTTCTTCGAGATGAAGGAATTCCGCTTCGCCAAGATGGGCATCGCCAATGTCTTCGGCGAGCCTGAGGTGCGTTCTTTCTTCCGCGCCCTGTTCGCCGGCGCGCTGGCCGAGGAGAAACCGGCCTTTGTGCTGCATGGGCTCGAAGTCGCCGGCAAGCTGCGCGCCATCACCGGTTCGAGCCGGTCGGGCAAACGCCTGATCTGCGAATTCGGAGCCATTGCCGAGGACGATCTCGGCCACACCAGCCCCGGCGATTTCCTGTTCTTCGACAACATCCAGGAAGCCTGCGAGGTCGGCTTCGAAGTCTATGATTTCTCGGTCGGCGACGAGCCCTACAAGCGGCTCTGGTGCGATATCGAGACCCAGCATTTCGAGGTGCTGGTGCCCCTGACGCTGAAGGGACGAGCGCTCGCATCGGCGCTGCGGCAAGGCGCGCGGGCGAAGGCTTTCATCAAGAACAGCCCGACGATCTGGAAGCTGACCAAGATGCTGCGCCGAAAGGCGGCCGGACAGGCAGCGCCCGCCACTGCCGACGACGATAACTAGCGTCAAAAATTGAGAGCTTCGCGCAGCGCGGGACCGGCTCTGACACGCAGATCGAGATCAGCCTCGATGTGGTCGATGTGATGCAGCATCAGTCGGCTCACCAACCCGGAATCGCCCGCCTCGAGCGCGCCGACAATCCCCGTGTGCTCGCTATGCCCGCAGGCTGACACGCCAGAGCGCCCGTAGAGGGCGATAACGAGTGAGGAGCGCGCAACCAGTTCCTCCATAAAGCGCTGCAGGATGGCATTGCCGGCGACGGAAGCCAGCAGCAGATGGAAATCACCTGACGCCTTGATTTCGGAGCGCCGCGCGGTCGGACCGCGTTCGGCGATGAAGCGGCCCTCCTCATCGAGTTGGGCGCGGAAGGCGGCGATATCGGTGGCTGTGACCCGCCCGCAGGCGGCAATGGCAAGGCCCGGCTCGATCAGCCGGCGCGAGGCGAACACCTGGCGCGCTTCCTCGGGCGACGGGTTGGCGACGAAGGCGCCACGATTGCGCTCGGTGCGCACCAACCCCTCGAAGGACAGCATCTGCAGCGCCGCGCGCGCGACGGTGCGCGAGACATCGAACAGCGTGCCGACCTCGCCTTCCGACAGCTTGGTGCCCGGCGCCAGCCGGCGGTCGACGATGGCGTCCCGCAGATTGTCGCGGATCGCCTGGGCGCGATCCTGATTGGCGCTGTCGGCTGCGGAATAGATCTGATCGGCAATGTTCATGGCGACGATGGTTCCCACCCCCTTCTAGCGCGACTCGTCGTCTGCGCACGAGAGGCAAAGTGGACACGAAGCTAAAAAAGATTGCATACGATTCTTGTGCAAATCGCGCACAATCGCCCATAATTTGTGCAATGCACAAGGCAGCTCGCCGGATAGGCAGTGCTGCCGAAGCTTGATTTTTCAGACAATTCAACCGCTTGGCCGCTGACCCCGAAATTGGCACGCATGATGCTTTGGTTAATGCGACCAAACGGGGAAGCCTGAATGTCCAAAGCCGCCGAGATCGACATCGTGTCCGTTTCGAAAGTCTATGGAACGACGACTGCCGTCGAGGCCATCAGCCTGAAAATACCGGCAGGCACCTATTGCTGCCTGCTGGGTCCCTCCGGCTGCGGCAAGACCTCGACGCTGCGCATGATCGCCGGCCATGAAAGCATTTCGTCGGGCGATGTCCGGCTTGGCAACACCGTCGTCACCGACCTGCCGCCCGCCAAGCGGGGCACGGCGATGATGTTCCAGTCCTATGCCTTGTTCCCGCATCTCGACCTCATCGACAATGTTGCATTCAGCCTGAAGATGAAGGGGGTCGACAAGGAAAAGCGCCGTGCCAAGGCGCTCGATATGCTCAAGCTAATGCAGATGGAGGCCTATGCGACGCGACGCCCCGCACAGCTTTCCGGCGGCCAGCAGCAGCGCGTCGCACTCGCCCGCGCGTTGATCACCGACCCGGAGGCGCTGCTGCTCGACGAGCCGCTTTCAGCGCTCGACCCGTTCCTGAAAATCCGCATGCGGGCCGAGTTGAAGAAGCTGCAGACATCGCTCGGCATCACTTTCGTCCACGTCACCCACAGCCAGGAGGAGGCCATGGCTCTGGCGGATCTGATCGTGGTGATGAATGACGGTCGCATCGAACAGGCGGCACCTCCGCGCGATGTGTTCGAACGACCGGCCACGGCCTTTGTCGCGCGCTTCATGGGTGACCACAATGTCATCTCCGGCCGGGTCAGCGGCGCGCGCGACGGCATGGTCGTCTTCGACGTCAATGGCGGCACCTCGCTCGCCGCCTGCGGTCAGGGCCAGGACGTGGGGACGCCAATCGATATCGCCATCCGTACCGACCATGTGCGCATGGGTGAAGCGCCCTCGCCCGGCCTCGGCTTCACCGGCATCGTCTCCAACATCGAATATCGCGGCGCCACGGTGAAGCTCTCGGTGACCGGCGCAGGCGTCGACGACTTCACGGTCATCGTCGACGATTGCGACTTCTTCGCCAAACCCGTCGCCATTGGCGACGCCGTAACGCTCGCCTGGGATTCCGAGGATGCCATCGTCCTCGGGCGCCTTCATTCATGAATTCAACGAAGCAAAACAAAACAGGGGAATAGACATGACAAACACACCGCAAACCAAGACTGGCATTTCGCGCCGCTCGCTGCTCAAGACGGGCGCCGCCGCCGTCGGCCTCGCCGCAGGCTCCGGCGTCATCACCGGCTTCCCGACCATCTGGGCGCAGTCCAACATCACGCTGCGCCAGTTCGGCACCGGCGTGTCGAACCTCAACGCCATCGCCGACAAGTGCAAGGCCGACCTCGGCATCACGCTTGAGATGACGGCGACCGATTCCGACGCCGCCGCCCAGCGCGCCGTGACCCAGCCGGACAGCTACGACATCGCCGACATCGAATACTGGATCTGCAAGAAGGTGTTCCCGAGCGGCGTGCTGCAGCCGATGGATGTCAGCAAGCTGAAATATTACGACGAGCTGGTGCCGCTGTTCAAAACCGGCAAGCTGACGCCCGACAGCGTCATCGCCCAGGGCACCGCGCCGCACACGGTCGGCTATGTCGAGGCGCAGGACTCAAAGACCTTCGCCAAGGCCCCCACCAACTGGTTCACCATGGTGCCGACGATCTACAATGCCGACACGCTCGGCATCCGTCCCGACCTCGTCGGCCGCGACATCACCACCTGGGCCGACATCATGGACCCGGCCTTCAAGGGCAAGACCGCCATCCTCAACATCCCGTCGATCGGCATCATGGATGCGGCCATGATTATGGAGGCCACCGGCAACATCAAATATGCCGACAAGGGCAACATGACCAAGGAAGAGATCGACAAGACGATCGACTTCCTGATCAAGGCCAAGCAGGCCGGCCAGTTCCGCGCCTTCTGGAAGTCGTTCGACGAGAGCGTCAACCTGATGGCGTCGGGCGAAGTGGTGATCCAGTCGATGTGGTCGCCGGCCGTGGCCGCCGTGCGCTCCAAGGGCATCGCCTGCCGCTTCCAGCCGCTCAAGGAAGGCTATCGCTCCTGGGGCGGCGGCCTTGGCCTTGCCGCCCATCTCAAGGGCGCCGAGCTCGACGCGGCCTACGAATACATCAACTGGTACACGTCCGGCTGGGTCGGCGGCTATCTCAACCGCCAGGGCTACTACTCAGCCAACATGGTCTCGGCCAAGAAGTTCATGACCGAGGACGAATGGGGCTACTGGATCGAGGGCAAGCCGGCCAAGGGCGAGATCAAGGCGCCCGACGGCACCGTCATGGAAAAGGCCGGCGCCGTGCGCGACGGCGGCTCGTTCGAGGAACGCATGGGCAAGGTCGCCTGCTGGAACTCGGTGATGGACGAGGACCGCTACATGGTGAAGCGCTGGAACGAGTTCATCGCGGCGTAAGGAACAAGCGCCCCCTCCTCTTCACCTTCTCCCCTTGTGGGAGAAGGTGGATCGGCGCGTAGCGCCGAGACGGATGAGGCGTGCGGGACGGAGTGCCGTCATTGCCAAGCTGGAACACCCCTCATCCGACCTCGCTGCGCGAGGCCACCTTCTCCCACAAGGGGAGAAGGAAAGGCCGCTCCGCAAACCTGCACTGAGAGCATTGATGACCGTCGCGCTCGAACGCCCCGCAATCGCAGCCGCCACACCCGGCAAGCGGCGCCGCTTGTCCCTCAGCGCCGTCACGCCCTATCTCCAATCGGCACCGCTGGCACTCATCCTCGGCGCGTTCCTGCTGCTGCCCATCATCATGATCGCCGTCGTGTCCTTCTGGGATTACGACTTCGCCGCCATGTATCCGGATTTCCTGACGACGAACTATTCCGATGTGCTTGGCTCCTGGGTCACTTGGAAGACCTATCTCAACACCATCAAATTCGCAGCCATCGTCTGGGCGCTGACCTTGTTCATCGGCTTCTGGGTGGCCTATTTCCTCGCCTTCCATATCCGCACCACGGCCATGCAGATGGTGCTGTTCCTGGTCTGCACCGTGCCGTTCCTGACCTCCAACATCATCCGCATGATTTCGTGGATCCCGGTGCTCGGCCGCAACGGCTTGATCAACTCGACGCTGGTGCAATTGGGGCTGGTGCCAAAACCCATCGAATGGCTGCTGTATTCCGAATTCGCCGTCGTGCTCGCCATGGTGCATCTCTACACGCTGTTCATGGTGACGCCGATCTTCAACACGCTGATGCGTATCGACCGTTCGCTGTTCGAGGCCGCGCGCGACGCCGGCGCCTCAGGCTGGCAGGTGCTGTGGAACGTCGTCATCCCGCTGGCCAAGCCCGGCATGGCGATCGGCACCATCTTCGTCGTCACCTTGGTGATGGCCGATTTCTCCACCGTGCAGGTGATGTCGGGCGGCCAGAGCGCCTCGGTGGCGTTGATGATGAAGAACCAGATGTCGCTTCTGCAGTATCCGGCGGCCGCCGCCAATGCGGTCGTGCTGCTGGTGCTGGTGCTTTTGATGGTCGCCGGCATCCTGCGCATCGTCGACATCCGCAAGGAGCTCTGAGGTGAGCCACGAAAAACGCACCCTCGAATTCTATGTGCTTGCGGCCTTCTTCACGCTGTTCGTGCTGTTCCTCTACGGCCCGCTGTCGGCGATCCTGATCCTGTCTTTCCAGGGCGAGACCGGCGGCCTGACCTTCCCGCTCAACGGCGTGTCGCTGCACTGGTTCGCCAATCTGTTCGAGCGCCAGGCGGTCGGCGATTTCGGCGGCAGCTTCAAGCGCTCACTGGTGCTGGGCCTGATGGTGATGGTCGTCACCGTTGTGGTGTCGCTGCTGGCGGGACTTGCTTTCCGGCAGAAATTTCGCGGCGCCACCGCATTGTTCTATCTGGCGGTGGCCAGCCTCGTCGTACCCTCGATCATCATTTCGCTCGGCATCGGCGTCGTCTTCCAACAGGTCGGGCTCCGCCCAGCCTGGTACACGTCGGCCTTCGGCGCGCATCTGACCTGGACCTTGCCCTTCGGCGTGCTCATCATGTTTGCCGTCTTCAACCGCTTCTCGCCAGCCTACGAGGAAGCCGCGCGCGACCTGGGTGCGTCGTCGTGGCAGACCTTCGCCCATGTCGTGCTGCCGATGATCGCGCCGAGCCTGATCGGCGTCGGCCTGTTCGGCTTCACGCTGTCCTATGACGAGTTCGCTCGGACGCTGATGACGTCGGGCACCTTCAACACGCTGCCACTCGAGATCTATGGCATGACCACCAACGTCACGACCCCGGTGCTCTACGCGCTGGGCACGGTGACCACCGTGTTCTCCTTCCTGGTGATCCTGGCGACGCTGGGCGCTATCCTCTATGTCGGCCGCCGCCGGGCGAGAACGTGATCGTGCAGATACTGGTGGTGAACCCCAACACGACGGCGAGCATGACTGAGACGATAGCGGCAGCGGCTCGAGCCGTCGCCGGCGCCTGGACAGAGGTGGTGGCCGTCACCTCCTCCATGGGTCCGGCGTCTATCGAGGGCTATTATGACGAGGCGCTCGCCGTGCCTGGCCTGCTGGTGGAAATCGCTGCCGGTGAGCGTGCCGGCGCGCAGGCAGCCATCATTGCCTGTTTCGACGATACCGGCCTGGACGCCGCACGCGCCATGTCTGCCATCCCCGTTATCGGCATTTGCGAGGCCGCCCTCAGCGTCGCGTCATTCATCGCCCAGCGCTTCACCGTGGTGACGACCACCGAACGTTCGCGTGTCCCTGTCGAGGGACTGGTGCAGCGCTACGGCATGGCCGGGCGTGCCCGCGTGCGCGCCGCCGACATTCCCGTGCTCTCCCTCGAAGACCCGGCCTCGGGCGCGGTGGCGAAACTGCGCGCCGAGATCGCACGCGCCATCGAGGAGGACCGCGCGGAGGCCATCGTGCTCGGCTGCGCCGGTATGGCCGACCTGGCCCATCGGTTGCAGGAAGAGTTCGACCTGCCGGTCATCGACGGCGTCGGCGCGGCGCTGAAACAGGCTGAGGCGCTGATCGCACTGGGGCTCTCGACCTCGAAGCGCGGCGCCTATGCCAGCCCGCTGGCCAAGCCCTATCGCGGCGTGCTGAAATCCTTCTCGCCCGGAACTATCGCCGCGGAGTGAGCCATGAAGCCGACCATCCGTGCACTGTCGCTACAAGAATTGGCTGTTCTTATCGACTGGGCGGCCGCCGAAGGCTGGAACCCTGGCCTTGACGACGCCGCCGCGTTTCAGCCAACCGACCCTGAAGGCTTCATCGGCGCCTTCGTCGGCAACGAGTTGGCCGCCGCCATCTCGGCTGTCGCCTATGGCAGCACATTCGGTTTCATCGGCCTCTACATCTGCCGACCAGATATGCGCGGCCGAGGCCATGGCAAAGCGGTGTGGAGCGCCGGCATGGCCAGGCTGGCCGGCAGAACAGTCGGCCTCGACGGCGTCGCAGCGCAACTGGCCAACTACCGGCGCAAGGGATTCAGGCCGGCTTACGAAACTATCCGCTTCAGCGGCCGTACCGCGATCCCGTCCGTCCGTAGCGAAGGGATGCGCGTGATAACCACGCAACTCGTGCCCGACATCATCGCCTATGACGCCCAATGCTTCCCCGCACCCCGGCGAGCCTTCCTGCACCGTTGGCCGCAACCACCGCATGTCGGGTTCGCCGCGATCAGTTCACTCGGCACCATAGGTTACGCCGTGGCTCGTCCCTGCCGTTCGGGTTACAAAATCGGCCCGCTGTTTGCCGACGACACCGAGACGGCGATGCAACTGTTGGGCAGTCTGGCTGGTGCATGCCAAGGCGGCGACCTGCATATCGACGTTCCAGCCGGCAATATCGATTTCACCGCGGCGCTTGCAGCGATTGGTTTCACGCCGACCTTCAGCACCACCCGCATGTACAAAGGCCCGCCTCCGAACGTCGACTCGCGCCGAATATTTGGCGTGACAACCCTGGAGTTAGGCTAGATCCCGGCGCAGCCTGACAGGCTTGGCCAGGCGCTTGCGTTTCTTCACACCGCACAGCTGACAGATTTGGCTTTTTGGAACCGGCGCGCGATGGACTGGTGGGGCAAGAAACTGGCGGGCGCCGCCTAAGGTGAAGTGTCTGATGTCTCAGGCGGCGCTACGTCGTCCCGGCACGGGGTGTCCCGGCGTCTCATGGCCAATCGGCGTCACCAGAGTGAGGTCGGGATAGCCGCTTTCGATCAGCTTGACGGCGGCCTGCGCCACCTCGTCGTCGGCTTGCAGCACGGAGAGGAAGACCTCGGTGCTGTCGCCGACCAGCCGGCTGATGCCGTTCGCGTCGGCCGGTCCGCATTCGACAATGACCAGATCATAGGCGGTGGTCAGCGACTGCATGATGATCGGCAGCCGGTCGGCGGCGCGCATGGCGCGAACCGGGTCCGCGGTGCCTACGGGAACGACATGGCAGTCGGAATAGAGGTCGGCGTGGATGACGTCGCTGAACTGCGCTTCCGAAGCCAGCAGATTGGTGATGCCGGGGAACAGTCCGCTGTCCAGCATCGGCCGCGAGGCCGCACCCGACGCTGTGAGATCGAGCAGCAGCACGCGCAGGCCGGCGTCGGAGACCTCGCGCGCCACCAGCACGGCCGAGGCCGCCGCCTCATCGCCTTCCGGCGAGACGAAGATAGCGCGTGCAGCACCACTGGCGATCAGCTTTTCCGCCGCCTTCTCGACATCGATTTCGCCAAGGCTGGAGCGTGCCGATTGGGGCTCAGGTTCGGGTTCGGGGTCTGCGACCGCCGGTTCTTCCTGCGCTGTGGGTGCCGATTCGGTTACCGTCGCCTTTGGCTCCAGTTCGGATTCCATGGCCGTCCGCTGATCGTCCACGTCCACGACCGCAGCCGCCGGTTCCGGCTCGACAACCGGCGCCGACATGGCCGGCATTGCGACCTGCTCGATGCGCTCGTACCGGGCGCCGGGCGCCGGACGCATGGCGCGGCCCGAAAACAGCTCCTGCAGAAGCGTGATGACCGACATCAGCAGCAGCGAGCCGACGAAAGCGGCACCGACGATCGGGACCAGTTTGGGGAAATAGGGTTCCGACGGCACGCGCGCCTCGGAAAACACGCTGGCGTCGACCGGCAGATAGTTCTTGCGCGAGGACACTTCGCGGAAACTTGTCATATAGGATTCAAGCTGCTGGCGCCGGACGTTCGCCTCACGCTGCAGCGCATCCAGCTGGACCTGTTCCTCGCCGGCGCGCGACGACGCCGCCTTCAACTTGTTGACGTCCGATATCAGCTGGTTTTCGCGTGCCTGGGCGGTCTGCGCCTGCGTCAGCAACCCGCGCATGATCTTTTGGGCCTCGTTGCGAATCTGACCGTCGAGATCGGCAAGCTGCGACCGCATCGCCCGCAGGCGCGGATGGTTGTCGAGCAAGGTGGTGGAAAGATCGGCGATGTTGGTCTTCAGCTCGATCTGGCGCTCACGCAGCCGGCCGATCAAGTCGGAAGACAGGACTTCGGGCACGGCATCGAGAGAGCCGCCATTCTGCAAAGCCTGGCGCACCCTTTCGGCCGTCGCCTCGGCCGAGGCGCGGTTGGCCCGCACACGCGACAGCTCCGTCGACAGTTCGGACAATTGCTGTGTCGCCAGAACCGAATTGTTGCCGCCCATCAACAGGTCCGATTGGGCGGAGCGGAAGGCCGCGACCTTGGCCTCGGCATCCCTGACCTGCTTCTGCAATTCGTCGATCTCCGGCCCCAGGAAGGCGGTCGCGGCGGCGTTCGACTTGGTCTTGGCATCCGCCTGGTAGGCCAGGTAGCGGGCGGCAATGGCGTTGGGAACCTCGGCGGCGAGCTTGGGATCTTCCGAGGAAAATTCGATGGCGATGGCGCGCGTCTTTTCCACGCCATAGACGTTGAGATTGTCGCGCATCTTCATCAGCACGCGCTCTTCAAGCGGAATCTCTTGCGGGTCGCTTTTCAGGCCAGCAGTGACCAGAAGCCAGCTCACCGGCGACATGTCGAGCGCATCGTTGAATTCGGGCTTGTCGCCCAGGTTCAGGTCTTCAGCCACCTTATTGAGAATGTCGGACGAGGAAATGACCTGAACCTCGGTTGCCACGCCTTCCGCATCGAGCACAGGTTTGTCGTCGTCATTGGTGCCGGCAGGCCGCGTATAAGCCGATTCGCTCAGCTGGATTTTCAGCTGCGTCGTCGCCTTGTAATGCGGCGTGGCGAGCCAGGCGAAGGCGAAGGCGAGACCGGTGACGACGAGCGTGACCACAAGGATGCGCAGCCAGTTCCTCGCCAGGCTGGCGAAGAGCTGTCTCAGGTCGACATCGACATCTGCGGCCGCGGACTGAACGGACATGCATTCCTGCTCCGGAACATGAGTCTAGGAAGTACCGTAAACAACTATGGTAACTCAGGCGTTAAGATGGCGGTAAGCAGCCATTAGGGTTTGCTGACAGCGGGTAAACAAAGGCCGTGAAACTACTCGGCTTTTTGTCGATTGCCGCCAAATCGGCCACGTCCCTTTACCGGCCATTAACCCTAACAGGATGATAACGAACCCAGATCCTTAAGGTTTGCCGCCGCGTCATGGCGGCCACAGCGACGAAGGTATGTGTCCGATCATGAAAAGCGCTGCTGGTCTGTTTCGCGCTCTGCTGGCCTTGTCGATGCTCGCCGGCTGCTCCAGCTACCGGCCGACGCCGGCGGCCTTCCATGAAGTGCTTGACCAGCCCTACCGGCTCGGCGCCGGCGACCGTRTCCGCGTCACCGTGTTCGAGCAGGACGGGCTGACCAACACCTACAGCGTCGACCAGTCCGGCTACATGTCCTTCCCGCTGGTCGGCGCCGTGCCGGCACGTGGCCACACGGCCCAGCAGCTGGAAAAAGAGATCGCCGACAAATTGCGCCAGGGCTATCTGCGCGACCCCGACGTGTCGGTCGAGATCGACCGTTACCGGCCGATCTTCGTCATGGGCGAAGTGGGCGCGGCCGGCCAGTATTCCTATGTGCCGGGCCTGACCGTGCAGAAAGCGATCGCGATTGCCGGCGGCTTCTCGCCGCGCGCCAACCAGGAAAGCGTCGACATCACCCGCGACATCAACGGCAAGGTGATGACCGGAAGGGTGGTCACCTCCGACCCCTTGCTGCCTGGCGATACCGTCTACGTTCGCGAACGCCTGTTCTGACATCAACGTGGCGGACCAGCTCAGGATCGTCCACTGCTTTCGCTCACCCGTCGGCGGGATCTTCCGGCATGTGCGCGACCTGACGGAGGCGCAGCTCGCCGCCGGACATGTTGTCGGCATCGTCTGCGATTCAACCACGGGCGGCGAATACGAGGAACGCCTGTTCGACCAGATGAGGGACAGCCTGGCGCTCGGCATCCATCGCACGCCAATGCAGCGCCATGTCGGACCGGGCGACCTCGCCTCGGCCTGGCGCACCTATCGAATCATCAAGGAATTGCGGCCGGACGTGTTGCACGGACATGGCGCCAAGGGTGGCGCCTATGCCCGTCTGTTCGGCTCATTGTTGCGGGTATCAAGGTCTCGCGTAGCCCGCCTTTATTCGCCACATGGTGGCTCCCTCCACTATGACGAAACGACGACGACCGGGAAGCTGTTCTTCGCGCTGGAGCGCTTCATGGCGCGCTTCACCGACTGCCTGCTGTTCGTCTCCGACTATGAGCGGCGCACCTACCGCAGGAAGGTCGGCGAGCCGCCGATCCCCAACACGCTGGTCTATAACGGCCTGCGCGCCGCCGAGTTCGAGCCGGTGGTGACCGCGCCCGACGCTGCCGACCTGCTCTACATCGGCATGATGCGCGACCTCAAAGGGCCTGACATTTTCATCGAGGCACTGGCGATGGCAGGCCACCAGCTTGAGCGTCGCGTGACCGCGGTCATGGTCGGCGATGGCGACGACCTGCCGCGCTACCATGCGCAGGTGAAGCGACTGGGGCTGGAAAAACAGGTCCGCTTCCTGCCCCCAATGCCAGCCCGCGAAGCCTTTGCGATGGCCGAGCTGGTCGTCGTGCCATCGCGCGCGGAAGCCATGCCGTACATCGTGCTGGAGACGCTGGCCGCCGGCAGGCCGATTATCGCCACAGCCGTCGGCGGCATACCCGAGATTTTCGGCGAGGGATCCCCTGCCCTGATCCGTCCCGATCCGCGCCAACTCGGCGACAAGATGGGCGACGCGCTACGCGATCTCGACGCCTATCGGCGCGTCATGCCCGACACCGCAAGCCTCAAGGCGCGCTTCGGCGTCGATGTGATGGCCGCCGACATCGAGAAGGCATACTTCGCCGCGCTCAGCAGATAGGCTACCTTCCAAAACCACAGGTTGTCTCAAGGTTTTTTTAGCTCTCTTCTGCTATGGTCATGGCGGAAGCTTGTGGGAAACCCGATGAACGAGACCGACCCCACGCGCCGCTTTTCGGCCGATGCGGTGCGCAAATTCGACGGTCCTGCCGAGCCCCCCTCGCCCGGCGGCATGAACAGCGTCGCCCGCCAGGTCGCCTCGCAGTACCGGCGCGATACGATGTCGCCGGTCATGGTCAGCGGCGTGCTGCGCATCGTCGAATTCGCCTTGCTGTTCCTGTCGGGGCTAGTGCTCTACTTTTATCTTGTCGGTTTCTTCACTTACCTCGCCTGGCAGTATCCGCTGACCATCGCCGCCGACTCGTTCCTGGCCGTGGTGCTGCTCGACGTCTCCGACTGCTACCAGATCTCGGCCCTGATGCGGCCGGTCTCCAGCTTCGGCCGCGTGCTGATGGTGTGGGCCGGCACGTTCGCGCTGATGGCGCTGACGGCCTTCATCATGAAGATGTCGGAGGACTATTCGCGCCTGCTGTTTGGCACATGGTTCGTTGTCGGCCTGCTTCTGCTGTTCGGCCTCAGGCTGGTGATGTCGAAGCTGATCCGGCGCTGGGCGCGCGACGGCCGCATGGAACGCCGCGCCGTCATCGTCGGCGGCGGCAAGGCGGCCGAGATGCTGATCCGCTCGGTGGAAAAACAGCCCTACAACGACATCCGCATCTGCGGCATCTTCGATGACCGCGGCGACAAGCGCTCGCCGCCGATCGTGGCCGGCTATCCCAAGCTCGGCACCATTTCGGAGCTGATGGAATTCGCCCGGATCGCACGCATCGACATGCTGATTGTGTCGTTGCCGCTGACCGCCGAAACGCGGGTGCTGCAGCTGCTGAAGAAGCTCTGGGTGCTGCCGGTCGACATCCGGCTGTCGGCGCATTCGAACGCGCTGCAGTTTCGCCCGCGCGCCTATTCCTACATCGGCTCGGTGCCGATGCTCGACATCTTCGACAGGCCGATCAACGACTGGGATTCGGTTGCCAAGCGGGCTTTCGATATCGTCTTCTCGCTGATCGGCATCATCCTGTTTTCGCCGGTGATGCTGGTGACCGCGATTGCCATCAAGCTCGACAGCAAGGGGCCGGTGCTGTTCAAGCAGAAGCGGCACGGCTTCAACAACGAGATCGTCGAGGTCTACAAATTCCGCTCGATGTACACCGACCGCTCGGACCCGAGCGCCAAGCAGACGGTGACCAAGAACGATCCGCGCGTCACCCGCGTCGGCCGCTTCATCCGCAAAAGCTCGATCGACGAACTGCCGCAGTTCTTCAACGCGCTGTTCGGCTCGCTGTCGCTGGTCGGTCCGCGCCCGCATGCGATCGCGGCGCAGTCGCACAACCTTCTCTACAACGAGGTCGTCGACGGCTATTTCGCCCGCCACAAGGTCAAGCCCGGCGTCACCGGCTGGGCGCAGATCAATGGCTGGCGCGGCGAGATGGACACCAATGAAAAGATTCGTATGCGCACGGAGTACGACCTCTACTACATCGAGAACTGGTCGATGCTGTTCGATTTGCGCATCCTGATCCTGACGCCGCTGCGGCTGCTCAATACGGAAAACGCCTATTGAGCGCGATTTCCCATGAGATGCCGCCTTCGGCGGTCAACCCGCTGCCGCGGGCCGCGGTCAGCACGTTGCCGCCCCCCGCGGTCAACGCCAAGCTCATCGCACTGATATCTTCAGGCGCGGTGTTTCTTGGCGTCTTCCTCTCGGGCTTCGTCATTGATGAGCCGGCGCCATACGATCTCTTCATGGTCGGGCTGATCGGCGTGTGGGCGCTGTTTGGCCTGCGCATATCGCGAGCGGCGGCGCCGCTGCTGGTGCTGCTGATCACGATGAACATTGGCGGCATGATCGCCATGACGCAGATGGCCAATCTTGCCAACACGCCGCTCTATCTCGCCGTTTCGCTGTTCCTCGCCTTCACAGCGGTGTTCTTCTCGTCGGTAACGGCGGTGCAGCCCGGCCTCTACCGGCTGATCTTCATCGCCTATGTCTTCTCCGCGGTGGCGACGGCGCTGCTCGGCATTGCCGGCTATTTCCACGTCTTCCCCGGCGCCGAGATCTTCACCAGATACGACCGCGCCCAGGGCGCCTTCCAGGACCCGAATGTGTTCGGACCGTTCCTGGTGCTGCCCGGCATCTATCTGCTTTATCTCATGTTGACCGGGTCGATCGCGCGCATGCCGCTTCTGGCGGTGCCGCTTTTGATCATCACCGCCGGCATCTTCTTTTCGTTCTCGCGCGGCGCCTGGGGCATGTTCGCCGTCTCGGCGATCCTGCTCACCGGCGCGCTGTTCCTGCAGAGCAACAGCGGCAAGTTCCGGCTGCGCGTCGTCATCATGACCATCGCTGCCATCACGCTGCTGGTGGTCGCCATGATCGTCATCCTGCAGCTGCCGGGCGTCAGCGAGATGTTTTCCAGCCGCGCCCAGCTGGAACAGAGCTACGACACGGCGCGGCTTGGCCGTTTTGCCCGCTACACGATCGGCTTCCAGATGGCGCTCGAGCATCCGCTCGGCATCGGCCCGCTGGTGTTCGGCACCATTTTTGGCGAAGACACGCACGACATCTGGCTGAAGACGCTGATGGACTATGGCTGGCTCGGCTTCGTCTCGTTCCTGTCGCTGACCTTGTGGACGATCGCCGCCGGCTTCCGCATCCTTTTGCGCGACCGGCCGTGGCAGCCCTATCTCTTGTGCGCCTACGTCGCCTTCATCGGCAATATCGGGCTCGGCACCTTCATCGACATCGACCACTGGCGCCATCTCTACCTGCTGCTCGGCCTGATCTGGGGCGCGATCGCGCTGGAATACAGGCATCAGCGGGGATTGCAGGCGGTGGCCAGCGGCAATCCGCCTGATTGAGCCCAGCTGTGTTGAAGGTCATTGGATGCTTTCCGCTCGGCGCGCGGAGTAGTCCATTTAAGTTGTGGTGGCGGAAAAACGTCGCTAAGTGTGACTTACACTTCGAACCAATTTTGGCTGCTTGCCGGGCTGGATAATAGTCCGCGCTGGTGAGCTGCTATCAATCTGACAGGCCTGGCGATGTTGAGGGAAAGCTATTTCGAGTTCATGCTGAAGTGGTATGCGTACCGCCGGTGGCAAAGACCTCCGCGGCGACTGCGGCAGGCCGAATATGATTTCCATCAGATCATGAGAAAAGTTCCCGCCGGGAGCCTGTTCATCGACCTTGGCGCCAATGTTGGCGATGTCACGGGGCATGCCCTTGCCTATGGGGTGCGCGTGTTTGCTTTCGAGCCCGACCCCATTGCCCGCAAAACTCTCGCGAAAAGGTTTGGCGGCAATGATCGGGTGACAATCATTCCGAAGGCCGTCGGTGGATCGGCACGAAAGGCTCAATTCCATCAGCGGCCGGACGTCAATGATGGCCGCCGGACTGAATCATCATCCCTGATCCAAACGCACGAACACGAGAACGGCAACAGCTTTGAAGTTGAAGTGGTTGATCTGGTTGCGTTTCTGCAAGGTCTCGATGGGCCGATCGCCGTCGTCAAGATGGACATTGAAGGCGCCGAAGCCGAATGCATCGAAGCCATGCTCGATGCGGGCTTGCATCATTCGATCGGACAAATCTGGGTCGAAACGCATGAACGGTTCTCGCCGGAGTTGGCTGAGCGAATCGGCAAGCTGCGCGACCGGGTCGCGCGGGAAAATATCAGCAACATCAATCTGGATTGGAGTTAAAGCTCCAGTTCCTGCGCGGCGAAGCGATTGCTTTATCTCGCTATGCCGGCGACCCGCTCCGGGTACTGCACGGCCATCATCAGATTATCAGCGTGGTCGGCAAAAACAGCACTGACCTTTTCGGCGTTGAACCTCGCCCTTCTCTTGCGCTTCTCGTCGTTCAACAAAATCCCGCTGATGGCATCGAACTTGCGGCCGAGGTTCTTCAAGAGACCTCTCTTGATCGGCCAGCTGCGGCTGAAGCGTCCGGCCCAGGGCGTGCCTTTCGCCAGATCGCGGTAGATAGCCATGGCTTCAACCTCGACACCGATCGGCGGATGATCCCACGGCTTCCCCCATGCGAAATGGCGGGCATAGCACCTGCTGAAAGGGATCTGACTGGTGTAGTTGGTCATAACGTTCCAGAACGGGTGCATTGTCTGCCACCTGCCTTCGAAAGCCAGGTTCAACGCGCCTTGGTCCATCCCGTAGACCTGCTCGGAACTGAAGTGTCGCGCACGCTCCAGCAACCCCTCACGCCTGAGCAGTGGCATGTTGAATACAAGAATGCCTGCATTGAATTTCGGCGCTCCAGGCTGCATCGGCAGATGTTTCCTGTACTTCGTATCGAAATAGGTTTGCTCGTCGTGAGCCGCCAGCAACGGTGCGTTGAGCGGGCTGTTGCAGAGATCGGCAATCGATCGGTTGAAAAGCACGTCGGCGTCGGAATAGGCGATGCGGTCATATGGCTCGAATTCAGGCAATTGATCGGCAAACAGCCTGATGTAGGTCGCAAGCGTAGGATGGGTTCCACGGTTGAAGTTCGTCGCTTCCATGAATTTCGAGACATCGAGGACGCGAATCTTCCCGCCGAGCAAGCGTTCGCCGACAGATCGGTCTTCGCTGGGAATGACGCCGGTGTGCAAAATGAAGCCATCGACAGGGCCGGATAAATCCAACACACGGCGCGCCGCCAGGCAGGTATAAGGGAAATACCTCTGGTCGGTCGCGAAAAAGAAACATGACTTTAGCGACACAGTCTAACTCCCGCTGAACCTTACCGATTGAAGTCGCAGATATCGCGGATATCTCAGTCGAAACCGCCGAGGACTTCCGGAAACTTGACGGCCATGGCGCCGGCAAGAGCGTGCTCGGCATAGATCTTATGCACCTTGTTGCCATCATGCAGGGCTCGCCGCCTATAGCGATCCTTGTTTGGCAGCATTCCCACGATGCCGTCGAACCTGCGGGCGAACCGCCTCATGACACCCCGCTCGAAAGGAATGCGCTGCTGGAAGGGCTGAAGCCAGGGCGTATCCTTTGCCAGGTCGCGCCAGACGGCAAGCGCCTCAAGTTCCACATCGACCTGGTTTCCCCACGGCTTGCCGCCGGCAAAATGCCGCGCATAGGCCTGAGCGAACCGAAACTCTTTCGTGTCGTTTGACATCAAATTCCAGTTCGGATGCATCGTCTGCCACTTGCCTTCGAAGACGATGTTCATCGCATTCTGGTCGTTTATCTGCCGTTCGGCCGCAATCTGGCGGGAGCGCTCCATCAGCCCCTGCTGGCGCACACTCACCATGTCAAAAACCACGATACCGGCGTTGAAATAAGGAGCGCCGGGCTGCATCGACATCTTCTGCCGGTAAGCCGGCCGGAAGTACATGTAGTCGTCATGAGCCGCCAGCAGCGGGGCGTGCAGCTCCTGGCCGACCAGGTCGCCAATGTCCCGGTTGAACAGCACGTCGCAGTCGGTATAGGCGATGCGGTCGTAGGCCTCGAATTCGGGTATCAGATCGGCGAAGAGCCGAATGAACGTACCGACGTTGCTCTCCCGGAAACGTAGGCCCACCTTTTCCATGACCGATGACACGTCAACGAACTCGATCCGGTCCTTGAGCAGCCGCCGGGCGATTCGCAGATCATCTTCGCTTAGGCCGACATGAAGAATGAAACCCGGTGTGGCCGGGTCAGACACGTCCAATATTCTGCGCGTGGCCAGGCAAGCATAAGGCAAATAGCCTCGGTCCGTCGCAAGGAAAAAACAGGAACTTGCCACGCCGGGGCACCCTCAAACCGATGTTATCCCGGCACCCCATAGCGCCTTGGGGTTGCGCCGACAAGGTTGGATGTCAGCCAGATCTTGCCGCGCGCACAGGTCGGTCAGGCGGTACGGCGAGCCTCGTTCGCCCGCCCTGTATTTGGGAGGTCCGTGGGGTGGTCGCTGGGCAAATTGTCTCGCAGTCCGCCATTCCCGCTCAAAATTCCAGTTTGTCCCCTTCTACTCGAAATCGGGGGTTGCGCCACAACCACTGAAAATATATGGCTTTGCGCGGTCCGGAGTGTAGCGCAGCCCGGTAGCGCACTTGACTGGGGGTCAAGGGGTCGTCGGTTCGAATCCGGCCACTCCGACCATTTAAATCCTTGAAATCCCTAGTCATCGATCGTTGTCCGGCACCGAGCAATTCATGCTTTCAAAACACTTCGATTCGAACTGCCCGCTGGCCCAGATCCCAACTCTGGTGGTTTGGTCATGCTGAAAGAAAGCTATTTCGAATTCATGCTGCGCTGGCGGCTTTATCGTCAGTGGCGGCCCCGGCCGCACAGACAGGCCGAGTACGACTTCCATCAGCTGATGAAGAACGTTCCCGCCGGCGGCCTGTTCATCGACCTTGGCGCCAATGTTGGCGATGTCACAAGACATGCGCTCGACTACGGGATGAGGGTCATTGCCTTCGAGCCCGACCCTACCGCCCGCCAGGTTTTGACGAAAAGGTTTGGCGACAACGATCGGGTAACGATTATTCCTAAGGCCGTGGGTGGCTCGGCTCGAAAAGCTACATTGCACCAGCGGTCAAATGTCGAGGACCTCGGTAGGACCGAAGCGTCATCCCTGATTCAAACATCGCAACATGCGGCGGGAAACAGGTTCGAAGTTGAAGTGGTCGATCTGGTGCAATTCCTGCGAGGCCTCGACGAGCCTGTCGCCRTCGTCAAGATGGACATAGAGGGCTCGGAGGCGGAATGCATCGAGTCCATACTCGATGCAGGCATTCATCGTTCGATCGGGCAAATCCTGGTCGAGACGCACGAACGGTTCTCGCCAGACTTGGCTGCCCAGATCAACAGGCTACGCGACCGCATCGGGCGGGAAGGCATCCGCAATATCAACTTGAACTGGGGCTGAGCACCGGTTCGGCTCGACTTGCGCGCACGTGGTTGAGTTCAGCCCTTCGACCATTTCTAGACAGTCCCTGAAAGCTTTCAAATCCTCTGAAAGCTGTCGCTACTGGCACACGTCGACCCACTCTGCGCCAACGATCTCGGCCATGCGCTGGGGGCTCAGCCTTACGGCGGCGTTGGTGGCGCCGGCGGCGGGGACGACTTCATCGAAGACACGCAGCGAGACGTCGCAATAGACCGGCAGCGGCGCCGGCAGGCCGAACGGGCAGACGCCGCCGACCGGATGGCTGGTGGCGGCGACAACCTCATTGGCGTCAAGCATGCGCGGCTTGCCGCCGAAGCGGTCCTTGAATTTGCGGTTGTCGAGCCTCGACATGCCGCCGGCCACGATCAGCATGGTCTGTTCCCCGACGCGCAGGCAGATGGTCTTGGCAATCTGCGCCGGCTCCACGCCATGCGCCGCCGCTGCCAGCGCCACCGTTGCCGAACTGGCCTCGGTGACTAAAACTTCGACATCGGGCGCATGGGCAGCCAGAAAGGCACGCACGGTCTCAAGGCTCATTCTGGTGTTTCTCCTCCATTCGACCGCTCACGCTTTTTCCTGGAATTGCTATCGCCACTCGAACATGAAAAAGCTCGCCAGGGCAAACCATGGCGAGCTTGTCGAGAGACGCCTTGGCGTCGTCGTTTATGAAACGGACCGGTTTTCCACAGGCGTTGTTGGCGCCGGGGCATCGATCAGGGCCGTTTCCGGCAATTGCAATGCTGCGGCGATCCGGCGAAGTTTCGACGGATCGGTGTCCTTGCCGCTCTCTATGTCGGCAATCTCGCTGGTCGACAGACCGCAGGTCAGGGAAAGCTCTTCAATACTGTATCCCTTTGTTTCCCGGATGGCTTTAAGGCCGGGATGCTCAAGCGCAACATCGGCCGCCAGCCTGGAGAAGGGTTCGTGTTTTGCATTTTGGGGCATTGGCAACTCCATGGGGCTAAAGAGTTTTGGATCAAATGATAGGGTGTTGCCTGAGAGCCGGGACAATGCCCGCTCAAGGGCGATTTGCCAAGACCCAAACCGACCGTCACGGCATCGTGAACCGGCGTCAGGAGCCGCTGGCGCCAGGCAGATATGGGATCTCCGCCCCGATCCTCCCAATCAAGTTCTTTTGATGGGTTGCACGCCGAAGTGTTCAGCGGTTTCKGGCCGCTCGCGCGTTAGCCTGATGTCGCTGGCAACCGCATCGGACCAGCTTTCCCCCAAGAGGATCATACCCATGACATTGAAGACATCAGCCATCGTGCTCGCCACGATCTCCGGCCTTGCCGGCGCCAGCCTGGCCCAGGCGCAAGCCGCCGACGCCGTGCGCATTCGCGGCACCGTTACCGCCTTTGCCGGATCGACGCTGACGGTGAAGACCCGCAAAGGCGCCACCGACGCCATCGCGCTGGCTGAAGGCTGGAAGATTTCCGGCGTCGCCAAGGCTGACGCCGGGGATATAAAGCAAGGCGATTTCCTCGGCATTGCCTCGGTTTCAAAGGCCGATGGCGGCAACGGCGCGCTGGAGGTGGTGATCTTCCCGGCCGCGCTCAAAGGCACCGGCGAAGGCGACCGCCCGTGGGATCTCGAGCCCAACAGCCGGATGACCAACGGCACGGTTGCCGATGTCACCGAGATTGCGGGCCGCACGGTGACGCTGACCTACGACAATGGCCAGAAAAAGCAGATCGCGATCCCGCAGACGACACCGGTAGTGACCTTCGCGCCGGCCACACCGGCCGACCTTCAGCCCGGTGCCGTGGTCTTCGTCAACGCCGAGCGTGGCAGCGACGGCGCGCTGACCGCCGGCCGGGTCGTGGTTGGCAACAGCGGCGTCGTCCCGCCGATGTGAGCGGTTGCTGCGCCTGCGAAGACGCCAGACACAATCCAGAAACAAAATTCTACAGTCGGGAAAAACTGTCGAAAAATTCGGGGGCGATAGTCATGGCTGCGGGGTTGACGTCACCGATCTTGCTCGGTGGCGGTCAAATTCAGCCCGCGCAGAAAAGGAACGAAGTCATGAAGAAGTCCCTCCTGTCGGCTCTCGGGCTCGCTTTCGCCCTGGCTGTCTCGCTGCCGATCATCGGCGCCAGCAGCGCGGACGCAGCTCCGATGGCGAAGAAGCATCACCACCACCATCATCATCACTACAAGCACCACAAGAGGCATCACCGCCATCATCACCACCACCACCATCACCACAAGGTGGAAGCCAAGAAGGCCTGAGCCGGCCGACTTGCCCGATGGGAAGGCTGACCTTGGAGTCCTCGCCAAGGCCGCCTTCCCATTGGTTTTTTCCCATGCGCAACCATAGCCCAGCCCAATTGCCGGAACCTGCTAGGATGGCGCCGCGAACGCGAGCACTATCGCGATCAAAATCAACAGCGGTCCCATCCATTTGAAGTGCTTCGCGACCTGCAGCCACCACGGCTGCTGACCCGGCTGAGCCTGAAAAGGACTTTGGAGCAGTCCAAAGCCAACGCCTGTCATCCACAGCCCGACGCAGAACATGATGAACTCATCGATGTAGTTTGCGATCACGCGCCGCCTCCTGCGCCGGTATCTTTGGATTGGGGTTATAGCCGCAGCCGGATGGAGCAGTAAGTGTGGTGCCAAGGAGGCGACAAAGACTGCTGCCGCCACCTGACAAGGAGCCGGACTCGGTCTTGGCCGGCCATTTTCCAGGGATGCTGCCACTTTCAACAATGAGATTGCCCATGACCGAGGTGCAAAACCTCCAGTGAGGTCGCCGTCTATTCGGCGGCAGGCTGTGGAACCTGGGATAAACGCGGGCATGATACCGCCTGGATAATTCATGCTATGGGGTAGATGCGGGTCGATCGGCCCGCTTACCGGCCTGACAGGGATTTTCCCGAGAGGTATCCCTATGAAGGCCACCATCGCGGCCAGACACCGTCTCGTTTTGGCTGTTGCGCGCCTGCTCATCACGCTTCGCCACCCGGCCCTGGTCGTTCGATTCGTCATGAAACTGGGCTATCTGCCCAATCCGGCCGCGCCTGAGAGCTATCACGAGCTGGTGCTCTGGCGAAAAATCCTCGACCGCAATCCGCTGTTCGTGACACTGACCGACAAGCTCGCTGCCAAGGCTCATATAAGCAGCGCCTGCCCCGAACTGGCCTTGCCACGGACGCTCTGGTCCGGGCGCGACGCCATAGACATTCCGCTCGACCTGCTGGCCGGCGATGTCGTCGTGAAGACAAACCACGGCTGCGCGATGAACATATTCGTTGCCGGTGGCGACCCCGGTCGCGGCTTCATCGTCGCCAAGGTGCGGCACTGGCTGAGAAAGCGCTATGGCCGTCGCGATGGCGAGTGGGCCTATTGGCCTGTCGTTCGCACCGTGTTCGTGGAAGAGCGGCTGGCGCTCGCCGGCGCCAGGATCGCCACCGACATCAAGGTGCATGTTTGCGGCCGCGCGGTGACGCATGCCTGGGTCGAGGACAAGGTCGCGAAGCGCTCGCTGCTTCTCGACCGGCACTCCAATCCGGTACCCGGGCGCGATCCGGATTATCCGCGCGAGGATCAGGCGGTGCCGGTCAATGCGGAGCTTCTCGACTATGTCCGTCAGGCGATATCGCTCGCCCCTGTCATCGCCGGCGACCTCGACTACACCCGCATCGACTTCCTGGTCACCGATCATCGTCTTTATGCCGGCGAGATCGTCGTCTATCCGGGCGCCGGCTATGGCACCACGACCAACCCGGCGTTCGCCGGCGAAATCGAGCGGCTGTGGCGGCTCGACCGGTCGCATTATCTGCAGCGGCGGCACAGCGGCCTGGCGCGCATCTATGCCAGCGCGCTTCACGCCAAATGCATGATCGATGCCGAAGGCTAAAAATCGCCGCTACGAAAAGATACGAAGAAAATTCGAACCGTGCATGAACCTTTGTTCTGGGAGCCGCACTAACCCGGCATGGACGCCAAGAAGGCGATCCCCAACCCAGAAGGACGCCATGACGGCGATCCTCGATCCAGAGAAGGAAATGCTCAAATGACCAACTTCAAGCGCATCACGCTCGCCGCGGCTTTCGTCGTCTCGGCTTTCGGCTCGGCTTCGGTTTCGACCTCGGCTTTCGCCGGCGGCACGCATCCCACCGGCGACGGCGGCGCGGTTTGCAAGGGCGCCGGCCATTGCCTGGTGCTCTCGATCGAGTGCAAGGGCACCTATACCGACGCCACCGACAAGAATGGCACGGTCTATGGCAAGTGCAGCCAGACCGCGCAGGTTTCGCCGCAGGGCAAGATCAAGCTCGCCAAGTAGTCGGCCCCTGATCAAAGGAAATGGCGGTCGTCCGCGGGACGACCGCCATTTTCTTTGATTTCGTGGACGTGTTTTCAGCGCCGGCTGAGCAGCAGGCTGGCGACCAGGCCGACCACCACCAACCCAACAGCAGCCGCCGTCGCCGGATGATCGCGCGCCGTCTTTTCGACCGCCCTGCCCTGCTTCCTGATTGCCGGCAGCGCGTCGCTGATGCGGTCGGCAAGCTGCCCGTAATAGTCCGAAGCGGCGTCGCGCCCGTCCTCGTAGTAAGCGCCGCCGCGTTTGGCCACGGCTTTGCGCAAGGCGGCAAGCTCCTTGGAAAGGGTCGCGACCTGCTTTTCGAGATCGAGATCGGAGAGGGTCGAAAGCGATACCATGATTGTTTTTCCTTCTTTCAAGAGAAGGCCAAACGCATGGCTGCGGAACCGGTTCCGATTTTGCTTTCCCTCGGCAGTGGCGAAGATCTAGCGCACCTGGTCAAGCAGGCGCTTGCACTCCAGGAGGTCGAACAGCGCCTCCTGCAGCAAGGCGCGGTTGTCGCGTGACAGTTTGGATGCGCCGGGCTGGACCGGACCTTCCTCCTCGGTCTTGCCCAGGCCGAAAAAGCGGCGGCTGGGTTTTACCTTGGGCTGGCCGACCAGCATCTCGTCATCCATGCCGCGCGGCTGCGCTGCCGGCGTCAGCGGCACCTGATCGGCCTGCTTGCGCTGCGAGATCGCCTCGACGGCAGCCATGTCGCCATTGCCGATGGCGACGAGGAAATGGTTGCCGTTCTCGCGCAGCAGCTTCTGCACGCCCTTGATCGTGTAGCCCTGGTCATAGAGCATGTGACGGATGCCCTTGATCAGTTCGACATCCTGCGGCCGGTAATAGCGGCGGCCGCCGCCGCGCTTCATCGGCTTGATCTGGTTGAAGCGGGTTTCCCAGAAGCGCAGCACGTGCTGCGGCAGATCGAGATCCTCCGCAACCTCGCTGATGGTGCGGAAAGCGTCGGGGCTCTTGTCCATGGGCGAAATCCTCACGCTGGACGGCGATCCGGCCCAGTCTGCCGAATCGGGTATTATTTCAGCGGTTTATGAAACAACATTCAAGCCCGGCGTCAAAACCGCGGGCGTTTTCAACCGAAGCTTTGTGTGCCCTTGACGCAATTCCCCAGGAGAAGCGCTACGCGTTTTCCCGGGAAAACCGCTGCACAGTTTTCCTGGAATTGCTGCAGAAACCTATTTGCCGCCCTTGGCCTTGCTGTTCTGGTGCGAGCGCAGGATACGGCTCTTCAGCACGTTCGACGACTTGAAGGTCATCACCCGGCGCGGCAGGATCGGCACTTCCTCGCCGGTCTTGGGATTGCGGCCGATGCGCTCGTTCTTGGAACGGACATGGAAGGTGGCGAAGGACGACAGCTTCACCGTCTCACCGCGCACGATGGCTTCGCAGATCTCGTCCAGCACCGCTTCGACGAGTTCTGCCGATTCAGTGCGCGACAAGCCGACCTTACGATAAACAGCTTCGGCAAGGTCGGCGCGCGTAAGTGTCTTTCCCCCCATGCGACCGTCCCATCAGCTCAAAAACATAAATCGTTACAAGCAAAGGCAAACCCTAAGTAATTGATCCGGCAAGGTCAAGGACCGAAACCGGACCGTTTGGCACTTACCAGCGAACCAGCACCGCGCCCCAGGTGAAGCCTCCACCCATCGCTTCCAGGAGCACGAGGTCGCCCTTCTTGATGCGGCCGTCGGCGACCGCAACCGAAAGCGCCAGCGGCACGGAAGCAGCCGAGGTGTTACCGTGCAAATCGACGGTGACCACCACCTTTTGTTCGGCAATCCCGAGCTTCTTGGCCGAAGCGTCAATAATCCGTTTATTGGCCTGGTGCGGCACGAACCAGTCGAGGTCGGCGGCGGTGACGCCGGCCTGCGAAAACGTTGCCTCGATGACGTCGGTGATCATGCCGACGGCGTGCTTGAACACTTCGCGGCCCTCCATCCTGAGATGCCCGACAGTGCCGGTGGTCGACGGGCCGCCATCGACGAAAAGCTTGTCCTTGTGAACGCCGTCGGAGCGCAGGCTCATCGCCAGCACGCCACGATCGGCAATGCCGCCGGTGCCTTCATCCGCTTCCAGCACCAGCGCACCGGCGCCGTCACCGAACAGAACGCAGGTCGAGCGATCGCTCCAGTCGAGGATGCGCGAAAATGTCTCCGCGCCGATCACCAGCACGCGCTTGGCGAGGCCGCCTCTGATGTAGAGGTCGGCGGTGGTCACCGCATAGACGAAACCCGAGCACACCGCCTGCATGTCGAAGGCAAAGCCGTGATGCATGCCGAGCCGGTTCTGGATCTCGACGGCGGTCGCCGGAAAGGTGTTGTTGGGCGTCGACGTCGCCAACACGATGAGGTCGATGTCGACGGGCGTCAGGCCGGCGCTGTTCAGCGCTGCACGCGCGGCGGCCTCGCCGAGCGATGCGGTCGTCTCGTCATCGGCGGCGATATGGCGCTGGCGGATGCCGGTGCGCTGGGCAATCCACTCATCGGAGGTCTCGACCATACCTTCGAAGTCGGCATTCTTCATGATGCGGCGGGGCAGCGCGGCACCGGTGCCGCGCACGACTGATCTGATCAAAGTGTCTTTCCTATTCCTTTGCGTCGACGGCGGCGTCGGCTTTCCTGTTTGCCTGGGCATGCGGATTGCGCGCATGAAACAGATCGAGATCGGCCTCGATGCGGTCGATCAGATTGTTGCGCACCATATCGTAGCCAAGCTCGATCGCTGCCGCAAAACCATCCGAATCGGCGCCGCCATGGCTTTTCACCACGATGCCGTTCAGACCCAGGAAGACACCGCCATTGGAGCGGCCCGGATCGAGCTTTTCGCGCAAGCGGTCAAAGGCGCCCTTGGCGAAAACATAGCCGATCCTGGCCATCAGCGTGCGGCTCATGGCGGCGCGCAGATAGCCTGAGATCTGGCGCACCGTGCCTTCCGCCGTCTTGAGCGCGATGTTGCCGGCAAATCCTTCGGTGACGACCACATCGACCGTGCCCTTGCCGATGTCGTCACCCTCGACGAAGCCGTGATAATTCATCGAAGCCATATTGGCCTCGCGCAGCATGCGCCCGGCTTCCTTGACCTCTTCCTGGCCCTTGATCTCCTCGACGCCGACATTGAGCAGGCCGACTTTCGGCCGGTCGATGCCGAACACCGAACGCGCCATGCCGGTGCCGAGAATGGCAAAATCGATCAACTGGTGCGCATCGGCGCCGATGGTGGCGCCGACGTCCAGCACCACGCTCTCGCCGCGCAGCGTCGGCCAGATCGCCGCGATCGCCGGGCGATCGATGGTGGCCATGGTGCGCAGGCAGAATTTCGACATCGCCATCAGCGCGCCGGTATTGCCGGCCGAAATGCAGGCTTGCGCGGTGCCTGATTTGACCGCTTCGACCGCCTTCCACATCGACGACTTCCAGCGGCCGTGGCGCAGCGCCTGGCTCGGCTTGTCGTCCATCCTGACCGCGATCTCGCAATGGTGGAACTCGCTGACCTCGGCCAGTTTGGGGAATTTGGCGAGCTCGGGGCGCACCACCTCTTCGCGGCCATAGATGATGAAGCGGATGTCGGGACGCCTGACAGCGACCGTCATGAGTGCCGGGATGACCACGTTTGGCCCGTGATCGCCACCCATGGCATCGATGGAAATCCTGATCACGCGGTCTTTATCTCACTAGCTTGGGCCAGGGCACATGGCCCGCGAAATACGAAACTCGCGAAATAAGGGGGCTCGCGAAGGTTCGGCGAAAATAGCGGTTTTGGGCTGCCGCACAACCGACTTTTCTCCGATCGCATCGTGTTTTAGGATTTTCTAAGCAAGGATCGCAGCTTTTGCTGGAATTCGTTCTCGACGGGCTCGTCCGGGCCGGCAGCCTCGAGCGAGGCGCCGGACTTGCGTGGATAGGGATCGATCGCCAGCCCGAAGAACTGTTCGGCGAGCGCCCCGACATCGATCGTGTCGCCGGAAAAGGTTTCCGGGCCGTCTGGCCCGTCGGCGTCGAGCAGAATCTCACCGCCACCTTCGAAACCTTCCCGTCCGAGCTTGGATTGCTCCGGCAGGAACAGCGCCTCGACCTCCTCGTCGATATGGGCCGTGATCGGCTCGAGGGTGACGATGCAGGCCTGGGTGATATCAGCCTCGACATGGCCGCTGACCTTGACGCCGTTGCGCTTCCACGGCGCCACCAGCAGTTCGGCGCGGTAGTTTTCGACCGAGAGCAGTTCGTGCTCGGCGGCAAGGGCGGCGCGCTGCTCGGCGTTGGCGTCGATCACCACCGGCAGCCCTTTGTGCGGCAGGCGACCGACATTGGCCTTGAATGACACCGGGCTCGGCGTGTCAGCATGTTTCATCTCAGCCTCCCTGCCTTCCCTCATCATTGCGCCTCGGCGACGGGAAACGCCACCGTGCCGGAGAGGATCGATTCGGACGGCTGTGCCTCAAGCCGCCTTGCGGCATCGATCACATAGGATGCCAGCGGCAGGGCCTGCGGCCAGGCCCCGGCGTCGGGCCGGACATTGCGCGCCAGAGCGGTAGCCAGCGCATCGCCGTCACCGCGTTCAATCGCGTCGTCATAGGCGGCGGTACGGCCGTAGAACATTTTCGCCAGCTTCTTCATGCGCTTCGGAACGCCGACATCGCCAACACCCAGCTCCCGCAACGAATGCTCGACATCGAGAAAGAACTCGTCGATCAGCACCTGCGCGACCTCTTGCGCGACGCCTTCTTCGCCGCGAAGCCGGTGCTGAAACAGGAACATGTGCAGCGACAGCATCTCGAAACGGCCGAGCGGCGTGTCCGGCACATTCCAGTGGGAATAAAACACAGTCTGCCGCGCCGCCGCCACGATTTGTGCGTAAAGCGCCTCGGTGATAGCGCGGTTGGCGTTGCGTTCGCGGCCAAAAAGGCGCTGGAACATTGAGGGTGGTCTCCTGGGGACCGATAGTTTGAATGGGCCTTGTTGCATCGGCAAGCAAGCTGGTTTACCGGTTTTGCCGCCCAGCGCAAGTTGCGGCCAGCTAATGGAGTTGTTGTTGCGCGCGCTGAAATTCAAGTCGACTTTTCTGCCTGGGGCTACCGCGGCGGTTTCGCTGGTGTTGGTGGCTTCCGCGCTGTCGGGCTGCAATTCGTCCAAGATGTTCGGCGACCTTAACCCGAGCGAGACGCTGACGCAGGGTTATGTCATCGACCAGCAGGCGGTCGACTCGGTGCCGGTGGGCTCCAGCCGTGAACAGGTGCTTCTGGCGCTCGGCACGCCGTCGACGACGGCGACCTTCGACAATGAGGCCTTCTATTACATCTCGCAGACGCGCAAGCGCTATGTCGCCTTCGACAAGCCGCGTCTGGTCGACCAGAAAGTGCTGGCGGTTTATTTCGGCGACGATGGGCGCGTCACCCAGATCGCCAATTACGGCCTGAAGGACGGTAAGGTCTTCGACTTTATCTCGCGCACCACGCCGACCGGCGGCAAGGACCAGAACTTCCTCAGCCAGATCATCAACGGCGCCAGCAAGCTGGCGCCCCCCATTCCTGGCGGCGGCGCCTAAGAAGCGGCCGCTCCCTCAAGATTCATTTTGCTTCCTTCGAAGCAACACCATCTCAGGCGACCAAAAGCCCGCGGGAGCGATCCTGCGGGCTTTTGTTTTGAGCCGCCGGACACCGCGTCAATCGCAATGCCCTGGCCAATAGCCGGGTATTATTAAAGCAGGCGGATGGATCCGGCCTGGGCTGGACGGAACGATGTTTTGGGCAATGGGGCCCTTCGACTCTGTCAGAAACGTCAAATGCAGCGAGGTTGAAACCCATCTGCAAACCGGGGCGGATACTTGCCAGCGACGGGGCAAATTCGTATCAGACCGTGCTGGCCAATGGCAGTATCACGCTGAATTGGGGGAGCGCCCGTGCAAGACAAAAACCGGACAAAACCGACCGGCTGGATGGCGACCGGGACGGCCGATGGCCAGGTGGTGACGCCGGACTGGATGCCCATCGAGCCGGTGGCGATCGATGGCGTGCGGGTCAAGGAGATCAGGCCGGTCGCAACCTCCACCGGCTATCTGACCGAGATTTTCCGCGAGGAGTGGGAGCTCGATTCCGAACCGGTCGGCCAGGTGTTCCAACGCACCTTGTATCCCGGCGCTGTGACGGGCTGGCATGCCCATGCAGAGACCATCGACCGGCTGTTCTGCTGCGTCGGCAGCGTCCGCATTTCGCTTTTCGATGGGCGCAAGGCCTCGCCGACCTTCGGCGCCGTCTGGCACAAGATCCTCGGCCCGTTGCGCCCGGCCGTCGTCATCATTCCGCCCGGCATATGGCACGGCGTTGCTTCGATTGGAGCGGAGACGGCGGTGCTGCTCAATCTCGTCGACAAGGCCTATGCCTACGATCAGCCCGATCACTGGCGCCTGCCGCCGGACACCGACCATATTCCCTACAAACTGGTGTAGCGTGGGGGCATCCGGGCAACTTGTTGGGGCTGGCGGCACGCCGATGGTCTCGGTCGTGATCGCGACGCACAATCGGCCGGCAGCACTGCGGCAGGCGCTGACCAGCGTCATGCGCCAGACGCTGCAGGACTGGGAGGCCCTGGTCATCGGCGATGACTGCAAGGCCGATACTGCGGCCGTCGTCGCCGAATTTCGCGATGGCCGCATCGTCTATATCGACCTCCCCGTCAATTTCGGCGAACAGTCGGGACCCAACAATATCGGCTTTGCCAGGGCGCGTGGCCGCTTCGTCGCCTTGCTCAACCATGACGATCTGTGGTTTCCCGACCATCTGGCGGCGATGACCGGCTGGATCGACGCGACGGGCGCCGACGTGGTGCTGGCGCGCGGCGCCGTCATTCGGCCGTCGTCGGCAGCCGGCGATCCCGCCAATTCGATCTTCGGGTTCGGCAAGGACGGTTTTTACGATCCCGTCACGACGGAAGCATTTGGCTCGGCGCAGATGGTGCGCCGGACCTCGCTTGGCCTGACAGGACGCTGGCGGCCGGCCAGCCAGTGCTTTTGCGAAAGTTCGCAGGACTGGCTGTTTCAGGCATGGCGAAAGGGCGCGGTGATCGCAACGATGCCGCACCTCACGGTGATCAAGCTGCATTCCGGCATCCGCAAAGGTTCCTATCTCGACGACAATGCACAGGAACAGAAGGACCTTCTGGACGCCATGCAAGCGCCGGACACCTTGCGCGTGAACATCCTCGGCCACGCGCGAGAACCCATCAGCCTGGCGGCGTCCAGCTATTTCAGGCGCAGGCTGATGGCGGCTCTTGGCATCCATCCCCGCGCCCGCGCCTTCCGCCGCAAGCACAAGCGAGGGGGCTTCGTCGCCCACCTGCGGCACCTGCGTGGCCTGGCGCCGATGCCTGAGCGCGAGCCTGGCGTGAGCGACTTGCTCGATCGCTACAGCAAGCGCGGCGATGCCGGCACCGAGCCGGATGAGAGCTAAGAAAGCCTTCCCGCGTCCGTCCAGCACTCTCAAACAAAAAACCCGCGGGATCGCTCCCGCGGGTTTTTCTTGGATAGCAGTTGTTTTGCCTCAGCCGTGCGCGAGCACGGCCAGCAGCAGAAGTGCTACGATGTTGGTGATCTTGATCGCCGGGTTGACCGCCGGACCGGCGGTGTCCTTGTAGGGATCGCCGACGGTGTCGCCGGTGACCGAGGCCTTGTGCGCCTCGGAACCCTTGAGGTGCTTGACGCCGTCCTTGTCGACAAAACCGTCCTCGAACGATTTTTTCGCGTTGTCCCAGGCGCCGCCGCCCGAGGTCATCGAGATGGCGACGAACAGGCCGTTGACGATGACGCCGAGCAGCGAGGCGCCGAGCGCGGCAAAGGCGGACGCCTTCGAGCCTGAGATCAGCAGCACGCCGAAATAGACGACGAGCGGCGCCAGCACCGGCAGCAGCGACGGGATGATCATTTCCCGGATCGCCGCTTTGGTCAAAAGGTCGACGGCGCGCGCATAGTTCGGCTTGGAGGTGCCGGCCATGATGCCCGGATCCTCGCGGAACTGCTTGCGCACCTCCTCGACGATGGCGCCCGCCGCGCGGCCGACGGCCGTCATGGCGATGCCGCCGAACAAATACGGGATCAGGCCGCCAAAGATCAGGCCAGCGACGACGTAGGGGTTGGAGAGGTCGAAGGAGACATCGCCCATGCCCTGGAAGTAGGGATATTTGTCGCCATTGGCGGCAAAGAACTTCAAATCGTTCGAGTAAGCGGCAAACAGCACCAGCGCGCCGAGGCCGGCCGAACCGATGGCATAGCCCTTGGTCACCGCCTTGGTGGTGTTGCCGACAGCGTCGAGCGCGTCGGTGGAGTGGCGCACTTCCTTGGGCAGGCCGGCCATTTCGGCAATGCCGCCGGCATTGTCGGTGACCGGGCCGAAGGCGTCGAGCGCGACGATCATGCCGGCCAGGCCGAGCATGGTGGTGACCGCGATCGCCGTGCCGAACAGGCCGGCGAGCTGGTAGGTCGAGATGATGCCGCCGACGATGACGATGGCCGGAAGCGCGGTCGATTCCAGCGAGACCGCGAGGCCCTGGATGACGTTGGTGCCGTGACCGGTCACCGAGGCCTGGGCGATGGAGTTCACCGGGCGCTTGCCGGTGCCGGTATAATATTCGGTGATCACCACGATGAGACCGGTCACCACGAGGCCGATCAGGCCGCAGATGAACAGGTTCTTGCCGATGATGGTCATACCGGCGACGGTGCCGACCTCGCCCCAGCCGACGGTTGCCGAGGTAGCGACACCGAGGCCGACGATCGACAGCAAGCCGGTGACGATCAGGCCCTTGTAGAGCGCGCCCATGATCGAGCCGTTGGAACCGAGCTTGACGAAGAAGGTGCCGACGATCGAGGTCAGGATGCAGGCGCCGCAGATGGCGAGCGGATAGAGCATCGCCGCACCCAGAGCGGCGGTGCCGCCGAAGAAGATGGCGGCCAGAACCATCGTGGCGACGACGGTCACCGCATAGGTTTCGAACAGGTCAGCGGCCATACCGGCGCAGTCGCCAACATTGTCGCCGACGTTATCTGCAATGGTGGCCGGGTTACGCGGATCGTCTTCGGGAATACCGGCTTCGACCTTGCCGACGAGATCGCCGCCGACGTCGGCGCCCTTGGTGAAGATGCCGCCGCCAAGACGGGCGAAGATCGAGATCAGCGAGGCGCCGAAGCCGAGCGAGACCAGCGCGTCGATGACGATGCGGTCATTGGGCTGCAGGCCCATGGGGCCGGTCAGGACATAGTAGTAAATCGAGACGCCGAGTAGCGCGAGGCCAGCCACCAGCATGCCGGTGATGGCGCCCGACTTGAAGGCGATGTCGAGGCCGGCAGCCAGGCTGTTGGACGCTGCCTGCGCGGTGCGCACATTGGCGCGCACCGAGACGTGCATGCCGATGAAGCCGGCGGCGCCCGAAAGCACGGCGCCGATCAGGAAGCCGACCGCTGCGGTGATCGAAAGCAGCCACCAGGCGAGAATGAGCACGACCACGCCGACGATGGCGATGGTGGTGTACTGGCGCGCCAGATAGGCCTGCGCGCCTTCGCGGATGGCGGCGGAGATTTCCTGCATGCGTGCGTTGCCCTGATCGGCCGCGAGGACCGATCGTGTCGCCCAGATGGCGTAGAGCACTGAAAGCAAACCGCAGGCGATGACGGCGAAAATGATGGTCATTGCCGAATTTTCCTCGATTGATGGCCCAAAAGAACCCCTCCCTGGGCCGTTGGTGCGGGGAGCGGATAAGCCTAGGCGGAATCCGTCCTTCGCAGCGGTGTATGCGAAACAGGGCTTGGAACGTCAAGATATTGTTCGGTTTTTGCCCGGCTTTCAGCCAAAAGCTTTAGGCCAGAACACTCCCGTCGCTGATGCCTTGCTATTAGATCGATTGAAATGACGCAGCGTCAGTCAGCCTTGGCGCACGATACGGCCCGAGATCAGTCGCCGGTCCCCTGCCCCATCCGGCGGGCGGTGTAGCGCTCGATCGCCGACAGGCCGTCATAGATCAGCACCGCAAGGGCGGCCACAATCAGACCGCCCTGCAGGACGAAGGCGAGGTTGTTGGACAACAGGCCGGCGATGATCACCTCGCCCAAAGTCTTCGCCGCCACAGTCGAGCCGATGGTGGCGGTGGCCAGGCTGATCACCACCGACAGCCTTATCCCGCCCAGAATGATCGGCGCGCTGAGCGGCAATTCGACTTTGATCAGCCTCTGCCAGCCGGTCATGCCGGCGCCGCGCGCGGCCTCCATGATGTTGCCCGGCAGTGTCGTCAGGCCGGTCAGCGCGTTCTCGAAGATAGGCAGCAGGCCGTACAGGAACAGCGCAATCAGCGTCGGCTTCTCGCCGAAACCGACGGCGGGAACCGCCAGCGCCAGCACCGCCACCGGCGGAAAGGTCTGGCCGATATTGACCAGACTGCGCGACAGCGGCAGGAATTCGGCGCCCGCCGGCCGGGTGACGAGGATGGCGAGAGAGACGGCGACGATGGTGGCGGCCACGGTGGCGATCAGCACGGTGCGCAAATGCAGCAGCGTCAGCGTCAGCAGGCTGCCCTGATTGTAGATTGCCGGCGCGTTGTTTTCGGTCAGCGGATTCAGCAGCGGCTCGAACCAGCCGGGATTGGTGACGAAGGCAACGAGCAGCACCACCAGGGCCAGCCTGAGCAGCGAAGGCAGCCAGGCTTTCATGCCGGCCTCGCCGCGCGCTTGACCAGCCCGTCGACGGTGACGCGGCCGAGCGGCTTGCCGTCTTCGTCCTTGACCGGCAACGCCGGCCGGCCCGACCACAAAAGCTCCGCCAGCGCATCGCGCTGGCTGGCGTCGCCGGGGATCGCCTCGCCTTCGGCGGTCCCCTTCTCCACGGCGTCGCGCACGCGGCCGAGAGACAGCAGCCGAAACGGCTTTTCACTGGCGCCGACCAGGGTCTCGACGAAGGCGTTGGCCGGCCGCGCCAGGATCTCTTCCGGCTTGGCGTATTGCACCAGTTTGCCGGAATCCATGACGGCAATCTTGTCGCCCATATGAACCGCCTCTTCCATGTCGTGGGTGACGAGGATGATGGTGGTGCCGAAGCGCTTCTGGATCGCCAGCAGATCTTCCTGTGCCTTGGTGCGGATGATCGGGTCGAGCGCGCCGAACGGCTCGTCCATCAGAAGCACGTTTGGCTCGGCGGCAAGCGCGCGGGCGACGCCGACGCGCTGCTGCTGGCCGCCGGACAATTCGTGCGGGTAGCGCGGGCCGTACGCCTCGGGGTCAAGCTGGTAGAGCGTCATCAATTCGGCGACACGGGACTTGATGCGGGCGCTGTCCCAGCCGAGCAGCACCGGCACGGTGGCGATGTTCTGCGCCACCGTGCGGTGCGGGAACAGGCCGTGACCCTGGATGGCGTAGCCGATGCTGCGGCGCAGCTGATAGGCGGGCAGCGAACGGTTGTCGTTGCCGTCGAGCTTGATCACACCCGCGGTCGGCTCGACCAGCCGGTTGATCATTCGCAGAAGCGTCGTCTTGCCGGAGCCGGAGGTGCCGACGATGACGCAGACCGTGCGCGGCTCGATGACCATCGAGACGTCGTCGACCACGGTGGTTTGGTCATAGCGCTTGGTAATGCCTTCAATCTCGATCATGCCGTTTCAAACCCTGCGCTTGGTGGCGGTCATTTCGATGATGGCGTCGAGGATGATGGCGGCGGCAAAGGCCAGCGCCACCGTCGGCACGGCGCCGAGCAGCACCAGGTCCATCGCCGTCTGGCCGACGCCCTGGAAGACGAACACACCAAAGCCGCCACCGCCGATGAGCGCTGCGATGGTCGCCAGGCCGATGTTCTGCACCAGCACGATGCGGATGCCGGTGAGGATGACCGGAAAGGCCAGCGGAAACTCGACGCCGAACAGGCGCTGGCGGTCGGTCATGCCCATGCCGCGCGCGGCATCATTGGCCGCGCGGGGGACACCAGCAAGCCCGACCACGGTATTGGCCACCACCGGCAGCAGCGAATAGAGGAACAGCGCGACGAAGGCGGGTGCGGTGCCGATGCCTCTGATGCCGAGCGCTGCAGCGCCCGGGACGTGGGCCGCGACCCAGCCGAGCGGCGCTATCAGCAGGCCGAACAGCGCGATCGAGGGAATGGTCTGGACGATGTTAAGCACATTGAGCACGCCGGCGCGCAAGCGTTCGACGCGATGGCACAGGATGCCGAGCGGCAGGCCGACGATCACCGCCCCTGCCAGTGAGCCCAGCGCCAGCGTGATGTGCTTAGAGCCTTCGGCCCAGAAACTGTCGGCGCGGTTGGCGTACTCCTTGAGTATCGACAGGCTGTCCCAGCTTCCGGACACCAGAAGCAGGCCGATGGCGAAAGCCGCGATGACGAGCACGCCGATGCGGGCCAGAGGCGACAGGTTCAGCCTGGTCAGCACGTCGGCAAGCAGCAGCGTGAAAGCAAAGATCAACAGCCAGAAGCCGGAGGCCGGCGAGATGCGGGCAAAGGTGTTGCCCGCCGGCGTCAGGAAGGTGCCGGCGACACCGATCAGAATGGCAAGGGCGGCGAGCGCCACGACACTGGCAGCCAAACGCAGGACAAGCGGCGTTTTCAACAGTGCGATGAGCGCCGCGACGACGACGATCGCCAGCAACAGCGATCCGGTCGTTGCCGGCAGCGCCTCGAGGATCGAGCGCGCCTCGCCGGGCACGATGCGGTTGGCGCGGAAGGTGGCGAAGGACGCGAAGAACGCCGCATAGGCAACGATCGCCGCGATGACGATGCCAAGCTTGTCGAAACGCAGGGTCATAAGGCCCACTCTTGCGGAGTGGTGTGCCCTGAGCGGGATACAGGATGGAAAGCTCTGCGCGAAGCACCCCCCTCTGTCCTGCCGGACATCTCCCCCTCAAGGGGGGAGATCAGATGTCGCAAGGGCTTTCGCAAATTTTCAGCGACGACAGATGTGCGCCTGCGCAGCAGCTGCCAATCTCCCCCCTTGAGGGGGAGATGTCCGGCAGGACAGAGGGGGGTACCTCGCACCAACGTCACCTTTCGGTGCGCTGACTACTTCAAAAACCCGTTCTTCTTGAGAAAGTCCTCGGCGACGCCTTTGACCGGCTCGCCACCGACCTGGACGCGGCCGTTGAGGTCCTGCAGCGTGACGAGGTCGAGTTTGGCGAAGACCGGCTTCAGCAGCGTCTCGATCTCGGGATGCTCCTTGAGCACGGCTTCACGGATGATCGGCGCCGGCTGGTAGACCGGCTGCACGCCTTTGTCGTCGTCGAGCACGACCAGGCCCGACGGCGCGATGCCGCCATCGGTGCCGTAGACCATGGCGGCGTTGGCACCGTTGGTCTGGTTGGCGGCCGCGCCAATGGTCGCCGCGGTGTCGCCGCCCGAAAGCGTGATCAGTTGGTCCGGCTTCAGCGTGAAGCCGTACGTTGTCTGGAAGGCCGGCAGCGCCGCCGCCGAATTGACGAACTCGGCCGAGGCCGCGAGCACCACCGTGCCGCCGCCGGCAACGTATTTGCCGAAGTCGGTGAGCGTCGCCAGCTTGTTGGTCTCGGCAACCTCCTTGCGCAGCGCGATCGCCCAGGTGTTGTTGGCCGGCGACGGCGACAGCCAGACGATCTTGTTGGCGTCGTAGTCGAGCTTCTTGGCGGTCTCATAGGCCTTGGCGGCATCCTTCCAGACCGGATCGTCGGCCTTCTCGAAGAAGAAGGCGGCATTGCCGGTGTATTCCGGATAGATGTCGATCTCGCCGGCGGTGATCGCCTTGCGCACCACCGGCGTGCCGCCGAGCTGGATACGGTCGGTGGTCTTGATGTTGTTGGCGTTCAGCACCAGCTGGATGATGTTGCCGAGCACACCGCCCTCGGTATCGATCTTCGAGGAGACGACGACCTGGGCATTGGCGGAAGCCGCGGTGATGCCGAGCGCCAATGCCGCGCTGGCCAGAACCTTGACTGAAAACATTGTGAAAACCTCTTGCTTTGAACCGGAATGCGGCGGCCGCATATGAGCATGGCTTCAACGCCCCGTCGGGGCACACGGTTTCATAACAAGTGGCACAGGCGCAATAATTTTGTGCCGTCCCCGCGATCTCGGCCGGCGCCATGCTGACAGGCTATGTCAAGCCAAAGATAGAACCGGATCAGGCGTCGGCGTTGCGCAAACCGGTCAGCTTGAGCGCGCCAAGCGCCACGAAGCAGAGGGCGACGACCGGGAAGACCAGCCAGTTCAGCATTTCCCAGCCCCAGGCATTGTAGATGGCGCCCGACATCAGCGAGGCGAAGGCGACCGAGCCGAACAGGACGAAGTCGTGGAAACCCTGCACCTTGCTTTTTTCGGACGGAAGGTAGCTGTCGGCGACCATCGCGGTGGCGCCGATGAAGGCGAAATTCCAGCCGAGACCAAGCAGGATCAGCGACGTCCAGAACTGCCACAGATGCAGGCCCGACAACGCCACCGCGGCGCAGCCGACGAGCAGCACCAGGCCAACGGCGACGATACGCTCGGCGCCAAAGCGATGGATCAGCGATCCGGTGAAGAAGCTCGGCGCAAACATCGCCATCACATGCCAGGAAATGCCAAGCGTGGCGTCGTCCGTCGACAGGCCGCAACCGACCATGGCCAGCGGCGCGCCGGTCATGACGAAGCTCATCAGCGCATAGCTGCCGACGGCGCAAAACAAAGCCGCGACGAAACGCGGCCGGGTGACGATATCGAACAGCGGGCGGGCGTCGCTGGACGCCACATCCCTGTGGCCGGGAGCCTTGGCCGGGATGCGCAGCATCCAGAGAATGGCCGCCCCGACCGCTGCCAGCACGGGAATGGCCGCGAAAGACCCGGCAAACATCACCGGCGCCAGCAATTCGCGGGTGAAGATGACGATCTGCGGCCCGAGTACGGCGGTGATGATGCCGCCGGCCAGCACGAAGGAAATGGCGCGCGCCTTGAATTCGGGCGGCGCATTGTCGGCTGCGGCGAAGCGGAACTGCTGGACGAAGGCGCCACCGACGCCGATCACCAGCAGGGCGAAAGCAAACAGCCAGAAGCTTGCCTGGAACAGCGCCAGCGTGGAGATGACACCGCCAAGCGCGGTGACGATAGTGCCGGTCATGAAGCCGCCGCGCTGGCCAAGCCAGCGGATGATGGCGGCAGCCGGCAACGCGCCGAGCGCCACGCCGATGTTGAAGCCGGTGATGGGTGCGGTCGCCAGCGACTTGTCAGGGCCAAGCAGATATTGCCCGGCCAATCCGCCCATGGAAATGGCGATCGGCGCGGCAGAGCCGATGATCGCCTGCGAGGCCGCCAGGATGATCGCCGTGCGGCGCGCTTCCCTTGCCGCGCCGGTATCGATCACGATGCGTCCTTGCCGCGCCCCTCGCCGCGCACGCGGCGCGACACGCGATCGAGCACGGCGTTGGTCAGCTTCGGCTCCTCTTCCTCGTAGAAAGCCTTGGCGATGTCGACATATTCCGAAACGATAACGGCCACCGGCACATCGTCGCGCTTCATCAGTTCATAGACGCCGGCGCGCAGGATGGCGCGCAGCGTCGAATCCAGCCTGGACAGCGGCCAGTCCTCGGTCAGCGCCTGGCGAATGATAGGATCGATGGTCTTCTGGTTCTCGACGACGCCGGTCAGGATGGCGCGAAACCATTGCGCGTCGGCCTCGCGATAAAGCGCGCCGTCGACTTCCTTGCCGAGCCGGAACGCCTCGTATTCCGCCGTGATTTCGAATACGCCGCTGCCGGCCACGTCCATCTGGTAGAGCGCCTGCACGGCTGCCAGACGGGCAGCGCCACGCTTGTTGGCGTGGCGCGGACCGGGCGAAGCGGGTTCGCTCACGATTGCGCTCCCAGTTTCTCTTTGAGCGCGATCATGGTGAGTGCTGCGCGCGCGGCAAAGCCGCCCTTGTCGCCCTCCGAGCGCTTGGCGCGCGTCCAGGCCTGGGCATCGTTCTCTGTGGTTAGGATGCCATTGCCGATGGCGATCGCCTCCTGCACCGACAGATCCATCAGCGCCCGGCTCGATTCATTGGCGACGATGTCGAAGTGGTAGGTGTCGCCACGGATGATGGCACCGAGCGCGACAAAACCGTCATAGTCCTTGCCGCCTTCGCCCATGCCGTCGAGCGCAAAGGTGATCACGGCTGGAATTTCCAGCGAACCGGGAACGGTGACCACGTCATAGGTCGCGCCGGCTTCGTCAAGTGCGGTCGTCGCGCCGTCGAGCAGCGCGTCGGCAAGATCGTCATGGAAACGTGCCTCGATGATCAGAAGGTGAGCCTTCTTCTTCGGGCGGATAAACGCTTTGCCGTGTTGGGATGTGCCAGCCATTGATATCTCCGGGGGTAGCCGGTGACTTAGGCCGAAGCGGCCGCATTCGCAAGCTTTGTCCGACGCTCAGGCCCGGTCTAATTTCCCCGAGTGGCTCAAAGCCCCTCTTTGGCCGCCTCGACCAGCCGCGCGGCGTAGCGGGCCATGGTGTCGATCTCGAGGTTGACCTTGTCGCCCACCTTGCGCTCGCCCCAGGTGGTGACGGTCAGCGAATGGTGGATCAAAAGCACGTCGAAGCGGATGCCTTCGACCTTGTTGACGGTGAGCGAGGTGCCGTCGAGCGCGACGGAGCCTTTTGGCGCGATGAATTTCGCCAGCTCGCGCGGCGCTTCGAGAGTAAAGCGCACCGCATCGCCCTCGTCCTTACGCTCGACGATTTCGGCCATGCCATCGACATGGCCCGAGACAATATGGCCGCCGAGCTCGTCGCCGATCTTCAGCGCCCGCTCGAGATTGACCTTGGTACCCGACTTCCAGCCTGACGCCGTGGTTAGCCGCAAGGCCTCTTCCCAGGCCTCGACCTCGAACCAGCGGGCGTTGGAGCCGCCGTCCGGTAGCGCCGTAACCGTCAGGCAGACACCGCCGCAGGAGATCGAGGCGCCGATGGCGATGCCTTGCGGGTCATAGGCGGTGTCGATGCGCAGGCCGATACCTTCGCTCAGCGGCTTGACGGCCGCGACCGTGCCGACGTCAGTGACAATCCCGGTAAACATCAGAAATCCCTTATCCATTCCGAATAGGCGTCTTCGCCGAAACGCATGTCGCGCAATTTGCGGAAGCCTGCCGGGATATGGTCAGCGTCGATGGGCGATGCAATGCCGCCCTCGCCTATCGCCTCCGGCCCCTGGAACAGCACGATGCGGTCGACCAGCCCCTCGGCGAGGAAGGCGCTGGCGACCCTTGCGCCGCCTTCGACCAGAACGCTGGCCATGCCGAGCGCGCCGAGATCCTCCAGCAGTTCCGGTAGCGCCACGCCGCCTTCATGGGTTTCGGTGCCGATGAAGCGCACGCCGGCGCGCTCCAGCACCGAGCGCCGCAGCGGGTCGGCCTCCAGGCAAGCGGCGACGTAAAGCGGCACCCGGTCGATACCGGAGACCAGTTTCGAGGCTTCCGGCAGCCTGATCTGGCGGTCGAGCACGATGCGCGCCGGCGAGCGGTTCTCCAGCCCCGGCAGCCGCACGGTGAGCGCCGGATCGTCCTCCAGCGCCGTGCCGATGCCGACCAGTATGCCGTCGGCCTCGGCCCGCATCAGATAGACTTCGCGGCGTGCAATATCGCCGGTGATCGCGACCTGGCCGGCGCCGTGCCTGCCGATCTTGCCGTCGCTGGAAAGCGCAAGCTTCAGAATCACTTCCGGGCGCTTCTTCAGCGATCGAATCAGATAGCCGGCCATCTGCTCGGCGGCTTCCGCGGCCAGCACCTTTTCGACCACCTCTACGCCGGCTGCGCGCAAGATGGCGTAGCCTTTGCCGGAAACGCGCGGATCGGGGTCGCTGGCGGCGCCCACGACGCGAGCGACACCGGCATTGACCAGCGCATTGGCGCAAGGCGGGGTGCGGCCGTGGTGGGCGCAGGGCTCCAGCGTGACATAAGCGGTGGCGCCGCGCGCGAGTTCGCCGGCTTCAGCCAGTGCCTCGGTCTCGGCATGCGGCCGGCCGCCGACGGCGGTGACGCCGGTGCCGACGATCATCGGCCCGGCGCCTTCATCGCGAACGATGATCGTGCCGACCGAAGGGTTGGTCGAAGTGCGGCCGGCATTTTTCCGCGACAGCCGCAGCGCGGCTGCCATGAAACGGCGATCGAGAGCTTCCTGTTCGGCTTTGCCAGGCGCTGCCATGCTCAGCCGGCGTCCTCTTCGCTCTTCAGCTCGTCGCCCTTGAGCTCGTCACCTTTGAGCTCCCCCAGCACGTCATGGAAATCCTTGGCCTCGCGGAAATTGCGGTAGACCGAGGCGAAGCGGACATAGGCAACGTCGTCGAGCGACTTCAGCGCCTCCATGACCAGACGGCCGACTTCGCCCGAGGCGATTTCCGTCTCGCCGGAGCTTTCGAGCTGGCGCACGATGCCGGTGACGGCGCGGTCGATGCGCTCGGGATCGACATTGCGCTTGCGCACCGCGATCTCGACCGAACGCAGCAGCTTGTCGCGGTCGAACGGCACTTTGCGGCCGGACTTCTTCACCACAACGAGGTCGCGCAGCTGAACCCGCTCGAAGGTGGTGAAGCGACCACCGCAATCGGGGCAGACGCGCCGCCGGCGGATCGCGGCGCCATCCTCGGCGGGGCGCGAATCCTTCACCTGCGTATCTTCGGATTGGCAATAGGGACAGCGCATGGAGAACCCTGGGGTTGGCGATTCTGGCGGAACGAGAGGCTTAGAGGTTTTTGCCGGGGCGGGCAAAGGCTCGGCAACAGCCGCTCGCGTGCCTCAGAGATAGCGAGGCGCGAGGAAAATTGCCAGCGCCGCCAGATACATCAGGGCGCGACGTCCTTGGTCGGGAAGCCGCAGGACGTTCCGAGATTGCGATAGGCCTTGGTGAAGCCGTCCATCGGAATGCTGGCGACGGTTTGCTTGCCGAACGCCACGTCAAGCGAGATGACCTGGCGCATGGCGCGCAGCAGCGCGAGGCTGGTCTTGGCCTGATTGTCGACCGTCCAGCTCGGGCGTCCGCCGACGGCATCGTTGGAATAGACCGTCGCCGAAACCTTGACGCCGGGATCGCCGAAGGTGGCCGCGATCTTCTTGCCGGTCGGCAGGTCCTTGTTGGCGACCGTGATCATGATGGCCGGATAGGAATCGGGCGGCAGAGCGTCGCCGGTCGAGATGGAAAGCGTCAGCGTGCCCGCATTGCCGCTGTTATCGAGAAAGGCGGTCGAGGCCGCGCAGGTCTTGTGCGAATCCTGGCCAGTGTCGAGCGCATCGATGATGGTGGTCCACTTGCCAAAGGTGGTGGTGGCCGGAATATCCGTGCTCGGCTGCGCCTGCTCCTGGGCAACCGCGCCTGACACAGTGAAGGCTGCAAGCGAGCCGAAGAGCGCCAGAATGGCAGGACGGACCATACGCATCATCAAATCTCCAGTAGACCGCGCCGCCCGGACAGGAGCGGCGCAGAGCGCGGGATAAAAGACGACGCGGGGCGTGCGGTCAACCGAGATAGGGATAGAGCGGGAACCGATCGGTGAGCGCCACGACCTTGGCCTTCACCGCCGCCTCGACTGCGGCATTGCCTTCATCGGAATTGGCGACCTTCAGCCCATCCAGCACTTCGGCGATCAGCTTGCCGATCTCGCGGAACTCGGCCTGGCCGAAGCCGCGCGTGGTGCCGGCCGGCGTGCCGAGGCGAACGCCCGAGGTGACGAAAGGCTTTTCCGGGTCGAACGGGATGCCGTTCTTGTTGCAGGTGATGTTGGCGCGGCCAAGGGCTGCCTCGGCGCGCTTGCCGGTGGCGTTCTTGGGGCGCAGATCGACCAGCATCAGATGGTTGTCGGTGCCACCGGAAACGATGTCGAGGCCGGTTTCCTGGAGGCTCGACGCCAGCGCCTTCGCGTTGGCCGCGACGCTCTCGGCATAGAGTTTGAAGCTCGGCTTGAGCGCCTCGCCGAAGGCAACCGCCTTGGCGGCAATGACATGCATCAGCGGGCCGCCCTGCAGGCCGGGGAACACCGCCGAGTTCATCTTCTTGGCGATGTCCTCGTCATTGCATAGGATCATGCCGCCGCGCGGGCCGCGCAGCGACTTGTGCGTCGTGGTGGTGACGACATGGGCATGCGGCAATGGCGAGGGATGCACGCCGCCGGCGACGAGGCCGGCAATGTGGGCCATGTCGACCATCAGATAGGCGCCGACCGCGTCGGCGATCTCGCGAAAGCGCTTCCAGTCCCAGATGCGCGAATAGGCCGTGCCGCCGGCCAGGATCAGCTTCGGCTTGGTCTCATGCGCGGTCTTCTCGATGGCGTCCATGTCGAGCAGATGGTCTTCCTTGCGCACGCCGTAGGAGACGACCTTGAACCATTTGCCGCTCATGTTGACGGGCGAGCCGTGGGTCAAATGGCCGCCGGAATTTAAATCGAGGCCCATGAAGGTGTCGCCGGGCTGCAAGAGCGCCAGGAACACCGCCTGGTTCATCTGGCTGCCGGAGTTCGGCTGGACGTTGGCAAAATTGCAGCCAAACAGCTTCTTGGCGCGCTCGATGGCGAGTTCTTCGGCGACATCGACGAACTGGCAGCCGCCATAGTAGCGCTTGCCCGGATAGCCCTCGGCGTACTTGTTGGTCATGATCGAGCCCTGCGCCTCGAGCACGGCCCGCGAAACGATGTTTTCCGAGGCGATCAGCTCGATCTCATGGCGCTGGCGGCCGAGTTCGTTGCGGATGGCGCCGAAAATCTCCGGATCGGCATCTTCCAGCGTGGTTTCGAAGAAGGATTCAAATTTGTTCGACGCTGCCGCTGCAGTTGCCATGGCCTGAAATCCTCCGGTTCGGGTCAATTTATCTATACATATCTTTCACCCAAAACCGCTGCGCAGCCTCAGGCGACATGCATTGCCGCGCCATTAACACAGTTGTTTTGGCCTCGCCACGTTTGCGGCGCGAAATTTGCTGGCCGGTTTGCGCCAAGACAGCCTGTTGCCGCGAACTATTGCGGCGCGCGCCCCCTCAGCACCGCTTCGGAGAAGGCGATTTCAGTAAACAGCTTGCGCGCCGTGTGATCGTTGATGTCGCCGCGGCGGAGCATTTTCTGCAGCTCCGCGCGTTCCGCCTCGATTCCTGCAATCCTGAGTTCGGCCTCCAGCCGCCCGCTATCGCGGGCATCGGCACTCGCTTCGTCGCCGACGTCGGACAGAGCAATACGGCGCCGGTAAATGGAAACGACGCTCTCGGCGATGGCGAGCCTCATGTCGGCCGCCTCGCCCTCGCCGCCATCGCTGGCGAGGCTTTCGACCCTGGCTATGGCCGCATTGGCGGCGCCGACCCGTGCCAGTCGCTCCTCGGCCGCACCGGGGTCGTCGCCGGGCTCGACGAGACCACGCGCGATGGCCGGCAGAGTGAGGCTGGCGATCGCCAGCGAGCAGATGATGACGCCGGCGGCGAGGAAAATGACCAGGTCGCGGGCCGGAAAGGGCGAGCCATCCTGCAGGCTGAGTGGCAGCGAAAGAATGCCGGCGAGCGTGATCGCGCCGCGCACGCCGGCCACCGATCCCGCCAGCCTGACGCGAAAGCCGAAGGGCTGCGACTTGCGCTTGCCGAGCCGCGCGGCGATGCCGGCGCCGATGTCGCCGATCCATATCCAGGCGAAGCGCAGGCCGATCAGGCAGAGCGTCAGCAAAAGTACGGTCAATGCCGGCTCGAACAGCCAGTGCCGGGTGGTCAACTCCGGCGGCACCTTGCGGATGATATCGGGAAGCTGCAGGCCAAGCAGGATGAAAAGCGCGCCGTTGAACATGAAGGTCAACATCGACCAGAGCGAGAATGTCTGGATCCGAGCCGAGAGCGCCATGTAACGCACAATGCCGGAATATCCGGTCAAGAGACCGGCGGTGACCGCCGCCAGAATGCCCGAGCCACCGAAATGCTCGGCGATGAGATAGGCGACGAAGGGCAGCAGGAGGATGACGAGCACTTGCGCTTCCGGCGGCGTGGTCGTGATGCGGCTGAGGATCTGCAACGCCTTTGCGGCGATGAACAGCGCGGCTATGCCGGCCACGATGCCGATCGCCACGGCATAGAGGAAACTCAACGATGCGTTGGCGAAGGAAAAGCTGCCCGTCAGCGCCGCGGCGACGGCGAAGCGGAACATCACCAGGCCCGACGCGTCATTGAGCAGCGATTCGCCTTCCAGAATGTGCATCAGCCGCGCTGGCACGACAGTGCGGTCGACGATCGATGACACGGCAACCGCATCGGTGGGCGACAGGACGGCAGCCAAAGCGAAGGCGACCACCAGCGGGATGCTCGGCACCAGCCAGTGCAAGGCGTAGCCGAAGCCGACGATGGTGAAAAAGACCAGCCCGATGGCGAGATCGAGGATCGGGCTGCGCAATGCGATGAGTTCGCGCTTCGGCGCCGAGAACGCATCGCCGAACAAAAGCGGCGGAATGAACACCAGCAGGAAAAGCTCGGGCTCGATCTCGAAGTGAATGCCCCGCGCCGGCCATGCCAGGGCGGCGCCAATGGCGATCTGCAGCACCGGCAGCGGTACGCGCACCAGCCGCACCAGCGCGCCGGACAGGGTCACGAAGGCGAGCACGACAAGAGCGAAGACAGCTACGTCCATGGCACGATTCCGGCTGTTTACCGGACCATGCGCAATTGCCGCCGATCCGTCCAGCCGAGGCGGCGGATCAGGCGAACAGAGCTGCCGCAGTCGAACAATGGGGCGATCAGCTGTGCGGTCGTTCGGTGGCAAGAAGCCGGAAATGCGCCCCGAGGGCCCCCACACCCGGGCTGGATCCTTCGCCGCAGTGGCGGCGTCGGTCAGCCCCAAATCGGGGCGCATCCGGCGGCAGCTCGCGACCCCATGAGCGCCAGCCAAACAGAATGAAAACGGCCGGCACCCGGCGTCAGCGCAAGGCTGCCTTTGGGGCACCGAGTGGCCGGCCCCACGCCGAGGCTCAGGAATCGGCGTGGCAAGAGCAGAAACATCATGCCGGCCTCAGCCTCCCTGCCGCTGGGGTAAGTCGGTGCCGTGCCCTTCCTGATAAGCGAGCATTTGGCCGCGGTAACCTCTCGAAAACGAGGGGTTGACAGGCCCTCTGAACCGCAAGCCGCCTTGCCGGCGGGGCTCTGCCATGTCACCTTGCATGGCGGCTTGCGGACGGGGGTTCGATCGATGCTGTCACGGATCATGGCGGATGCCGAAACGGCCTTCGCGGCGCAGACGGCCGAGGACGCCAGCGTCAAATTCTTCGCGGCGATGAAAGATCTCGGCGCCTCCTATCTGCAGACGCGACTCTACCGGCGTCCAACGGCGACGCTGACATCGGCCAGCCATTGGGCAGCCGGCGGCTTCATCGCGCGGCTGGCGCCGGCGAACTGGCCGGGAAGCCCGGCCTTCGACTATGTCTGCCTGGAGTGCAACCCACTGCTGACGGCGATCCGCGAAAGCCGGACGCGCTACAGCTTCAGCGATTTTGCGCCTCGCGACGGGAAGGAATTCGGCATCTATTGGGACGCGCTCAGCGAAGCCGACATCCATGACGCGCTGTGCGCCACCTCCTACGGCGCCGACGGCGTCATCGCTTCGCTGCATCTTGGCTTCCACGAGCGGGATTTTTCTCACGACGAACGCTTCGCCATCCAGATGGCGGGCCTTGTGCTGACCGAAAGGCTGATGGAACTCACCACCCCGCCGCCAACGGCCGCCATCCGGCTGACGGAGCGCGAACGCGACAGCCTGGCGCTCGTCGCCGAGGGCAAGACCGACTGGGAAATCTCGGTGATCCTCGGCATCGCCCAGGCGACAGTGCGCTTTCACGTCGACAATGCGCGCCGCAAGCTCGGCGCCGTCAACCGCGCGCAAGCTGTGGCAAGACTGGTCAACCAGCGGCTGATCTAAAAGCTCTTCAGCAAAAGAAAAGGCCGCCTCGAAGGCGGCCTTTTGTGCAAAAATATCAACAGCTTATAGCGAAGATGTAATCTGTAGTTCGCTGGCGCCATCGAGTGCGTAGACATCGTCGCGGAACTGCACCACGCCCGGTCCCGTCGACCATGCCGACAGATAGAGGAAGTGGACCGGCACCGGGTTGACGACCTGGACGGGCGTGTTCTCACCGGTCTTGATGGTCGCCTCGAAATGCTGGCGGTCCCAACCGGGAGTGTCGCGCAGGATCCAGGTGACGAGATCACGCACGTTCTGGACGCGCACGCAGCCCGAGGAATCAAAGCGCATCATCTTGCCGAACAGGCTTTGCTGCGGCGTGTCGTGCATGTAGACGCCATCCGGGCTCGGGAAGTTGATCTTGACAGAGGCCATGGCGTTGCCGGAGCCCGGATCCTGGCGGAAGCGGTATTTTGCGGCATCGTCCGTCGACCAGTCGACATTCATCGGGTCGACTTCGCTGCCATCCGGCGCGAACAGGCGGATATGGCTGTCGGTGAGGTAGCTGGGGTTCTTCCGCATCAGCGGAATGATGTCCTTGCGCACGATCGAGACCGGCGCATTCCAGTAGGGATTGACGATGATCTCGTTGATCTTGGAATTGACCACCGGCGTCTGGCGGTCGATCTTGCCGACGATTGCGGTGTGGCGCAGCACAACGCGGTCGTTCTCGACCGCCTCGATCTGTGCCGCCGGAATGTCGACCAGCACATAACGGCTACCCAAGGTGCCGGCCTTTTCGCGCAGACGCTGCAGATTGGTCTCCAGCTGGCCGAGCCGGATCTGCGCCGAAATGTTCATCGCGGCGTAGGTGTATTTGCCCATGGAGCCGTCGGCCGGCAGGCCGTGGCGGGTCTGGAAGCGCTTGACCGCCGCGTCGACATAGGAATCGAACGACGTCGAAATGCCGGCGCTCTGCGCCAGATCGCCCGAAATCATCAGCCGCTTGCGCAGCGGCACGACATCCGGATCGTCGACGCCGAGCTCCAGCTTCTTGGTCGCCGGAACGTCTTGCCAACCGCCCTGGGCGACAATGTTCTGGTACTGCGCAACCGCCTGTTCGGTGAAGGCGACCGTCTGCAGGCTGAAGATCGGCAGGGTCGAGGCAACCTTGCCGCCTTCCGAGGCGCGGGCGTCGAACTGGTCGTCCCAATTGCCGCGGCCCGAGGATTTCAGGATATCGTCAATGACGTCCTGCGCGCTGGCGGCATTGGCGACCATGGCGACGGCGAGCGCGGAGGCTCCGGAAAGGAAAAAGCGGCGGCTGGTTCTCATCGACGTTCCAGACATTCTTGTAGCGTTTGGCGCGTAGCGTTCGGCTACTTGCACGATCATTTGGGCGATATCGCCCGCACTCTAAAGTTGGCACTGTTAACAATTAGCCAACCATGACCTGCATCACTTAGCCGTGAAAAGCGGACCGCGATGCGAGATTGCGGGGCGCGCTGATGGCTTTCGCCACGCATCACCCGCAACCCTCGCTTCCACCGCGAATATGGCGGCAACGTGGCTTTGCGTTGAATTTGGATCCACCGGCGATCTGAAACGGAGGGGCCGTGCCTTTTCGGCACCGTTCCCTGACTGTTCCCTCAAAGCCCCAAGTCTCGCTGGTCCCGCTCAGTCCCTAGGGTTGTTTTCCAGCTCCGAACAGCGCTGCAACACCTGGTTTTCCGGATAGCGCAGCAGCTTGTTGTCATCGAGCTTGAGCAGCAGCGTTCGTCTTTTGTCGACGCTCTGCTCGTCGTCCGAGCAAGTCATGTCGAGAATGATGGCGTCCAGGCCTTTCAGTTTTTGGACTTTCTGGACGCTGCAAGCGACTTCCCACATATCGGCCGATTTGTTGGTGAACGTGACGATGGAATCATTGTTGTCGCAGGGGCTCGAGCCTTCACTGGCGAAGGCGCCTTGCCACCACTCCTCGGCAAACGCCATTTGCGGCACAGCCAGGAGCACCATTGCTACCGCATAAATTTTGAAATTGATGCCCAAGAGCATGTCGTCCCCCCAAGCCGTCGACATTAGGCATTGCGGGAGCGAAAGCAAACCGCAGCCAGTACGGCAGCATGGCCAGTTGGCGATCGTCGCCCTGGTCGCAAAAAAGGACCGGCGCCCCCGGCGCCGGTCCTTCATTTGCTTTTCCCCGGCCGCGCTTCTTTTGGCGCGGCTTGCGATCCCTCGCCCCTCACATCCGGTAGGCGATGGTGTCGTTCCAGAAGCGGTCGAGGCGCTGCAGCGCGCGATTCATCTGCTTGAACTCTTCGCTGTTGATGCCGCCGACCTGTTCGATGGAGCCGACATGGCGCTCATAAAGACCGGCGACGACGTCGGCAACTTCATTACCCTTCGGCGTCAGCGAGACGCGGACCGAACGGCGATCGATGCGCGAGCGCTGGTGGTTGATGAAGCCGAGATCGACCAGCTTCTTCAGATTGTAGGAGACGTTCGACCCGAGATAGTAGCCACGCGAGCGCAGCTCGCCGGCGGTCAGCTCGGAATTGCCGATGTTGAACAGAAGCAGCGCCTGGATGGCATTGATGTCGGAACGGCCATTGCGGTCGAATTCGTCCTTGATCACGTCAAGCAGACGGCGATGCAGACGCTCCACCAGCTGCAGCGATTCCATGTAAAGCGTACGGATAGCCTCGCGGCGATCGTCGGATACGTTGGCGGTCTTCGCCGCCGGACGCGAATTGATCATTGTCTTTGCCTCTCGTTTGTCGCCTGGTGATTTTTTGTTTTTCACCTTGATCGCGACACTATCGAATACTCATAAAATTCGACTTAAACGCTAGGGCTAACAAGAGCTTACCGGTAATAGGTTTCGGAAGACGCTTAACGAACGGTCACCCGAGCAAGGATAATTAACCTAAAGATTTAGCCAATGGCGGCGGGGCGGCGTTTCAGGCGCGCGCGGGGCGTTTCTGCATCCAGATCACGACGCGAAAGACGATGTAGAGCAGCGCCACCGCGAAGTGCGAAAACAGGATCAGCGGCCGGTGGCCGAACAGATCGGGAAAGCCGGCATACATGATGATCTCGGTGACGGCGCAGATGAACCAGATCACCGGGCCCCAGGACGCCAGCATCCACAGGCCGGCCGCGGCGAAGGGAAAGAACACGGCCAGCATCACCGCCGCGACCTGCCAGTGCACCGGCATCAGGTCGAAGCGCCACAGCGAGCCGGGATAAAAGCCGATCAGCCGGATCCAGTACAGAATGCCGAACAAGAGGCAGTAGCCGGCGATGACGCGCTGGAACCAGGCGAAGATGATTTCGACGCCCGAGGGCTGCAGCACGATGCGCCGCGACGTGACCTCGCTCACAATTCGAGCTCCCGTTCGAGCGGCGCGAAATAGACGTCGACCGAAGCCGCATCGACCTCGGCCAAGGTCGCCGGCCGCCATTGCGGCGTCGAGCCCTTATCGACGATGACGGCGCGGATGCCTTCATAGAAGTCGTGGCCCGCCAGCATCCGGTTGAGGATACGGAATTCCATCCTCATGCAGGCTTCCATCGACAAGGTCAGCCCGGCGCTGATCTGGCGCCACGCGACATTGAGGCTGGTCGGCGAGCGAGAGCGGATCGTGGCGAGCGTCTTAGCGGCAAATTCGTCGGCGCCGGCTGCCCGCTCCAGGCTGTCGAGGATTTCGGCCAGCGAAGGTTGGGCAAAATGGTGGGCGATCGCTTCCAGCACCGGCTGGGCGGTCTCGCGCTTGGCCGGCACGAAAAAGCCGCGCAGCACCGATTCCGGGTCGCCATTGGCGCAGAGCCGGTCGAGGAAGGCAGACTGGTCTTGAGCCTTGATGGTGTGGGTGGCAAGGCCGGACCACAGCGCATCGCCGTAGCGGATGCGGTTGCCGGTCAGCGCCAGATACATGCCAAAACTACCGCCGAGGTCCGGCAACAGATGGCTGCCGCCGACATCGGGGAAAAAGCCGATGCCGACTTCGGGCATGGCGAACTGGGCGTTCTCGGTCAGCACGCGCTGCGAGCCGTGGAATGAGATGCCGACGCCGCCGCCCATGACGATGCCGTCGATCAGCGCGACATAGGGCTTTTTGTAACTGTTGATGCGGGCGTTGAGCCGGTATTCGTCGGCGAAGAACTCGACTGGCGGCTTTCCGGCCCGCGCCTCATAGACGTGCATGATGTCGCCGCCGGCGGAGAACGCCCTGCCCTCGGCCTTGACGATGACGACATCGACGCCGGCATCGTGCTCAAAGGCGTCGAGCGCCTTGTCCAGCGCCTTGATCATGCGGTGGGTGAGCGCATTGAGCGCCTGCGGCCGCGTCAACGTGACGACGCCTGCCTTGCCCAATCGTTCGAAGCGGATCTCGTCGCCGCCGCCAAAATCCATCGTCAGAGATTCCCTCCCCGCGCCTGCGGGACTGAAGTGCTAAAGGTGGCGCATGGGTGCGTCAACCGGCGGAGGTGGTTTCGATCTTCGCTGCGGGACGCGACCGTGCTTTATCGTCGGTCAAAATGCGGGCAAAGCTGCCGGCGAAACACCACCTCAGTTACCAGCCTGTTTGTGACCCAAGGGGCGAAACGATGACGCTTGAAACCGCAACGCCGGGCTGGGAGATGCCGAAAAAGTTCGACCCGAACGATGTGCTCAGCCGCCCGCTGATGGCCAATCTGGCGACGGTGACCGCGGATGGCGCGCCGCGCAACGCGCCGATGTGGTTCATCTGGGAGGATGATGCGATCTGGCTGCTCGGCTCGACCGAGGCTAGTGCTGTCAAGCACCTCGAACGCGACCCGCGCTGCGCGGTGGAGATCGTCTATTTCGACAATGAGGCCGGCATCCTGCTGCATCTCGGCCTGCGTGGCGCCGCCACCATCGAGCCGATGGACCCCGAACGCTTCAAACGGCTGCTGCACAAATATCTGGGTCCCGAGGTAGACTGGAACCGCTGGTTCATCGACACCGTGGCCGACATCGACCATCCGAACGGCCGCCTGATCCGGCTCGCACCGGCCAGCAGCTTCACCAACAACGTGTCGTTCTTCAAAACCGGGCCGGAGCTGGCGTGGCCGCCGAAGGCGTAAGCGCAGCATCGGCTGGCACAATCGTGTCGCATTGGTCAGCGGGAGAGGCTCGTGGTAAAAGCCGCCTCGACATAGCGGCCGGGCAAAGCCGCACGAGAAGCGAGTTTTGGCGATGAACAAATTCACCCCCGCGACGAACAAGTTCGCGCCGGCGACGATGAACAAAATCGCGCCGGCAAAACCAGCAGGCCAGCGCAGCGTCGACGAGATCACCGGCAGCCGGCGGCTGCGGCGCATGCGCAAGGCCGACTGGTCGCGCCGCCTGGTGCAGGAAAACCGGCTCACCGTGAACGACCTGATCTGGCCGATCTTCGTCATCGACGGCAAGAATACGCGCGAACCGATCGCCGCCATGCCCGGCGTCTTTCGCCTGTCGCTCGACCTCGCCGTCAAGGAGGCCGAGCGCGCGGCAAAGCTCGGCATTCCGGCGATCGCCACCTTCCCCAATGTCGAGCTTGGGCTGCGCGACCAGACGGGCTCGCACATTCTCGACCCCGAAAACATCATCAACCGTGCAACCCGCGCCATCAAGGACGCGGTGCCGGAGATCGGCATCATCACCGATGCCGCGCTCGACCCGTTCACCAGCCATGGCCATGACGGCATTTTGCGCGACGGCATCATCGTCAATGACGAGACGGTGGAACAGGTGGCGGCCGCAGCCGTCATCCAGGCGGCGGCCGGCGCTGACATCATCGCGCCGTCGGACATGATGGATGGCCGCATCGGCGCCATTCGCGATGCGCTCGACGCCAATGGGTTTTCCGACGTGGCGATCATGTCCTATGCGACGAAATTCGCGTCCGCCTTCTACGGACCCTACCGCGAGGCGGTCGGCACCGCCGGCCTACTCAAGGGCGACAAGAAGACCTACTATATCGACCACGCCAATTCCGACGAGGCGGTGCGCGAGGCCGAGCAGGACATCGCCGAGGGCGCCGACATGCTGATGGTCAAGCCCGGCCTGCCCTATCTCGACATCATCCGTCGGCTGAAGGACGAGTTCCAGATGCCGACCTTCGCCTACCAGGTGTCGGGCGAATATTCGATGATCAAGGCAGCCGCCGCCAATGGCTGGATCGACGGCGAAAAGGCCATGCTGGAGAGCCTGCTCGCCTTCAAGCGCGCCGGCTGCGACGGCATTCTGACTTACTTCGCGCCAGAAGTGGCGCAGATGCTGAAGGGCTAGCCGAAACCCGGACTTTCCGGGTTCCGGCTTTTCTTCACGCCTTCGGCAGATAAGGAATCGTTCCGGCCAGATCGGTATCGTCGATCAGCTGGAAGCGGCTGTCGCTGCCCTTCTGGCGTTCCGCCACAAACGGGGCGTATTGCGGATCGTTGGTGAAGGCTTCGGCTGCCTTTGCCGACGGAAACGCCATGATGGCGATCAGGCTGGTGTCGAGCGGCTTGCCTTCCAGCGTCTTCACATTGCCGCTGCGGGCGAGATACTTGCCGCCATGCTTGTGCACGAGGTCGTGCACCGAAGCGGCGTAAGCCGGCACCCATTTGTCGTCCTTCACCTTGATGTCTGCGATCACGTAAGCGGTCATTGTCTAACTCCTCATGGATCGGCGCCGGACTGCCCGGCGACGTGACCGCTGCCTCGCATGATGCCACCGCACCGCTCCAGTCACCAAACTGTACCAAGGGGGACCAGTACAACTTCTGTACTGGCTGATTTCAGGTTTTCTGAATAAGGTCCGGCAACATCTTTTGGAGGTCACCACATGGCACAAGCCGGATACAAGCAGTTCTGCCCGCTCTCCATGGCAGCGGAGCTGTTGTGCACACGCTGGACCATGGTGCTGCTGCGCGAACTGGTGGCGGGCTCAACCCGCTTCAACGACCTGCGCCGCGGTGTGCCGAAAATGTCGCCAACCCTTCTGTCGCAACGGCTTAGGGATCTCGAAGCGGGCGGCATTGTCGAACGCACCGAGATCGCGACCGAAAAGGGCGTGTTCGAATACCGGCTGACCGAGGCGGGCCGGGATTTGCGCCCGGTGGTCGAGGCGATGGGTTTTTGGGGGCAGAAATGGGTCGAGGCCAGGCTCTCGCTCAAGAACCTCGATCCATCGCTGCTGATGTGGGACATGCGCCGCAACCTGAACCCCTCTCCGCTGCCGGACGGGCGCACCGTGATACAGTTCCTGTACCATGACCTGCCGGCGTCAAAACGCTCGTGGTGGCTGATCGTCGAGAAGCAGGGCGATGTCGATCTGTGCTGGTACGATCCGGGCTTCGACGTCGACCTCTACGTCTCGACGGACCTCTGCACCATGACGTCGATCTGGATGGGGCTGACGACGGTTCACAAGGAACGCGACAAGATCAGCCTGACCGGCGATCTCGATGTCGCCGGCAAGATGCAGACCTGGCTCGGCCTCAGCCCATTTGCGGTGATGCCGAAGCGCGCGGCGGCTTGAGGCCAGTTTGCCTCCATGGGCGCTACAAATTTGCAGACCTATCCCGCCAGCGCTCGATACTCGTAGGTGCCGGGGCGACGCCGCGTCGGGGCCTTGGCTGTCAGGTCCACCACGCGGATCCACTTACAGGCGTCGCCGCGCAAGGTGACCTTTCGGCCGACCACCTTTTCGGCTGCGCCAAACGGCGTACTGGCCTGCGTTTCCTTGCTGTCCTGGACGACGTCGCCGTCCATCTTCTCGACGCGAAATACCTTCATCTCGTCCACTCCCCGACTCCGGGCCTTCCGAAGGGTAACGCAGCTGCTTTTTCCGTCAAGTATTAGCAAGTGCTAAATCGTTATTTTGGAAAACCACTTGCAATTTGCAATCGGCTTGCTACAAAATAACCACTTGCAGATCACAACCGGTTATCACGGAGGCTTTCATGTCCAAACTGCGTGTCAATGCATTCACCCTGTCGCTCGACGGTTTCGGCGCCGGTCCTGACCAGACCCTGCAAAACCCGCTCGGCGTTGGCGGCGAGGAGCTGCACAAATGGATGACAAGCACCCGCAGCTTCCACAAAATGGTCGGCAAGGATGGCGGCACCACCGATGTCGACGACCAATTCACCGTCCGCAGTTTCGACAATCTCGGCGCCTGGATCCTCGGCCGCAACATGTTCGGACCGATCCGCGGCGAATGGCCGGATGAAAACTGGAAAGGCTGGTGGGGCGCCAATCCGCCCTATCACATGCCGGTCTTCGTGCTGACGCATTACAAGCGTGATCCGATCGAGATGGAAGGCGGCACCATTTTCCACTTCGTCACCGGCGGCATCCATGATGCGCTCGACCGCGCGAAAACCGCGGCAGCCGGCAAGGATGTCCGCGTCGGCGGCGGCGTCTCCACCATCCGGCAATATCTCCAGGAGAAGCTCATCGACGAGTTGCATCTGGCGGTGTCGCCGGTACTGCTGGGCAAGGGTGAGAACCTTTTTGCCGGCCTGGATATGCTCAAGCTCGGCTATCAATGCACCGAACAGGTGGCGACGGCGCTTGCCACGCATGTGACGATCAAGCGGGGGTAGCTCTTTCTCCCCGTTCTACGGGGAGAAATGCCCGGCAGGGCAATGAGGGGCAGCGCTGCCGGTGCAGAATCGGACTATCAAAAACTCATAAGGCTGTGGCTAGCGCCAGCCTTTTGAACGCAAGCGCCGCCCCTCATCCGCCCTTCGGGCACCTTCTCCCCGTGAAACGGGGAGAAGGAAAAGAGCTAATACTTCTCCGGCACATAAAGCTCGCGCGGCAGGACCTGGCGTTCATATTCCGGATTGAACACCCGCTCGGGCAGCGTGATCTCTTCGTGCGGTACTTCCTCGTAAGGCATCTGCTTGAGCAGGTGGTCGATGCAGTTCAGCCGCGCCCGCTTCTTGTCGTTGCCTTCGACGATGTACCACGGCGCTTCGGGGATGTTGGTGCGGGCGAAGGTCTCTTCCTTGGCCTTGGTGTACTGCTCCCAACGCACGCGCGACTGCAGATCCATCGGCGACAGTTTCCACTGCTTCATCGGATCGTGAATGCGCATCAGGAAGCGCATCTGCTGTTCTTCGTCGGTGATCGAGAACCAGTATTTGACCAAGGTGACGCCGGAGCGGACCAGCATGCGTTCGAACTCCGGCACGTCGCGGAAGAATTCCTCGACCTGATCGGGTTCGGCAAAGCCCATCACCCGCTCGACGCCGGAGCGGTTGTACCAGGAGCGGTCGAACAGCACGATCTCACCGCCGGCCGGCAAATGCGGTACGTAACGCTGGAAATACCATTGCGACTTTTCGCGTTCGGTCGGCGCCGGGAGTGCGACGACACGCGCGATGCGCGGGTTGAGGCGCTGGGTGATGCGCTTGATGACGCCGCCCTTGCCGGCGGAGTCGCGGCCCTCGAAAATCACCACCAGCTTTTTCTTGTGGTAGGCGACCCAGGACTGCAGCTTGATCAGTTCCGACTGCAGGCTGATCAGATCGCGAAAATACTGCATCCGGTCGATCGATGGCGGATGCGCGTTCTTGTAGATCTTGGCGATCTCCAGCGACAGCGCCGGCTCCGACATTTCCAGCTCATAGTCTTCGTCGAGCGTGTCGGCGAGTTCGGCCTCAAGCCAATCCCTGGCCGGAGAATTCTGCTTTAACTCGGTCATTTCTGCTGCTCCGCTTGCCGGCTGTCATGAAACCCTGAGCCGACTTGATATAGGCTGGCAGTGACGGTTTTATTGCAAGCCGCCGGCCGGTCGATGATCACGGCAAATCGGCGAGGCATGGTCGATCCATTGCCGTGGCATGGCGACAAGCCAATCAAATTGTCCTACAAATGGCTGACCCATTCGGGCTGCCCCCGCCCTTCTCGACCAAACCGCCCCACACCAAATTGCGAGGATCTGACATGGAATATCGCACGCTTGGCCGTTCCGGCTTGAAAGTTTCGACGCTGACGCTGGGCACCATGACCTTCGGCGGCAGCGGACCGTTTGCCGCCGTCGGCAATTCCGATCTCGCCGAGGCTTCGCGCATCATCGACACCTGCATCGATGCCGGCATCAATCTCATCGACACCGCCAATGTCTATTCGAACGGCCTGTCGGAAGAGATCATCGGCGAGGCGCTCGGCGGCAAGCGCAAGAACGATGTGCTGATCGCCTCCAAGGCGCGCATGCGGATCGGCAAAGGTCCCAATGACGAAGGCCTGTCGCGACATCATCTGATCCGCGAATGCGAGAAGAGCCTGAAGCGCCTCAGGACCGATGTCATCGACATCTATTTCCTGCACGAATGGGATGGCGTGACGCCGCTCGAGGAGACCCTGGCGGCGCTCGACACGCTGGTTGCCCAGGGCAAGATCCGCTATGTCGGCTGCTCCAACTATTCCGGCTGGCACGTGATGAAGGCGCTCGGCATCAGCGACAGCCAGCACCAGCCGCGCTTCATCACCCAGCAGATCCATTACACGCTGGAAGCGCGCGAGGCTGAATACGAACTCTTGCCGATCTCGGTCGACCAGGGCCTTGGTGTGCTGGTGTGGAGCCCGCTTGCCGGCGGCCTGCTGTCAGGCAAATACCGGCGCGACAGCCCGACCGCGCGCCAGCTTGCCGGCTGGTCGGAACCGCCGATCCGCGACGAGGACCGGCTGTGGCGGATCGTCGATGTGCTGGTCGACATCGGTGCGGCCCGCGGCGTCTCGGCGGCGCAGGTGGCGCTTGCCTGGCTGCTCGGCCGGCCGGCGATCAGCTCGCTGGTGATCGGCGCGCGCAACGAGACCCAGTTGAAGGACAATCTTGCCGCCGCGGCCCTCGCCCTCACCGTCGAGGACCGCGACCGCCTCGATGTCGTCAGCCGGCCGCCGGTGCTCTACCCCTACTGGCACCAGCAGTTCACCGCGAAGGATCGGTTCGGCCCGGCCGATCTGGTTCTCGACCGCAGCGTCATCTGACCGGCGATGTCACGCAGTCGCGCCGCTGAATGATTGCGTCGACAATGCCAATGGGCGATGCTTCGCCGATGTCACCAATGCACGCAGTCCGATGCGCCAGAACAACCGCATACTGTTGCGCCGTCGTCATTCTTTCGTCGACCACAGCGGCCGTGTGTGGAGACTTTGATGGTGAAAAGGTGGCTTCGGTCTACGACGATATCAGACCAGCATGCCGTCAGGCAGAGCTTGATGGCCAACCGATTTCCAAAGCGGCGAGTGATCGCTTTTGCGTCATCCTTGATGCCCTCGGATTTCAATTGAAGGCCAACGGTTATTGCTGGGACGCTTCAGAAATAGAGTGGAGGCTCTGCACAAAGAAGTAGGGTACCGGGACCGCGGGGCGATTAGCCCTGAATGTAGCGCCAGACTTCCGGATCGGGCTCGATCTGGCCGCTGAGCACGAAATATTTATAGAGCACGAGCAGGCTGATCGCCTGCTCGGCCCGCTCGTCGGCAAATTTGCGGCAATAGGCGTTGGCCGCCGCAACGATGCGCTGGGCCTCGGCCGGATGCCGCTCGAGATGGTGCACCCGGTCCGCAAGATCGCTGAAATCGGGCGCCAGCGGCACATAATGGACATCTGGCTCGAGCTGACCCTCGGCGAACCAGGTCTCGTAAGTCGGCGGCGGCATCAGGCAGAGCGAATTCGAGCTCATGATCCATTTCAGATTGGTCGCGACATCGTTGCCTTCGAGCGAGATGATGTAGCGATAGCGCCGCTGCTGATCGATGGTGAGATAGGGCTTTCGGTATTCCGCCGGCGCCGTTGCCCTTGGCGTGCCGACATCGCAGATCGGCAGATCGCGGGCGACTTCCAGCAGCAAGGTGCGGATCGGATTGTTGAGCTCGCCGCGCCAGACGACGAGCGGATGCTTGTCGGCGAAGGCGACATCGTCGGCCGGCATGTGGAAATGACGGAACTTGTTCAGCTTGAACAGGACGCCGTTGCTATTGTCGCCGACGATCGGCCGGTCCTTGACGATCGACGGCATCTTCGGCACTTCGATGACGTCGCCGAATTCCAGGTCGATGAGCAGGCCCGGATCGAAATAGCGGGTGAACTCCTTCAGATCGTAATAATACATGCTGCGGTCCGACGGCAGCCGGCTGACCGGCACAGCCTCCGGGCTGGGTGTAAAGGGCTCCCGCAGCGCATTGTAGTAGTTGAGCCGCTGGCGGACCGAGGCGTCGGAAAGCCTGGCCTGATCGAGCAGCCGGCCGAGCTGGCGCCGGAAAAGGACGGGCGGCGCGATGTCGCGCATGGCGTTGCGCGCATAATAGATCAGCTTCTGTGCGTTTCTTTGAAGCGTGGCCATCGGTCGTTTTGATTCGAAATCGGTCGGCGGCGGCTCCAGCAACTGTCCCGCGGCCTTTTCTAAACCATTGTGTTAGCCATCACGCAAGTCCAGAACCGCTGGCATCTGCCCTCCCGGCGCTGTTGTGTTTGCCGGCCAATGCTTCTAGGCAGGATCAGGCACAGCGAAAGGAAACGATATGGCGCGACCACCGAACTACGGTCAGGAACGCAAGGACCGCGACCGGCAGAAGGCTGCCAAGAAGGCGGAGAAGCTGGCCGCCAAGGTCGCGGCAAAGGAGCGCTCCGAGCCTGAAAAAGAGGCCGGTTCCGAAACCGAAGCCGAGACGGCAAAATAGACAAGACAGGATTGCACGATGTCCGGCCCGCCAAGCGGGCCGGATTCCACCGATCTTGCTGGGATCAGGCCGTCGCTTTGTCGCTGACGAAGACGTTGACTTCGCGCGCGGCGGCGATGAAGGCGCGCCTTGCGATCATCGCCGGCTTGTCGCCGGCCAGCGCATCATGGCAGGCCTGCAGCGCTTCGCGGTGCTTGGGGCTGCGCTTGCCCGGCCAGCTGTTGAGCAGGTAGTCGGAGGCCTCACGGGCCGTGCGCAGGAGCTGGTTTTCTCCCCCCGCGGCTGCCTTGACGGTCACAGGTGTTTCAAATCGGTTGTTTTCCATGGCCGCTCCTTACGCCATCGGCGCCCATGAAGCGAGGCCGAAAGCAGATGGCGCCCGGCGTTCTGTCGCTTTCGTGACCGATATCAAGCGGCGACGACGGCAAATCCCCTGGCACGCAGACCGCGCCGGTCATTGTGCAGCGACGTCACCAGGCGGTCGCGGCTGCCGACAATATGGGCGGAAAGCCGCGCTGCCGCCGCGTCGGCTTCACCCGCTCGCACCGCCGCCAGGATGGCGTGATGTTCGCTCCAGGCGCGGCCGAGTGCTGCCTCGTCGCGTACCTCCAGCCAGCGCGCCCGCGAGAGCCGCGTCATCGCATCGCGCACCGCCCTGAACAAAAACTCGTTGCCGGAGAGCCGTGCCAGTTCGATGTGGAAATCCATGCCGACGCGGTGCCATTCCTCGCGGGGCGTGGCGATGTCGCAGGAGTCCAGCATCGCCTCGATGACATCGACGGCACTCCTGTCGGCCAGCGCCGAGGTCAGCCTGACGGCCGCGACCTCGACCGCCTCGCGATAGACCGCGATCTGTTCGAGTTCGGCAAGGTTGATCGGCGATACCGTCCAGCCGCGCCCGTCGCGGCAGATCAGGCCTTCGGTCTCCAGCCGCAGCAGCGCTGCCCTGACCGGCGTGCGTGAGGCCCCGAAGCGGCTCTCGATCCAGCGTTCCGTCAGCCGCTCGCCGGGCCCGACCTCGAGGCCGAGGATCATTTCGCGAAGCGCTTTTTCGACGGTCTGCATCTGCGACATGTTTGTTTCCCTTGTTGGCGATCGCCCCGCATTGAGGTCTGGCCGATCACGTTTGAGAGCGCCGCATTGACAGCGACCGGGCTTTGCGTCCATGAGGATACCAGCTTGGTATCCCAAAATGGTATCCGCAGCAAGCGGACAGGACAAGACATGCCGCAGGACAGTGCAGTGCAGGCGACCGAAGCGCCCTCCACCTACAATGTGCATTGGCGGCGCAACCTGTTCGTGTCCTTTGCCGGATCGTTCAGCACGCTCGTGGCAATGACCCTTCTGCTCCCCTTCCTGCCGCTCTATGTCGAGCAACTGGGCGCCGTCGGCCACGCGGCGATCGTGCAATGGTCGGGCATCGCTTTCGGCGCCACCTTCTTTGCCGCCGCCCTCGTCGCTCCGCTGTGGGGGCGGCTCGGCGACCGCTACGGCCGCAAGGTGATGCTGGTGCGCGCCAGTTTCGGCATGGCGATCTGCATGTCGCTGACCGGTATGGTGCAGACCGTCTGGCAATTGGTGCTTTTGCGCCTGCTGATCGGCTTTGCCGGCGGTTATTCCTCGGGCTCGACCATACTGGTCGCCATGCAGACGCCGAAAGAGCGGTCCGGCTGGGCGCTCGGCGTGCTGTCGGCCGGTATCACCGCGGGCTCGCTGGTCGGCCCGCTGCTCGGCGGCGCGCTGCCGCCGCTGATCGGCATTCGCGCCACCTTCCTCATTGCCGGCGGCGTCATTTTCCTGGCGGCGCTGGCGACGACGTTCCTGATCAAGGAGATGCCTCGCCCGCCGGCACTGGCCAAACCCAAGGAGAAGCCTAGGGGAGGCTGGGCGCAGATCCCAGACAAGCGTCCGGTCGTGGCCATGCTGGCGACCGGCATGCTGTTCACATTCGCCAATATGTCGATCGAACCGATCATCACCGTCTATGTCCAGCAACTGGTCACCGACGCCAGCCGGGTGACGCTGATCTCGGGCGTCGTCATGTCGGCGGCCGCACTCGGCGCCATCCTGTCGGCGTCACGGCTGGGCAAGCTCGCCGACCGCATCGGCCACTGGAACGTCATCGTGGCGTCGCTTGCCGTCTCTGCGCTGCTGCTGATACCGCAAGCCTTCGTCACCGAGAGCTGGCAGCTGGTCGGCCTGCGTTTTCTCATGGGTCTGGTGCTGGGCGGGCTGTTGCCCTGCATCACCAGCGTCATTCGCCATAATGTTCCCGATGGCGTCGGCGGCAATGTGCTGGGCCTGGCGATCTCGGCGCAATATGTCGGCCAGGTCGCGGGCCCGTTGCTCGGCGGCTTCGTCGGCGGCCATTTCGGCATGCGGGCGGTTTTTCTCGGCACATCCGTGCTGATGGCCGGCGGCGCTGTCTACAACTGGCTGGTCCAGTCACGCCGCACGCGCGACATGCTGGCGGTATCCGGCAAATCCTGACAGGTTGCGCCGCCTACCGCCAATAACAGGAGCCTAAGACATGAGCATCGCCGACCATCCGGCAGACGGCAGCGCCCGCATTCTGATCCTCGCCGGCGGCCTGTGTGGCGCAGCCGGCGTGGCGCTATCGGCTGCGGCCGCGCATCTGGGCGGCGCTTTCGTCGGCACCGCCGCATCCTTCCTGCTCATGCATGCGCCGGTGTTTCTGGCCGTCGGCCTGGCCGGCACAAACCGGATCCTGCGGATCGGCAGCCTGGTGCTGCTCGTCGGGCTTGTGCTGTTTTGTGGCGATCTGCTGGCGCGGGATTTTGTCGGGTCGCGGCTGTTCCCGATGTCGGCGCCGATCGGCGGTAGCTTGCTGATTGCAGGCTGGCTGGCGATCGCGGCCTCGGCGCTGGTGCGTCAACGTCCCTGACGGGGCCCTGCCCCATCAGAATTTCTCACGCGAGGCTCAATCCTGCTGGCGTTCCGGCAGCAGTTCCCGCTTGCGCTTGGCAGGCTTCAACCGCTGCCGTTCCGGGCGTTCCGCGGCCGGCGAGATGCCCCAGTAGTTGCGATAGATGTCTTCGAACAGATGCTTCACGGGATGCATGTTCGGTCTCCTCTTAAAGAAATTTGAATCGATCCAATCGACCGACACGAAAATGCGGAACTATCAGCTCCGCTTGCGTTCCACGAGGAAATGCAGGTCGCGCTGCCACGGGCCAGTCCGGCCACGGCGCTTGCGTGTGGCGGCATTCGAGGCGATGCCCCAGTCATTGCCGTAGATGTCTTCGAACAGATAATTCATGGGATGCATGGCACCCTCCTCTTGAACCGATCCAATGGACAGATGGTGAAATCTCCTTGGATCGATTCAAACATAGGCCCTCACGGCCCTTTGATCAAGGGAAAATTTGAACCGATCCAACGAAAGTGCTAGGTGGAGATTGGCGCAGGAGACGAAGATGACGGGATTGACCTCCGGGAAGACGAGGCCAGTGCGGCTGGCCGACATTGCCAAGGCAGCCGGCGTCTCGCACGGCACCGCGTCCAACGTCTTCGCCCGCCCGGAAATCGTGCGCGAAGAGGTGCGCGAGCGGGTCAAGGCGGCGGCCGAAGCCATGGGCTATGCCGGGCCGGATCCCAAGGGCCGGCTGCTGCGTGCCGGCAAGGTCAATGCCATCGGTGTGGCGACCGACGAGCCCCTCTCCTATTTCTTCGACGATCCCTTCGCCCGCGTCATGATGGCCAGCATCTCGCAAGCCTGCGACGCGACCGGCGCCGGGATTTCGCTGGTCTCCGCCGCCAACAACGAGCAGCTCGCCTGGAACATCCAGAGCGCGCTGGTCGACGGTTTCATCGTGTTCTGCATCGAGGGCAGTTCGCGGCTGGTCGAACTGGCGCGCGAACGCAAACTGCCTTTCGTGGCGCTCGACCTCGATTCGGAGAATGAGGAGGTCGCAGCAATCGGCATCGACAACGTCGCCGGCGCCGGCCTTGCCGCGCGCCATCTGGCCGAGCTTGGCCATCGTCGCTTCGCCGTGCTGGCTCTGGAATCTGCCGACGCCGGCTTTGGTCCGGTCACGCAAGAGCAGGTCGAGACGTCCGCCCTCTATTCCGGCACGCGCGACCGTCTGCGTGGCTACTTGGGCGAACTCTCCCGCTTCGGCATCGACGTCTCGCAAGTGCCGATCTACGAAACCCTGAACGACGAAGAGAGCGTGCGGGCCGGCCTCGAGCATATTTTCGCGCTGCCACAGCGGCCGACGGCGATCCTGGCAATGTCGGACAGGATGGCGCTGCACGCGCTCGACTGGCTGCGCGAACACGACATAGCCGTGCCGGGCGACGTGTCCATCGTCGGCTTCGACGGCGTGCCGGAAGGCGCTGTTTCCAAGCCGCCGCTGACCACCGTCGCGCAACCGATCGCCGAGATGGGCCGCCTTGCCGTCAAGGCGATCCTCGACAATGACGGCTCGCACCAGCGACTGTTGCTGCCGGTCGATCTTGTGGTGCGGGCGTCGTCCGGTCCCTCGCCTGGCTAGATCAGCCCGGCTGGATTACCTGCTCAGCCTTGCCACCACGGGCGACATGCCGAAAGGCTGGCGAGCGGCCGGGGCTTCGGTGCGAACCGGTTTCTTGCCCGACCAGCCGATTCCCGACAGCCATTCGAGATAGAAGGCGAGCGCGAACTGCAGGGCGATGCCAGCCGATATCAGAAGCGCGTCATAGGCAAAGCCGCCCGGATTGATCAGCCTCATCACCTGCGCCACCATGGCGATCACCGTGCCGGCAAGAAAGACCGGCAGCGAACGCTTGCCGAGCAGAGCGAGCGGATGGTCGTGGCTGAGGCGGAACAGGTTCGATACCGCCGGCAAAGCGACGATCAGATAGCTCACCGACAGAATGTGCAGCAGGCGCGGTAGCGACAGGAAGGTCTTGTCGAAGCCGCCGATCACCACAGGCAGATCGAACCAGGTGATCTGGCCCCAGAGCGGGCTGTGCACCCAGACCGCTGCGGCCGCGACATAGGCCGCCGCGGCGCCCACCAGCCAGCGATTGACGGGAATGGTGCCGCCGCGCCGGACATGCAGCATGCCGGCGAGGCCGATGTTGAACAGGAACTGCCAGGACAGCGGGTTGAGGAACCAGAAGCCCGGCTCGGGATAGTTCGGCGGCGCGATCTGCCAGATGCCGGCGACGAGCCACAGGGCACCGGAAAAGACCAGTGCCGGCAGCGGCCTGTAGCTGACGAAGAGCAGGAAGAGCGGCGCCATCAACAGCAGCGCCGCGTAGACCGGCAGGATGTTGTTGTAGCCGAGCTGGTGGCCGAGCGTGACGATGCCGACCATCACCTCTGGCGTGTTCTTCATCAGCGGTTCGATGTTGATCAGCTTCAGCAGCTCAGGCCGGTGGGCGAACACCGCCGCCGCGCAGAACATCGCCATCACCACCATGGTGGTGACGATGTGGGCGGTGTAGAGGACGCCGGCGCGGCGCCACATCTTCAACGTCGCCAACAGCCGACCACCGGTCTGGAACTTGCTGCCATAGGCGAGCGCCACGGACATGCCGGAGATCAGCACGAAGGCTTCCGCCGCGTCCGAGAATCCGAAATTCTTGTAGGTGAGCGTTTCGAAGACGGTGCCCGGCACATGGTCGATATAGATGGTCAACAGAGCGAGCGCGCGGAACACATCGATACGGGTATCGCGTTCGGCGCGATCCGGCGGGAGTTGCGTAGTCATCGACAAAAGGCCTCAAAGCGAGAGCAAGGATGCTCGTGTTGTTCATGCCGGGATGCGACCATCGGCGCACACCGCTTCGATTCCTCCCGCAGGAAGCATATCGGCGCAGAAACGGTCTGAAATGGGCCGGGTTCAATCACATTTCGCGGAGCATGAAAATATTCCGTTTTGAAGCCGGCAAATGACCAATATTTCTACGAAATCAAAGAGATATGAGCGTGCCCGAATATACCGAAAAGCATGGTGTTCTGCACCAGGATCTGGCCTTCCCTTACCGTTTCCTCAAGCCGGCAAATGGCGAATGCCTGTTTCTGCTGCACGGATCGGGTGTCGACGAAACGACGATGCTGCCGATTGCGAAGCAGATCGCACCCGACGCCACGCTGGTCGCGGTGCGTGGCCGCCTCCCCCAGGAATACGGCTTCCGCTGGTTCGAGCGGATCACCCCGACCCGCTTCGAGCAGGCAAGCATCCGCGCAGAGACATCCGCCTTCGCCGCGTTTGCAAGCGAGGCCGCAAGGCGCCACCGGCTTGATCTCGCCCAGGCGACATTCCTCGGCTATTCCAACGGCGCCAATCTGGTGTCCAGCCTGATGCTGCTCCACCGGGGCCTCGTGCGAAAGGCGGCGCTGCTGAGAGCGATGCCGGTGCTTGACGATATGCCGTCAACCGACCTCAGCGGAACGCGAGCCCTGATTGTCGCCGGCGCTGCCGACGAGACCTACGGACCGTTTGCGCCGGCGCTGGTGACGCTGCTTGCCCAACGCGGCGCCGAGGTCGACGCCCGCATCGTGGCGTCCGGTCACGATATCGGCGAGCCAGACGCTGCGATCGTCAGGCAATGGCTTGCGGAACCGATTGCTGCATAGCAAATCATCACTAGCGGGTCGTGCCGGCAATCGTGGCCATCCCTCCGAAAGTGGCCAGGATTGAGAGAGCTATCGACGTTCGCGACCGCGCCGCGATCTAGGCTAACTAAGCCCAGAGCCCGCCGGTCACTGCCTGTGCAAAAAGCGCGGTGGACGGGTAGTGTCTCAGTCTGAAATTTAACTACCCTTAGAACCGGTCGTTCAGCCGAGGTCCGTAATGTGCTATGATTCGGCACATGGGGAAGAAGAAGCTTAGGGCTAAGCATGCCGTTGAAGCGGCAGTAGAGGGCGAACTTGCTGCGGAAGCCGCCTACTATGCCCGCAAGTGCGGGATCACCATTCACGAAGCCGCGAAGATAATCCGGGAAGCTCACGGGCCGAAGCTCTCGATAGTGCGCAAGGACAAGTCGAGATAGCTGCTTAGGCGGGCGTCTTTTTGTAGGGCCGCGCTTGCCGGGCTCCGGCTTCGTTCAGCGCCCGCTCCGCGTCAGCCGCCCAGGCGCGTAACCAAATAGGTGAGCGCCGAAATCGCCGCCGTGGCTGGCAAGGTGACGATCCAGGCGATGACGATGTTGCCGGCAATGCCCCAGCGCACGGCCGAGACGCGACGCGCAGCGCCGACACCGATGATAGCCCCGGTGATCGTGTGGGTGGTCGAAACGGGGACGCCGAGCCAGGTGGCCGCGAACAGGGTGATGGCGCCGCCGGTCTCGGCGCAGAAGCCCTGCATCGGGTTCAGCCGTGTGATTTTCGAGCCCATTGTGTGAACGATCCGCCACCCGCCGAACAAGGTGCCTAGCGCCAGCGCCGACTGGCAGGTGAGGACGACCCAAAGCGGCACGTAGAATTTTTCGCCGAGCATGCCTTGCGAGTAGAGCAACACCGCGATGATGCCCATGGTCTTCTGCGCATCATTGCCGCCGTGGCCGAGCGAATAGAGCGAGGCGGAAAAGAACTGCAGGACTCGGAAGGTGCTGTCGACGCCGAACGGCGTCTGGCGAACGAACAGCCACGAGACGACCAGAACCAGGACCAGCGCGAGGACAAAGCCGGTCGCCGGTGACAGGACGATTGCGGCGATCGTCTTGCCAAGCCCAGTCCAGACGATGGCGCCGACGCCGGCCTTCGCAATACCCGCGCCAACCAATCCGCCGATCAGCGCGTGCGAGCTGCTCGACGGGATGCCGGCTATCCAGGTGACGATGTTCCAGACAATGGCGCCGACGAGCGCTGAAAAGATCACAGCCGGCGTGACAATGGTGACGTCGACTATGCCTTTTCCCACGGTCTCGGCGACATGGAGACCGAAGAACATGAAGGCGATGAAATTGAAGAAAGCCGCCCATAGCACCGCATATTGAGGCCTCAGCACGCGGGTGGAGACGATGGTGGCAATGGAGTTGGCGGCGTCATGCAGGCCATTGAGAAAATCGAAGAACAGCGCGACAGCGACCAGGCCGGCCAGCACGGGAAAGGCGATGGTGGCTTCCATTGCCTAAACGTTCTCGATGACGATGCCGCTGATCTCGTTGGCGACGTCCTCGAAACGATCGACCACCTTTTCCAGCTGGCCATAAATCTCTGAGCCGATCAGGTAGGCCATCGGATCGCTGCGGCCATGCCGCTTGAACAGATCCTTCAGCCCCTGCTCGTGCAGATCGTCGGCCCTGCTTTCGACGCGCATGACCTCTTCGGCGATGGCGTTGAGGCGCACCGTGTGCGTGCCGACTTTGCTGAGCAGCGGGATCGCTTCGGCAACCAGCTTGGCGGCGGCAACGATGACGCCACCCATTTCCTGCATCAGCGGGTCGAATTCCTTCTTTTCGAACAGCTTCACCGTCTTGACGGTCTTGTGCATCATGTCGATGGCATCATCCATCGACTGAATAAGATCCTTGATGTCGCCGCGATCGAAGGGCGTGATGAAGGAGCGTCGCACCGCCAGCAGGACTTCGGCCGTGATGTGATCGGCCTCGTCCTCAAGGTCGATGATTTCCTGGCACCAGCGCTCGATATCCTTGCCCTGGAGAAGCTGCTCCAGCGCCTCGGCGCCGCCGACTACGGAACGGGAATGCCGTTCAAACAGATCGAAGAAGCGATCTTCGCGCGGCAGCAGCTTGCGGAACCAGCCCAGCATCTCGATCTCCCGTCGCGCCCGTCCACCCCATCAACTCACATAACGCCGCAACGAGCCACTGAAAACAGTAAGCCGGCTGAAAGATGTGGATGCGGGGGATCGCAGATGCGGGACGGCTCGAGCCGGTGCGGCGAACGGCGGCGTGCGCCAGGCCGAAATCGAGGCCGTGCTGCCGATGCCTTCGTCCGACGTCATGCCGCGCTGCTCGCCCAGATGGCAGGTTAAGCAGAGGCTCCCTACCCCTGCCCCATCCGGTTCCAGGCATCGAGCCCGGCGATCTTGTAGGCTTCGGCCAGCGTCGGATAGTTGAAGGTGTTGTTGACGAAGAAGTCGACCGTGCCGCCGAGATTGATCACCGCCTGGCCGATATGGATCAGTTCGGTCGCGCCCTCGCCGACGATGTGGGCGCCGAGCAGACGGCGCGTCTCGACCGAGAACAGCAGCTTCAGGAAGCCGGTGTTGACGCCCATAATGTGGCCGCGCGACGTCTCGCGAAAACGCGCCACGCCGACCTCATAGGCAGCGCCGCTCTCGCGCACCTGTTCCTCCGACTGGCCGACCGTCGAGATTTCCGGCACCGCGTAAATGCCATAGGGAAAGGTTTCGGGCGGCGGCGGCAACTGCACGCCGAAAGCGTGGCAGGCGGCCACGCGGCCCTGCTCCATCGAGGTCGAGGCAAGGCTGGGAAAGCCGATGACATCGCCGGTCGCATAGATGTTGGGCACGGCGGTCTGGAACGTCTGCGGATCGACCTTGATGCGGCCCCTGGAGTCGGCCTCGATGCCGACCACATCGAGGCCGAGGCTGCCGAGATTGCCGCTGCGTCCGGCGGCATAGAGCACGACCTCGGAGCGGATGGTGCGGCCATCGGCAAGCGTCACTTCGGCATAGTCGGGTTTTGAGACGATTTCCTTGACCGTGCTGCCGAGACGGATGGTCATGCCGCGGTCGCGCATCTGGTGGATGAAGTCGTCGACGATCTCGCGGTCGACGAAATCGAGGATGGTGTTGCGCGGCTCGACCAGCGTCACCGGCACGTCGAGGGCAGAAAAGATGGTGGCATATTCGACGCCGATGACGCCGGCACCGATCACTGTCAGCGTGCGCGGCAGACGGTCGAGTTCCAGCATCTCGTCGCTGTCGAAGACGCGGACCTTGTCGAACGGCACGTCGCGCGGCCGGTGCGGCCTGGTGCCGACCGCAATCAGCGCATTGGCGAAGCCGACCTCGGAGTAGTCACCATTGTCGGCCGTAAGGGCGATCTTGTTGGGGCCAAGGAATTTCGCCGTGGCGCGCGCGCTTTTCACCGCATTGCGCATGAACTGGTGCTGCAGCACCTCGACCTCATGGTCGAGCGTCTTGTGCAGGCGATCGACCAGATCGCCGATCGAAATGTCCTGCTTGACCCGATAACCGCGGCCGTAAAAGCCGCGCTCGCGCCAGCCGGAGAGGTTGAGCACCGTTTCGCGCAGCGTCTTCGACGGGATGGTACCGGTGTGCACCGAAACGCCGCCGAGGCGCCGGCCCCTGTCGACCACCAGCACCGATTTGCCGAGCTTGGCCGATTGCACCGCGGCGCGGCGGCCGGAAGGGCCGCTGCCGATGACCAGCATGTCGTAATCCATGTAACCCCGTCCCCTCGGCGTCTTGTTGCGCCGCAGCAAGCTAAACTGGGAAGAGTGTCATGTTCAACTGCCCAGACCGCTAACTCGTGCGGTTCGGCCCAACTGTGACGATTCTTCCGGCGTAATGTGACAAGTGCCCAGGAAAGCTTAACCCAACAGCAAGGGCTTGCGTGCAATGGTCACTCTCGAGGGGACCATCGGGGTGAGTGATTTGAGCATTTTCAAGAGTGAGACGCTGCCTGGCGCAGGGGCGGGTCTGTGGTCCAGTCTGCGCAGCCGCGATACCCTCATCGATCTGCGTGAGGGGCTGTTCCGTTTCATTGCCCTGGCCGTCGCCTCGCTCTTTGTCTATCGCGGCGTGACCCATCTGGTCGTCGATCCGGCGCGTCTCAACGTGTTGCTGCTGATGATCTCGGACTCGTTGACTTTCATCTGGTTGCTGACGGCGAGGCGACCGTTGGTGCGCGACTGGAACCCCTTCACCGTCTTCATCGCCCTGACAGCCGGCTTCGGCGCCGGCTTCATCTCGATGGAGGCCGGCGTTCCCCTCATCCCGCTCTATATCGCGGCGCCGATCCAGTTCATTGGGCTTTGGATCGTGATCTGGGGCAAGATTTCGCTTGGCCGCTCCTTCGCCATCCTGCCTGCCAATCGCGGCGTGGTGACCGGCGGCGCCTACCGGGTCGTTCGGCATCCAATCTACGCCGGCTATCTTATCGGGCACATTCTGTTCCTGCTGTCGAGCTTCTCGATCTATAACTTCACCGTCTATGCCATCATCACGCTCTTCCAGATCCACCGCATCCTGCGGGAGGAAGCTATCCTGGCAAGGACGGAGGAATATCGCGAGTATATGGGAAGGGTTCGCTACCGTCTGTTTCCCGGCATCTTCTAGGGGTGTTGCACCGGACGCCGACGTTTCCGTTTCTTGAATTCGCCGTTGCCCTCACCATTTGAAAGGGCGACGGGCATTTCCCATCGGGATGCCATGGCGAGGACAGGACATGAACGCGCGCGTACTTGACGGCGAAATCATCACCAGCAGGCTCGACGACGTCAGGGCCTATGACGGTGTGCGCACGCGGCGCATCCTCGCCTTCATCATCGACTATTGCATCGTGGCGCTGCTTACCATTCCGTTCGCGATCCTGGTGGCAGTGCTTGGGCTTTTGACATTCGGTCTTGGCTGGGCGCTGTATTCCATCCTCATACCGGCGGTCGCCATTCTCTACATCTGGAACACGCTGGGCGGTCGCAACCAGGCCACTTCAGGCATGAAGATGATGGGCATTCGCCTCGATCGCCTCGATGGCAGCCGTATCGACGGGCTCACCGCCGTTGTCCATTCGGTGCTGTTCTGGGCGAGCACCGTCATCCTGACGCCGCTTGTTCTCCTGGTGACGCTGTTTTCCGATCGCAAGCGCACGCTGCACGACCTGCTGCTTGGCACGGTTGTCAGCCGCAGCGACCGTTGAACCGGCGCTTAACCGATCCCAAAAGGCATTTGTGCGCAAATGTGAAGGCGTCCGTTCAGCTCCGCCTTCACAATCCTGTTGAATTTTTCGCCAGCCGAGCCAAAGGTAGAGCGATTCGCAGGAGTGTTCCCAAGGTTCGATGACGCAGCATCCGACCCAGTCGCCGCAGTTCTTTCTGACCGCGCCATCGCCGTGCCCGTATCTTGAGGGCCAGTTCGAACGCAAGGTGTTTACGCATCTTGTCGGCGACAAGGCTCCGGAGATGAACGACCTGCTGACGCAAGGCGGCTTCCGGCGCTCGCAGAACATCGCCTACCGGCCGGCCTGCGAGACCTGCCGCGCCTGCGTCTCCGTGCGCATCCTGGCGCAGGAATTCACCGCCAGCCGCAACATGAAGCGGGTGATCCAGCGCAATTCCGATCTCATCGGCGCCATGCATGACGCGCAGCCGTCGACCGAGCAGTATTCGCTGTTCCGCGGTTATCTCGACGCTCGCCACCGCCGCGGCGGCATGTCCGACATGACGGTGCTCGACTACGCCATGATGGTCGAGGACACCCATGTCGACACCAAGGTCATCGAATACCGGCGCCGCGGCCCCGACACGTTCATCACCGGCAAGGGCCAAGGCGAACTGATCGCCGTGGCGCTGACCGACAAGATGGCCGATGGCCTGTCGATGGTTTATTCCTACTTCAATCCCGAGTTCGAGGACCGTTCCCTCGGCACCTTCATGATCCTCGACCATATCGCCCGCGCCAGGGCCATGGGCCTGCCCCATGTCTATCTCGGCTACTGGGTCAACGGCTCGCGCAAGATGAACTATAAGATGCGTTTCATGCCGCAGGAGCATCTCGGCCCGAAGGGCTGGGAACGCTACGACCACGAAGCGGTCACGCGCTAACTGCTCTTTCCCCGAGTCTGGGCCTAAACATTTTCAACTGAGATGATGCTGGTCTTTCCGCCTGTTGGCGGAGAGTGTGCGATCGCGCCGGGCCGGCCATCGAATTCATTGCGAAAGCAGCTTGCATGTCATCCCACGATGCTCACACCAAAGGACTTCTGCTCACCGCGCTTGGCGGTATGACGCTGACCGTCGATATTCCGCTGATCCGGCTCGCCCATGGCGAGCCATGGACGATCCTGTTGCTGCGCGCCGGCTGCACCCTCATTGCCGGGCTTCTCATCTGGGCGGTGTGGCGCTCTTTGAGCAACAAGGCGCCACAGCTCGTTCCGGGGCGGCTGGGGCTGGCGGTGGCAACGCTCTACGGGCTCGGCTCGATCGCCTTCATCACCGCCGTCTACAACACCTCGACCGCCGACCTCGTCTTCATCCTTGCCTTCACCACCATGTTCTCGGCGCTGCTGTCCTGGCTGTTCCTGAAGGAGCGGCCACGGCCGCTGACGCTGGCGGCGCTGGCATTGATGATCATCGGGATCGCCATCATCGTCGGCGACTCCATCGGCAACGGCTATCTGTTCGGCGACATCATGGCCTTGTGCTCGTCGCTCTGCGTCGCCTGCGCCATCACCATCTCGCGCGCCAGCGGCAAGGATATGGGCTTTACCGCGCTGATTGGCGTCATCTTGCCGTTGGTGCTGGCGGTGTTCATGGTCTCCAGGACCGGCTTTCAGGTCGAGGCGCCCTGGTGGATCATCTTCAACGGCGCCGTCATCATGCCGATCTCGTTCTTCTGCCTCGCCAACGGGCCGAAATACATTTCGGGCCCGGAGGTGGCGATGTTTTATCTGCTTGAAACCGTGCTGGCGCCAGTCTGGATCTGGATGATCTTTGCCGAGACGCCGTCACGCAACAGCCTGATCGGCGGCGCGATCCTGATCGTCACGCTGGTCGCGCATTCGCTGTGGCAGTTGCAAGAAGGACGCAAGCGCCGTGCGGCGCTCGCCGTTGCCTACCCGGCCTGACTTTTCTTCGCCGGGCCGGCGATTATCTCGATCTGCGGCGGCCCGCCTTCGAGCTCGGCCACGGGGTCGGGGACGATTTCCTCGGCCAGTTCCACCTCGCGCAGCCATTCGCGCCAGATCGCGACCAAGAGCGCCATCAGCACGGGGCCGATGAACAGGCCGAGAAAGCCCATGGTCTTGACGCCGCCGATCAGGCCGAAAAAGGTCGGCAGGAAGGGCAATTTGATCGGCCCGCCGACCAGTTTCGGGCGCAAGGTTTTGTCGACGATGAAGAGTTCCACCGCGCCCCAGATGAACAGCGCCAGTCCCGCCATCGGCGAGCCGCTGGCGGCGAGGTAGATTGACACCAGGGTAAAGGACAGCGGCGCGCCGCCGGGAATGAGCGCCATCACGCCGGTGAGCGCACCGAGCGTCACCGGTGACGGCACGCCGGCCAGCCAGTAGGCGATGCCCAGCACCAGCCCCTCGCCGATGGCGATCACGGTCATGCCGGTGACAGTGGACGAGATGGTCGCCGGCACGACGCGCGAAATCCGCTCCCAGCGCGTCGGCAGGATGCGTTCGCCGAGACGGTCGATCTGGCCGGCAAAATGCTCGCCGTCGCGATAGGCGAAGAACAGCGCGATCATCATGAACAGCAGCGTCAGCAACAGGCCGAAGGCACTGCCGCCGGCCGCCAGCACGCCGCGATAGATGCTGCCGATATTGGCGCCGCTGACCAGCTGGATGAGCTCGCCAATGCCGCCGGGATGGCCGAAATTGTCGACCCACTGTTCGTTCAGCCACTCGCCGACAACAGGCAGTGTGGCGATCCAGTGCGGGGTGGCCGCGCCGTGCCGGTTGGTCTCGATCGCCCAGCCGACCCACTCGCGGACTTCGTTGATGGCATAGGTGCCGGCCAGCGCTATCGGCACGACCAAGAAGGTGAGGATGAACAGGATGGCAAGGGTCGCGGCGATGGTGCGGTTGCCGCCGACGCCGGCAAGCAGCCGGCGGTAGAGCGGCCAGCTGGCGAAGGCAATGACGAGCGCTGCCAGCACCGGAAACAGGAAGCCGTGGAAGAAGTAGACGCCGGCGGCGACGATCAGCACCAACAGCCAGCGCGCCGCCGACAGCGGCGGGATGACGGCGGCCCTCAACGGCGTCGACAGGCCGAAAAGGCGCTGGTGACGCTCCGGCTTCTGGATCTTCGCTTCCTTCAAACGGTCGATTCTCCCCGGCCTACCGCAGCCTTATGCACTGTTATAGTGCCGCAATCGTGACGATAGTCCAAATGGTGATGCAACGCCCCTTCCTTCTCCCCTTGTGGGAGAAGGTGGATCGGCGCGACAGCGCCGAGACGGATGAGGGGTGCTCCAGCGGAGTGAGGCGCTGGCGTTCCCTGGAACACCCCTCATCCGTCGCCTTCGGCGACACCTTCTCCCACAAGGGGAGAAGGAAGAAGCGCTACCCAAACTTCCCCGTCCGCGGGAAACCCTTCGGCACCATCCGCCCTGCCGACGCTCTTGCACCGACCCACTCGACCAGCTCCTCGCGCGACCTGACAAAGGTGCGTTCGGCCGAATCCTGCCACGACAGGCCGCTCTCCAGCGTGAAGGGTTTCAGGTCGAGCAGACCGCCATCCTTGTATTTCTGCAAGCGAACGCCCTTGCCACGGCCCATTTCGGGGATTTCGGAGAGCGCAAACACCAGCATCTTGCGGTTTTCGCCGACAATGGCGAGGTGATCGCCGGAAACCGGGACGCAGGCCTTGGCCTCGTCGGGCGCCTTGACGTTCATCACCTGCTTGCCCTTGCGGGTGTTGGCGACGACCTCCTCCTCCGGCACGACAAAACCGTTGGCATCGTAGGAGACCAGCAGCAGCTTGCGCTTCGGGTCGTGGACGAAAGCGGTGACAATGTCCTGGTCGTTGTCCATGTCGACGATGATGCGGATCGGCTCGCCATGGCCACGGCCGCCCGGCAGCCGGTCGGCGCCGATGGTGTAGAACTTGCCGCCGGTGGTGAAGACGAGGATCTTGTCGGTGGTCTGGGCATGGAAGGCAAGCTTGAGGCTGTCGCCTTCCTTGAAGGTGAGCGTGGAATGGTCGGCCAGATGGCCTTTCATGGCCCTGAGCCACCCCTTCTCCGAGACCACCACGGTGACCGGCTCGCGCTCGATCATGGCGTGCGCAATGTCGGTCAAATCATGTTCCGGCGCGTCGGCGAACTGGGTGCGTCGCTTGCCGAGCTCGGTCTCGGGGCCGAACTTGTCGCGAACCTGGGTGACTTCCCATTTGATCGTCGACCATTGCTTGGCGTCGGATGCGAGCAATGCCTCGATCTGCTTCTTCTCTGTGCTGAGACCGTCGAACTCCTTGCGGATTTCGAACTCTTCCAGCTTGCGCAAGGCGCGCAGCCGCATGTTGAGGATCGCTTCGGCCTGGGTGTCGGTGAGCGACCAGCGGGCCATCATCACCTGCTTGGGCTCATCCTCCTCGCGGATGATCCTGATGACCTCGTCGATGTTGAGATAGGCGATCAGGTAACCGGCAAGGATTTCCAGCCGCTTCTCGATCTCGCCAAGCCGATGCTTCGAGCGGCGGATCAGCACATCGCGGCGATGGTCGAGCCACTCCTTCAGCACGCCCTTCAGCGAAAGGACGTTGGGCACCTTGCCGCGCGACAGCACATTCATGTTGAGGGGAAAGCGGCTTTCGAGCTCGGTCAGCTTGAACAGCGATTCCATCAGGATGCCGGGATCGACGGTACGGCTCTTCGGCACCAGCACAATGCGGACGTCCTCGGCGCTTTCGTCCCTGACATCCTCGAGCAGCGGCAATTTGCGCGCGATCAAAAGCTCGGCGATCTTTTCGATCAGCCTGGCCTTCTGGATGCCGTAAGGGATTTCGGTGACGACGATGCTCCAGGTACCCCTGCCCTGATCCTCCTGGCCCCATTTGGCGCGCACGCGAAAACCGCCGCGGCCGGTCTCATAGGCCTCCAGGATGGAAGCGCGGCTGTCGACGATGATGCCGCCGGTCGGGAAATCCGGTCCCTGGACAAACTCCATCAACTTTGCCACCGGCGTGTCCGGTTGCTCGATCAATTGCAGCGCTGCGTTGCAAAGCTCGGCGGCGTTGTGCGGCGGGATCGAGGTTGCCATGCCAACCGCAATGCCCGACGAGCCGTTGGCGAGCAGATTCGGGAAGGCGCCGGGGAGCACCACGGGCTCCTCGTCCTCCTCATTGTAGGTCGGCCGAAAATCGACGGCATCCTCGGTGATGCCGGCAAGCAAATCGCTCGCCACCTCGGTCATGCGCGCCTCGGTGTAGCGCATGGCGGCGGCGTTATCGCCGTCGATATTGCCGAAATTGCCCTGGCCGTCGACCAGCGGATAGCGCATGGAAAAGTCCTGCGCCAGGCGCACCAGCGCGTCGTAGATCGACTGGTCGCCGTGCGGATGGAACTTGCCCATCACATCGCCGACGATGCGGGCGCATTTGGCAAAGCCCTGGTCGGGGTTGAGCCTGAGCAGCCGCATGGCATGCATGATACGGCGATGCACGGGCTTCAGCCCGTCGCGCACATCCGGCAGAGCCCGGTGCATGATGGTCGACAGCGCATAGGCGAGATAGCGCTCTTCCAGCGCCTTCTTCAGATCGACCGGTTCGATGTGGTCACCGCCGCCATCTTCAGGCGGCAAAAGCCTTTTTCCCATGCGGCTGGACTAGCCGAGCGGGTGATTCGCGGCAAGGCGCCGGTGTCAGTATCCGCAATTTGCGCGGTCTTGGCTGGAAAAGGTGATCAGTCCATCGCACCGTGTGATAGATTTCATGTTCCAACTTGCCGTCCCTGTGCAACAGCACCGGTAGCAGTGCTGTTGCCAACCAACATCAATCTGTTACACGCCCTCTCTAAGGCAGGAGACGGTACGCAGGGGAGCCCGACCTTCATGACATATTCACCGCATCGAGCGAAGGCTCCCGCTCCGATTTGCCTTTCGCCGTGATTTTCGACAAATCTGGGGGAAAGTGCCATTTTCCCGTCCAGTTCGTCACGGAATGGTGATGACGCAGAACTCAAGAAAACACTTTTTCAGGACTCTCTCAGGGAACTCGCGATGACAATCCAACGCTCGACACTCAAGAAACTCGCTTTTTCGACCTTCTTGCTGACCCTGCCGCTGAATGCCGCCTTTGCGCAGGACGCTGCGGTTGCCGACCGGCTGAAGGCCGCACTTGCCGTCCAGGGCGTCGATATCACCTGGACCGGGGTTACCGGCGACAATTCCAGCATGGTGCTGCAGGGCGTGTCGGTTAAACCGGCGGCCGAAAAGGAAGCGCTGCCGATCGGCGACGTCAAGCTTGAAGGCGTGACCGAAGCCAATGGCGGCTTCGATATCGCAACCATCTCGACGTCCGCGTTCGAGCACAGCAAGGACGGCGTCACGCTCAACCTCACCCCGTTCGTCATCCATGACGCCAACATCCCGGCCGAAGGCGCCACGGGCCCGCTCGGCTCGATGATGATGTACAAGTCGGCCGAACTGGAAAACCTGACGGTCAAGGTTGCCGACAAGACCGCCTTCTCGATGGACGGCCTTGCTGTCCAGATCACGCCGCCGGCCGATGGCAAGGCGATGGAATTTTCCGCCACCACGGAAAAGTTCAATGCCGATCTGACCCTGGTCGACGATCCGAAGTCCAAGGAAGCCATCAACGCCCTCGGCTACCAGAACATCTCGGGCAACATCGACATCGGCGGCACCTGGCAGCCGAGCGACGGCAAGATGGACCTGTCGAAATACGACATCTCGGTCGAGAATGCCGGCACGCTCGGCATGACCTTCGGCCTCGGCGGCTACACGGTCGACTTCGTCAAGTCGATGCAGGAGATGCAGAAGAAGCTGGCGGCGCAGCCCGAAGGCGCCGACAATTCGGCGCAAGGCATGGCCATGCTCGGCCTGTTGCAGCAGCTTTCCTTCAACAGCGCCTCGGTCCGCTTCGACGACGATTCGCTGACCGGCAAGGTGCTCGAGTATGTCGGCAAGCAGCAGGGCATGTCGGGCAAGGACATCGCCAACCAGGCCAAGGCGATCGTGCCGTTCGGCATGGCGCAGCTCAACAATCCCGAACTGACGGCCGAAGTGACGGCAGCGGTGGGCAAATACCTCGACGATCCGAAGAGCCTCGAGATTTCGGCAGAGCCGCCGGCAGCGGTGCCGTTCGCGCTGATCATGGCGGGCGCTATGTCCAACCCGCTCGACCTGCCGAAGACGCTCGGCGTCCACGTCAAGGCCAACGAAGACTGATCGGGCGAAAGCTCGAAAAGCAAAAGCCCGGCAGCGATGCCGGGCTTTTTTGTTGGATTATCTATCCGGAAGAATCGGTTCCGGCAGTTATTTAAAGGACTGCCGGAACTTGGCGATCAGGCGTCCTTCTTCACCGCCGCGACACGCAGCGACAGCTCGCGCAGCTGCTGCGGCGTGGCTTCCGAAGGCGCGTTCATCAACAGATCGTAGGCCTGCTGGTTCATCGGGAACATGGTGATCTCGCGCAGGTTCTTGGCGCCGACCAGCAGCATGACGACGCGATCGACGCCAGCCGCCATACCGCCATGCGGCGGTGCGCCATACTGGAAGGCGCGGTAGAGGCCGCCAAACCGCTCCTCGACCGTGGCGCGATCCAGCCCGACCGTCTCGAACGCCTTGACCATGGTCTCGGGCAAATGGTTGCGGATACCGCCTGAGGCGATCTCGAAGCCGTTGCAGACCATGTCGTACTGGAAGGCCTTGATGCCGAGCAGATCATCGCCACCGAGCGCCTCGATACCGCCCTGCGGCATCGAGAACGGGTTGTGGGCGAAGTCGATCTTCTTCTCCTCCTCGTTCCATTCGAAGAACGGGAAGTCGACGATCCAGCACAGCTCGAAGCGCTCGCGGTCGACAAGGTTCAGCTCCTCGCCGGCGCGCGTGCGCGCAGCACCAGCGAAGGTGACGAATTTCTTCGGGTCGCCGGCGACGAAGAAGGCGGCGTCGCCATCGGCAAGGCCAAGCTGCTGGCGGATCGCCTCGGTGCGCTCCTCGCCAATGTTCTTGGCCAGCGGACCGGCGCCTTCAAGCTTGTCGCCCTCCTTGCGCCAGAAGATGTAGCCCAGGCCGGGCTGGCCCTCGCCCTGCGCCCAGGAATTCATCCGATCGCAGAAGGCGCGGCTGCCGCCGGTCTTGGCCGGAATGCCCCACACTTCGGCCTTCGGATCATTGGCCAGGATGTTGGCGAAGACCTTGAAGCCGGACTCGCGGAAATGCTCGGAGACGGCCTGCATCTCGATCGGGTTGCGCAGGTCCGGCTTGTCGGAACCGTATTTGCGCATCGCGACGTCATAGGGGATGCGCTGGAATTTCTGGGTCACCGGCTTGCCGTTGGCAAACGTCTCGAAGACCCCGCGCATCACCGGTTCCATGGTCGACAGAACGTCGTCCTGCTCGACGAAGCTCATTTCGAGGTCGAGCTGGTAGAATTCGCCGGGCAGACGGTCGGCGCGCGGATCCTCGTCGCGGAAGCAGGGCGCGATCTGGAAATAGCGGTCGAAGCCGGAGACCATGATCAGCTGCTTGTACTGCTGCGGCGCCTGCGGCAGCGCGTAGAAGGTGCCGGGATGGATGCGCGAGGGCACCAGGAAGTCGCGCGCGCCTTCTGGCGAAGAGGCCGTCAGGATCGGCGTCGAGAATTCGGTGAAACCGACCTCGCCCATACGCTTGCGCATCTCGGCGATGATTTTCGTGCGCGCCACGATGTTCCTGTGCAGCGTCTCGCGGCGCAGGTCGAGGAAGCGATATTTCAGGCGGATGTCTTCGGGATAATCCGGCTCGCCGAACACCGGCAGCGGCAATTCCTTGGCTGCCGACAGCACTTCGATCTCGCGGGCAAAGATCTCGATCTCGCCGGTCGGCAGGTTGGCATTTGTGGTGTCCGGCAAGCGCGCCTTGACCTCGCCGTCGACGCGGATCACCCATTCGCCACGCACCGTCTCGGCGACCTTGAAGGCCGGCGAATCCGGATCGGCGACGATCTGGGTCAGGCCGTAATGGTCGCGCAGATCGATGAACAGCAGGCCGCCATGGTCGCGCACGCGATGCACCCAACCCGACAGGCGGACGGAAGAGCCGACATCGCTCTTTCTCAACTGGGCACAGGTGTGGCTGCGGTAACGATGCATGGTCATGTCAAAAGTCCGGGGTGCTGGGTTGTGGCCCGAGCATCAAGGCCCGGTCCAAAATTTGCGCGAAAAGCGCATGGGAGGCCGGATTTGTCAAGGCAAGCCGGGCGATCGAGCGCAGGCCTGCTGTTCAGGCAAAGTGGATTTCGGCGCCCTGGCGTTCGAAGTCGGCGAGGATCGCCGCCGGCGCGGTCTTTTCGACCACAAGGTGGCGGATCGCCTCGGGCCTGGCGACCCGGTAGGGTGCGGCGGTGGCCAGCTTGTCATTGGTGACGGCGATGACGATGCCTGCGCTGTTCTTGGCCATGGCCCGCTTCACCTCGGCCTCCGCCGAATCGAAGGCCGTCACGCCGCGCGAGGCGTCGAGGCCGCAGGAGCCGAGAATAAACAGGTCCGCGCCGAGCTGGGCGACGGCGGCAAGCGTGTCAGCGCCGACGCAGGCGCCGAGATGGCGGTCGAACCGGCCGCCCAGCACAATCAGCTCAATCAAAGCGTGCTCTGACAGCACCGTGGCAACTTCGAGCGAATTGGTGGCGACGGTCAGATCGAGGTCGCGCGGGATGGCCCTGGCGATCGCGGCATTGGTCGAGCCGCTGTCGATGAACAGGGTCTGTCCGCGCGAAAGCAACGCCACGGTGGCGCGGGCGAGCCGCGTCTTCTCTTCGACCGCATGGCCGGCGCGCAGGCCGACCGGCGTGGCGGCGAAGGGTGCGGCCGCGACCGCGCCGCCATAGACGCGGCGGCATTGCCCGGCCTTCGCCAGCTCCCGGAGGTCGCGGCGAACCGTGTCTTCGGAAACGCCGAAGCGGCTCGCCAGCTCGCCAGCGAGCACCCTTCCCTCGACGGCAAGGCGGTCGCGAATGATTTGGTGCCGCTCATCGGTCAGCATTGCATGATCCTGTTTTCTTCATGCACGTTCTTGCATGATTTGCACGTTTATGCAAGATACGATCCCATCAATCGGCGCCAGCCGCCGGCTCTCTTGCCTCGAAAGCATTGCCATGACCTTCGGCCTCCGCCTCGCTCCGCAACACCGGGTCTATGCCGGGTTCGCGATCTACTCGTTCGGCATGGGCAACATCTTTCCACGGCTGCCCGACATCAAGCATGCCATGGGCATCGAGGACGGCACGCTTGGGCTCAGCCTGATCGGGACGCCGATCGGCACCTTGACCGCGCTGACGCTGGCGGCGCCGATGCTGGAGCGCGTCGGCTTCCGCCGCGCCTTGCTCGGGTTGGTTCCGCTTTTGTCGGTAGCCTATGCCCTTGCGGTGCATGCGCCTGGGCCGCTTGCTTTGTTCCTGATGCTGATTCCAGTCGGCCTGATGATCGGCAGCGTCGAGATCATCCTCAATGTCGAGGCCGACAGGACCGAATTCCTGCTCAAGCGCCGGATCATGAACCGGGCGCATTCGTTCTGGAGCATAGGCTTTTTCGGCGCTGGCCTGTTCGGAGCCGCCCTTGCGCATCTCGGCATATCGCCGCAACTGCACCTGGCGATCGTCGTGCCGATCGTGGCGATAGCAATGGCGCTGTTTCTCGGCGGCTACGAACCGGCGCCGGGCCGCTTTGCCGGCGATGAAGAGGCGGCGCCGAGGCTGGCGCGGCCGACACTGCCGATCCTCGTCCTCGTCGCGGTGACACTGTCGGCGATGCTGATGGAGGGCGCCAGCATCGACTGGTCGGCAATCTACATGCGCACCGTGTTCGATGCAGGCCCGTTCGTCGCCGGCTTCACGGTGGCGCTGTTTGCCTTCTCGCAAGCGAGCACGCGCTTCTTTGCCGACAGCTTTGTCGAGCGCCACTCGCCGACCGGCGTGGCGCGGGTGCTGATCGTGACGATGGCGGTGGGTGTGCTGCTCGTCTTCTTCTCGCCTGCCCCGCTGGTGTCGATGCTGGGCTTTGCCCTCCTGGGCATCGGCAGCAGCGCGCTCTTTCCGTTGGCGATCTCGGCGGCTGCTCAGCGGACGGACCGCTCGGCGGCAATCAACGTCGCAGCGCTGTCGCAGATYTCCTTCGTCGCGTTCCTGCTCGGCCCGCCGCTGCTTGGCTTCGTCTCCGACCATTGGGGCATCCGCTCGGCCTTCGGCATCGGCATCCCGTTCATCATCCTCAGCCTGCTGACCGCCGGCTCGCTTGGCCGAAAGGCCGCCCCAACCAACCCTGCCGCGTCGGCGGGCGAAGCTTTGGCAAGGGCCCACGAAGCCTGAGCGGCGGTCGACCGGCCTCCCGACGCGGGCGGCTGGACAACAGCCGCGATCTGACGCCTACACACTGTTTGCGGTCGGATATGAAGCTGGCAATGGCCGCAGCGATGGTTCAGAACTGTGGAGCCACCTAAACATCGGTTCCGCATGTCCTCCATCCGCCCGCTGATCCCGCTCCTCATCGCCGCCGGCATCCTGCTTGGCGGTAACGGGCTGCAAGGCACACTGATTGCCTTGCGCGGCGCGCAGGAAGGGTTTTCGGCCTCGGACATCGGCCTGATGGGCACGTTCTATTTCGCCGGGTTCCTGCTCGGCTGCCTCGCCGTCACCCGCATCCTCAAGGCGGTCGGCCATGTCAGGACGTTTTCGGCGCTCGCGGCCACCGCCTCGGCCGGCACGCTGCTTTTGGTGCTGGTCATCGATCCCGTGATGTGGTGCGCCATCCGTTTTGCCGGCGGCTTCTGCTTTGCCGGCCTGTTCACCGTCATGGAAGCCTGGCTGAATTCCGGCGTCGAAAACAAGGATCGCGCGCGGGTGCTGGCCATCTACCGCATGGTCGATATCGGCTCGGTGACCGGCGCGCAGTTCCTGATCCCGATCTTCGGCCCCGGCGGCTTTGCCATCTTCGCCATCATGTCGATGATGATCACGCTGTCGCTGGTGCCGGTGTCGCTCGGCGACCGCTCCAACCCGACGCCACCGGAAGACGTCAAGCTCGACCTCGCCCGCGTCTGGCGAATCTCGCCGCTCGGCTGCTTCGGCTGCATCTGCGTCGGCGTCACCAACAGCGCCTTCCGCACCCTGTCGCCGGTCTATGCCGAACAGATCGGCATGTCGGTCGCCGATGTCGTCACCTTCGTCAGTGTCGGCATTTTTGGCGGTGCCCTTATCCAGTATCCGCTCGGCTATCTCTCCGACCGCTGGGACCGGCGCGCGGTGCTGTTGGCAACCACATGCGGCGCCCTGCTGGCGGCGCTGGCGCTGGCCTTCATCGCCGGCGCCAACCCGACCCTCAACCTGATCATCGTCTTCATCTTCGGCAGCTTCGCCATGCCGCTCTATTCGCTTTCGGCGGCGCATTCCAACGACCGCGCCGACAAGGGCGAGTTCGTGCTGATCAATGCCGCCTTGATGCTGTTCTATTCTTTCGGCGCCATTGGCGGCCCCTTCGCGGCCTCGACCGTGATGCAGTATTTCGGACCGGGCGCCCTGTTTGTCTTCAGTGCTGCGGTCTATGCCATCCTCATCGCCGTCATTCTCTACCGCATGCAGGTGCGCGGCGGCGTGCCGGCGGGCAAGCGCAGCCGCTTCACGGCGCTGCTGCGCACATCGACTGTATTCGCGCGGCTGGCGCGCAGGAATGGCGATTCCGACGGATCGACGGATACTTGACCGAAGGGCGGCTTGACGAAAGCGCCCACGGCTGAAATTGAAAGAGAACCTTACCCGTTACTAAAAAGCGATTTGATGCACGTCATCACCACCCAAAATGAGCTCGAGTCCGTTCTCGCCGCTTTTGAAAAGTCGGATTTCGTCACCGTCGACACCGAATTCATCCGCGAAACGACGTTCTGGCCGATCCTGTGCCTGATCCAGATGGCGGCGCCCGGCGTCACCGCGCTGATCGATCCGCTGGCGCCCGATATCAACCTCGCCCCGTTCTTCCGGCTGATGGCCAATGAAGCGGTGGTCAAGGTTTTTCACGCCGCACGGCAGGACATCGAAATCATTGTCCATCTCGGCGATCTGGTCCCGCATCCCGTCTTCGACACCCAGGTCGCGGCCATGGTCTGCGGCTTTGGCGACAGCGTCTCCTACGATCAGCTGGTGCAGCGCATCACCGGCGCCCGGCTCGACAAATCCTCGCGTTTCACCGACTGGCGCCACCGGCCATTGTCCGACAAGCAACTCGACTATGCGCTAGCCGACGTCACCCATCTGATCGACGTCTACAAGCACCTCAGCGCCGAGCTGGAGCGGGAAAACCGCGCCCATTGGCTGAACGAGGAAATGGAGGTGCTGACTTCGCGCGAGACCTACGATCCGCACCCCGAAGACGCCTGGAAGCGGCTGAAGATGCGGCTGCGCAAGCCGCAGGAGCTGGCGATCGTGCAGACGGTGGCGGCATGGCGCGAGCGCGAGGCGCGTGAGCGCGATGTGCCGCGTGGCCGCGTGCTCAAGGATGACGCCATATACGAGGTTGCCCAGCAGGCGCCGCGCGATGCGGCCGCGTTGGCCAAGCTGCGCACCACGCCGAAAGGCTGGGAACGTTCATCGACGGCAACCGCCTTGCTCGGCGCGGTCAACACGGCGCTCGCTCTGCCCCGGGAAGAGATGCCGAAGCTGCCCAAGAGCTTTCAGCCGCCCGAGGGTTCGAACGCGGCTGCGGAGCTTTTGAAAGTGCTGTTGCGGATTGTCGCCGAGAAGGAAGGCGTCGCCTCGAAAGTGCTGGCGTCCAGTGACGACATCGACCGTATCGCCGCCGAAGGCGAAGCCGCCGACGTGCCGGCGTTGCAGGGATGGCGGCGCGCCGTGTTCGGCGAGGCCGCGCTGAAGCTGGTACGCGGCGAAATCGGCATCAAGTTCGACAAGCGCAAGATCGCGGTGTTCGACTTATAGAATCTTTTCCTTCTCCCCCTGTGGGAGAAGGTGGATCGGCGCGTAGCGCCGAGACGGATGAGGGGTGTTCCAGCGGAGTGAGGCGTTGGCGTTCCCTGGAACACCCCTCATCCGACCTCGCTTCGCGAGGCCACCTTCTCCCACAAGGGGAGAAGGTAAAGTCAGCGCAGGCTCAAACCGCTCCGAGCAGGTGTAGCGCGAACCAGATCCATGCCAGCAAGAGAATGATCGCGCCCACGTAGAAGGCGCGGCTGCGAAACCGCAGATTGTTGCTGGTCAGGTGGACCCAGGCGTGGGCATAGCGGGACATCACGAAAATCCACACCAAGGCCAAGGTCAGATAATTGACGCCATTGGTCGCGTGCAGCGCCAGGCACAGCACGTAGAAAAGCACCGGCAGTTCGAACTGGTTGATGAGATTGTTGGCGACGGTGACGCTGGACGCGGGCTCGGTCGTGCGCATCTTGTATTGACCGACCTTGGCTTCGCCTGATCTGACCGCACCGTAGCGGCGCCGGCCCATCACCACATAGACGATATAGACCAGCAGCACCTGCGCCAGCATCGGCCAGAAGATTGCGGTCTGGCTCATGGCGTTGCCCCTGCCTCGTCGTTCATGCCTGTGGACGCCGCAGGCTGGCGAAGACGAAAGCCGCGATGACGGCGACAGGTAGCGCCAGAAGCGTGAATTTGGTGACGATCAGCGACGAGGCGAAGGACAGCGAATCCGGATTGGCCGAAAGCTGATCGGACAAAAGCCGCGCCACCGCAATGTTCTGGGCATAGTCGGCGCAGGTGTAGGGCAGCACCACAGCCAGCGCCAACAGCGACTGAACCTGCACCGGCAGGGCACGAAAGGGCTTCAGCCGCCGCCCCGTAGCGAGGATCAGGCTGACCATGGTCACTGACAGCAGCGCCGGGAACAGAAGGTCGAAGGTCAAATAGTGCCAGACCAGGATGATCTCGCTGCCGCGCCGGCCGAGTGCCGTCAGCCAGGCCATGCCCTCATCCGGCGTAAACCCGCCAAAGCGCACATCGAGCGACGGCAGGCCGCCGCTCAACTGGCGAAAATAGAAGAATTCCAGCAGCGTCATGGCGATGAAGACCGCTAGCGATGCAACGCATAGCGCGCCGGCATGACGCGACAGCCGCAGCACGATTGCCGCCTGGTTGCGCCAGAGCAAGAGCCGCTCCGGCTGCTGGTCAGGCTCCGCCGGGATAGTTCGGGCTTTCGCGGGTAATCGTGACGTCATGGGCGTGGCTTTCACGAAGTCCGGCGTTGGATATGCGCACAAAGGTGGCGCGCTCGCGGAAATCGGCAAGATCGCGGCCACCGACATAACCCATAGCGGCTTTTAGCCCGCCTGCAAGCTGGTGCAACACGCCAGACACAGGTCCTTTGTATGGCACCTGCCCTTCAATGCCTTCCGGGACCAGCTTCAGCGTGTCGCGGACCTCGGCTTGAAAATAGCGATCGGCCGAGCCGCGCGCCATGGCGCCGACCGAACCCATGCCGCGGTAAGCCTTGAAGGAGCGGCCCTGGTGCAAATAGACCTCGCCCGGGCTTTCGTCGGTGCCGGCGAGCAGCGAGCCGATCATGGCAGCGCTGGCTCCGGCGGCGAGCGCCTTGGCCAGGTCGCCCGAATATTTGATGCCGCCATCGGCAATGACCGACACACCGGATTTGTGCGCCGTCTCGACCGCCGACATGATCGCCGAAAGCTGCGGCACGCCGACACCGGCGACGATGCGGGTGGTGCAGATCGAGCCCGGGCCGATGCCGACCTTGACGGCGTCGGCGCCGGCATCGATCAGCGCCTGCGTGCCTTCGGCGGTGGCGACGTTGCCGGCCAGGATGCGCACGGAGTTGGAAAGCTTCTTGGCCCTGGTCACGGCATCGAGCACGCGCTGCGAATGGCCATGCGCGGTGTCGATGACGAGGAGATCGACGCCGGCGTCGATCAGCCGCTCGGCGCGCTCGAAACCGTCATCGCCGACGCTGGTGGCGGCGGCGGCGCGCAGCCGGCCCTGCGCATCCTTGGTGGCATGCGGGTTGAGCTGCGACTTCTCGATGTCCTTGACGGTGATCAGGCCGACGCAATTGCCCTTCTTGTCGACGACGACGAGCTTTTCGATGCGGTGCTGGTGCAGAAGACGCTTCGCCTCGTCCTGGTCGACATTCTCCTTGACCGTGATCAGGTTCTCACGGGTCATCAACTCATAGACTTTCTGCGCAGGATCGGAGGCGAAGCGGACGTCGCGGTTGGTCAGGATGCCGACCAGGCGGCCGATCTTCTGGCCGCCGGTGCCGCCATTCTCGACCACCGGAATGCCCGAGATGGAATAGGTGCGCATCAGCGCCAGCGCGTCGGCCAACGTGGCGTCGGGACCGATGGTGACCGGATTGATGACCATGCCGGATTCGAATTTCTTGACCTGGCGCACCTGCTCGGCCTGTTCGGCCGGCGAGAAATTGCGGTGGATGACGCCGATGCCGCCGGCCTGGGCCATGGCGATGGCAAGCCGCGCTTCGGTGACGGTGTCCATCGCCGCCGACAGGATCGGCACGTTGAGGTCGATATCGGTAGCGATGCGGGTGCGGATGTCGGTCTCGCCGGGCATGACCTCGGAATGACCGGGCTGCAGCAGCACGTCGTCAAAGGTCAGCGCCAGCGCGCCGGTGGACGTTTCGATGATTTTTGCCATGGCCAGTCCTTCGAATACGAAAAAGCGCTGGGAGAATACAAAAAAGCGCTGGACCGCAATGGACAGCGCCGACTCGTTTCTTCCCTTTCAGGATTGGCGCTGGCTGGTAACACGTCACGGTGACGTTGAAAAGACGATGATTGCATGTCACCGCAAAGTGTTGGGGTTGCCCCGATAGCCGCCACCAAGGGTTGCGGTCGCACAAAAGTGACAGCAAATTAATGCGACATACGGGCAAAGGCGTGATAACCGCCCTTTCGGATCGCTTGCCCCGCCTTTTCATCGCTTGGATTGCCCGGCACGCACATTTTGACCAGTTCGGACGCGTTCGTTGAACCGCATCATTCCGCTCATACTGGCGGTCGCCCTGTTTATGGAAAACATGGATTCGACCGTCATTGCGACATCGCTGCCGGCGATTGCCGTCGACATCCACACCAGCCCGATCGCGCTCAAGCTGGCGCTGACCGCCTATCTGGTGTCGCTGGCGATCTTCATTCCGATCAGCGGCTGGATGGCCGACCGGTTCGGCGCCAAGAACGTGTTTCGTGCCGCGATCGGCGTGTTCATCCTGGGCTCGATCGCCTGCGCCGTCTCCAATTCGCTGCCGGCCTTCGTCGTCTCGCGCTTTCTGCAAGGCATAGGCGGCGCCATGATGACGCCTGTGGGACGGCTGGTGCTGGTGCGAGCGACGCCGAAGAGCGAGCTGGTCGCCGCCATGTCGTGGCTGACGGTGCCGGCGCTGGTCGGGCCGCTTGTGGGACCACCGATCGGCGGTTTCATCACCACCTATTTCACCTGGCACTGGATTTTCCTGATCAACGTGCCGATCGGGCTGATCGGCATCTGGCTGGCGACGCGCTTCCTGCCGCAGACGGACTCGATGGAGACGCCGCCGCTTGATTTCGTCGGTTTCGTGCTGAGCGGGGTGGCAGCCTCCGGCGTCGTCTTCGGCCTGTCGGTGGTCAGCCTGCCCTACCTGCCGCCGGCGATCGGCTTCATCACCGTGGCGGTCGGCCTGCTTTCAGGGGTGCTCTACCTCCTGCATGCGCGGCGCGCCAAAAACCCGCTGCTGGCGCTCGAACTGTTCCGCAACCAGGTGTTCCGCTCCTCCGTGCTCGGCGGCTCGCTGTTTCGCATCGGCATCGGCGCCGTGCCGTTCCTGCTGCCGCTGATGTTCCAGATCGGCTTTGGGCTGACGCCGTTCCAGTCAGGCATGATCACCTTCGTCTCGGCCATCGGCGCCATCGGCATGAAGTTCGTGACCGCACTGATCTTCCGGCTCGCCGGCTTCCGCCGGGTGCTGATCTGGGGCTCGCTGATCGCCGCCGCATCGATCGCCATCTACGGCCTGTTCACGCCAGAGACGCCCTATGCGCTGATGCTGGCCATATTGCTGGTCGGCGGCTTCATCCGCTCGATGTTCTTCACCGGCGTCAACGCGCTGTCCTATGCCGAGGTGTCGGCCGAAGACACCAGCAAGGCAACGCCGATCACGGCGGTGTTCCAGCAGCTGTCGATCGCGCTCGGCGTGGCGCTGGCCGGCGGCATCCTGGAAGTCTCGACCTCGATCCATGGCGGCCCGCTGGTGCTCGGCGATTTTCACATAGCCTTCTTTATTGTGGCGGCCGTCTCGGCAGCGGCGTCCGTATCGTTCATGCGGCTGGCGCCGGATGCCGGCAACGCGGTGTCGGGACATGGCCGGCTGACGACGCCGAAGACGCTGGAGCCGGTGAGTACAGCGGGGAAGTGAGGCCTATCAGGCCTCGGCGTCCCCCGGCCCTCCGCTATGGCTTCGGGCGCTCAAGTCCTTCGGAACGTCCACTGGACGTTCCGATCCGCCTGACGGCGGACCGGCCTCTCGCCCTTTGAAATCTTTCGCCAGCAGATACAGCTCCACCGACTCATCCCGCGACGCCGGCGGCTTGACGTGATGGACCGAGCGAAAATTCTTCTTCAGCATCGACAGCAGCTCGTTTTCGGCGCCGCCCTGGAAGGTCTTGGCCAAAAAATGTCCGCCCGGCTTCAGCACCGACAGCGCGAAATCGGCGGCGACTTCGCACAGATGCATGGTGCGGATGTGATCGGTTCGCTTGTGGCCGGTCGTCGGCGCCGCCATATCCGACAGCACGACATCGGGGTCGCCGCCAAGCGCTTCGGCGAGCTTTTGCGGCGCATCGGGGTCTAGGAAATCCATCAGCAGCACCGGCGCGCCCGGCACGGCATCCATTTCGAGATAGTCGATGCCGACGACATGCGGATTCTCCGCCGTCGACTTCGTCCTCGCTGCCGCCACCTGGCACCAGCCGCCGGGGGCGGCGCCGAGGTCGATGACCTTCATGCCGGGCTTTAGCAGATGATGCTTGTCGTCGATCTCGATCAGCTTGTAGGCCGCGCGCGAGCGGTAGCCGTCCGCCTTGGAGCGCTGGACATACGGGTCGTTGATGTGGCGCTGCAGCCAGCGGCGCGACGATTCCTTCAGGCCGCTCTTTTTCTTGATCCGCGTCTTCAGCACGCGGATGCTTGCAGAGCCCGGCTTTTCCGGTTTCTTAGTCACTGTCGGCCTCGCCCACTGTTGCGCCAGACGCCGTCATCGGCCATCAGCTCGCTCAAAATGCCTTCGCGCAGGCCGCGGTCGGCGACGCGCAGCCGCTCCGACGGCCATACCGCGCGGATGGCTTCGAGGATAGCACAGCCAGCCAGCACCAGATCGGCGCGGTCGGCGCCGATGCATGGGTTGGCGCAGCGCTGCTGGAAATCCCAGCCGACCAGTCTTTCGACCATGCGGTCGACGCTGTCGCGGTCCATCCACAGCCCGTCGACGCGGCGGCGATCGTAGCGTTCGAGGTCGAGATGAACGCCGGCCAGCGTCGTCACCGTGCCTGATGTGCCCAGCAGATGGAATTTCGGGCTGGCGAGCACATGGCTCAGCCGGTCGCGGCCGTCGAAGGACCTCAGCCGCACCGCGACATCCTCGACCATGGCGGCAAAGATTTCGCGCGTCACCGTGCGGCCACCAAAGCGTTCGGCAAGCGAGACGACGCCGACCGGCAGCGAGGTCCATGACACGATGTGGTTGGCCAGCCGCGGCGAGCGCTGGCCGGTGAGGTCGATGAGGGCAATTTCGGACGAGCCGCCGCCAATGTCGAACAGCACCACGCCTTGCGTGTCGCGCTCGACCAGCGAGCCGCAGCCCGACACCGCAAGGCGGGCCTCGGTCTGGCGATCGATGATTTCCAGCTTCAGCCCCGCCTCGCGCTCGACACGCTGCAGGAACTCGACGCCGTTGTCGGCGGTGCGGCAGGCCTCGGTGGCGATCAGCCGGGCCTTCCTGATCTTGCGGTTGCGCAATTTGTCGCCGCAGATTTTCAGCGCCTCGACGGCACGGTCCATGGCCGCCTGGCTGAGGCGCCCGTTGGCGGTCAGCCCCTCGCCCAGTCTGACGATGCGAGAAAAGGCGTCGATGACGCGGAACTGGCCATGGCGCTGCGGCACCGCGACCAGGAGACGGCAATTGTTGGTGCCGAGATCGAGCGCGGCAAACACCGGCAGCTCCTGCATCGGCGGCCGATACAGGGGTTGTTCCGGCCTTGGCGGCTGAACCGGAGGCGGCACGACCACAGGGCTTGGGGCGGCGTTGACTGCCGGCGTGCCGGCAGCACCGATATGAGCGGGGGCGGCCAGCGGGCTGTCATCGCGTGCGAACACCTTGCGTCCGCGCCGGCGCTTGCGCCGCTTTCTCGCTTTGCCGCGCTGATGCTGGGCGTCGCCGGCCTGTCCGTCACCAGACTGAGGCCCCGCCTGGCGGGGCCGCCCGGCGGATGGGCTTGGCCCGCCTGATGGCGGCGAAGCCCTGGACACGCCCACTTCCGGCGCGCCTGCGCCGGTGTCGTGGTCTTCCACTTCGGGTCCTTCCGGCGCCGCGCGAACCGGAAACCGGACGCAGCAGGCACCTAAATGTTTTAAGTTGCCACCAGAGTAGCAGTGCGGGACCGGATCACCAAGAGCAGTGCGGCAAATTTTGCCGCCATCATGCAGCGGCAATGCTTGTCGGGTGGAATAGCGGGGCTTGTCCGGTTGAATAGCCGGCTTCAATCAGGCATTTCTGAAATAATGTTGGTGAATCGCGGATTTTTTCGCACCGACGTCGGCGATGGGCAGCAAAGCATGACGAGATCTCCATGAACTGGAGGCGCTATCTGTGGCCGGTCATCGGCATTGCGGCGGTCATCGTGTCGCTGCTGTTGCTGTGGCATGAGCTGCGCGGCATCTCGCTCGACGATGTCTGGGACGGCATCGTCGCCATCCCGACCCGCGGCTGGGTGCTGGCGGCGCTGAGTTCGGTCGTCGCCTACGCCTCGCTCGCCGGCTACGACCACATCGCGCTGTTGCATATCGGCAAAAAAGTGTCGTGGCTGTTCGTCACCTTCTGCTCCTTCACCACCTACGCGCTGTCGCACAACATCGGCGGCTCGGTGTTTTCGGGCGCGGTGATCCGCTACCGGGCCTATGGCACCAGGGGGCTCACCGGACAGGATGTCGGCATTCTGGTGGCGATCTGCTGGATCACCTTCGTGCTGTCCAGCATTCTTGTCGGCGGCCTGGTGCTGGTGTTCGAACCCGAGATCATCGACCGCTTTTCCGGCGCGCCCCACCATGGGCTGGCGATCGCCGCCGGCCTTGTTTTGCTCACACTGGTCGGCGCCTACATCTTCGGCAGCTGGCTGCATCTGAAGCCGCTGAAAATCGCCGGCTTCCAGCTGCACTATCCGGCGCTGCCGATCGTGGCGCGGCAATTGCTGATCGGCCCGATCGAGCTTCTGGCGGCGGCGGCGATCATCTTCTTTGCTCTGCCCGTGGCCGGCAATCCCGGCTATTTCGTCATCCTCGGCGTGTTCCTGGTGTCATTCTCGGTGGCGCAGATCTCGCATGCGCCGGGCGGGCTCGGCGTCTTCGAGGTGGTATTCCTCGCCGGCCTGTCGCAGATGGATCCGGTCGGCGTGCTGGCGGCGCTTCTGGTGTTTCGCCTGTTCTATCTGATCATCCCGCTGCTGATCGCTCTGGGCGTGGTGCTGTTTTTCGAGCATTCGCAATACAGCCGTGGCGAGACGTAGCGCCCTACCCGCCGCGCATGGACGGAACAAAACAAAGGCCACGATTGAAACGCAACGCAGGCTTGACTATTTTCCGGCGGCGGCTACAAGGCACCCGCGGCTGCTTCGGCGGCCCACCAGCGCGACAGCGCCTGCTGGGGAATAGGTTAACGGTAGACCCACGGACTCTGACTCCGTTAGTCCTGGTTCGAATCCAGGTTCCCCAGCCAAACAAAATCAATCACTTAGCGATATTCAGCGCGGCATGACTCTGATTGAGTTCCCATCGTCGGGGGCATCCAAGACATCTGCCGTGTCAGACTGATGACCTAGATAGCGCTACAGCAGCGACCCGGTGGCCTTGTTGTCGTTGGATTCCGACCTGATGGGACCACGATACCGCCGAGGTGGCGCAGCGCCGACGAGGTCGCGAGTTGGCGGCTGCTCAACCGGGCGCACTTTCACCTCGACCGACTTTCTCGCGAGCAAAGCTGGCAGAAGTTTCCTGATTACCGATTTGAGGTAGTCGACCATCCAAGGGCAACGCATGTTGTACTTGGTGGTTCCGCCCGCTGCGCCGCTTCGCGGTTAATGTCGCGCGGTCGCAGTGACAGTGGCTTCAGCCAGCTTTGCCAGATCTCTCTCGACCTGCTGGGCCGCGGCATCGGTCTCGTCAAAGCTCCTGACGAGTTCATGCCGGAGCAACGCGAGTCGAGCTTGGCGATATATCGGCCCACTCCTGGCGATTTCAGGGTTGAGCGGAAAAGTCGGTGTCATGGACTAGACTCCTGTGCCCAGTCGACCCGGCTCATTCTCGGAGCCGGGCCTTTAGTGGACGGAAATCAGTTCTGGATGATGACGTGACGATGGCGATGCATCGGGCGATCATCGCGCTTGATGACAACGACGTCGGAGTGGTGCTTGCGGTGCCAATGATGGCGTTTGCCGTGCCAATGGCGTTTCCCGTGGTCGTAGAAAGCTTCCCGACCGTGATGGCGATGATGGAGGCGCTGGCCGTCCTCATTGATGACAATCGCTGGCTTGTGGTGGCGGTGGCGGTGATGCGTCGTCGTTACGACGATCGAGGCCGCCGAAGCCACCGTAGGCGCGGCCAAACAAAGCGCCAGCGCGCCCAGAATCAGGGTGGATTTCATGTTCAGTTCTCCGAAGAATTAAGGTGCCCTTCGACGACTAAACATCGCTGCCGGACTTTTGTTCCTCGTTGCGGTCGCAAGGTCGAAGTTCTGGAGCATCGTGCCAAATCAGTTATGCGGGTGATCGAGCTTCACCAAGCGCTGTTTGGCTTCGTCGACCCGCTGTTGCTCGGATCTGATCCGACCGCAAAGAGCGAGGCTAAGGCAAACGCCTGGGGTTTCTTCGTTCAGCAATTCGTTGGCGCGGTCGAGAGAACGTTCGGCACGCTTTAGGCGCAGCCGGGCCTTTGCCGCTTCAAAGTCATAGATTTCGACCATCTTCCCGTTTCCTTCCGGGTGGAGGTCCCTTCAGGAGATGAACCCTCATCAATGGCGATGGTTCCGTGATTGCGGCATCCTGGCTAGCGCGGGGTGCCACATGATTGGCATTGCCACCGGGCATCGAGATAGCGGATAGATTGAGGAAGGCGACGACGAGCGGGAGCAGCCTTTGATCGTCAGGATTCGTGCGCTATGCGGTTTGTCTAAGACGCTGCAGGTGGTTCGCGCGGGCTCAGGCTCGGCTGGCATACTTCACCTTGCCCCACCGACTGCATTGCGGGCACAAAGGATGGAGATAGGCCAACTTGTCACCCGGAATATTTCCCGAACTGGTGATCGTCAGGCTGACGCCCTCGAAACCCTCCAAGCTGTAGGATTCCCAGGTGCCGCTGAGGGGCTGATTGTCTTCTCGTAGTTTCAAATACCCGGTGCGACCGCATTCGCAAACCAGCTTTTCCCGCAATACAGTTGAGAACACTTAGGATAGCCTTCCACCGATGCGGCGAACAGGCCCGATGCTACCATGGACATTTGGTATTCGGGTTTCCCGCACCGCCCAAGCTACAGGCGTATTGGCGATAGCTCAACTAAGACTGAAGTCCCCTAAACCCTCTCTCGAAGGTCGGCTTCCACGCGCGATTGCTCTTGGCCTCGATGCCCTCGTAATCGGGAACCACCGTGAAAAACACCCGCCGGCGATCCTGCGCTCAGCCTTGCAATCCGAGCAGCCTAACAGCCGACCCGATCCTGATGCATCGAACCGTGGTTGGGCCCGAGCCGGTCGATCAGCGCCTGAATATCGAGCTTTGTCGACTTGCAGCACATCGGATGCCCGCTGTTGACATAGATGGATTCGTGGGCGGCCAGGGTATTGGCGAGGGTGTGAGGCATGGCGATCTCCGTTTGAGGGGGTCGCCGCAACGGAGGATTATATTCCTGATCTCGAAGGCGCTGGCAAGCCAATGTTGGCGCGACTGAAAGTGTATCGTTTTACACAATTTCCAATTGCTGGACTCGCGCGATGCGTCGGTAGTTTAATTTTTGCATCAGGCCAAGGAGTGGAAGGGTCGCGAACTGGGGAGGAACTAGACAATGGATTTCGAAATCGACATCCGCCATCCGTCTGACGATCAGCCATACGAGATCACCTCTTTCGCGCAAAAGTACGGCCTTACGATCCCAATTGCGGACGCCGTGCTTTTCGCCAAAGGTCCGTCGCGGACGGCATGCGATGCTGCCGCATTGGCTTTCCTCTGCGCTATTGCCGCACAAGCCAAGAGGCAGAGGGCGCAATAGACCTGCCGGACGGCCGGCTTGGGTCCTTTGATCAGGCAACCTCCCAAGCAGGCGCCGGCTATTTTCTAAGCGGGCGGTCCGCAGGATTTAGATCGGCCGCAGGTCGCTACTAAGCAAATTRGCTGAGGCTGCAGAAGCGAACGTATGAGACGACGCCGATTGCCTTCAAAGTAGCTTGCGCTCATTCTTAAGTCAGCCAGCACCGCGCCTCGTTCAAGCCAGACTGGTCAGGCCCAGCGGCAGCCGCCACAGTCCCCTAGACCATGCCGCTGGGCCGCCCTGCTACAAGACGCGTCGGGCCGACGGCGCGCTCCCGAACGGCAAGGTCACAGTCTCTTCCGCGATCACACCATATGCAACGGCGGCCCGTCTGTTAGCCTATCTTGGCGGCGGACCCCATTTTCCGCCATGGCCGGCGCCCCCCGCCTAAGGCACCCCAACAAGCACCCTTGCGGCGCCGGCCATCTTCACCAGCGTTCGCTGCGGACCATCGTCCAAAAGGCTGTATTCCCACAACTCTAGCGAGAGCGGTACACTCACTACTCGGCGCGCTTCCCTCAAAGCGCCGTCGGTAAAAGGCTCGGCGCCCTCTGGTTTGTTCAGTGTCAAAAGGAGGGCGCCGCACCAAGCTGTTTCAGGAGGACAATCCATCAGCCGCCTCATCGTTGCAAGCGATACGAAGGGCAATGCGTGACACGAGTGCAGCGATGGCAAACTCGCCGAGCGAAGACCCCAACAGCCTCAAGCCCGGCGAGCCTACAACCTGATCAGAATACGCGATCAGGACCGGGGTCAGCCGGCAAGCTCGTGCAGCAAGACTGATGCCAGCATTATTTCCCGAAATGGGACTGCATGAAAGTAAGGTGATCTGAACTGGGGAAAACGTCCGCGCCGGGTTCTTTTGCAGAGTTGCTAATATTAGGGTGGCATTAGCCGGCTCGCCAGCCCCGAGTCGGTTAGGCCCGGCGGTAAGTCGAATTCACCCCAACGGACTCTGTCGGGCCGCTTGGTGGGTCACCCGCATATTGTCTATATTAGCAATCCCTTGACCAAGCGGCGAACCGCGCCAGAATCTTCACCATGGCGCGGGAAATCAACATAGGTGACAAGGTGGCGATCTTCGCCACTGTGGGAAAGCGTATCGAGGATCGCGTCACCCTCCACATTCTCACGGCCAACAATCCCTATTCGATCATCGATCCAAAGGCGAAGCCAGGCGACAAACTTAGGTTCGAGGGCGATGTCGTCCTCGTCGATGAGGAGTTGGGCCGCGTCACTGTGCAAGTGCTCGGGCGTGTCACGGTCGAAGCCAGTACGGTCGAGTTGGTGAGGAAATTCGAACGGCCAACATATACGCTTAGCTGAACGCATGGGAGGGAGGGATGCGCGTCACAGGCCTGTGTTTCCTATTAGCCGGCCTCACTATGCCAATTGCAGCCTTCGCTCAAGGCGAAGTATCGGTCGAAAGAGGGTTGCAGGTATCAATCGTCGGCGGTTGTCACGATTGCCATACCGAAGGCTACAGCGAAACAGAAGGCAAGATTGATCCTGAAAGGTTTTAATGGGCAGCTCGGTCGGTTGGCGCGGTCCCTGGGGCACGACCTATGCGACCAATCTTCGGATAGATGCTTCGGTAATGAGCGAGCGTGGATTCGTAGGGATGCTGAAGCGCATTAGAACGTCTCCACCGATGCCTTGGTACAATCTTCGAGCGATGGAGGAGAGCGATATGCAATCGCTCTATCAATACATTAGGTCGCTCGGCAAACATGGGAAGCCGGCCCCCAGCCGCATTCGCTCTGATAAGGAACCGACGACGCCATACGTTCAACTTGTGCCACCCCAAATGCCGAAGAACTGACAAATATGCCAGAGCTGAGCGAAGAACGGCGCCCTGCAAAAAAGCGCAGCGTCAGATAAACTGACCCACTACCCTAGCTGACGACAATCTGGACTCTCTTCAAACTTCAAATGGGCGTTTACGCCCTGGGTTCGAAAAAAGTTCGGAGAAGAAGGTGGCTCTATTGAGAAGCCACCCTTCAGGCTCTCATCCAGTGGAACACCACCGGGCCGGTTTGGCCGCCTGCCGCTGATAATTAGGACAGGGCGAGCGCGTTTGTTACCTTGCCGGTATCCGGCATTAGCCGGGACCAAAGTCCGGCTTGTGACTGGGCTTGAGCAAGCGCAACATCGCTGTAGAATCCGACGGTTGAGGGCCTGGATCGCAACAGATAAGGCTGCCCAGGCTCTTGCTTTTCGGGGCGATGTTTGAGGGAGCAGCGCATTGTTCGTCGATTACTACGAACTCCTGGAGATCAGCCCAAACGCCAACTCGGAGACGCTGGAGCGAATATTTCGCTATTTTGCGATGCGCTATCATCCCGACAATCAGCAAACCGGAAATGAAGCCCGCTTCAGTGAAGTCGTAGAAGCACACAACGTCCTGAAAGATCCGGTCAAGCGCGCCCAATACGACGTCTCCTATCGCGAGCATGCCGGTGCGCACGTTAAATTGGTCGAGGAAGCAAGCGACGCCAAAGGCGTTCAGAAGGACGCTGTGGTCCAGGCCAAACTGCTCTCTCTGCTATATGTGAAGCGACGCCAGGATGTCAGCAACCCCGGCATAGGCGATGTCGAAATCGAACGTTTGTTAGGCTGTCCGCGAGAGCATCTCGAATTCCATCTCTGGTACATGAAGGCGAAGGGGTGGATCGCAAGAATTGAGAACGGGACGATCGCGATCACGGTCGAAGGCGTCGACCGCGCAGATTCCGAACTGCGTCGCGATTCCAGCATGCGGCTCCTGGGACATTAGAACACTGAACCGTTGACCGGCTACTTGCAGGTCCGGCGCTCAAAACCCTGACGCCAGCGCGTTTTGCGGCTGCTATGCGTCCGCGCAGACGTCGAGTTCGCAAAGCCTGGCGTCGGCCTCCTCGACGCTCATTTCCACCGGCCAGATCGCCCTGTATTCGACCGGCTTGTCCTGCCAGTCTTTCGACGTGAACGTCCGCCCGGCGAGCTTGAAGATGGCTCGAACCGCTTTGCCTGACACGTGCGGCATGTCCGTCGAGCAGATGGCGAACGCGGTGTAGGCCGGCGTCAACCCGCTGCGGGCCGCGTCGCGCTCGACAGCGCTGCGGCAGCGCGTCACGCCGATCCCGGAAAAATCGCTACGGCGCAGGACAACCACGCCCTTGCCGGGGAGGCGTGCATAGACGCCGGTCTGGTCGAATGCCTGGCTCAGATAATAAGTGCCGCTATCCCCGCTGAAATCGGGAAAGGTGATCCAGGCGTGCAGATATTGCCAGAAATAGATCGTGGTCACGGCTGCGACGGCCAGCGTGGCGGCACCGGCGCGCTGCTGCGGCAGTGTCGGCTTCCAGCCGAAAATCCAGCCGCGCTCAGTGACCACGCGCGGCGTCGCCAGCAGCGGCGCGGACGGGTTGCGGCTGAACACGCGCCAGCGCGTCTCCATTTCCCGCCACAACTCGTCGGCGGATACGGACAGCAGGTCGTGGTGGAAGGCGACTTGCACCATCTCGCCTTTGGGAACGAAATGGACGTCCCATCCGGGACCCCGCCCCCACCACGATTTGACCGGGTTGTTGGCGTCGAAAAATTCCCGCGACACAAGTGCGGCCGTCACGTCGCGAAAGACATGCCCCTTCGCCCCCCTGATGTCGATCAGTTCGAGACCGTGGATTTCGCTCCACGGAATGCGGAGTTCCTTGTTCTTCGCGATACGCAACAGGATGCCGGCGGGAGACAGTTCCAGCATCGGCTTTCGCGGGCTGTTGCGACGATGAAAGGCAAAGCCGATGTAGACGAGGCTGGCAAGGATCACGAACAATGCGACCGCCCTCGCCGCGTTATCGTCGCTGCTGTCGCCGTTGCGCGCGAGATAAAGGACCAGGATGCCAAGAGCCATAAACCCCAGCGCCCAGGGGATTTTCTTGAACAGATATTTTTCGATGCCGAAGACCCGCGTCGCGGTGGCGTCGACCTCTTTGCTGTTCGCGCTGGTGTCGTCCATGGGTCGCGACCAAGGCTGTTTGTGCCTGATTACAGCACCGGGCGAAACGCTGCGTCAATGAGATGCATCACAGATGGGCAGGCGCCAGCCGCGGAGCGAAAAGGATCGGTGACGGCTGGTTTGTGGTACTGGCTAAGCTTCGACAAAGGTTCCTGCCCAAGGCCACGCAATGCCCACCGACAGCCAGTACATTCTCGAACGCCTCGCCCAAGGCTGCGTGACGCTCGCCGATGACGAGTTCGTCATCGACCGGCTGGTGAAGTACTTTGGCAATGGCAGGATCCGGTGGCATGTCGAATTGCGTGGCCATCGCATCGAGCTGACGACCGGCCAGATCAAGAAGCAGCCGACCTTCCGCAGGAATATCCTCGAACAGGCCGGCGTGCTGCCGCCGCAGCGTGCCGGCGCCGACTACCGGCGATGGGCGCTCGATCTGAGGCGGAATGCCATCGAGCTTCCCTGGCGCGACAGGCCGGTCGATGCCGGTTTTGCCATCGACAGGCTCACCAGCCATGGCGATGATCGTTGGACGGTCGAATACCAGGGCAAGGCGATCAAATTCACGACGACCAAACTGCGCCGGCAGCTCAGTTTCCGCAAACGCATGCTGGCCAAGGCCAAGGTGCTGCCGCCCGAATTGGCCCCGGCTGCCTATCGCAAGTGGATGGACTGGCTCATTCAAAACGCCACCGAGGCCGTTCCTATGGCCGGCGAAGCCACTTTGACAGAGAAGAGCTGGCTCGACGACCTGCCGGAGCTGGCCGGCTGGCAAGATGAAGCGCCCGCGGGGGACAGCTAGGCCGCCCGTTCGATGAAAGCACGATCCGCTAAATCGATATGTTCTGGACTTCCCCGTTGCTCAGCGTCATCGTTCCTTCCAGACGCCGCCCCCCGGAAATGCGCTTCAGCGAAACGGTGCCTGTCAATTTATTCGTGCACCTGACCGGAAATTCTATCGTCGCGGCTTTCGTATCCGCGACTTCGCCCATGCAGTTATTCCTGCCGAAGTCCCTCACAAAATACACATGTCCCTGGCCCTCTACACCTTGGCCCTCGACAAAATACGCGTCCCGATAGTCTTCCGGTGGCCGCATATGGGCGTTCCACATGGGGCCGCACCCGCACAAGAATGCCGCGCTCACAATTATGGTCCACTTCATCGGCGCAGTACTCCCAAAGCCTCACGCGATCTTAGCATAGCACTGGACAAATGACGCGGGACGGCCCTTTGCCCCCTGATAGCCAACAAGCTTTATCCGCATTTTAACTAATGTAGATAACTCTTACGAACCTATGTTCTCTCGACTGATGGGCAGAGTGAGATGACTGACCTTGTGGACGAGGATGAGCTTCCGGCATCCGGCCGCTGGCGCACAGTCGCTTTGGCGGCTCTCCACATCGTCCCACCGGTCATTTCGGTGGGATGCGCCATCATGGCCGGCTATTTCGCCTTTGCGACTGCCAGCAAAAAACCGCCCGCGGACATGGCCGCTTTGGCTGTGTCGATTATGAAATCCGGCGATGCGTCTCCGGAATTGCGCGATTGGGCAGCAGACGTTCTGGGGATACAGACCGACATCGGCATGCCTGTCAAAACCGCCCAGCAATAATCGCCTGGCCTGATTTCCCTGCCGCGGGAATTTGCTCGCCGCCCAAGTCGGGCGGCCGGCGCCGCTCATCAAGAGATTGCCCGAGTAGGCGCCGGCCAGGCGGGCATTGGGGTACCCGCCGACGCTACATTAGCACTGGCGCATGGATCTGAAATGGCGCGAACGCGGAAGGCAGGCAGCCGCGGCATTACAGCAATTTTTCCCAAGACCGGAACCGGCAACGCTGCAATCGTTGTGGCGCCAAATGCTCCACGTTTTGGCGCGGCTTGCCCTGGAGACCATCATGACGACGTTTCTCACCGCTCTCGCATCCGAAGGTCCTCCAGCCGACCGGGCGAAAGACATGGATCTGTATGGCTGGTTGATTGGCAGCTGGGACATGGAGACGGTCCACCACCGCAACGACGGCACAAGTCAGAAGTGGGATGGCGAATGCCATTTCGGCTGGGTGCTCGAAGGCCGCGCCATTCAGGACATCTGGATCAGGCCCAGGCGCCCTGCCCCGTCCACCATGTATGGCACGACCTTGCGCGTCTTCGATCCCGGGATCGGTGGCTGGCACATCATCTGGAGCGATCCGCTCAACCAGGACTATTCGCGCCAGATCGGGCGGGCCGAAGGCAAGGACATCGTCCAGATCGGCGAGGACTCGCGCGGCCTGCAGGCGCGCTGGCGGTTCACCGAAATCACCGTCGACAGCTTTCATTGGATCGGCGAGGAGAGAGCGGCCGCGAGCGCCCCCTGGCGCGTGACATATGAACATTTCGCGCGCCGGACGAGTTCCTGAAGCACGCCTGCGAATTCGCCGCCAGCTTCCGATGTCATCCGGCATCTCGTGCCCCAGCACCTTTGCCTTGCAGGCTGGGCTGAGATCGGGCGAGGCGCGACGATAGATTAGCGTTAGCTTAATCAACACCAAACGAGTAACTCAAAATCCGCCGGACAGCGCGCCCAAGCATCTCTCATGTACCGAGCGCGAATAGCGGGTAGACAAGCGAAGATTCCAATTGCATTGTTGGCGCTGGGACGGGGCTCGATCGGCAAGCGCAAACGATGCTTGTCGGTGGTTGGCAATAGCTAAACCGTACAGCCGCAATTGCCGCGGTTGCGAGACAAGGAGTCCCAAGGATGCCGAACCCGAGCCAAACCAGCGATCAATGGTGGGTCAACGACCAGACGCCGGATAACCCTTACGGCAAAAGCGAAGATTACGAGTCCTACCTCGACTACCTTGGAGCGCTGGACCGCTCGCTGACGCCGGCGATCGCGGCGGGAACGCTAAGGATCAATGTCTCTGAGCTCAACAACCATCCCGAGTACAAGGCCGCCGCTATCGGCGCCTTGCAGATGTGGGCTCTTGTCACCCCTTTGAAGTTCGAAATCGTCGACGATGCACCATACAACAGCGCAACGGACTGGATGCAGGTTGTCAGCCCCGAACTGGGCGAAGAGGACGACGGCAGCGCCTATTCCAACGACCGCTATGTCAGCATAGGTCAGCGCTTCCATGACACCGAGCACAACAAGACGGCCATTGGCGGTTACGTCTTCGATTCCTTCATCCATGAATTCGGCCATGAGTTCGGCCTGAACCATCCCGGCCTCTACAATTATAGCGGTCCCGGCGGCGTCCAGATCAACTATCTGAACAATGCGACCTGGACCTACGACCGTCAGCAATACAGCGTCATGTCCTATTTCGACGGGATCGATGTCGGTGAACCCACCCGCTGGTCGGCGTCAACGCCGATGATGGCCGACATCGAGGCGGTCATCCGCCGCTTTTTCTCGACCGTCGACGCGAATGGTGATCGCACATATCAGCATATCGACCTCAACACGGGCGACAATGTCTACGGCTTCGGCAGTACGGTGGATGGCTACCGGCTCAGCGCCTCGGGCATGCAGCACGATATCGGCTTTGTCATCCATGACACCGGCGGAACCGACACGATCGACTTCTCCGGCTCGACAGCCGGAACGATCCTCGACCTGCGCGCCGGTCAGTTCTCCAGCGTCAACGGCCACAGCAACAATGTGTCGGTCTTTGCCGGGCACAACGCCGACGGCACCGACTATTACATCGAGAACGGCATCGGCAGCCGCTACAATGACATCCTGATCGGCAATGACGGAAACAACGTGCTGGATGGCCGCGGCGGCGGCGACCGCATGGCCGGCAATGGCGGCGACGACATCTATTTCGTCGACTCCCTCGACGACATCGTGCGCGAAGAAGCCAATGGCGGCAATGACACGGTCGTTCTGCTGAACCGGAACCTGCATATCCGGAATATCGCGAACGTCGAACACATCATCTACGCCGACGAATCGACACTCCAGCCTGGAGATGCCGGCGGTGAAACGCCTCCCGTCATCGGCGACAACACGATGACCAGCATCATCTTCGGCGACAATGGGAACAATACGCTCGACGGCGGCGCCGGCAACGACACGATCTTCGGCCAGGGCGGCGATGACCTCATCATCGGCGGCCGCGACTCGCTCGCCAGCCGCGACATCAACAACACCATCGATGTCGCCGATCTTCCAGACCAGACCGAGAGCGACGACGGCAATGACACGCTCTATGGCGGCGGCGGCAACGATACGATCCTCGGCGGCCAGGGCAACGATATTCTCGACGGCGGCGCCGGCGACGATACGCTGAGCGGCCAGGATGGCATCGATATTTTCAGGGGCGGCGCCGGCGTCGACACGGTCGACTTCAGCAAGGAGAGCCCCTTCCAGCTGCTCGTCAACCTCGAGACGAACGTTGCCAATGGCGGCACCGCCACGGGCGACACTTTCTACAGCATCGAGAACCTGATCGGCTCCGATGACCGCATCGACCGTTTCATCGGCACGTCGGCGGCCAATCATTTCTGGGGCCGGGGCGGTGGCGACTATTTCAACGGCGGCGGCGGCAACGACATACTGGATGGCGGCAATGACGGCGACATCCTGTACGGCGAAGCCGGCAACGACACGATCATCGGCGGCGCCGGCCAAGACTATCTGGATGGCGGCGCCGGTATCGATACCGTCGTCTACGAAGGCAGCTCCGCCGGTGTGACGATCGACCTTGCCAATGGCACGGCCAATGGCGGCGACGGCGATGGCCCGGTGCAGATCGTCGGGCGCGGCACCGTTATCCGGCACGACATCCTCGTCGGTTTCGAAAACGCCGTCGGTTCCTTCTTCGACGACCATATCATCGGCAACGCCCAGGCCAACAAGCTTTCCGGCGGCGCCGGCAACGACACACTGACCGGCGGCGGCGGCGCCGACACATTGAACGGCGGCGCCGGCAGCGACACGGCGGACTATGCCGATGCGACCAGCGGGCAAAACCTCAAACTGGGTGGCGGCAAATCCGGCGGCGACACCTATATCTCGATCGAAAATCTGGCCGGTTCGGGCTTCAATGACCGCCTCACGGGTGACCATGCCGCCAATGTGCTGACCGGCCAGGGCGGCGCCGACAAGATCGACGGTGGCGGCGGCGATGACACCTTGCTCGGCGATTTCGCCTATCAGGGCGATGCTCCGCCACGCCCGGGCATGGGCACCGGCTACGCCACGCTCGGACCGGATGCGACGAACAATTCGGTCGCGACCGCCTTCGACATCTCGAACAACTTCTCGCTGACGGCCGACCCCGATATCTTCGATTCGACGACCACCCTTCACACCACCGTCAACGCCACCGGAAACGGCCTCGGCGGATATTACAGCGTCAACCTGGCTGCCGGCACGATCATCACCATCGACATCGATGGAATTGCCGACCCCAATTTCCATGACAGCATCGTCAGGGTGCTGGACAGCGATGGCAATATCGTCGCCCAGAACGACGATGGCGGCGACGACCCCGGCTCCACCAACGGCCGGGATTCGAGCACGAGCTTCATCGTTCAGGAAACCGGAACCTACTATATTCTGGAAGGCAGATGGTCGGACACGGCTCCTGGCGATGGCTGGGTGGAAGAGGTGCCGGTGGGCTCGACCTACAAGCTGAACGTATCGGTCGAATTCCCGCCAGCACCAGCTCAGCCGGGCGTTGCTGGCGCCGATACGCTCAACGGCGGCGGCGGCAACGACCTTTTGGATGGCGGGTTGGCTGCCGACACGCTGACCGGAGGCGCGGGCCAGGACTATTTCCGCTTCTCGACAGAACTCGGGAACGGCAATATCGACTGGATCAAGGACTTCAAGGTCGCCGACGATACGATCCTGCTGGACAACCTCATCTTTGCCAGCGTTGGCGGCGACGGCGCTCTCGCCCTGGGATCATTCTACAAGAGTGCAGGCGGTGTTGCTCATGATGCCGACGACCGCATCATCTACGACACCGACAATGGAATATTGTCTTACGACGCCGATGGTTCCGGACAGGGAGCAGCCATTCAATTTGCGCACCTGAACACAAATCTGGATCTTTCGGCTGCAGACTTCATTGTCATCTGACGCGCTTCCGGGAGGGGTGCCTTTCAGGCTCCCCTCCCATCTCAGATCTGGCAGGGCACCGCAGCGAAAAGGGGGAGCACACGATGACCGACCGCCGTACAGTGTTGATGGTCGCCGGAGTTGCGGCTGTCGCCGCGGCCACCGTGGCAGCCACTGCGCAATCGACAGATATTCGCGGCGCAGTCACGTTCGTCGGCGGCAAGGCTATCCCGGAAGGTCAACTCGAGATTTATCTCGAGGACCCCGCCATTCAGGACAGTGCGCGCCGTCGCGCCGCCAAGACCAGCCTCAAAAGCGAGGGCGGCGCAAAGACGATAGAATTTTCCTTGCCCCTGCCCGCAAGCGCGACTGCCTCGCCGACGCTGCAGGTCGTTGCGCGCCTGGAGCGTGCGGATGGCTGGCTGGTGGCGCGCGGCAGCGCCCAGTTCGCGGCGGGCTTGCCCGTCCACGTCACACTCAAAGCCGTTACGTATTGAGAGGCGCGATGCCACATCCTGATTGCGAGCCTGCATGCAGCTGACGCCATCGCCGCCGCTTACGCTGGTCGGAATTCTGTCATCCTTTCGACGGGCTTTCTCGGGCATTGTCCTGATGAGCGGGGTCGTCAACGTGCTCACCCTGACCGGCTCGTTCTTCATGTTGCAGGTCTATGACCGGGTCGTTCCTGGTCGCAGCGTGCCGACACTGGTCGGCCTGGCGGTGCTGGCGGCAACGCTGTTCGTGTTTCAGGGGGTGCTGGAGCTGATCCGCTCGCGCCTCATGGTGCGGCTGGGACAGGGGTTGGACGCGAAGCTGAGCCCGTCGGTCTATTCGGCGCTGATGCGCCTGCCGCTGCGCGCCAAGGCTTCGGGTGACGGACTGCAGCCGTTGCGGGACCTGGATCAGGTTCGCGCCTTTATCGGCAGTGCCGGACCGACCGCGCTGTTCGATCTGCCATGGATGCCGCTCTATATCGGCATCTGTTTCATCTTTCATTTCTGGATCGGCGTTACCGCGCTTGCCGGCGCCGTCGTGCTGTTTGCGCTGACGCTTCTCGCCGAATTCCGGACCCGCGGCCCGACAAGGATCGCCGGACAGCACGCAGCCGTCCGCAGCACCTTGGCCGAGGCGACCAGGCGCAATGCCGAAGCCATGCAGGCCATGGGTTTTGGCGGGCGTATCGCCGAGCGATGGCATGCCGTCAATGCCGAGTACCTGAACGCCCATGCGGCAGCCAGCGATGTGGCGGGAACGCTTGGCACGATTTCCAAGATCCTGCGGTTGATGCTGCAATCGGCCATGCTGGCGATCGGCGCCTATCTGGTCATCCAGCAAGAGGCGACCGGCGGCATCATGATCGCAAGCTCGATCATGATGGGCAGGGCGCTGGCTCCGATCGAACTGGCGATCGCGCATTGGAAGGGTTTCATTGCGGCGCGGCAGAGCTGGGCGCGCCTGAAGCAGCTGTTGTCCGATCTGCCGGAAGGCGCAACGGGCGTAACCTTGCCGGCGCCTGTCAGCGCGTTGGCGGTTGAGAATATCAGCGTCGCGCCGCCGGGCGAACGGACGCCGGTGGTGTGGGATGCAAGTTTTTCACTGGCCAAGGGATCGGGCCTGGGGGTCATCGGCCCGAGCGCTTCCGGCAAATCGTCACTGGTGCGTACGCTTGCGGGTGTCTGGCTGCCGGCGCGGGGCGCCGTGCGGCTGGACGGCGCGACGCTTGACCAATGGCCGACCGACGAGCTTGGCAAACATATCGGCTATCTGCCGCAGGATGTGCAGTTGTTCGACGGAACGATTGCGCAGAACATCGCCCGCTTCGACCCGGATGCACCATCCGATATGGTGCTTGCGGCGGCCAAGGCCGCCGGCGTGCATGATCTCGTCGTGCATCTGGCCGACGGTTACGACACAAGGGTTGGCGAAGCCGGCGCGTCGCTGTCGGCGGGGCAACGACAGCGTATCGCCCTTGCGCGCTCTCTCTACGGCGATCCGTTCCTGGTCATCCTGGACGAGCCGAATTCCAATCTCGATGCAGACGGTGAAGTGGCCTTGTCGGCCGCCATCCAGGGCATCAGGGACCGCGGCGGCATCGTTATCGTCGTCGCACACCGATCCACTGTCCTGGCCAATGTCGATACGGTGCTGGTGATGGCCAATGGGCATGTGCAGGCCTTCGGCCCGAAGGATGAGGTGCTGAACAAGGTTTTCCGAACGGCAGCGCCGCTCAAGGTCGTTGCCGCCACGGAGAGAGGCGTTCCGGCATGAACGAGGACAGGAGCGCTTTGCATCACAAGCAGGTCCACCGCTATCTCGTGGCCGGGGTTGCTACCTGTCTGCTGCTTGTCGGCGGTGTCGGCGGCCTGGCGGCAGTGACCAAAATGTCGGGCGCCGTGATCGCAGCCGGCCGGCTCGTGGTCGATTCCAACGTAAAGAAGGTTCAGCATCCGACCGGCGGCGTGGTCGGCGAGATCAGGGTGCGTGAAGGCGACCGGGTCAAGGCGGGCGATATTCTGGTGCGCCTGGATGAGACGACAACCCGCGCCAATTTGGCGATCGTCTCAAAAGGTCTGGATGAATTTTATGCACGGCTGGCGCGCCTGGAGGCGGAGCGTGACGGCAAGGACACGCTCAGCTTTCCGGAGGTTTTGACATCGCGGCGCGACGAGGCTGGTGTCGCCGCATCGATGGCCGGAGAACAATCGCTGTTCGATTTCCGGCGCCAGGCGCGATCCGGCCAGCGATCGCAATTGCGCGAACGGATCGCCCAGTTGACGCAGGAGACTGCAGGCCTGACCGAGCAGCTGCAGGCCAAACGCCGCGAGATCGAGCTGATCCAGATCGAGCTGGAAGGGGTGCGGTCGCTCTGGCATCGCAAGCTGATAGGGATCGAGCGCATGACGTCGCTGGAACGGGACGCGGTGCGGATCGAAGGCGAGCACGGGCAGTTGACCGCGGAAATAGCCCAGGTGAAAGGCAAGGCGTCCGAGATAGAACTGCAGATCATCCAGATCGACCAGGATCTTCGCAGCGAGGTCGCGACCGATTTGCGCGAAACGCAAGGAAAGATCTCCGAGTTCGTCGAACGCAAGGTAGCGGCCGAGGACCAGTTGAAGCGCATCGATCTGCGCAGCCCGCAGGATGGCGTGGTGCTGCAGTTGGCCGTGCATACGATCGGCGGGGTCATCACGCCCGGCGAACAGGTGATGCAGATCGTACCGGTAACGGACGACCTGACCGTTGAAGCGCATATTGCGCCGCAGGATATCGACCAGGTGACGATGGGCCAGAATGCGATCTTGCGCCTGTCGGCCTTCAATCGGCAGACCACGCCGGAACTGACCGGGACGCTGTCGCGGATCTCGGCGGATCTCACCACCGAAGAGCGCACCGGAGCAGCCTTCTATGTTGCGCGGGTGACGCTGCCGAAGACAGAAGTCGCCAAGCTGCACGGGCTGGCGCTGGCGCCGGGCATGCCGGCCGAAGTGTTCTTCCCGACGGGCGACCGGACAATGCTGTCCTATCTGGTGAAGCCGCTGTCGGACCAGATCCAGAAAGCTTTCCGGGAAGAATGAAGCCGGACTTTGAGAGCTGAAGCATCGGGACCGGTGTCGTTAGCGGTGCCGATCTGCTCGCAACGTCTCCGCGCTCAATCGGTACGGCCATGCATATTAGCATTCAATGATATATTAATAAGTATGATCGACCCTTGCGTATCGGGACCAATCCCCGATCGACGATCCGGCACTATTTGTGTGCCGCGACGCTCGACCGATGCGGAGTAAACGCATGAGTGTCGAAACCGCACTGGCGCAGCTATTGCGCATGATCTACGGCCGCGCCCTCAATCTGGCGACGTTGCCGGATGATGAAAGAGACCCGCACTACGACAACATCCGTCGGTCATGTTGCGGAGCCGCCGAACATATCGGCCAGAGTCCCGACAATGCAGCCATGACGGCAAACAGCATGGTCGAATTCACCCGCGCCATGGTTGGAATCATCGAGACAAACCGCGGCTATGACAAGCGGCGGTCCACCTCCGGGCAGCGACCCGGTTGACGAGACTAGCGAGGGCGCGGCCGAGACCGCGCCCCTTCGATTGCATTGGAGCTAGCGAGGGCCTTGTGTCCCTGCCCTACTCTGCCGCCTCGTAGCCGGCGATGCCCTTGATCTCGAGGAAATCCTCCAACCCGTATTCGGCGTATTCGCGGCCGTTTCCGGATTGCTTGTAGCCGCCGAAAGGCAGGCCGGCGTCCCACTGCGGATAGTTGATGTAGACATTGCCGGTGCGCATGCGGGCGGCGACTTCGCGGGCCTTCTGGATGTCCTTGGCCTGGATGTAGGACGCCAGGCCAAAGACAGTGTCGTTGGCAGTGCCGATCGCCTCTTCGACGGTGTCATAGGGCATGATCGCCAGCACCGGCCCAAAAATTTCCTCGCGCGCGATGCGCATGTCGGGGGTGACGTCGGCGAACACGGTGGGGCGGACATAGTAGCCGCGGTTGAGCTCGGCCGGACGCCCCGGTCCACCGGCAACCAGCGTCGCCCCCTCGTCAATACCGGCCTGGATCAGGTCCTGGATCTTGTCGAACTGGAGCTGGCTGACCACCGGGCCGAGCTTGGTGCCGGCCGCATCAGCCGGACCGACGGTGAACTTTTCGGCTGCGGTCTTGGCATAGCCCGTCGCCTCGTCGTGGCGGTCGCGCGGCACGAACATGCGGGTCGGCGCATTGCAGGACTGGCCTGAGTTGCTGAAGCAGCCGGCAACGCCCTTGCTGACGGCCTTTTCCAGGTCGACATCGGGAAAAAGGATGTTGGCCGACTTGCCGCCGAGTTCCTGATGCACGCGCTTGACCGTGTCGGCCGCCGCCTTGGCGACCAGGATACCGGCGCGGGTCGAACCGGTGAACGACATCATGTCGATGTCGGGGTGGCTGGACAGCGCCTGGCCGACGCCGGGGCCGTCGCCATTGACGAGGTTGAAGACGCCCTTCGGCACGCCGGCCTCGTCGATGATCTCGGCGAAGATGATGGCGTCGAGCGGGGCGATTTCACTGGGCTTCAGCACCATGGTGCAGCCGGCGGCAAGAGCGGGACCGACCTTGCAGGTGATCTGGTTCAGCGGCCAGTTCCACGGCGTGATCAGGCCGACGACGCCGATCGGTTCCTTGACGATCAGCGACGAGCCTTTGACATGTCGGAACTCGAACGACTTCAGCACCTGCGCCATCTTCTGCAGATGCGCCAGCCCGACGCCGACCTGGCTGTCGAGCGCCATCTGGCGCGGCGCGCCCATCTCGCGCGACACCGCCAGCGCCAGATCGGCGCTGCGCTTCTTGTAGACCTCGATGATGCGGTTGAGGATGTCGAGGCGTTCCTCGATCGAGGTGAAGCCGAATGTGTCGAAGGCACGTTTTGCCGCGGCCACCGCCTTGTCGACATCGGCCTTGGAGCCGAGCGAAATCTGCGCGAAGGCATCCTCGTTGGACGGGTCGATGACGTCGAAACTGTTGGGCACGACCGGATCGACCCAGGCGCCATCGATATAGAACTGCAGATTGTGAGACATGGATTTCTCCTCGGGCGGGATGTCTGGATTTGGGGAGCGATCGCCGGATCGTCGTATCGCGTCAGAGATAACGATGCGGCAAGAGCGATGTCAAACGCAAGGGCTGGCGATTGAGCCAGGCAGCTATTGTCCTGCGGCGATGCGATCAATGGGGTTTCGAGCCGAGGTCTTGCGGGGCCTCGAAGCCGGCATTGATGAGCCTTTGACGAAAGCTGCGAACCCAATCATTTCCCTCATCCCGAAGCATGTCCCACTCCGGCCACTGCGGAGCTGCTTCGATCGCATGCAAAATGGACCAATTGAGCCCGTAGGCCGTGTCGCCATCGGGCGGCAGCAACGACAACAGCGCGCTGATGTCGTCGGTGGACAATGGTGAGACGAGGGATTCGATGCAGTTTTGCGCTGCAGCAATTTGCTCGAGATTGAGACTTTCCGTCAGCTTCGGCGCAATCCTGCAGAGATCCCGGACAGCCTCCTGCATCACGCCATGCTCCCTATTCGCTCACATAATCGTATGTCCAGCTTCACCCAGAAGCCCCCTCTCCTTCGCTTGGACCAGCAGATGGTCGCCATCGAAGGTGGATACCAGGAAAATGCCGAGTTCGTTTTCCGACAATGGCTTTATCACCGACAGCACGATGCCTGTTTCATCGAAGGCAAAGGGACCCTGGAGTTTCAAGGCGACCCAGTCCCTTTCGTGCTTCACCCGGTCCGGCACCCGATCCTGCAGGCAGACGACCGAAAGCTCGTCCTCGGTCCTGGTGATGCTGACGAAGCCCGGACCGTCGGCCCAGCCGGGAATGCTCGCCTTTGCCTCGAGGCGCGAAACCGCGTACCGCCCCGAGAGCGGCTTCAACCGCACTCTGACTGCCATCCGCTCCTCCCTGTTTTTCGGCGATCACGCCAGCTTCTTGCTCATATAGACCGTCGTGCCGTTCATGAACGGCTCTTCGCGATCGATCGCGTAACCGTGCCGTTTGTAGAGCGATACATTGGCCTCGAAGGCGCCGTTTGTCAGCAGGCGCAATTCGCGGCGGCCGGCCTCGCGCGCCTTCTCTTCGGCCAGCTCCAGCAACAGCCGGCCGATCCCCCTGCCCTGCGCCTGCGGTGCGACGCAGACATTCTCGATCCAGAGGTGATCGTCCTCCAGCATGGTCTCGAGCATGCCAACGATGCGGTCGCCCTCGACAGCGAGATCGAAGGGATGTTCGGCAACCGCCTTGTCGTAGTCGGCGCGCATCGGCATCGGCTCGCGGCCGATCACCGGCACCCATTTGGCATAGGCAGCGCGCACGATGTCCCTGATTGCGGCGGCGTCCGCAGGCCCGGCCGGTCGAAATTCGATGGAAGAATTGGTCATAGCAAGGCTCCAGACATGAAAACCCCGCCGGCGGATGTCGCGGCGGGGCTGGAAACGAACGAACCGGACTTATTGAGCCGGTGTTTGTCGTCGCGCCTTGCCGCTCCCCACTGTGCAGAGGCGACGTCGCTGGGCGATGGCGAGCGAGAGAACTGACATGACGCTAGGCTGAGGCAGGAAGCGCTGGGCGTCAAGACGATGCGCTATCAGGCCCATACGATCAGGCGCGGTTGGCCAACGCGCGCGGCCACCGAAGCACAGCTTCAACGCTCACAGGCTGGAGTGCGTGACGCTCGGCCATGCCGCCAGCAATTCCCTGGTGTAGGCCTCGCGCGGCGACTGGAACAAGGTTCCGGCGTCGCCAACCTCGACCACCTTGCCGGCGCGCATGACGACGGCGTTTTCGGCAATCAGCCGCACCACCGCCAGGTTATGGCTGATGACGACCAGCGTGATGTTTTGCGAGCGCCTGATGTCCTGCAAGAGGTTGAGCAGGTCGCCCTGTACCGAGACGTCGAGCCCGGCGGTCGGCTCGTCGGCAATCAGGATCGACGGCTGCATCAGCAGCGCCCGGGCAATCGCTACGCGCCGCGCCTGGCCACCGCTGATCTCGTGCGGGTATTTGTCGATGACACCTTGCGGCAGGCCGAGCCGGTTGAGGATGACGGCGAGCCGCTCATGCGTTGCCGCGTGCGGCTCGCGCAACACTGTGCCGACCTCGTTCATCAGCGTGCGGATGCGGCTGCGCGGCGACAGCGACGCCGCAGGATCCTGGAAGATCGGCTGGATGAAACTGGCGCGTTCCTTTAGCGCCGCGCGGCTGTGCACCAGCGGCTTGCCGAGAATGCTGATATCGCCCTGGTCTAGTTTCTGCAGGCCGAGCACGGCGCGCATCAGCGTCGTCTTGCCGGAGCCGGATTCGCCGACAATGCCGAAGCATTTGCCTTGCGGGATGGCAAGCGAGACACCGTCGAGCGCGGCAGTCTCGCCAAAGCGCAGCTGCGCATTGCTGATCGAGATGGCCTCGGTCATGGCGTCGCAAGCCTGAGGCAGCGGGCGCTGTGTCCGGCATCGTCGCGGACGGCGTAGTCGCCTGGGTTGACGACAGCGCAGTCTTCGAACGAGACATCGCAGCGGCCGTTGAAGATACAGCCGGGCGGGCGCTTGCGCGGGTCCGGCAGTTCGCCCGATATAACCGTAAACCGGTTTTGCGAGGCATCCGCCTGGCGCTCACGGTCGATCGCCACCTCGCAGTCGAACAGCATGCGCGTGTAGGGATGGCCGGGCTGGCGCTGCACCGCCTTCACCGTGCCGCTTTCCAGTTTCTCGCCGGCATAGAGCACCGAAATTGCGTCGCAATATTCGGTGACGAGGCCGAGGCTGTGGGTGATCAACAGCACGGCACAACCGATGCGATCACGCAGACCGACGATCTCGCGCATGATCTGCGCCTCGACGGTGACATCGAGCGCCGTGGTCGGCTCGTCGGCGATCAGCAGCGCCGGTTCCGACAGCAGCGCCATGGCGATCACCACGCGCTGGCGCATGCCGCCGGAGAGTTCGTGCGGATACTGGTTCATCCGCCGCGCGGGGTTGCTGAGCTGGACCTTGGCGAGTGCATCCTCAGCCATCGCGACCCGCGTCTTGCGGTCGCTCTCGGGCACGCGCCGGCGCAGCACTTCGCAAAGCTGCGTGCCGATGGTGAACACCGGATTGAGCGACAACATCGGGTCCTGAAAGATCATCGCCATGCCGCGGCCGCGCAGCTCAGCCGTCGCATTGCGCTTCGTCAGATCGAAGCTTTTGCCTTCGATCGTCGCGGCGCCGGATGTCACCTTGGCGTTGTTGGCGAGCAGGCCCATGAGCGCAAAGGCGACGGTGGATTTACCGCTGCCGGATTCACCGACCAGACCGAGCATCTCGCCCTTTTTAATGTCCAGTGAAACGCCACGCAAAGCGTGCGCGGTGCCGTATGGCAGGCTGTAATCGACGCAGAGATCGCGCAGTGAAATCGCCATCAGCGCGCTCCCGTCGATTTGGGGTCGATGACACGCCGCAGCGCTTCGCCGAGCAGCGTGGCGCCGAGCGTGGCGATGGCCAGCACAAGGGCTGCGGCGACCGTCGGCCACCAGGACTGGTTGATCGAGATAAAACCGTCCTTGATCAGCGTGCCGAGCGAGGATTTCGGCGGCTGCACGCCGAAGCCGAGGAAGGACAACGAGGCCTCGAAGGCGATCACCACCGGCAGGTTCATGCTGGCGAGCACGATGATTGGCCCGGCGACGTTGGGCAGATAGTGCCTGACCACGATGGTGACGGGATGGACAGCCAGCATCCGCTCGGCCTCGATGAAGGAGAGATTGCGCAGCGTCTGCGCCCGAGCGCGCGCCATGCGACCGAATTGCGGGATGAAGACTACGGTGACCAGAAGCACGAAGGTGGCCGAGCCCTTGCCGTAGAGCGCGATCAGCGCGAAGGCGAGGATCAGCGGCGGGAAAGCATTGACGATGTCGAAGACAGCCGTCACGGCGCGGTCGACCCAGGTACCGGCGATGCCGGCGACAATGCCGATCAGAGAGCCGACGATCGACGAGATGACGACGATCATCACCGCCAACGTCAGCGCGTAGCGTGTGCCAACCGAGGTGCGTGCAAACAGATCGCGGCCGAGATTGTCGGTGCCGAACAAATGCGCGAGGCCCGGCCCGGCGAAACGCGCCTTGATGTCGATGACATTGGGATCAGGACTGATCAACGGGCCCACAAGCGCAAAGAGCAGGATCACGATGGTGAACGCCAGGCCGAGGCGGCCATCGCGTTCCGAGCAGATGCGTTTGAACGCCCACATCGCCTCGCTCATCCGCGGCCTGCCGCGATACGAGGGTCGAGCAGCGCGTTGACCATGTCGACCACCAGATTGGCGACGATATAGAAAGCGACGATGAAGACGACGCAGGCCTGCACGACGGGATAGTTGCGCTGCGCGATCGAGTTGAAGATCAGGCTGCCTATGCCGGTCCGCGCAAAGATGATTTCGACGACGACGGAACTGCCGATGAGGTCGCCAAGCCCGATGCCGAGGATCGACACGACTGGCACGAGAGCAAGCTTCAGCGCATAGAGCCCGACGATGCGGTATTCCGACACGCCATAGGCGCGCAGCGTGCGCACATGCAATTCCGCCAGCGTGTCGAGCAGGGAAGCGCGCACCAGCCGCGAGATGTAGCCGATCCAGCCCAGCGCCAATGCCACCGAAGGCAGGATCAGATGCTGCAGCCGGTCGACGATATCATTGGGGTCACCCGCGCCGGCCACCGGCAACCAGTGCAGGCCGATGGCAAAGATCAGGAACAGGATCACCGACACGACCAGCGTCGGCGTGGTGATGAAGGAGATGGACAGCAGCGCCAGGCCGCTGTCCAGCCATGAGCCCGGTCTCAGCGCCGCAATGACGCCGATCGGTATGCCGACCAGCAGCGCCAGCGCCAGCGCGCTGAAGGCGAGCGCCAGCGTGTTGGGAATGACTTCGAGCACGATGTCGAGGATCGGCCGGTGCGAGACGACATCCTCGCCGAAATTGCCGGTCGCGGCATGGCTGATGAACAGCCAGAGCTGCTCGATCATGCTGCGGTCGAGGCCCATGTCGTGGATGATCTGGGTACGCAGTTCCGGCGTTGCCCGGGGGCCGAGCATCACCGAAGCGAAGTCCCCCGGCACCAGCCGCACCATCAGGAACAGGAGCAGCGTGGCGCCGACGATGGTCAGCACCACGGAGGCGAGACGCGCCGCGATGAAAGCGGCGGTTCGCTGCGATCTGGTCATCCGGTTCCCCTCCCCAGGCCCGCCCCTTCCCGCTCAAGCCTTGTCGAAGAATTCGAACTGCCAGTCCTTGCCGTTGGGCAGGAACATCGGCTTCAGCCAGGCGGCGTCGGCGAAGAAGTTGCGGCCATGCGTGATCCAGATGCAGGAGGCCGATTCATCGAGCAACTGCTGCATCTTGATATAGATCGCTTCGCGTTTGGCCGTGTCCAGCGTCTCCAGCCCTTCCTGATGCAGCTTGTCGAATTCCGGGCTGTTCCAGCGCTGCCAGTTCCACAGGCCGATCTGGCTGGCGAGGAACCATTGCGTCTGGAAGCTCGGATCGAACTTCGAGGTATAAGGGATCAGCGTCAGTTCGAGATCCTTGCTGGCGTCGTCTGCGCCGAGTGCCCAGTAGGCGCCGGAATCCATCGCGTTGATGGTGAGCGTGATGCCGATTTCGGCGAGATTGGCTTGGGCGATCTGCGCCACGGCCAGCGCGGTCGCATCGTTCTGGCAGGTGAAGGTGAAGGTCAGCCCGGTCTTGCCGGTCTCGGCCAGCAGTGCCTGCGCCTTGGCGACATCCCTGGTGTAGAGCGGCGCGTCGGCCCAGTTGCCGAGCAGGCCCGGCGCCAGCAGCGTCTTGGCGCGCGAGGTCATGCCGGAATAGGCGCCCTGGATGATGGCGTCGACATCGATGGCGTAGCGTATCGCCTGGCGCACCTTGATATCGGCAAGATCGCCCTTTTCGACGTTGATGCCGATCCAGGTGTAGTCGATGCCGGGAATGTCGATCACCTTGGTGTCCGGCAGGCCCTTGGCGGTGTCGAGTTGGTCGCCGTCGAAAGCGGTGAAGTCGAGTTCCTTGGCCTGATAGGACAGGAACGAGGTCTTGTGCTCGGGAATGATCTTGCCGGTGATCTCCTCGAAATGCGCCTTGTAAGGGCCTTTGTAGTCAGGGTTGGCGGCGAGCACGAACTGCTCCTTCGGCCGCCATTCCTTCAGCGTCATCGGGCCGGAGCCGATGAGCGTCGTGGCGATCTTGTCGCCAAGTTGCTCGGTGGCCTTCTTCGACAGGATCGCGCCCGAGGCATCGCAAATGCCGATCAGCCAGAGTGCCGCCGAAGGATGCTTGAGGATCAGCTTGCCGGTGTACTTGCCGGTGACCTCGACCGACTTCAGCGCTTCCAGATCATCGGCATAGGCGAGCTTCTTGCCGTTCTTATCGCCGTTGATGTAGCGGTCATAGGTGAACTTGACGTCGTCGGCCGTCATCTCGCCATAGCCGCCGGTGAACATCTGGCCGGGGTTGAGCTCGAAGTCGAACTCGGTGTCGGAAATCTGCTTGATCTCCTTGGCGGCATCGTTGGTCCAGCTGGTCTTGCCCGGCTCGAAGCGCACCAGCGTCTGGCAGACGGCGCGGATGATATTGCCCTCGGTGGTTCCGACCCGGTTGCCGGGATCGAGATTGCCGATATCGGCGTCGAGCGCAATGATCGGGTTGGTTCGCTCAGCCGCCAGGGCGAAGCGTGTGTAAGGCAGGATCGCCAGTGCCGACGAGCCGGCCAGGAAGGTTCTGCGATCGAGTTTCATGCGCATTTTTGTTCCCCTTTTTGTTGGCTACATGCAGTCGCGTGGAATGACCTCGTCGTAAGTCCGCTCGGCGAAGATCGTTCCCCGCTCGTAGGCCTTGACCCAGCCGCGGGCATAGAAATTGTCGCGGTCGCAGCTGATGGTGATTTCGCAGTCGAGCCGCGCGTTCCAGTCGGGCCGTGTCAGTTCCTCGTGGCAGGTCACCGTGGTGGCGCAGCTTGCCGGGTCATTGTCCGATATGCCGTAGGTCTTGCGGCGCCACGAAGTGATCTCGGTTCCAGTCTCCTCGAAGACGAAACGGCCGTCATCCGACAGCGCGATCAGCTCCGTGCGTTCGGTTGGCAGATCCGTCGTCAGCGAGCGCAGCTGCCGCGCCGGTTCCTTGACCGTCACCGGGCGCGGCTCGGCCCACAGAGCTTCCTCGAAGGCGACGGGCGCGAGGCCAGCCTCGCTGGCCAGCACTGACAGGTCGAGCCGGCAGCCCTTGGGATCGAAGGTCAGCATGGTGCGCTCCGGCGACGGCCACGCCATCGGCCAGTAGGACGAGGATATCGCCACCCGCAGCCTGTGTCCCCTGGGCACGATCTGCGCCACCGGCTTGAAGTCGAGCTCGATATCCTCGAACTGGCCCGGCGTCAGCGGCGTCGGGAATTCGTGGCTCTCACGGTGCGTGAGATTGAACAGCGCGAAGGTGATGAAGGCCGAGGTGCCGTCGGGCGCCACATCGGTCAGCCGGACGCAAAGCTGTGCCTGCGGCCTGTCAGCGGCGACGCGCAGCCGAATCCTCGAGATGCCGGTGAGCGGCAGGTCGGCATCCATGGCCGCGCTGTCGAAGCATAGCGAGCCGCCATCGTCGGCGCGCTGGTCGCGCGCGCCCTCGGCCGAAATGCGGCCCTGGCCATAGGGGCACCATTCCTGGCCCTGAACGCCGGTGGTCAGCGGCGAGGAAATGGTCGGTCTCGCTACGCCGGCTTCTTGTGCTTCGCCGAGCTTGCCGTCGCCGTTCAGCCAATATGTCTTGCCGCCGATCTGGTTGGCCGGCCATTGCGGAAAGCCAAGCCAGCGGCCCGGCCTGACATCGATATGCGAGTGCGGCCTGGCATAGTCCATGAGGTAGAGGCGCATATCCGGCTCGGCGTCGGCGCCATTGTCGATGCCCTTCAGCCAGCGGTCGTACCAGCGGATGCATTCCTGGAGGTAACCTACGGCCGGGCCCGGAACGCCATAGTTCGGCTCCTTGTGACCCCAGGGACCGCAAATGCCTTTGGCCGGTCCCTTGAGGTTCTTGACCAGGCTGAAGATGGTCTGCGTGTAGCCGTCGAGATAGCCGCCGACTGCCAGCACCGCGCATTCGATGGCCGAAAAATCCTCGCAGACCGAACCCTGTTTCCAGAACGCATCGCGGCGCTGGTGTTTCAGCCATTCGGCGGCATGGTTCTTGTGACCGTCGAGCCGCTCTTTCCACATTTGCCGCCAGCGGTCCTCGCCGACGACAGCCGCGTCCGGCGGCAGCACCGAGTAACCGAACAGCGCCCCGCCCCAGCCGAAATTGTCGTTGATCAGGAGGCCGCCATTGTAATGCGCGTCGCAGGCATAGCGATCATCGGTCGAACAGGAGGTGACGATCGCCTTCAGCTGCGGCGGCCGGCGCGCCGCGACCTGCAGGCCGGAGAAACCACCCCAGCTGTTGCCGATCATGCCGGCCACGCCGGTGCACCAGGGCTGCGCGCAGAGATGATCGAGGATTTCCAGCGCGTCGTCCTGCTCGCGCCTGACATATTCGTCGTCGAGCAGGCCTTCGGAATCGCCGGTGCCGGCAATGTCGACGCGGGCGCTGGCATAGCCGTGGGCGGCGAAAAACAGGTGCATTTCCTCGTCGCCGGTGCGCGTGCCGTCGCGGCGGCGATACGGTATGTATTCGAGGATCAACGGGACGGGGTTTTTCTCGGCGTCATCCGGCAGGAACAGGCGGGCAGCCAGTTTGCGGCCGTCGGCCATTGGAATCCAATGGGTTTCGACGGTTCTGACTCCGGCAATGACGACGCTTGGCATGTGAACTCCGGCTTGGATTGAATGACGATATGATATATTGAATGACCAATCAATATACAAACGGAAGGGTATTGCAATGGCGAAACGATCGATCAAGGCGATGCGCCGGGATGAGTTGGTCGATGCCGCGATCGCCGTCGTCGGCGAAGAAGGCATGTCCGGCGCCACCATGGCGGTCATTGCGCGCCGCGCCGGCATGTCGGCCGGGCTGGTCAACCACTATTTCGAAAGCAAGGAAGAGCTGCTGGCGCTGGCCATGCGCAATTTGTCGAACCTGTTTCGCCAGGACATACTCAAGCTCGCACCCGCCAACCCGACGCCGGCGCAGCGGCTGAAGGCGATCGTCGACGGCTCGTTCGCGCCGCAGCATCTGGGTTCGCCCAAACGCGCGGTGACCTGGATGCAGTTCATGATCGCCGCGCAGACCGAACCGCGCATCAAGCATCTCTACCATCTGACCGGCGCGCGTTTCGTCTCCAACATCCGCTATGCCGTCAAGCAACTGGTCCCGGCCGGCGAGGTCGACGACATCGTCGACGGCATCGCCGCGCTGATCGACGGTTTCTTCTGGCAGAATGCGGGAGAATATCTCGAAGAGGATCTGGAACGCGCGCGGCGGATCTGCTGGCGCTATGTCTGTCTGCTGATCCCGGGGATTGACGGGTAGATTCTCCGCCAGCCCAACCGCAAGCTGTAACCGTTCGTAAAAATCGATCATTCTAACCAAAACAATTCGTTGGAAAGATTGGTTCAGGAATGGCATTCCTCCGGCGTAGTCGCCTGGAGAATTGCATTGTCTTCCGCCACCCACATCGCGAACGATATTCCGAAAAGCCTGATTTCTGCCGATCTGGCGGCGGGCCGCAAGCGGCTCGATTCGGTGTGGAACGGCGTCATCCCCGGCGTCGTGCTGGTGGCGATGATCACCGCCGTGGCTTTTTCGGCCCATAATGTCTCCGGCTTCGCCCTGTTCAGCCCGATGATCCTCGCCGTCGTTGCCGGCATGATTTATTCCAACGTGCTCGGCACGCCGGCGCATGCCAAGGCCGGCATCGCGTTCTCGCAAAAACGCCTGCTGCGCTTTGCCATCGTGCTGCTCGGCTTCCAGCTGACGCTCGGCCAGGTCGTCTCCATCGGCGCCAGCGGCGTCGGCATCGTGGCATTGACGCTTGGCGCCACCTTCGTCTTCACGATTACGCTTGGCCGGCTGCTCGGCGTCGACGCCAAGCTGGCGCAGTTGATTGCCGCCGGCACCTCGATCTGCGGCGCCTCGGCGATCGTTGCCACGAACATCGTCACCGATGCGCGCGACGAGGACGTCACCTACGCCGTCGCCTCGATCACGCTGTTCGGCACCGTCGCCATGCTCGGCTTCCCGCTTCTGGCGCCCGTGCTCGGCCTCGACCAGCACGCGTTCGGTCTGTGGGCCGGGGCCTCGATCCATGAGGTGGCGCAGGTCATCGGCGCCGGCTTCCAGAATAGCGCCCAGTCCGGCGAGATCGCCACCGTTGCCAAGCTGACGCGCGTTGCCATGCTGGCGCCGATGGTCATCGCGCTCGGCCTGATGGCACGCCGCAAGACGAGCAGCGAGCGGTCGAGTGACCAATCGGCGGCGCGGCCGCCCATGCCATGGTTCGTTGCCGCTTTCGTCGCCGTCGTGGCGCTGAACAGCCTGGTTACCGTGCCGGCCGAAGTGAAGTCGGCCATGGCGCTCGGCACCACCATGATGCTGACCATGGGGCTCGCGGCCATGGGCCTGCAGGCCAACATTTCGCAGCTGCGCTCGCGCGGCCTGCGCCCGCTGGCGCTTGCCTTCTCGGCCTTCCTGTTCATCGGCTGCTTCAGCCTGATGCTGGTGAAGTTCGCCTAGTTCCTTCCGGAAGTCTCGGCGCCGGCCAGGATGAGGTCGATGCCGGCGAGGAATTGCTCGCGATCGTCGTGATCGCGAAACCGCGCCGCCATCCGGTTCAGGAACGGAAAGCCGGCGGGGTCGCGCTGCGTCCATCGTGCAATGATCGTTGCCAGGAACGCCGAGCGGTCCGTATTGGGCGGCAGGAGGCGGGCGCTGGCGGCGTTGGCGGCGTTCTGCCCGGCGCAACCCAGGATGTAATGCACCAGAGCGGACGCGACGTCGAGCTGCGCCTGGTCGGCCACGCCGAGCGCATCGAGCTGGCCGCCGATGCTTTCAAAGATCTCCCCCACGCAGGATTGCCAGGGCTCACGTGACAGATGCGCGCCTGCCCAAGGGTGCGCGTCGATCGCGTCGAACAACCCCAGCGCAATGACCCGGATCGCCTCCCGCGGCTTCGCCTCGCCAACCCGCATGACACGAGCGATGACATGGTCGGTGGCGACCGCGAGCAGCTCGTTCTTGTCGGTGACGTGCCAGTAGATTGCCCCGGCCCCGGTTGCCAGGCGCGCCGCTAGCGCGCGGAAGGTCAGCGCGCCCTCGCCGTCCTTGTCGAGGATCTCGATCGCAGCCTCGACGATCCGTTCTTTCGAGAGCGCATCCGTGCGTCGTTCTGACCGTTGAGTCGTTTTTGCCATGCGCACCATCTTGACATCAGTGGAACGGCGTTCCATTTAGCATGAATGGAACATCGTTCCAATCAGTATTCCAGAGAAAGACGACAATGTCACCAGTCACCATCATCGGTGCGGGTCTGGGCGGCCTAACCCTCGCCCGCGTCCTCCACGTCCACGGCATAACGGCGACGATCTACGAAGCCGAGCCCTCGGCCGAGGCCCGCACGCAAGGCGGACAGCTCGATATCCACGCGGACAGCGGACAGCTTGCGCTTGCGGCGGCCGGCCTCACCGACGCATTCCGCGCCATCATTCACGAAGGCGGCCAGGCGTCGCGCGTGCTCGACAAGCACGGCACGGTGCTGCTTGCGGAGCCGGATGACGGTACCGGCGGGCGTCCCGAAGTGCTGCGCGGCGATCTCAGGCGCATTCTCATCGGGGCCTTGCCGGCGCAGACCATCCAATGGGGGAAGAAGCTCACCAGTGCCGTGTCGCTTGGCGCCGGCCGGCACGAACTGACATTCGCTGACGGGTCGAGCGTCGCCACCGACCTTCTCGTCGGCGCGGACGGTGCATGGTCGAAGGTCCGGCCGCTGCTGTCGGACGCCACGCCTACCTATACCGGCACGTCGTTTGTCGAGACCTATCTCTATGACGCTGACGAGCGGCACCCAGCGGCGGCCGAAGCGATGGGCGGCGGCACATTGTTTGCGCTTGCCCCTGGCCAAGGCATTTTCGGGCATCGCGAGGCGGGCGCCGTGCTCCACACCTATGTGGCACTCACCCGCCCTGCCGAATGGTTCGCCGGCATCGACTTCACCGACGCTGCGGCCACGAAGGCACGCGTCGCCGCCGAGTTCGAGGGCTGGACGCCGGCGCTCACTGCGCTGATAACAGACGGCGAAACCCTGCCCACCTTGCGCACGATCAACACACTCCCGACCCGATCACCAATGGAAGCGCGTGCCGGGGGTAACACTGCTGGGCGACGCCGCGCATCTCGCGCCACCGGCCGGCGAAGGCGCGAACCTGGCGATGTTCGATGGCGGCGCGCTCGGCAAGGCGATTGCTGCACATCCCGACGACATCGAAACGGCGCTCGCCATTTACGAACAGGCGCTGTTTCCGCGCAGCCAAGCGGCCGCGGCCGACGCACAGCAAATGCTGCAGCTCTTGCTCGACGAGAACGCACCGTACGGGCTCGTCGGCTTCTTCACCGGGATGAAGGGATGACCCACGCAGGTCGCATCGGCCACATCAGGCAAGTTTGGGAATCAAACCATATCGGCTAGGGTTTCGCGCATCCGCCCGCGAGCCCGCCATCCATGCCGTTTGTACCCCTGCCCTTCGTCGTCGCCCTGCTGCTGTTCATCCTGCTTTGGGTGGTTGCCAGGCGCCAGGATGAGGCCGCGCCGAACCTGCCGTTTCTTGGTCTGATCCTGCTCAGCGCACTGCAGTCGGTGCTGACCGGACTGCGCTGGGGCTACGGCGTGAGCGAAGCGGGCTTCATCGCGCCCATAACCGCCTCGATCCTGCCATCGCTGCTCTATGCCGGCGTTTCCAGCCTGGTGCGAACCAGCAAGCGCGGATGGCCGGCGCTTCTGGCGATCCACGCAACGCCTGCCATCGTCATCATCGCGTTGTTGATCGCCTGGCACGAGGCAATCGACGTCGCGCTTATCGCCATCGACTTCATCTATGCCGCCGCCATTTTATGGCTGCTGCGCGCCGGCGCGGACGGGCTGCGCCTCGCCCCTTTCGACGGCGCTGTGCCTGCCTATCGCGCCATCATTGCCGCGGCAGTGATGCTGTGCGTATCGGGACTGGTCGACATGCTGGTGTCCTTCGACCTGGCGTTCGGACATACGAACCGCGCGGCGACCGTGATCGGCATCGCCAATCTGTTCATCCTGGTCTTAGTCGGCGTGGCGGCGGCAGCGGCCAGCCAGAGCCATGTTCCGCTCAACGCGGCCGAACCTATCGAGGCATCGTCGCCATCCGACGCCGGCGAAGACGCCGACACGATCGCCAAGATCACCGAACTGATGCAGGGCAGGCAGCTCTACCGCGACGCCAATCTCAACCTCAACCGCCTAGCCCGGCGTGCCGGCATTCCGGCGCGGCAGATTTCGACGGCAATCAACCGGGCGACGGGCAAGAACGTCTCGCAATATGTCAACGAGCACCGCATCGCCGAGGCCTGCCGGCTGTTGACCGGGACCGACCAGTCGGTGACCGAAATCATGCTCACCGTCGGCTTCCAGACCAAGTCGAATTTCAACCGGGAATTTCGCCGCGTCACCGACATGACGCCGCTCGCCTGGCGGGAACGGAACGCGCAATCGCCTTCGCTTGCCAGCCAACCGAGCGGCTGAAACCCGGCTGCGCCATTCAACGCGAAGTACTCAATCGCGATAAAGCACGTTCTCGATCATGATCGAGGTCTCCGGCCGCGTTCGGATGCGCTGATGTCTCGGCATGAACACAGCAACCGAACCGATGGCTGCAAGCCGAGGACCTTTGGTCTCCGGCCCACGGCGCGCGGTCGACAATGGAGAATTCAATGAAGTTCTGGATCGCGCTTTGCGCCGGCCTCGTTTCGATCATGTTGGTGCAGCAGAGGGCCAGCGCCAGCGACGCCGTCGGCGTTCGTCAGTTTCCCGCGCCATCCATAGAGCGCGGTAGCGATCTCGACGTGACGGTCTGGTACCCCGCACAGCAAGGTGGCGAGGCAGTCAGCCTGGGCGACAGCAAACTTTTCGTCGGCACGTCAGCCATGCGCGATGCGCCGATATCAGGTGAAAAATACCCGCTCATCCTGCTGTCGCACGGCGCTGGCCTGGCGGGAAATCCGCAGGCGCTCAGCTGGATTGCAACGCCACTGGCCAGCCAGGGTTTCGTCGTCGCCGCTCCGACCCATCCGGGAAATGCGGGACCAAAAAGGTCCGCCGCCGAGACGATGAAACTGTGGCTGCGGCCAGCAGATCTCACGGCGACACTGGACGCGATAGGGACGGACGCCTTTTTCAGGGGTCACCTCGAGCAAGGCAAAGTGGGCGTTCTCGGTCTTTCCATGGGCGGCAACACCGCGCTTGCCATAGCCGGCGCCCGCATCGACCCGAAGCTGCTGGCCGCCTACTGCGATACGGATCGTCTCAATGCCTCGCTGTGCGGGTGGGTCAGGCAAAGCGGAGTCGATCTCCACGCCATGGATCTGCGGCTCGCTGGCCGCGACAACAGGGATAAGCGCATTGGCTTCGCCATGGCGATAGATCCCGCCCCATCCGATGTATTCGACACCAGGAGTTTCGCCGGGATCACGATTCCGGTCGATATCGTCAACCTCGGCCGGCCTGGAAAAATCCCCCTGACCACCGACGCCTCCGGTATCGCGAAAGCGATTGCAAATGCGCGCTACGCGACGATCGCGGATGCCAGCCACTACAGCATGTTCGCGGAGTGCAAACCTGGTGCGGCCGCGATTATTGTGTCCGAACAGATCGGCGACCCGCTATGCGATGATGGCGCAGGCCGACCGCGCGGTGAGATTCATGCGCAACTGATCGACATGACGGTCGCCGCCTTCAATCACGCGCTGAAAACCAATCCGTAGGACGAGTGGCTAGCTTAGTCCTCGAACGAGCTTGCCGCGACATAGATCGCGGCCAGTGCTTCGATGCCGGCCTGGTCGTCCTTGTCGAAGCGGCCAGGTGTCGGGCTGTCGAGGTCGATCAGGCCGAAGACGCCGTCATTGTCCCGGAGCAGCACGACCAGCTCCGAGCGCGAGGCGGCATCGCAGGCGATGTGGCCGGCGAACTCGTGCACGTCGTTGACCAGCATCGACATTTCGAGGTCGATCGCGGTGCCGCACACGCCCTTGCCGACCGCAATACGCACGCAGGCCGGCTTGCCCTGGAACGGTCCGAGCACCAGTTCCTCGTCGGAGGCGAGGAAATAGAAGCCGGCCCAGTTGAGGTCAGGCACCATCTGAAAAATCAGCGCCGACGTGTTGGCGGCATTGGCGACCGAATCGCTCTCGCCGTCCAGCAGCGCCTTCAACTGGGTTGCCAGTTCGCGGTAGAAGGCTGGCTTGTCGGTGCTGTCGATGGTCTGAGCCGCAAACATGGTTCGTCTCCGTTGCCGGCGAGCCAGGATGCCCGCTATATCCCTGTCTGCCACCAATGAGGCTCCCGGGAAATACACAATTGTGAATACCGTCCATGCCAGCCCTGTTGCCAGCCGCAAGCACGACCGCATGTCGCCAGCGGCGCATGAAGGCCCCCTCACCTTCGCCGTGCTGGTCTTTCCCGGCTTTCCGATGATGGCGTTCAGCTCGGTCATCGAGCCGTTGCGCGCAGCCAATGTTCTGGCCAAACGGGAGTGCTACCGCTGGGTGATCGTCGGCGCTGCTGAAGGCACGGTCGAGGCGTCCAATGGGGTTGTCATACAACCGGTATTCTCAGCCTCTGGCGCGCCGAAGGTCGATCGCATTGTCGTCTGCTCGGGCGGCAATGCCGATTTGCTTGTCGCCGACGATGCGGTTGCCTGGATGCGCAAAAGCGTGCGCGCCGGCGCTCATATCGGCGCGGTGGCCGATGCGGCGTTCTTCCTGGCCAGGGCCGGCCTGCTCGACGGCCATGCCTGCACCTTGCACTGGACCAGCCAGGCCGCCTTCACCGAGGCCTTTCCGGATATTGAGCTTCGGCGCGATCTCTATGTGATCGATCGCAAGCGCTTCACCTCGGCGGGCGGCGTCGGCAGCCTCGACATGATGCTGGAGATCATCACCAGCGACTATGGCGGCGAGCTCGCGGCAGGCGTCGCCGAATGGTTCGTGCACAGCCCCTTGCGCTCGAGCGTCGACCGCAAGCTGATGCCGCTGCGCTTGCGCACCGGCGTCCAGAACGAACTGGTGCTGTCGGCGATCGCCATCATGGAGGATGCGGTGGAAGAGCGGCTCGGCATGACGGAGCTGGCGGCCCGGCTCGGCGTCTCCTCCGACAAGCTCGAGCGCAATTTCCGCGCCGAGCTCAGCATTTCGCCCAATGGCTATTACCGCAGGCTCAGGCTGCGGCGCGCCGCGGATCTGCTCGCGCATTCGACGCTGATGGTGCGGGATGTGGCGCTGGCCTGCGGGTTTGCGTCGATGTCGAGCTTTGCGCGGGCGTTTCGCGAAGAGCATGGGCATGCACCGAAGGCGATGCGGCGGCATTAGCTCTTCGGTGTGCCGAATATTGAAGCGCTGGCGGGACAGCGCCCCCCTCTGTCCTGCCGGACATCTCCCCCACTTGGGGGGAGATCAGATGTCGCTTCGGCTTTCGCCAATCACCAACGTTGCAGAGCGAGCGGGACGCGAAAGCTGCTAATCTCCCTCCTTGTGGGGGAGATGTCCGGCAGGACAGAGGGGGGCGCGAAGGATCGCAACACTGTCCAGTGTATCCGAATCCTTCCTGCGGCATTTGGCACGACATCTGCGGATTTCCGCACGGCCTTTACCTGACACGCGGCTATGTTCAAGCCTTCAGGAGGCGCACCCATGAGCATCGTCGTATTCGACCCAGACAGCACCGAAGACGTCGACTTCAAAGATCGCATGCGCCACCCGGCGGCGGCTGACTCTGCCGGCGGCATGTGGCTGTCGGACACCGAGCCGTCCTTCATCGATGCCGATGCGCTGCGCAAGGGGCGGCTTGCCAAGCTGCGCGCCTGGATGCGCGAGGCGGGCTATGGCGGCGTGGTTTTGTTCGACCCTTACAACCAGCGCTACGCCACCGGCTCGCGCAACATGTTCGGCTATTTCCTGCGCAATTCGACGCGCTATTTCTTTGTCCCGACCGAAGGGCCGATCGTGCTGTTCGAATACCCGCAGAGCTACCATGTCTCGATGGTGCTCGACACGATCGACGAGGCGCGGCCTTCAAAGCTCGTCTGGTCGTCGGTGTCGGGCCGCGACGACGAGACCGCCGGCCCCTTCGCCGACGAGATCGCCGAGCTTTTGAAGAAGCATGGCGGCGGCTCGATGAAGCTCGGGCTCGACCGCTGCAGCCATTTGCAGGCGCTAGCGCTGGAAAAGCGCGGCTGCGAGGTCAGGGATTGCCAGGGCGAGATCCTGGCAGTGCGCGCGGTCAAGACATCAGAGGAGGTGAAATGCCTGCAGGTGTCGATGGCCGGCGCCGAGGCGGCCGTCTATGCCGTGCGCGAGGCGATCAAGCCCGGCGTTTCCGAAAACGAACTGTTCGCCATCATGTATGGCGAGGTCATCAGGCAAGGTGGCGAGTTCATCGAGACACGGTTGCTCACCTCGGGCCAGCGCACCAATCCGTGGTTCAACGAGGCCAGCGGCCGCAAGATCCGACCGGGCGAGCTTCTGGCGCTCGATACCGACACGATCGGCTGCTACGGCTACTATTCCGATTTCTCGCGCACATTCCGCTGCGGGCCGGGCAAGCCGACCGACTACCAGAAATCGCTCTACCGCATGGCGCACGACCAGGTTCAGCACAATATTTCGATCGTCAAGCCGGGCATGGCGTTTCGCGAGATCGCCGAAAAAGCGTGGAAAATCCCCGACCGTTTCGTCGATCAGCGCTATACCTCAGTCATGCACGGCGTCGGCATGCATGGCGAAACGCCATTCATTGCGCACGCCATGGACTACGAGACCTATGGCCGCGACGGCGTCATCGTGCCCGGCATGGTGGTCAGCGTGGAAAGCTATATCGGCGAGAAAGGCGGCCGCGAGGGTGTCAAGCTGGAGGACGAAATCCTGATCACCGACACCGGCACCGAATTGCTGTCGCGCTTTCCCTATGAGGATGAGTTTCTGGAGAAACAGGTTTGAAGCCGACGTCCCCCATCGACCTCTATGCGATATCGCAAACCTTCGGGAATAGCCGCAGCACCCATGCCTTCGTCATCCTAGGGCGAAGCAAGGAGCGCAGCGACGCGGCGCAGACCCTAGGATCCATGCCGGGACTCCCGGGCGCCGCAACGGTGCGAATTCTGGACCGCCACACTCTCCGGCCAACGTCACGGCATGGATCCTCGGGTCTCCGCGACGGAGCTTCGCTCCTGCTTCGCCCGTGGATGACGAAGGTGGGGAGGCACCGACCAGTCACCACCGCTTGTGCCAGCTTGGCGAACGGGATGGTGTCGACCGCCAACCGAGGCGCCGCATGAAAAGCCCTATCTCTATCAAACGCGGCACTGTCGCCGCCGTCTTCATCGACCTCCAGGAAGAGCATCGGCAGGACAAGCGCTACCTGGTCGAAGGCTATGGCGAGGTGCTGGCCAACGTCCAGCGCCTGCAGGCGGCGGCGCGGCGCAATTTCGTGCCGCTCTACCACTGGGCCTATATCGTCGATACCGCCAAGGCGCGGCCGTTCCATCCGCTCGATGCCGACGGCAAGTCGGCCTTTTCCGACAAGAGCGATCCGCTGACGGAAATTTGCCATGAGGTGGCGCCGGCCAATGGCGAGGCGTTGCTGATCAAGGCGGAGGCCAGCGCCTTCCGCTCGGGTCCGGCGGCGCGCGACCTCAAATCCGGCGGCATCGAATGGCTGATCATTGCCGGCGTGTGGACCGAGGCCTGCGTCGATGCCACCGTGAAGGACGCAGTGGCATCCGGCTTTCGCGTGCTGCTGGTCAAGGATGCCTGCGGCAGCGGCAGCGCCGCCATGCACCAGACCGCCATCCTCAACCTCGCCAACCGGCTCTATGGCGGCGCGGTCACCAACACAATCGACGCCTGCCGGCTGATGGCGGGCGACACCGTCAGCGTATGGCAGGTCGAGGGTTCGGTGCCGCTGCGCTTCACCTTCGAGAACGCCAGCCGGCTCTACGGCGAACTCTGAGCGGGCAAGAGACAATGGGCACGGTCCACAAGCTCAAGACAGCCAGGCGGGGAAAATACGCCACCCTGCTCGACCCGGCGCTGTGGAATTACATCGACCGCGTCAACGACTGGTTCCCGCCCGAAATCGCAGAACTGCCGATCGCCGAGCAAAGGTCGGTCTATGACGCGATGTGCCGCGCCTTCCATCAGGGTTATCCCAAGGGGGTCTCGGCGAGCGACGGCATCATTGCCGGCGATAAAGGGCACCCCATACCCACCCGCTACTATCGCATGGCGGGCAAGCCGGTGCGCGCAATCGTCGTCTACTATCATGGCGGCGGCTTTGTGCTGGGCGGGCTCGACAGTCATGACGACATCTGCGCCGAGATTTGCGCCGGCACCGGCTTCGACGTCGTCTCCGCCGACTACCGGCTGGCGCCCGAACATCCGCACCCAGCTGCCTTCGACGATGCGCTTGCCGCCTTCGAATGGGCGGCACAGACGACCAACCTGCCGATCGTGCTCGTCGGCGAAAGTGCCGGCGGCAACCTTGCGGCGACAGTTGCGCATGCGTCGCGCCGCCACCCACGCCGCGCCGTCGGCCAGGTGCTGATCTATCCCGGCCTCGGCGGCGATGAGAACGCCGGCTCCTATGTCGAGCACGCGCAGGCGCCGCTGCTGACGTTGCGCGACATCGAAACCTATCGCACCATCCGCTGCGGCCCGGAGCAATCGCGCGACGACCCGACATTTTCGCCGCTAAGCGACAGCGATTTCTCGGGCCTGCCGCCGACGGTCATCATCACTGCCCAGTGCGATCCGCTGTCATCGGACGGCGAGACCTATCGCGACCGCATCGTTGCCGCCGGCGGCCGCGCCTGGTGGTATGAGGAGCCGCGGCTGGTGCACAGTTTCTTGCGCGCCCGCAAAAGCGTTCCGCGCGCCGGCGAGGCATTCTTGTGCACGCTTGCGGCCATCGCCGCCGTCGCCGTGCTCGGCAAGAACGACTGGCCGTATTGAGCCTGCGGGTAGCTGATCTCCCCCCTCGTGGGGGAGATGGCCGGCAGGCCAGAGGGGGGCGCGAAGGATCGCGGCCTATAAGCACCCTGAACTAATGTAGCGATTGCCTGAGAGGACACCCCCAGTCGACAGAAGCGTCGGCGGGACAGCGCCCCCCTCTGTCCTGCCGGACATCTCCCCCACTTGGGGGGAGATTAGCTATCCTCCCACTGCGGAGCAGCGCACAAGAACTGCGGAAATTCGAACACTTCCCTGCGTCAGCCCGCCCTATCATCGCGCGCTCAGGCAGCGGCGCCCCGGCGGTCGCATCCGCCCCCAAGCGGAGGCGATCCGTCGGGGCGCTCAACAAAAGAGGGAACGACGATGAAATTCATGCTGACCGACAGAAGATTGCATCCGAAGGCGAAACCCGTTGCCGACGATTTCAGGAAAGGCGGGATAAACCGTCGCGAATATCTCGCCATCATGGCCGGCTTTGGCGTCAGCGCCGCCGGCGCGCTGGCGCTGGGCGGTCTCAGCGCGTCGCCCGCCTCAGCCGAGGAGCCGAAGCGCGGCGGCACCTTGCGCGTCGCCATGAACGTCAAGGGTTTCAAGGATCCGCGCACGTTCGACGGCGTGGAAATGTCCAATGTCGCGCGCCACTGCAACGAATATCTGGTGCGCTGGAACCGCGACTTCGCCTTCGAACCGTGGCTGCTCGAAAGCTGGGAAACCAGTGATGACGCCAAAGCCATCACGCTGCATGTGCGCAAGGGCATCGCCTGGTCGAACGGCGACACCTTCAACGCCGACGATGTCATCCACAATCTCAACCGCTGGTGCGATGCCGGTGTGGCCGGCAATTCGGTCGCCGCGCGCATGGGCGCGCTGGTCAATGCCGACACCAAGAAGCCGGTCGATGGCGGCATCGAGAAGGTCGATGACTTCACCGTAAAGCTCAATCTGCCGAAGCCCGATATTTCGCTGATTGCCGGCATGGCCGACTATCCGGCGCTGATCATGCACCGCTCCTATGAAGGCGGCGACGACCCGATGAAGGCGCTGGCGATCACCACCGGTCCCTGCGAACTGGTCAGCTGGAGTGCCGAGACCAGCGCCGAGGTGAAGCGCAAGGACAAGCCGTGGTGGAAGGGCGACTTCTATCTCGATGGCATCAAATGGGTCGATTATGGCTCCGACCCTAACGCCATGCTGTCGGCGTTCGAATCCGGCGAGATCGACACCGACCACGAAACCGCGTCCGACGCCGTCTCGCAGACAGAGCAGATGGGCCTGCAAAATTCCGAGATCGCCACCGGCTCGACCATCGTTGCCCGCTTCAATGTCGGCAATGCGCCCTATGACGACGTCAAGGTGCGCCGCGCAGCCCAGCTTGCCGTCGACAACTCGGCCGTGCTGACGCTTGGTCTCGGCGGTCGCGGCAAGCCGGCCGACAACCACCATGTCGGCCCGATGCACCCAGAATTCGCCGATATCGGTCCGGCCAAGCGCGACATGGACCAGGCGAAGAAACTGTTCGCCGAGGCCGGCAAGGCCGATCACGAATTCGATCTGATCTCCGTCGATGTCGAGTGGCAAAAAAGCACCGGCGATGCGATCGCCGCGCAGATGCGGGAGGCCGGCCTGAAGATCAAGCGCACCGTGCTGCCGGCAGCGACCTTCTGGAACGACTGGAGCAAATACCCCTTCTCCACCACCGAATGGCTGGGCCGGCCGCTCGGCGTCCAGGTGCTGGCGCTCGCCTATAAATCGGGCGCCGCCTGGAACGAAAGTGCTTACGCCAACAAAGAGTTCGACGAGCTTCTCGACAAGGCGCTGGCAACGCCGGATGCCGCTCAGCGCAAGGAGATCATGGCCAAGATCGAGCAGAATTTGCGCGATGCCGGCATCATCATCCAGCCCTACTGGCGCTCGGTCTACCGCACCTACCGCAAGGGCGTGCAAGGCTGCGAACAGCACCAGTCACTGGAGCAGCATTTTGAGAAGGTGTGGTTGGAGAGCTGATGCCTCCCGGGACGTTGGGCCGGCGCGGTTCGAATGAGCCGCGCCGGCCGAATGCCATTTGCCATCGCCACGAATCTCGGCACAGATTGCGCCTGACCGACTTTCGGCTCAGAGCGAATCAGGCATGGACCATTTCAACCTCGGCACCTATCGCCGCCCTATTTCCACCTCCTCGACCGAGACGCAGCGCTGGTTCGATATCGGACTGAACTGGTGCTACGGCTTCAATCACGAGGAAGGCATAAAGTGCTTCGAGAAGGCGCTGGAGACCGACCCGGATTGCGCCTTCGTGCATTGGGGCATCGCCTATGCCGCCGGGCCTTTTTACAACCTGACCTGGAAGGAGCACGGCAAGGACGAGGCCGACCGCGCGACCAAGCGCTGCTTCGACCACGTCCAGCTCGCGCGGGCAGGTTCTGCGAGCGCCAGCCCCATCGAGCAACGGCTGATCGAGGCGCTGGCCGCCCGCTTTCAAGAGCCGCATGGTGTCGAGCCCGCGGAATTCGAGCAATGGGACAATGCCTATGCTGCCGCGATGCGGCAGGTTTTTCGCGACTTCCCCGACGACCATGACGTGATGGCGCTGACCGTCGAGGCGCTGATGATGCGCACCGTGCGGCGGCTGTGGGATTTGAAGACCGGCCGGCCGGCGCCGAACTCGGACGTGCTGGAGGCGCTGGAGGTTTGCGAGCGCTCGATCCGGCTGTCGGACGAAGCCGGCACAGCACCGCATCCGGCGATCCTGCATCTGCATATCCATCTGCTCGAAATGTCGACGCAGCCGGAGCGCGGCATACGCTCGGCGAACCTGCTCGGCACCATGTGTCCCGATGCCGGCCACATGAACCACATGCCGGGGCATATCCATGTGCTGTGCGGTGACTACGAAAAGGCGAAGCTCGCCAGCGAAAAGGCGGTGCGGGCCAACGACCTCTACCTCGCCTATGCCAGTGAGACGACCTACTATCTGCTTGGCTGCTGCCACGACCTGCATCTGATGATGTTCACCTGCATGTTCCTTGGCCAGTACCAGCCGGCGCTGTGGGCGGCGGACAAGGTGCGCAGCCTGGTCACGCGCGATGTCGTCAGCATCCCCGACCGGCCGAAGCTCACCCAGACGGTCGAAGGCTATCACGCGATGAAATCGCATGTGCAGGTGCGCTTCGGCCGCTGGCAGGAGATCATCGACGAGCCGATGGTGGCGGAGCCGGAACTCTATGTGCTGACATCGGCCATGCAGCACTACGCCAAGGGCGTCGCCCATGCCACGCTCAAACAGTTTTCGGCGGCCGACCGCGAGCGCGAAACTTTCCGCAGGCATGTCGAGAGCATCCCACCGGAACGGCGCTTCCTCAGCAATCCGACGCGGGCCTCGCTGTCCGTCGGTGCCGCCCTGCTCGACGGCGAGCTCGCCTACCACCAGGGCCGCCATGACGAGGCCTATACGCATCTGCGCCACGCGGTCGAGCTCGACGACAATCTGTCCTACACCGAGCCATGGGCCTGGATGCATCCGCCCCGCCATGCGCTGGCAGCGCTGCTGCTCGACCAGGGCCATGCCGACGAGGCCGAGCAGGTCTATCGAGACGATCTCGGCTTGAGCGGCAAGGTGCAACGCTGCGCCCAGCATCCCGACAATGTCTGGTCGCTGCACGGGCTGGTGGAGTGCCTGAGACGGCGCGGCGAGAGCGTGGAACTGCCGGGTTTGCAGGCGAAGCTTACCGCCGCGCTGGCGAAGGCGGATGTGGCGATCACCTCATCGTGCCTCTGCCGGACGAGCGTGCAGTCAGGGCATAGCTGCTGTCACTGAGATGTGGCCGCCTGACCACCGTGGCGGCTTCGCCTTCAGGAGAATATCTCCGCCAGATCCTCGACGCTGCTGCCTTCCTTGATATGACGCAACTCGGTGTAGGTGGCCGTGATAACAACTGATGTCGCGACCCAGATGATTGCCGAGACAATTGCAACCGGAATGGTGATAACCATGTAGGAAGACACTGACCCGACGACGGTCATGGCAAACACAAATGCCAAAGCCAAGCCCACTTGCCTCGCTAACAAGAAGACGATGACGATCAAAAAAAGGCCGAATATCGGCCAGCGATGCCCCTTCGTTAGCACGCGGCTACGTGACATCGAAGCTCTCAGCCCAAGCCCTTCGTGTACAGCGACAGGAAGGGCAGCAGAGATTCCAAGTCCCCAGAATATACAGAGCGTAGCTAGAACGGCGAAGACAGCGACACCTTCAGAGGGAGTGAGCAACCCAGTGCGAGACACCGCATAGCTGAGGAAAAAGAATCCAAGATAAATTGCGAACCCCGTACCCACGATCGGAAGATCGTGTCGCATTGCCTGCTGGATACAACCTCCAACCGACGGGCGGTCGCCCCTGATGTCGTCTATAGCTGCCCTCGACAGTACTGCAAACCCCAAGACCTTTGGTACGAAGGACAAGAGTCCCGAAGCCAGCGCCACTCCGGCTCTGGCTAGCGTGTCCCAGCGGCCACCAAAATAAGCTTTCCCCAAAAAAGGCAGTTTTGACCAAAACCAGAACGTCCACAGATCGACCAGTATCAAAGGCAAGACGAAGAAAAGCGCGCCAACAACAAGCGAGAGGATCAGATTTCGTCCCATGAAAGACACGGCTGTGTTGATCACCTTGCCAAGCCGCAATTTCTCCGGCTCCCCCTGGGTTACCACCGCCATGGAATCTATCGCCGTTCGCTCAAGAGAAAATCTCCGCCAGGTCGTCGATGCTGGTGCCTTCCTTGACCCGCCGCAATTCGATGTACATGGCCACAGGTGCGATCGACTGCACTATGCCCGAAGCCGTGTCGGCCAGCGCATTAAGGAAGAAGCCCAGCGTTGTGTCGGACAAGGATGCGAATTGGTCCAACGCGAGGCCTATTGCGATTGAAGCGACGAGGATGACCAGCCAGAACGCCATCAAAGGCCAGAGGCTGCCTTTGGCAAGGTCGCGGCTGCGCCTCATGGCGGCGAATACACCCAGTCTCTCCTGGACCAGAACCGGTATTGCGACCGACCAGCGAGCCAGCAAGAACAGCCCTGGAACGATCAGGAATATGAGACCTATCCAAACGCCCAGCGCGACCAGCAACGAAATGACGATTGTCGGCAAAAGGACCGCGAAAGCTGTCTTGATGCAGTCCCGGAACGAAGGCCGTTTGCCGTTCAAATCCTCGATGGTTGCCCGCGTCAATGCCGCCTGAAGGATGGCGCCGAGAACAATATTGCCAAACAGTTCGATGACAGTGATCGTGATCCGTTGCGCCGAAAATTCCGGGGTGCCCGATGCGACCGCGGTCATGGTTTTCCAGTACCAGAGCGACAGCCCGAATCTCGGCAATGCATAAATGATCAATGCCAGCCCGATGCAAAGCATCGGATTGCGCCGGATGACGGCGAACGTGTCGCCGAGAACGCTGCCGAGGCGGAATTTGTCTGCAAGCACCATGGAAGCGCTAAGTCCTTATCCGCTTGTGGCCGACGCCCGGCAGAGCGAGGGAACAGCCCGCCGCGCCGAAATCGCGAACCGTCGCGATCCGTCCGAAGATGCAATGTCGCGATTTTACGAGAATATCTCCGCCAGTTCGTCGACGCTGGTGCCTTCCTTGACCTGGCGCAGTTCGACATAGGCGACGGCAATCGTCACCGACAGCACCGTTGAAAAGATCGTCGACACCAGACTGCTGCCAATCGCTCCGACCAGCACCCCGACACCGGTGATGCCGCCGGTGGTGGCGATAGCCAGTCCAAAAAACACAGAGAACACCGCCTGGATGAGCATCGCCGCCACGCCAATGATCAGCAACAGCCAGAATATCGACCAGCGGCTGCCCTTGGTCAGGGCTCGGCTGCGCGATATCGAGCCGAATACGCCAAGCCTCTCCTGAACCGCAATGGGCACGGAAACCGATACGGAAATCAGCCACATGAAAGCGGGGATCAACGCCAGGCCGAGCCCGATCAGCCACCCGAGAAGGGGAATGGCCCAGGTCATGAAAACCATCACAAAAACACCCACCACCAGGACGAGGATGACCAGGATGCCTATGCCGAGTGTGGGGAAGAAGCTGCGCAATGCACTCTGGATGCAGTCGCCGATGACGGGCCGCTTGCCGTTCAAATCCTCGATTGCCGCTCTCACCAGTGCAGCCTGCACCAGCAAGGCCAGCCCAAAGATGATCAGAGAAGCGACGAGCGATAGGGCCGAGTAGTCTTCCATGGCTGACGTTTCGAAAGCGGCGGCGTTGCCGGCGCCGCCAGCGCCGACCATCGTGGCAACCCGGGACAGGTTCCAGAGATTGTACAACAGTGCGGGCAGGGTCGAAAAAAGTCCGACAACCACAGCAAGGAAACCGAGATTGCGGCCGATGACCCCAAAGCTGTTGCTGAAAACCCTGCCGATGCGGAATTTTTCCGGTCGTTGCTGCGCCAGTGACGTCATTGTGTCCCCCTGCCCTGGCACATGCCTTGGCCCGGGAGGGCCAAGGCCGCGCGAATCTTCCGGCTTACGAGAATATCTCCGCCAGTTCGTCGACGCTGGTGCCTTCCTTGACCTGGCGCAGCTCGACATAGCTGACCGCGGCGGCGACCGACAGCAGCATCGACGTCACGCTCTGCACCAGCCCGGCCACGATGGCCGCGACGATGCCGTGAAACAGGTAGACAACCACGCCTACCGCCCCCTGAATGACCATGGCGATGATGATCAGGACCAGGAACAGTCCGAACAGCGACCAGCGGCTGCCCTTGGTCAGCGTGCGGCTGCGCGACATTGAGCCGAACACGCCGAGCCGTTCCTGGATCAGAACCGGCACCGAAACCGACCAGCCGAGCCAAAGGATCACGCCGGGCACGATCAGCGCGATCATGGCCAGGCCGGATGCAAGCGAGACAAGGAAGCCTATGGCCAGCGTGGGCAGCAGGAAGCGAATGGCGATCTGAAGGCAGTCGCCAATATTCGGCCGCTTGCCATTAAGATCCTCGATGGAGGCGCGAACAAGTGCCGACTGAAGCAGCAGTCCGAAAATGGCGCTTACGAAAAAGGCGACAAACGTGACCCAGGAATTGCGCAGCGCGAAGGTGGGATCGGCCGCGGCGCCAGGATCGGCCTGCAGCAGCGCTTCCATGCGCGAGTTGGTCCACAGCTGGATCAAGATGGTCGGCAGGCCTGCGAACAGAAAAGCCAGTCCGACGCAAAGCACGACATTTCGGCCGATGACGGCGAAGCTGTTATTGAAGACCCTGCCGATCTGAAATTTCTCAGGCCGTGCAAATGTTGCCGAAGTCATGATGCGCCCCCTGTTTCACCGCCGAATATTGTCCGGCGACCGCAGTAGTAAATTTGCCAAGATTGGCGAGCGGCGTCTAGCCCACTTGCAAATGTTGCGCTGCATTGTCAGTGTCGGCCCGCGAACCGCGGGTTGCATGGGGGCGAAAAGGTGACTGCTGCACAGCCGGATGCTGCGCAAGCCGAATGGCTGGCCAAGCTGCACAAGCAGTTGCTGTCGGACGATTCGATCCAGTTCGACCTGCCGGCCTTTAAGCAACCCGAACCGCCCGAGTGGCTGAAGCCGTTCGGCGAGTTCCTGAACTGGCTTGGCCCCTACATGATCTACCTGTTCTGGGGCGCGGTGATCACAGGTGCCGCGATCATCCTGCTGCTGATTTTCCTTGAGGTGCAAGGCGTTGCCTGGCGCCTGCCCTGGCGGCGCAAGAAGAGCGTGGCCGAGGCGGAAGCGACATGGCGTCCCGACGTCGGTGCGGCGCAGATCCTGTTGTCGGAAGCCGATGCGCTGGCTGCCCGCGGCGAGTATGACGAGGCGGTGCATCTCCTGCTTCGCCGCAGCGTCGCCGATATCGCCGGGCGCCTGCCCGACTTCCTGCGCCCGTCGCTGACCGCGCGCGACATCGCCAGCGCGGCGTCGATCCCGACCCGAGCGCGCAGCGCCTTCACCCAGATCGCGCGCATCGTCGAGGCGGCGCTGTTCGCGCGCCGGCCGGTCGGCCCCGAGGGCTGGCAGGAGGCGCGCGGCGCCTATGAGCGATTCGTCTTCAGGGATGCCTGGGTGTGAGTGCTTCGACCGCCGACATCGCCCAGCAGGAACCGTTCAGCCGAAGGACGCTGTTCTGGGGGATTTTTGCCAGCCTGCTCGCGGCGGCGGGCTTCTTCCTGCTGTCCACCTATGCCCCCGACTTCCGCCAGCCGCATGTCGGCGGCGCGACGCCGCTGTCGAAGAGCGGCATCGGCTATGCCGGCCTGGCGGAATGGCTGGAGYTGACCGGCGAAGCCCCCGATATGGCGCGGTCCGACAGCGATCTCGAGACCGAAATGCTGCTCATCGTCACCATTTCGCCCGACAGCGACCCGGATGCGCTCGCCAACATCATCAAGCTTCGCAAGGGCATGGATACGCTGTTCGTGCTGCCCAAATGGGCGACGCTGCCGCTGTTCCAGCACGAGGGCTGGGAGATGAAGATCGAGCGGCTCCCAGACGTCGTGGTGAACGATTGGCTCGGCCGCATCGCCAAGGCCAAGGTCGGCGGGGGCGAGGTCACGGTCAAACAAATCGACGTCGCTGGGCAGACGGTCAACGTTCCCGACCAGTTGCAGTGGGTGGCCGACGAACACCCGCTGATTGCCGCCGGAAATGGCAAGGCGGTGCTGACCGAGGTGGAAGACGAGCGGTTCTACATCCTGACCGACCCCGACCTGATCAACAATGCGGCGCTCAAGGATCCCGACAAGGCAGCGGCGGCACTGAAGCTGATCGAGTTCCTGCAGCCCGAAGAGGGTCCCGTCATGTTCGACCTGACGCTGCATGGCGTGGGACGAAAATACGATCTCGCCAAGCTTCTGGTCGAGCCGCCATTCCTGGCGCTGACACTGACAATCCTGGCGGCGGCGGCGCTGGCGTTCCTGCATGGCCTTGGCCGGTTCGGGCCGCCGCGGGCCGATCAGCGCGCCATCGCCTTCGGCAAGCGCGCGCTGGTCGACACTACGGCGATGCTGTTGCGCCGCGCCGGCCGGCTCGAGGAACTGGGCGACCGCTACGGCGCGCTGGCGCGGGTGCGCGCCGGCGCGCTGCTCGGCGCGCCGCATGGTTTGCAGGGCGAAGCGCTCGACCGCTGGCTCGATTCCCGCGATAAGGACGAGGCCGGCGGATTCACGACCCGCCTGCAGGCCGCCGACGCGGCAAAGACCCTGACACAAATGCATGCGGCAGCCGAAAAGCTGCACGACTGGACGGCAAGGAGGCTCGGTGAACGTCGATGATGTGAAGGCCCTGGCGACACAGATCAGGGAAGAGGTGGCCAAGGCCATCACCGGGCAACACGATACGGTCGATCTGATGCTGACGGCATTGTTCGCCGGCGGGCATATATTGCTCGAGGGACCACCGGGCACGGCCAAGACGATGACGGCGCGCTGCTTCGCCCAGGCGCTGGGCGTCGCCTATGGCCGCATCCAGTTCACGCCAGACCTGATGCCCGGCGACATCGTCGGCTCCAACATCTACAATTTCCAGACCGGGCAATTCACGCTGACGCACGGTCCGATCTTCTGCGACCTGCTGCTGGCAGACGAAATCAACCGCACACCACCCAAGACCCAGGCCGCCCTCCTTGAGGCGATGCAGGAGCATGCCGTCACCTTCGACGGCACCACCCATTCGCTTGGCCAGAACTTTATGGTTGTGGCGACGCAGAACCCGATCGAACACCAGGGCGTCTATCCCCTGCCCGAGGCCCAGCTCGACCGCTTCCTGTTCAAGCACCGGGTGAGCTACCCCGACGCGCAAGAGGAAAAGGCGATCATCATCCACCATGGCGGCGGCACCGCCTCGCACGATATCAAGCAATACGGCATCACCGCCCAGGCCGACCGCAAGACGCTGGAAAAGGCGTTGGCGACGGTCGGCGAGGTCACGCTTGTCGACGATGTCGTCGACTATATCGCAAGGCTGGTGCGGGCCACGCGCGCCAGCCCGGACCTCGAGGTTGGCGCCAGCCCGCGCGCGGGCGCCATGCTGGCGAGGGCCGCGCGCGCCCGGGCAGCACTCGACGGGCGCGCCTATGTCATCCCCGACGACGTCAAGGCGCTTGCGGTGCCGGCGCTGCGCCACCGGGTGATCCTGTCACCGGCGGCGCAGATCGACGGCCGCCTGGTCGAGCAGATCGTCACCGACCTTGTCGACCAGACGGAAGCGCCACGTTGATCTATCCAAGCGGCCGGGCAGTCTGGGCAGGTGCGGCAGGGGCAATACCGGCCTTCCTGATCGCGCTCGCGCTGCCGTCGCTGTGGTATCTCGGCCTGCTGTGGATCTGCGTGCTGCTGGCTTTCCTGGCTGTGGACGCGGCCGCCGGGCGCGGGCGCGCTTCTCTGAACGCCACCATCCATGCCCCGCCGCAGGTCAGCGTCGGCGGCCAGTTTACCGTCAATGTCACCGCCAGGCTCAGCGGACGCCCGCGCGCGGTGCAGGCGCGTCTCGGCCATGATGAGCGGCTGGCGCCGCTGGGCGGCACCGGCGGCGCTTTGGCTGCCGAGGCCGGCAGCGCATCGCTCGACCTCAAATTTCAGGCGCTGCGGCGCGGCATGGCCAGGTTCGACCGCTTGTGGGTGCGCTGGCGCGGGCCGTTCGGGCTGGTCTGGAACCAGGTCGTGCTGCCGATGGACAGCAAGGTCGCGGTGCTGCCCAATGTCAGCAGCGCCCGCGACGAGGCGATCACGCTTCTGCAGCGCCAGGCGCTGCCCGACGGCCATGCGCAGCGCCGTGCCGGCCAGGGCCGCGAATTCGAGGCGCTGAAGGACTACCAGCCCGGCATGGGCCGGCGCATGATCGACTGGAAGCGCAGCGCCCGCCACGGCAGGCTTCTGGCGCGCGAGTTCCGCATCGAGGAGAACAACAACATCGTGCTGGCCATCGATAGCGGCCGGCTGATGTGCGAGCCCGTCGATGGTGTGCCGAAGGTCGACCGCGCCGTCACCGCTGCACTGCTGTCGGCCTTCATTGCGCTGAAGGGCGGCGACATGGTCAGCCTGTTCGGCTTCGATGCGCGGCCGCGCGTTTCCAGCGGCGCCGTGCGCGGCTCGGCCAGCTTCGCCATGATCCAGAAGCGGGCGGCCGAGATCGACTATTCGACCGAAGAGACCAATTTCACCCTGGCGCTGACGACGCTTGCGGCGCGGCTCGACCGGCGCTCGCTGGTGATCATCTTCACCGACTTCGTCGATCCGATCAGCGCCGAACTGATGCTGCGCACGGTCGGGCGGCTCACCGAACGGCATCTGGTGCTGTTCATGATGATGAAGGATGTCGAGCTGGAGACGCTGGCCGACATGCCGCCGGACACGCCGGAGGACGTTGCGCGCTCGGTCGTCGCCGGCGGGCTGCTGCGCGAAAGGCAGGTCGTCATCGGGCGGCTGCGGCTGCTCGGCGCCCATGTCATCGAAGCCTACCACCAGAGGCTGGGGCCGGCGCTGGTCGAGCGCTATCTCGAGCTCAAGCGGGAGGATCTGTTGTGAACGCGCTGGTCGGCAAGGACGCCGTGCGCCAGTCGCTGGCGAGCTTCCGTTCGGAGCGCGAGGCCGACTGGAAGGCGTTCGAGGCGCTGCTCGCCCGGGTCGAGAAACGGGCGCCGCGCACGCTCTCGGAAGACGAGTTGCTGTCGCTGCCCCTGCTCTACCGCTCGGCGCTGTCCTCGCTCTCGGTGGCGCGGGCGACCTCGCTCGACAATGCGCTGGTCGGCTATCTCGAAGCGCTATGCCTGCGCGGCTATTTCTATCTCTATGGCGCACGCCGCAGCTTGCGCCAGCGCATCGGCGATTTCTTCCTGCATGACTGGCCGAACGCCATCCGCGATTTGTGGCGCGAAACGGTGCTGTCGGTCGTCCTGACCTTCGTCGGCTTCGGCGCCGGCTACTGGCTGGTGACGAAAGACAAGGGCTGGTACGACGCCATCATTCCGCCGAGCCTCGCCGGCGGGCGCAACCCGGACGCATCGGCCGAAGTGCTGCGGCAGGTGCTCTACGATGGCGCCGACAGCAACTTCCTGTCGGGCTTCGCAGCCTTTCTGTTCACACACAATGTCCAGGTGGCGATCCTGGCCTTCGCGCTCGGCTTTGCCTTCGCGGTGCCGAGCGTGCTCCTGATCCTGATGAATGGCTGCCTGCTCGGCGCGATGTTCCAGATCTACGTCGCCAAGGGGCTCGGGCTGGAGCTCGGCGGATGGCTGTCCATCCACGGCACCACCGAGATGTTCGCGATCGCGCTTGCCGGCGCTGCCGGCATGCGCATCGGCACGCGCATCGCCTTCCCCGGCGAATTGACCCGGATGACGGCGGCGGCCGATGCCGGGCGCGTGGCGGCCACCACGATGGTCGGGGTGACGATCATGCTTTTGTGTGCCGGCCTGCTCGAAGGCATCGGCAGGCAGGTCATCACCAGCGACGGTACACGCTACGCCATTGGCGGTGGCATGCTGACGCTATGGCTTTGCTATTTCTATTTGTTCAGGGTGGTTCGCCGTGGCGACCGCTAGGCGCGCTGCCGTCTCGACGATACGGCCGCTGATCACGCCGGAAGGCGTCGATCTCCGGATCAAGCTCGCCGATGCCGGCACCCGCGCCGCCGCCTTCCTGCTCGACTTCGTGATCATCATCGTCACCGCCATCGTGATCACGGTCGTCGCGCTATTCGGGCTGGCCGGCCTCCAGGGCGAAGGGGCGCAGCCGCTGTTCATCGTCTGGATCATCCTGATCTTCTTCCTGCGCAACGCCTATTTCATCGTCTTCGAGGCCGGCCGCCGTGCCGCCACGCCCGGCAAGCGGATGCTCGGCATCCGAGTGGCGTCGCGCAGCGGCGCCGGCCTGTCGGTCGACCAGGTCATCGCCCGCAATCTGATGCGCGAGATCGAGATCTTCCTGCCGCTGTCGATCATTCTCGGCCGCAGCGAGATGGGGCTCGCCGACACGCTGTCGACGATCTTCGGACTGGTCTGGACGCTCCTGTTTGCGCTCTTCCCGCTGTTCAACCGCGACCGCATGCGCATCGGCGACCTGCTGGCCGGAACCTGGGTGGTCGAAGCGCCGAAACTGGCGCTGGTCGAGGACCTGTCGCAACGGCAAAACACCACCGCCCGCGCCTTCCGCTTCACCCAGGCCCAGCTCGACGCCTATGGCATCGCTGAGCTGCACAAGCTGGAAGAGGTGCTGCGCCGCGACGACTATTTCGCGCTGAAAGCCGTGGCCGAGACGATCGGGCGCAAGATCGGCATGACGATCGAGCCGGTCGATTCCAGGGCCTTCCTCACTGCTTATTACGGCGAGCTGCGGGCACAGCTCGAACGCAAGCTTCTGCTGGGCACCCGCAAGGCGGACAAGTATCAGCGGTAGAAATGATGGGGATCATATAAGCGCGTGGTAGCAATCATGGAACGCCAGCGCCGCCCCTCATCCGCCTGCCGGCACCTTCTCCCCGTATAGAGACGGGGAGAAGAAGGCTGGCTGCAACGCGGCGCTTATTCTGCAACGCTGGGTATTGGCGAAACCATCCGCGATAGCATCTTTCTCCCCGTCACTATACGGGGAGAAATGTCCGGCAGGACAATGAGGGGCAGCACCAGCCGATGAAATGGGGTACCTCTCGCTACCCCACCCACTTCTCATAGTCGGACACCAGCAGATGCACCGGCGCGACGTCCTCGTCGATGTTGGAGAAGCGGCCGATCGGTTCGCGGAAGACATTGTCGGTGAGGTCGTCATTGACGGTCGAGACCTCGCCGATCAGCACGTCCTTGCCCTCGGCCCAGAAGGCGTGCCAGACGCCGGGCATCAGGGTCACGCTCTGGCCCGGGTCGAGCTTCAAGAGCCCGCCCGCCGGCAGCCTGTGGATGGTGCCGTCGACCGGCACCGACACCTCAGCCTTGGGATCGATGCCGCCGTCGCGATCGTGCATGAACAGTTCGAGCACCAGCTTGCCGCCGCCGCGGTTGATGATGTCCTCGGCCTTGATGTTGTGGCGATGCATCGGCGACAGCTGGTCCTTGCGCGAGATCATGATCTTCTCGGCATAGAGCATGCCCATGCCCTTCTTCATGTCGGCATAGACGCCGTTGCGCACGGTGAACAGGAACAGGCCGAGTTCGTCGAATTTCTCCTGGCCGTAATCGGTGATGTCCCAGCCGAGCCGCGAGGTGAAAATAGCCGAGGAATCGACCTTGCGCGCCTTCATCTCCTCCGGTGACCAGTAGGCGAAAGGCGGCATGATGTAGCCGAACGAGCGGATGAAGGCGTCGGCATCGCGAATGATGTCGTTGACGGTGGAGCGTTTCATGGTCGTGATCCCTTGGCGTCGCGTTCCTGCCTAAAGCGCATAGCCGAACAGCGTTGCGGTGTCGACGCAAACTGCACGCTGGCCCCATGACATCCGGTCCGATCGGGGCCATAAGTCCAGCCAAATTTCCCAAGGTGACATTCATGCAAGGCATAGACGACCTCGATACGCCGGCGATCCTGATCGATGCGGCCCGCGCCGAAGCCAACATCCTCAAAGCGCAGGCGCATGCCGACCGCCACGGGTTAAAACTCAGACCGCATATCAAGACGCACAAGCTGCCGTACTGGGCGAAGAAACAGGTGGCGGCTGGTGCTGTCGGAATCACCTGCCAGAAGATCGGCGAAGCCGAAGTGATGGCCGATGCCGGGCTCTCCGACATTTTTCTACCCTACAACATTCTTGGCCGCGCCAAGCTGGAGCGCCTCAAGGCGCTGCACGGCCGCGTCACCCTGTCGGTGACGGCCGACAGCCACGAGACGCTGGAGGGGCTCGCCGCTACTTTCACCGATGCCGGCCATCCCCTGCCCGTTCTGGTCGAGTGCGACACCGGCATGGGCCGTTGCGGTGTGCAGAGCGTCGCCGAGGCTTTGGCGCTGGCAAAAGTAATCGATCAGGCCAAGGGGCTCACCTTCGGCGGGCTGATGACCTACCCCGCGGCAGGCCGCGCCGCCGAGGCCGAATCCTGGCTGGCCGGCGCCAAGCACACGCTTGCCGCGTCGGGTCTCGCCTGTGAACGCATCTCCAGCGGCGGCACACCGGACATGTGGCGCTCCGGCGAGGACAGCGTCGTTACCGAATACCGCCCCGGCACCTACATCTATCTCGACCGCTACCAGGTCGCCAAAGGCGTCGGCACGCTCGACGATTGCGCGCTGACGGTGCTCGCAACCGTGGTGAGCCACCCGACGCCGGCCCGCGCCATTCTGGACAGCGGCAGCAAGGCGCTGTCCAGCGACACGCTGGGATTGCCCGAGTTTGGCGAGTTGCTCGGTATGCCCGGCGCCCGCGTCACCGGCTTGAGCGAAGAGCACGGCACGGTGACACTGTCGGACGGCGCGAGCCTGCGCATCGGCGAGCGCGTGCGCGTGGTGCCGGATCATTGCTGTGTGGTGACGAACCTGTTCGACCAGGTGCATCTGATCGATGGCGACAAGGTGTTGGAGACGCTGCCGGTGGTAGCGCGCGGGCGGATGGGGTGAGGCCTTGGGCCGTCAGTTAGCCTGCCGTGCCGCTACCCTGCGCATGGCGATCACCCGGCGGCGATAGATCTCCGTGCGCATCGCCGTCAAATGCAGGGCGAAGAACAGCACGGTGAAGCCGAGCGCCATAACCAGCAGCGGCCAGAGCAAGCTGGGATCGATGGTCGGCCCACCGAGCCGGAACACCGAAGCCGGCTGGTGCAGCGTGTTCCACCAGTCGACCGAGAATTTGATGATCGGGATGTTGATGAAGCCGACCAGCGTGATGATGGCGGCAGCCAAGGCGGCGCGGCTGGCATCATCCAGCGCACGCGTCAGCGCGATGATGCCGAGATACATCAGGAAGAGCACGAAGACGGAGGTCAGGCGCGCATCCCACACCCACCAGGTGCCCCACATCGGCTTGCCCCAGATGGAGCCGGTGACCAATGCAAGCGCGGTGAAAGTGGCGCCGATCGGGGCGGCCGATTTGAGCGCAACGTCCGCCAGCGGATGCCGCCAGACCAGGGTGCCGAGCGCGGCGACCGCCATCACCGTGTAGCACATCATGGCGAGCCAGGCGAAAGGCACGTGGATGTACATGATGCGTACCGTCATGCCCTGCTGGAAATCCTCAGGCGCGGCAAAGCTCATATAGAGGCCGACGGCGAGCAGGATCGCCGCAATCGACGCCAGCCAAGGCACCAGCCTGTCGGCCAGCCCGACAAAGCGTGTCGGGTTGGCGAGGTCGGTCCAGCCGGTGAGGCGTGAAGAGGTGTCGCTCATGCCGACCTAAATAGACCGCCGGCGGCTTTGGGGCAATCGAGCGGATGTCGCAGGGTGAGAAGCGGTCCGCGTAGCGGACGAAAAGCCAATTGCTTGGCTTTTCAAGCTTCGAACGCCCTGAGCCATGCGAAGGGCCGGGTGCCGGCCGATCCACCCCTGCCGGGTCCCCGCTGCTTCGCAGCGTCCCGGCGTTCGCCGGCCTTTCATCGTGCCACCGGCACGATGAATTCGCTTCGCGAACCGGCTGCTCACCCCACAGGGGGAGAAGGGAAAGCGTCGCGCTTACGCCGCTTCGATATTCACCGTGCGGCTGAGGCGGCGGACTTCCTCGTCGTTGAGCAGGCCGCCGGCGCGCAGCAGGCTGGCGAAACGGCCGTTGCGCAGCGACAGTTCGGCAAAGCCGCCCATCTCGATCACCTTGCCCTTGTCCATGAACACGACCAGATCGGCGTCGCGAACGGTGGTCAGGCGGTGGGCGATGATGAAGGTGGTGCGGTTGCGCCTCAATTCGTCGATGGCTTCCTTGACGCGGTCCTCGGTCTCGACGTCGAGCGCGCTGGTCGCTTCGTCGAGCACCAGGATCGGCGCGTCCTTGAGTACGGCGCGGGCAATGGCGATACGCTGACGCTCGCCGCCCGAAAGCTGGCCGCCCCGCTCGCCAACGACCGTGTCGTAGCCTTCGCTCTTGGCCAGGATGAAATCCTGGGCAGCGGCAGCGTCGGCTGCGGCATGGACTTCGTCATAGGTCGCCTCGGCGCGGCCAACGCGGATGTTGTCCTCGATCGAGCGGTTGAGCAGGCCGGCATCCTGGAAGACGGTGGCGATCGAGTGGCGCAGCGACTTGCGGGTCACGGTGCGGGTGTCGAGGCCGTCAATCAGGATACGGCCGTGGGACGGCGAGAAGACGCGCTGCAGAAGATTGATCAGCGTCGTCTTGCCGGCGCCGGTCGGGCCGACGATGGCAACGGTCTGGCCGGCCTGGACCTCGAACGACACGTCGTCGATTCCCTGCCCCGAATTGCCGAACTCGAAGCCGACATTCTCGAAGCGGACATGGCCGGTGACGTTGGTGAGATCGCGCAAGCCATCCGGCTCGGCAGCGTCGGCGGCCGAATCCTCGAGATGATAGAAGTCCTCGAGCTTGGCGCGGGCTTCCGAAATCTGGTTGGCAAAAGCCGACATCTGGTCGAGGCGAGCGATCAGCAGCGTGGCAAAGCCGGTGAAGGCAATGACGTCGCCGATCTTGAGCTGGCCATGGGTGACGAGATAGGCGCCGATCAGCAGCACGACCATCATCGAAATGGTCGACGACAGGCGGTGCAGCGCATTGGCCATCGCCCACCAGTCGAGCACAGGGTTCTGCGCATCGAGCAGGTTCTTGACGTAGCGGCGCAGCGTATCGGCTTCGTGGCCGAGACGGTTGTAGCTCTGCAGCACGGCGACGTTGCTGACCGAATCGGTCACATGCGCGAACACCTTGTGATAGTGGCGCTCGACGGCGGCCTGGCCTGCCTTGGTGCGCTTCATCACCAGGCGGCCGATGCCGACATAGAGAACGCCAAGGCCCATCAGCACCAGCGACATGCGCAGATCCATGCTGATCGCGGTCGGGATAAGCAGCGCCAGCGCAACGGCCGTCGACAGATGCTGGCGCATGAATTCAAGCCACAGGCTGAACAGGGTCTCGACAGCGCGCAGCAGCGTGTGCAGCGCGTTGGAGGTGCCGCGCTGATGGTGCCAGGCAAGCGGCATGGTGATCACGCGTTCGAACGACTGGCACAGCACTTCGCTGCGGCGCTTGTGGGCAAAACGGTCTGCGCCACGCGCCACCAGCACGAAGGCGACGATGTTGAAGGCGCCGAGGCCGGCCCAGAGGGCCAGCGTCGAAAACACCGAACCCTTATCGGAGATGGCGTCGATCACCCGGCCGAACATGATCGGCTCGAGGATGGCGATGATGGCGAGCGTGACATTCGCACCGCAGATCAACGCAACGCGTTTCCTGTCGGCTGCGAGATAACCCAGCGCTCTCCAGTAGATTTGCAGAAGTGACACTTCAGCTACTCCGCCCAAACATTCATTGTGCACTGCACCATTTCTTGACACGTACCGGTTAACGGGTCGCAAAACAATGCCCGTCTAGCTCTTCCGTTCCCATTCTGCGAACAAAAGATGACGACGTTGCGAAATCTGTCGTGATCACCTAACGGTTTGAGATAAAAGGTGAAATGTCAGTCTTGCGGCAAAATCATGGCATGTGCCCAAGGCTGCCACATTTTTAATCACCCACAGCCGACAGCGCCAATACATAAGAAGCAGGGCTGCTTTGCGCCATGCGCATGACCAAATAGAAACGCGCGCCCTGAAAGGCGCGCGCAAATTGGTTCAAGCCTTTGATTTTACGCGGGTATCTTGACGACCACCTCGGTCTTGTCACCGGCTTTCGGCTCAAAGCCGGAAGACTTTGTCTTGGTTCCATTGACTTCGAGCGAGATGGTCTTGGCCTTTTTGTCGCGGATGACGCGAACCCTGACCTCGGCCCCCAGCATCTTGAGCGTGGCGGAGTAACCGTCCCAGTGGCTGGGCAGTTTCGGCCGGAACGTGATCTGCTTGCCGCGCCGCTCGATGCCCAGAATGCCTTCAACAGCTGCGCGGTAAAGCCATCCGGCCGAGCCCGTGTACCAGGTCCAGCCGCCGCGACCGCCCTTGCCTTCACCTGAATAGATGTCGGCGGCGACGACGTAAGGCTCGACCCGGTAGTGCTCGGCCGACGCATCGTCGAGCGCATGGTTGACCGGGTTCAGCATCGAGAAGCAGCGATAGGCATCGTCGGTGCGGCCCATTTCGGCGAGCGCGATGACGAACCAGGTCGCCGCGTGGGTGTACTGGCCACCGTTCTCGCGCACACCCGGCGGGTAACTCTTGATGTATCCGGGGTCCTTTTCCGTGTTCTGGAAGGCCGGGGTGAAAAGCTTGACGATCTTGAGCTTGTCGTCGACGAGCAGGTTCGTCGCCTGCTGCATCGCCGTGGTCGAGCGCGCCGGGTCGCCCTCGCCGGAGAGCACGCTCCACGACTGGGCGATGGAGTCGATCTTGCACTCGTCCGAATTGTGCGAGCCGAGCGGCGTGCCGTCATCATAGCTGCCGCGCCGGTACCACTGGCCGTCCCAGGCGGTGCTTTCCAGCGCCCGCTTCAGCACGTCGGCGTGCTTCAGCCAGGCCTGCGCCCGCTTGGTGTCGCTTTGCCCCTTGGCGACAGCAGCAAAGTCGCCCAGCGTCTTCAGCAGGAACCAGCCGAGCCATACGCTCTCGCCCTTGCCGGCTTCGCCGACGCGGTTCATGCCGTCGTTCCAGTCGCCGCCGAGGATCAGCGGCAGCCCGGCCGGGCTGCTGCGCTTGACGGCGAGGTCAAGCGCCCGCGCGCAATGGTCGTAAAGCGAGGCGTGCGTCTTGGAGATTTCCGGCGTGAAGAAGGCGTCGTGCTGGCCTTCTTCGAGCACCTGCCCGTCGATGAAAGGCAGTTGCTCCTTGAGGATAGAGTTGTCGCCGGTGACCTCGATGTAGCGGTTCGTGGCGTGCGCCAGCCAAACCACGTCGTCCGATATCAAGGTACGGACGCCGGCGTCGGTGCGCGGCAGCCACCAATGCTGGACGTCGCCTTCAGGGAATTGCCGGCGCGCCGCGTTGAGGATCTGGTCGCGCGCCAGCTTCGGATCATGCGCCAGCAGGGCCAGCGTGTCCTGCAACTGGTCGCGGAAGCCGAAGGCGCCGCTGGCCTGATAGAAGGCCGAGCGGGCACGGATGCGGCATGCCAGGCTCTGATAGGGCAGCCAGTGGTTGACCATGGCGTCGAGTGCCTTGTCCGGCGTCTCGACCTGAATGGTGTCGAGGAAGCCGCGCCAGACGCGTTCATTGTCGGCCAGCCGCTGGTCGAAATCCTTGCCCGAATGGGTCTGCACCAGCGCGCTCGCCTCGGCGGGCGTGGCCGCGTCGCCGAGCAGCCAGACGAGCGTGACGTCGCCTCCGGCGGGGATGTCGATGTCGCTGGCGACAGCGGCGCATGGATCGTCGCCGGCTTCGACGCGGCCCGACAGGCCGGCGCCGCTGACGACGGCGTGCGGGAAGGCGCTGGTGCCTTGCCTGCCGATGAACTCGCCGCGATCGGCCGTCACCGAATGCACCGGACCGGTGGCGGCCAGGAAGGCGACCCGGTCCCCGAAATCGAGCCCGTAGGGGTTTTGCGCCAGAAGCGCGCCGGTTGCTGAGTCCCTCGACGGGATGATGGTCGCCGCCGTGCTCGAGCGATGGCTGCCGAGAACCCATTCGGCATAGGCATAGACGCGCAGCCGCGCCGGCGCCGAGCCCGAATTTTGGATGCGCAGCCGCGTGATCTTCACCGGATCGGTCGGATCGACCACATGCGTCAGATCCATCGACAGCGGACCGCGCTTCGACCGGAAGGTCGAAAAGCCCTGACCGTGCCATGTCTCGTAAGTCATCGAGGGGTCGCGGACCACGGCGGCGAGCGGCGAGAACGCCTTGCCGCTGGCGTGGTCGTAGATATAGACGCCCTCGCCTGGCCGGTTGGTGACCGGATCGTTGGACCATGGCGTCAGCTGGTAGTCGCGGCTGTTGCGGCTCCAGGTGAAGGCAGCCCCCTCGGCCGAAACATGGAAGCCGAACGAGGCATTGGAGACGACGTTGATCCAAGGCTGCGGCGTCGTGCGCCGGCCGGCAAGGCGGGTGACGTAGTGGCGGCCATCGCCTTCGAAACCGCCGAAGCCGTTCCATTGGTTGAGCCCGCTGCCGTCGGCACTGGTGTCAGACCCTGCATGGTATGCTGGCGCCATTGGCACTGGCAGAGCCGTTTCGCGAAGGGTCGCAGCACCCGCCGGCTGCAAGGCGTCGCGGGCCTGCAAGGCTGCCGCCTCAGCGCGCTCGATCTGGTCGAAGATGGTGCCATTGCGGGTGTGCAGCACGACGCGAGCGACGGCCAGCAGCGTCTTGTAGGTCGCCTCGTCCATCAGATCGCGGCGCACGGCGAAGATGTGCTGGCGCGGCCCGAGTTCCTTGCCGCGCAAGCGGCTGTTTTCGCACAAAGTCTCAACCGCGCGCTGCAGGTCCTGCACATAGGACGAGGCCTGCTCGTTGACGACGACGAAGTCGATCATCATGCCGCGGGCGCGCATATACTCCTGGAAGCGCAGCGCTTGGGCGACGATTTCGAGATCGGCGACGTCGCCGATCCTGACCAGGAAGATCGGGAAATCGCCCGAAATGCTGGTCGGCCACAGGCTGGACTGCTTGCCCAGCCCCGAGGCGATGGATTCGGCCGGCAGGCGCAGGAACGGATCGGGATAGATCAGATAGCGCGCCAGCTTCTGCACATTGGCGGCATCGGTCAGGCTGAGGCCGAGATGGCGGGTCTGCACCTGGCTGCGGGTCCAGGCGAGCATTGCCTGGCGGGCGAAGCTTTCGGGATGGTCGAGCCTGGCAATGGCTTCGTCCAGCTCGGTGCGGTTGGCGCCGACAGCGGTCCAGAAGGTCAGCGATATCTTCTTGTTGGCCGGCACCCGCACCTGGCGGCGCAGGGCCGCGACCGGGTCGAGCGTGAAGCCGTGATGGCCGCCAAGCTTGGCGCCGGGATCGAAGGCGGCGGCCTCGGCGATGGTGCGGCCACGGCCGATGAAAGCGCGGCGGTCGGTTTCGGCCTCGGCATCGCGCGCCGATCCCGACGGATCGGTGACGAAATGCACCATGGTGAGGTCTGGCTCGTTCTTGTCGCGCTTGCGCCTGGTGGCGAAGATGGCGCCGTTGTTGGCTGATATCTCGGTCTCGATGAACATTTTCGAGAAAGCCGGATGGGCGTTGTCCGAGGCCTCGTTGCCCAGCACCAGCTCGGCAAAGGAGGTCACCTCGATGTGCCGGTCAGTGGCGCCGTCATTGTAGAGCGTGACACGCCGTCCCTCGCCATTGCCTTCCGAGATGACGATGCACTCGACTTCGGAACGCAGCGAGCCCACCGTTTTGACGAAGCTCGCCTTGTCATCGGAAAACAGCGTCTGCACGCGCTCGCCGGTCGCCTGCCTCGGCTCCGCGGTGGCCGACCACCAGTCGCCGCTGCCGGCATCCCTAAGGAAGATATAGGACCCGAGCCGATCCTCGGTCGGGTCCGGCTGCCAGCGGGTGACGGCGAGTTCGCCCCAGCGGCTGTAGCCGGAGCCGGTCGCCGAGACCATGACGGAGTAGCGGCCGTTGGACATGACGCTGGTAGCGCGCAGCGCCTTCAGCGGATCGAGGATGATGCGCGAGTCCGGGCTTTCGACCTCGGTCTCGTCCTTCGAGCGCTCGTCGGCTTCGGTCCTGACGGTGGCGGTCGGGATGTCTCGCGGCGCCCTCTCCTGCAGCAGGAGTTCGGCAGACTCGATCACCGGATCGCTGTGGAAACGGTCGCGCAGCCGGCCTTCGAAGATGGCGTCGGCAACAGCGGCGATCGACATGCCGGAGTGGTGGGCCATATAGTTCAGCACCACTGCATGGTCGGTGCCTTCCGGCACGCGCTGCGGCGTGAAATCGACGGCGTCATAAAAGCCGTGCCGTCCCAGCGCGCCGATCGAACGCAGCCTGACCAGATTCTGCACGGATTCGCGCGGTGTGAACTGCGCGGCGAGGATCGTGGCGTAAGGTGCGATCACCGTGTTCTGGCCAAGGCCGCGCTTCAGGCCAAGGCCGGGCACACCGAAATTGGTGTACTGGTAAGTCAGTTCGCGGTCGCGGGCATTGTAGGCCGCTTCCGAAATACCCCACGGCACGTTCTTCGAGCGGGCATACTGGATCTGGCGCTTGATGATCAGCTTGCTGGTCTGGTTGAGGATCGAGCCCTGCGGCTCCTTCATCACCAGCGGCGGCATCAGATACTCGAACATCGAGCCCGACCAGGACATCAGCGCGCCCTGGAAGCCGATCTCGACGATGGGACGTCCGAGCCGGAACCAATGCTCGGTCGGCAGGTCGCCCTTGGCGATGGCAAACAGGCTGGTCAACCGTGCTTCGGAGGCGAGCAGATCGTAGCAGCTCTCGTCGAGCTGGTGTTCCTCGACCCGGTAGCCGATCGACAGCAGCTTGCGCTCCTGGCGCATCAGGAAGGAGAAATCCATTTCGAAGGCATAGCGGCGACAGCGCTCGCGCAGCGCCAGCAGCTTGGCGCGCAAGGCTTCGATAGCATTCTCGTCGCTGTGCGAGTCGTGCACATGCGCCTCGCAGGTCGCTTCCAGCCGCGCTGCCCAATCGGCAATGACGTCGCTGCGCTGCGATGCCGCTTCGGTGTGGATGGCGGTGGCGAGCTTGCGGATCTCGCCGGCAAGCACGGCCAGATTGATAGTGCGGATCGAGGCCATCTCCGGCTGCGCCTTGATGGTCATCACGGCCCGCCGCATGCCGTCGAGACGGTCGGCGAGCCGCTGGCGCAGCGGTCTCAACTGCCGGCGGTCGTCAGGCAATTCCTCGAGGCTCTCGTCAAGGATGGTCACCGTGTCGAGGACGCCTTCGAAATCGCCCTGCAGGTGGACGGACGGCGCTTCGGCCCATTCGGCGCAGGCCGCCGCGACCGCGACCAGATGTCCGGCGAGGTTGCCGCTGTCGACCGCCGAGATATAGAGCGGATAGAGCGGCTTCAGCGTCGTGGTGTCGTACCAGTTGAAGAGGTGGCCGCGGTTGCGCGGCATGCTCTCGATGGTCGTCATCGTCGCGTCGATGCGGGTGATGGCGTCGGAGAGCGCAATCCAGCCGAAATCGCGCGCCGAAACCACCGACAGGAGGTAGACGCCGATATTGGTCGGCGATGTCCGCGGCGCCACCACCGGCGCCGGGCTTTCCTGGAAATTGTCGGGCGGCAGATTGTGGTGTTCGGCCGTGACGAAGGTTTCGAAATAGTGCCAGGTACGCCGTGCCACGGTACGCAGCGCATGGATGTCGGCCTGCGATATGCGCAGGCGATCCTCGGTCTCGGCCGAACGGCTGATCCAGCAGGCGACGGCCGGCGAACCGATCCAGAACAGGGCGAAGAAGAAGGCGACGAAGGCGCCGGTGGAATCGGCCAACACAGGAATGGCAAGACCGACGACGCCGATGATCACGGCGCCATACATCATGCTGTAGTAGGAGCCGAGATCGTTGTCGCCGCCCTTGTGCGCCTGCGAGGCGGTGCGCCATTCCAAAAGGTTCTGGCGGCTGACGAACAGGCGGTAGAGCGTGCGCACGATGGCGTCGCCCATCATCCAGGCATTGTGCGCCATCAGCAGCACTTTCAGCGCCACCAGCGCCGTGCCAAAGACCGTGTCGCGCGCCAGAGCGGAGAAATGGCCGCGCGGCGTCTGGTCGCCGCTCTTGGGCAGGATGGCGTTGATCACATCGAAGGTCGGCGCCATGAACAGGCTGAGGATCAGCAGCGCCTGCCACTGAGCGGCCTGCGTGAAGGGCAGCAGCGTCCAGCCGGCGATCGCCGCCATCACCCAGAAGATCGGGGTCAGCGAACGGCGCAGATTGTCGACCATCTTCCAGCGCGACAGCGCCGGCACGCCGGAACGCGGGGAGAAGATGAAGCGCAGCAGCTGCCAGTCGCCGCGCGCCCAGCGATGGTGGCGGGAAGCGTCAACCGAATAGCGGGTCGGATAGTCCTCGACCAGTTCGACATCGGTGACGAGTGCGGCGCGCGCCAGCGCGCCTTCGAGCAGATCGTGGCTGAGGATGGTGTTTTCCTCGATGCGGCCCTTCAGCGCCGCCTCGAAGGCGTCGACGTGATAGAGGCCCTTGCCGGTGAAGGAACCGTCGCTGAACACGTCCTGGTAGAGATCCGACACGGCAAAGACATACGGATCAAGACCGCTGTTGGCCGAGAAGACGCGCTGGAAGAACGAGGCATCGTCGCCGCTGGTGAGCGAGGCCGTGATGCGCGGCTGCAGAATGGTGTAGCCGGCGGTGACGACACGCTTTGCCACATCGAAATGCGGACGGTTGAGCGGATGGGAGAGCTTGCCGACCAGCGACGATACCGCGTCACGCGTGGTGCGCGTGTCGGCGTCGAGCGTCATCACATAGACGACCTTTTCCGGCAGCGGCACTTCGAGCGGCAGGAAGGTGGTGTCGCTGTCGCCGCGCAGGAGAAGGTTCAGCTCGTGCAGCTTGCCGCGCTTGCGCTCCCAGCCCATCCACGCGCCCTGCGCCTGGTTGTAGAGCCGGCGGCGATGCAGGATGTAAAAACGCGGCGCGCCTTCCGAGGGGTAGCGCGCATTGAGCCTGGCGATCTCGTCCCGGGCGTATTGCAGGATTTCGATGTCGGCGGCATCGATCTCGGTCTTGGAATCCGGCCAGTCCGAGAGCAGCGCGAAATGGATCTCTTCGGCCGTATTGGCGAGATGATGGACCTCGATGTTACGGATGTTTTCCTCGACATCGTCGCGCGAACCGATCAGCGAGGGAACCACGACCAGCGTGCGTGAGGCGGCCGGGATGCCGTGCTTGTAATCATAGCCGACAAGCCGGGTTGGCTTCAGGAACAGCGAGACGACGGTGTTGAAGAAAGCGAGCGCGCCTTCGCTGGCCGGCACCGCAAACAGCGCCAGCATCAGCGTGATCGATGCCACAGACAGGCCGAGATGGGCCAGTGCGTTGCCGGAGAGAACGAGTAGCAGAACCGTCAACAGGAAGACCGGCACGACGATGCCGAGCCAGCCGGTGGCGGTGAAGGCGCGCTTGAAGGTCACATAGAAAGGCGGCCGGTAGCCGATCGCCTTTTCCAGCTCCGGCCGGCGCGGTCCGACCAGGAAGAAGCCGACATCGGTATGCATGGCCGGATCCGCTGCTGCATCCGGCACGCCGGAGGCATCGGTGACGCCCGGCACATGACCAGCCAGTTCGATCGCCTTTTCGGCGACGCGGAATTCGGAAAGGTCGGAGCGGCGCGCCAGTTGCTCGATCGAGGTGCGGTACTGGTCGCGCGAAAAGAAATCGAGCGCGGCGAAATCGGTGCGCTCGCGCAGCAGCGTGTCGATGCGGCTGACGCCTTCAAACCACACCGTCCAGTCGACGTCGTTGATGAGGCGCAGGCCACGGATGATGTTGCCGGTGGTGACATTGCCGCTGGACAGCGTGCGATGCTCGGAAATGATGATTTCCTCGGCGTCCGAGCCGGTCTTCTCGAGCTCGACCTCCAGCCATTCCAGCGCCCTGCCGGCATTCTGCGAACCGTCGCGCAGGCGGTAGAGGAGCTGGGTGGCAAAGGTCGTGTCCTGGGCATGCGCGCCGTAGCTCGACAGGATTTTCTGGCGGTCGGCATTGTCGTCGGTCGCCAGCACGCGATCGGCGACTTCGTTGGCGATATGACGCATCTGCCTGGTGCGGTCGACGCGCACGGCGATGCGGCGCAGGTTCTCGATCAAAACGAAGCGCAGCAGCGACGGCAGCGCCCAGAGTTCGCCGATCTTCAGCGGCTCGATCGACTGAAAACCCTCGACGATGGATTTGAACATGGTCGCCGAGACGGAACTGTCGGAATGGGCGACATAGCTCCAGGCCAAGGCCAGCGCGCGCGGCACGGCGGCGCCGTCGGACAGTTTCAGGGTCGGCAATTGCCGGTAGAAACGGCGCGGCAGGTCGCGCTTGACCTGAAAAATGGTCTCCTCGACCAGATAATTGTTGTCGAGCAGCCATTGCGCGGCGGGCGTAATGGTTTCGCCCCTGGCCTGGGCGGCATTGGTCGAGCGGTAGACTTCGAGGATTTTCTTGGCGCTGTCGCGGATGCGGGCCTGGAACTCGAATGGCGTCAGGCCGAACAGGTCCTTGACGTCCCCCTTGGCGAGGCTGTCGCCCAGCGCGCGCAGCCGCTCTTCGGGCAGGAAATTGGAGCGTATCGGCTCTTCGGTGATCACCGGGAAGCTGGCGCTGGTCTTTTCGATATGGGCAGGATTTGTCTGGATATTCATTGAAAATTCCGCATGGGGGACGCGATGCGGCGTCACCGCCACGGCAATGTCCCTAAAACCGATTCAAATGCAATTGGTTGCATAATTACACTGGCCGAAAGTTTTGCTTCGCACCACGCCAGGGGCGTTATCCCTTCGACATTTCAAGGAGGGGCTTTCGACAACTCAAGGACGAGCACCCCTGCCCTCCCGTCCGCCTTGGAACGACGGAAGGATTCAGGCTTTTTCGTGATCCAGGCAACAGCTTACGCCAGATTTCTCCGGCGTGCGATCATGTTTGGCAACAGGCGTTAATCGTTGTCGGTGGCGAGGCTAGGCCAGGCTGGCGATCCGGATCACGAACACGGTCGTCGGCCGCGCCGGTTCCAGGTGCAGTTCCGCGACGTCCGGGCTGATCAGGAGCGTGTCACGAGGTCCAAGGCTGGCAGTTGCCGGGCCGGTCACGCCGACCTCGCCGTCTAGCGGCAGGATGAGGGTCGTTCCGGTCGTTGGCCTGACATCAATCGGGGCCGAAACCAGCAGGCGCTCGACCGTGTGTGTGGCTCGCCCACGGCGGGTCATGACGTTGAGGTCGGTGATCGGGCCGGAAATCAGCGCGGCCGTGGTCGGCACATCGGCCGGGAAGGCAAGCGGGGCGGACGCCGCCGTCACTTCGGCCGGCGGCCGGCCGGCAATATCAAGCACGATGCCCTCGCCTTCCAGCACGGCCAGCGTGCGGTCGACGCCGGCAAAGCCGGAGAACGGGCCGCCGCCCTCGACGCGCGCCATCGAGACGCGCCAGTCGAAATCGTCGAGCCCGGCGCCTTCAGGTGAGACTGTGATTTCGGTCGTCGTGCCGCCGCCATTCTTCCACGGCATGCTGCGGTAGTCGGCGGCACGAAGGATGCGCATCGTTTCAGCCAATCAGCCGAGAATGCCGGGCAGATTGAGCTGGTGCTCCTTGGCGCAGGCAATCGCGATGTCGTAGCCGGCATCGGCGTGGCGCATGACGCCGGTCGCCGGATCGTTCCACAACACGCGCTCCAGGCGCCTTGCGGCGTCCGGCGTGCCGTCGGCAACGATGACCATGCCGGAATGCTGGGAAAAGCCAATGCCGACGCCGCCGCCATGGTGCAGCGACACCCAGGTGGCGCCCGACGCGGTGTTGAGCAGCGCATTGAGCAGCGGCCAATCGGAAACCGCATCGGAACCGTCCTTCATCGCTTCCGTCTCGCGGTTCGGCGAAGCGACCGAGCCGGAATCGAGGTGGTCGCGGCCGATGACGACGGGCGCCTTCAATTCGCCCTTGGCCACCATCTCGTTGAAGGCGAGGCCGAGCCTGTGGCGGTCGCCGAGACCGACCCAGCAGATGCGCGCCGGCAGGCCCTGGAACGCAATGCGTTCGCGCGCCATGTCCAGCCAGTTGTGCAGATGGGTGTTGCCTGGGGTCAGTTCGCGCACCTTGGCGTCGGTCTTGTAGATATCCTCGGGATCGCCCGAGAGCGCTGCCCAGCGGAACGGACCTATGCCGCGGCAGAACAGCGGGCGGATATAGGCCGGCACGAAGCCCGGGAACGCGAAGGCGTTCTCGAAACCCTCCTCCTTGGCGACCTGGCGGATGTTGTTGCCGTAATCGAGCGTCGGCACGCCGGCATTCCAGAAGTCCACCATCGCCTCGACATGCTCGCGCATCGACGCGCGGGCCGCCTTCTCGACCGCCTTGGGGTCGCTGACGCGCTTCTCGCGCCATTCGGCCATCGTCCAGCCCTTGGGCAGATAGCCGTTGATCGGGTCATGCGCCGAGGTCTGGTCGGTGACCATGTCGGGGCGAATGCCGCGCCTGAACATTTCCGGCACGATCTCGGCCGCATTGCCGAGCAGGCCGACCGATTTCGCCTCGCCGGCCTTGGTCCAGCGCTCGATCATTTCCATCGCTTCGTCGAGCGTCTCGGCCTTCTCGTCGACATAGCGGGTGCGCAGGCGAAAATCGATGGAGTCGGGGTTGCACTCGATGGCAAGGCAGCAGGCGCCGGCCATGACAGCCGCCAGAGGCTGGGCGCCGCCCATGCCACCGAGACCGCCGGTCAGGATCCATTTGCCCTTGAGATTGCCGTTGTAGTGCTGGCGGCCTGCCTCGACGAAGGTCTCGTAGGTACCCTGCACGATGCCTTGCGTGCCGATATAGATCCACGAGCCGGCCGTCATCTGGCCGTACATCATCAGGCCCTTCTTATCGAGCTCGTTGAATTTGTCCCAGGTCGCCCAGTGCGGCACGATGTTGGAGTTAGCGATCAGCACGCGCGGCGCATCGGCGTGCGTCCGGAAGACGCCGACCGGCTTGCCGGACTGCACCAGCAGCGTTTCGTCCTCGTTGAGGGACTTCAATGAGGCGACGATGCTGTCGAAATCGTTCCAGGTGCGCGCGGCCCGGCCGATGCCGCCATAGACGACGAGCTCGTTGGGGTTTTCGGCGACGTCCGGATCGAGGTTGTTCATCAGCATGCGCAGCGGCGCTTCGGTCGTCCAGTATTTGGCGTTGAGCTTGTCGCCGCGGGGCGCACGCACTTCGCGGATGTTGTGGCGAGGATTGTTCATCATTGTCCCTTTCGAGTAAGGCGGCGGCTCAGCGCCCGGCCCAGTCAATGGCGGATTGGAGGATTTTCGTCAGTGTGGCGCGCATCGGCGCGGCGAACGCGGCATCGTAAGGCACCGGCCAATTGTCCGGTTCACCCTTGCCTTCGGGCTCGCGCAGATAGCCGCGATCGGCAAGTTCCATCTGCAAGGCATGGTAGCCGCCTTGCGGGTTGCCGAAGTAGCGGGTGATCCAGCCACCCTTGAAACGGCCGTTGATGACATTGCTTTCACCGCTTTCGACCATGATCTGGCCGACCAGTGCCTGCAGCGTCGGGTCGCAAGTCTGGCCGTCATTGGTGCCGAGATTGAACACCGGCAGCGTGCCATAGAACAGGCGCGGCAACACCGAACGGATCGAGTGGCAATCGTAGATGACCACCTTTTCGTGCAGGCCGCGCAGCCTGATGGCCTGGGCCGCCAGCATTTCATGGTAGGGCACGAAATAGGATATGCGGCGCTGATCGATCTCCGACGGCATCGGTTCCGCGCCGGGCAAATAAAGCGGATCGCCGTCGAATGTTTCGGTCGGGCAAAGTGTGGTCGTCGTCTGCCCGGGATAGAGTGAAGCCCCCGAGGGATCGCGGTTGACGTCGATGACGGTGCGAGAGATCGACGTATGCACGACAGTCGCGCCAAGATCGGCGGCAAAATCATAGAGATTGTCGATCCACCAGTCGCAATCGCGGCGGCCGAGCCAGGGCGAAACCAGACGGCCGTCAATGCCAGCGAGATCGGTGCCGCAATGCGGGATCGACACCAAAAGCGGTGCGGTGCCTTCGGTTACTGTCAGCCAATCGGTCATCTCAGGCTCCCGAGATCGAAGGCAGTGTCACCGCGCCGGCAGCCTTGATGGTGGCGCCGCTGCGCACCATGGCGATGGCCTTTTCCATGTCGGGATGGAAATGCCGGTCGGTGTCGAGATGCGGCACCTCGGCCCGGACCAGCTTGCGCACAGCTTCAAGTGCAGCGCTCGATGCCAGCGGCGCATGGAAATCGCAGCCTTGCGCGGCAGCCAACAGTTCGATGCCGATGACGGCGGTGGCATTTTCCACCATGCCGATCAGCCGGCGGGCGCCGTGCGCGGCCATCGAGACATGGTCTTCCTGGTTGGCCGAGGTCGGGATGGAATCGACTGATGCCGGATAGGCCTTTTGCTTGTTTTCGGAAACGAGCGCTGCCGCCGTCACCTGCGGGATCATAAAGCCGGAGTTGAGGCCGGGCTTCGGCGTCAGGAAGGCCGGCATGCCTGAGAGCGCGGGATCGACCAGCATGGCGATGCGGCGTTCCGACAGCGAGCCGATCTCGCAGACGGCAAGCGCGATCATGTCGGCGGCGAAGGCCACCGGCTCGGCGTGGAAATTGCCGCCGGAGAGCGCGGTATCGTCCTCGGCGAAGATCAGCGGATTGTCGGTGACGCCATTGGCCTCGGTGCCGAGCGTGTCGGCGGCCTGGCGCAACACGCTGAGTGCGGCGCCCATCACCTGCGGCTGGCAGCGCAGGCAGTACGGGTCCTGCACGCGTTCGTCACCGACGCGGTGCGATTCACGGATGGCGCTGCCGGCCATCAGATTGCGCAAAGCTGCCGCCGTCTCAATCTGGCCGGGGTGCTTTCTCAGGAGATGAATGCGCGGATCGAACGGGGCATCCGAACCCTTGGCGGCATCGGTCGACAGCGCGCCGGCAACCAGTGCCGACTGATAAAGCACTTCGGCCTCGAACAGGGCGGCCAGCGCGTAGGCGGTGGAGAACTGCGTGCCGTTGAGCAGCGCAAGGCCTTCCTTGGCACCGAGCGTCACCGGCTCCAGGCCGTGCGAGACGAAGGCGACCTTGGCCGGGAAGCGGCCATGCGGGGTAAAGCATTCGCCGACGCCGATCATCACCGCCGTCATATGCGACAGCGGCGCGAGGTCACCGGAGGCGCCGACCGAGCCTTGCGCCGGCACGACGGGAATGACGTCATTGGCAAGCATGGCTTCCAGCAGTTCGATGGTTTGCGGCCGCACGCCGGAGGCGCCCTGCGCCAGGCTGGCAAGCTTGAGCGCCATCATCAGCCGCACCACCGCAACCGGCATCGGCTCGCCGACACCGGCGGCGTGCGACAAGACGATGTTGCGCTGGAGTGTCTCGAGGTCGGCCGCTGGGATGCGGACGCTGGCCAGCTTTCCGAAGCCGGTGTTGATGCCATAGACCGGCTCACCCTTGGCGACGATGCGGGCGACCGCCTCGGCGCTGGCCTTGATTTTTGGACGGCAGGCGGCGTCCAGCTTCGGCACCGCGCCACGGTAGATGGCGCGCCAGTCGGCCAGCGTTGCGTTGCCGGGCTTCAGGTTGAGTTCGGTCATTGTCCTCTCCAGATGCGGGCATGAAGCGGGTTGAAGCCCATGCGGTAGACGAGTTCGGCCGGGCGCTCGATGTCCCAGATCGCCAGGTCGGCGGATTTACCTGCTTCCAGCGTGCCGGTCTGGCCGAGCAGGCCGAGCGCGCGGGCGGCCTCACGGGTGGTGCCGGCCAGGCATTCCTCGACTGTCAGGCCGAACAGCGTCGCGGCCATGTTCATGGTCAAAAGCAGCGAGGTCAGCGGTGATGTCCCGGGATTGTTGTCGGTGGCGACCGCCATTTTCACGCCATGCTGGCGAAACAGGCCGATCGGCGGCTTCTTGGTTTCGCGGATGAAGTAATAGGCGCCAGGCAGGATCGTCGCCACGGTGCCGGCCTTGGCCATCGCCACGGCGCCGGCCTCGTCGGTGTATTCGAGATGGTCGGCCGACAGCGCGCCATAGCCGGCGGCAAGAGCTGCGCCATTCAGGTTGGACAGCTGGTCGGCATGGAGTTTGACAGGCAGGCCAAGTGCCTTGGCCTTATCGAAGACGCGGGCAATCTGGTCCGGCGAAAAGGCGATGCCTTCGCAAAAACCGTCGACAGCATCGGCAAGACCTTCGGCGGCGATGGCCGGCAGGATCGTGTTGGCGACCAGATCGACGAAAGCGTCCTTGTCGCCCTTGGCTTCCGGCGGCAGCGCATGCGCGCCGAGGAAGGTGGTGCGGACCGTCACCGGACGCTCTTTGTCCAGGCGGCGGGCTGCGCGCAGCGACTTGCCTTCGTTTTCGAGATCGAGCCCGTAGCCCGACTTTACTTCCACCGTGGTGACGCCCTCGGCCATCAGCGCATCGAGGCGCGGCAGCGTCTGCGCAACCAGTTCATCTTCGCTGGCGGCGCGCAAGGATTTGACGGAGGAAACGATGCCGCCGCCGGCGCGAGCGACTTCTTCATATGTGGCGCCGGCGAGCCGCATTTCGAATTCATTGGCGCGGTTGCCGGCATGGACGAGATGGGTGTGGCAGTCGATGAGGCCAGACGTGATCCAGCGGCCTTCGCAATTGGTGATCCCGCCGCCCTGAGCCAAGGCTGACGGCATGTCCGCTTCCGGCCCGGCATAGACGATGACGCCGTCGCGGGCGGCGATCGCGCCCTTCTCGACGATGCCCAGTCCGGCTTCGCTCTCGGCCATGGTGACTAGCCGCGCATTGCGCCAAAGGTGAAGGCCCCCTGCCCGGCTTTTGTTCTGTGCCGCCATCATCTTTTTCCGTTGATTGGATGGCGATTATGTATATACATATTAAAACGCACTGCAACTGCATTGTTCATGGAATGCGGAGAAAAACGTGACGGCGATCTTTGCGGAACAGGCGCTGCTGGCCGATGGCTGGCATGACAAGGTGCGGATCTCGCTGAGTGGCGGTCAGATCGCCACGGTAGAGCCGGGCTCTTCGCCACAGGCCGGCGACGAACGCCACGCCATTCTGCTGCCCGGCATGCCGAACCTGCACAGCCATGCCTTCCAGCGCGGCATGGCTGGCCTTGCCGAACTGCGCGGCCCCTCCGCCGACAGTTTCTGGAGCTGGCGCGAGGTGATGTACCGCTTCGCGCTGTCGATGACGCCGGACCAGGTCGAGGCGGTCGCCGCGCAACTTTATGTCGAAATGCTGGAGGCCGGTTTTTCGCGCGTCGGCGAGTTCCACTATCTCCATCACGACCGCGATGGAAAACCCTATGCCAACCTCGCCGAGATGGCCGAGCGCATTGCCGCCGCATCCGCCGAGACCGGCATCGGTCTGACGCTGCTGCCGGTGTTTTATGCGCATTCCTCCTTCGGCGGCGCTGCCCCCAATGAAGGCCAGCGGCGTTTCATCAACGATGTGAATCGCTTCCGACGCTTGCTTGAGAAAAGCCGCGAATCCGTTCGCGCTTTGAATCAGGCTGTCGTCGGCGTCGCCCCGCACAGCCTGCGCGCCGCGACGCCTGAGGAACTCACCGCCGTTGCCGCCATGGCGCCGGACGGGCCGATCCACATCCACGTCGCCGAGCAGGTGAAAGAGGTCGAGGATTGCCTGGCCTGGTCGGGCGCGCGGCCGGTGGAATGGCTGCTCGCCAATGCCGGGATCGACAAGCGCTGGTGCCTGATCCATGCCACCCACATGACCGAAGCCGAAACCATCGGCATCGCCAAGAGCGGCGCCATTGCAGGGCTGTGCCCGATCACCGAGGCCAATCTCGGCGACGGCACCTTTGCCGCGCCGCTGTTCATCGAGCATGGCGGCCGTTTTGGCGTCGGCTCCGATTCCAATGTGCTGATCGGCCTGCCGGACGAGCTCAGGCAGCTCGAATATTCGCAGCGCCTGGCGCACCGCGCCCGCAATGTGCTGGCGATAGCCGGCGGCTCCAACGGGCGCGCTCTGTTCGATGCGGCGCTCGACGGCGGTAGCGTGGCGCTGGGTGCCGGTCCGTCGCGGATCGCGGCAGGTGCTGCGGCCGATTTCGTCTCGCTCGATCAGAACCATCCCTCACTGACCGGCAAGAAGGGCGACGCCATTCTCGACGCCTGGATCTTTGCCAATGGCAGCCGGGTCGATTGCGTCTGGGTGCATGGCAAAAAGCAGGTCAGCGGCGGGCGGCATGCCAGGCGCGAGGCGATCGCCGAACGCTTTCGCCAGGTGATGACGGCGCTTTCGGCATGAGCATGACGGAGACAGGGGCGGTGGAAGGTGGCGGTTCGCTGCACCAGCGCATCCTGTCCGACATCAGCGAAAAGATCCTGTCCGGCGTCTGGGCGCCGGGCTTTCGCATCCCGTTCGAGCACGAGCTGACGGCCGAATACAATTGCTCGCGCATGACGGTGAACAAGGCGCTGTCGCAGCTGGCCAAGGCCGGGCTGATCGAGCGCCGCCGCCGTTCGGGAAGTTTCGTACGCCAGCCGCAATCGCAGGCGGCGGTGCTGGAAATTCACGACATCAGGATCGAGGTCGAGGCGCTTGGCCTGCCCTATCGCTACGAGCGCGTCGCGCGCCAGAAAAGGCGCAGCAGCGCCGAGGATCGTGGCTTGCTCGAACTGGACGCCGCCGGACAGGTGCTGGCGCTGGAATGCCGGCATTTCGCCGGCAAGCGGCCATTCGCGCATGAGCAGCGGCTGATCAATCTCGCCGCTGTCGGGGAAGCCGGCGAGGAAGAGTTTCTCGACATAGCGCCCGGCCCCTGGCTGATCGGCCGCGTGCCGTGGAGCGAGGCCGAGCACCGCATCCGCGCCGTGGCGGCGGACAAGCACATTGCCGAAGCGCTTGATATTGCCCCCGGTGCGCCATGCCTGGTGGTCGAGCGCCGCACCTGGAGCGCCGAACACCCGGTGACGCAAGTGCGCTTCACCTATGCCGCGGAGAGCCACACGCTGGTGGCGAGGTTCCGGCCTTCGCAGGGATAGCGCTTTTACCCTCCCCCTTGTGGGGAGGGTCGCTGCGAAGCAGCGGGGTGGGGGTCAGCGCCAAGCCCCCCACCCGGACCTTCGGTCCGACCTCCCCATAAGGGGGAGGTCGAAGGCCCCGCCTTAAATCGCAGCCGTAATAATGATCTCGACCACATATTCCGGCCCGGCAAGCTTGGCCTCACCCGTCGCGCGGGCGGGCGTGTTGCCTTGAGGGACCCACTTGTCCCATTCCTTGTTCATCTCGGCGAAGGTGCCCATGTCGGCCAGCCAGATGATCGCCTGCAGAATCTTGGTCTTGTCGGTGCCGGCCTTGGCCAGCAATTCGTCGATGGTGGCGAGGATCGACTTGGTCTGTTCGCCGACGCTGGCGCCGGGCGTCCCGACCTGTCCGGCGAGGTAGACGGTGTTGCCGTGGATGACGATCTGGCTCATGCGCGGGCCAACATCGATGCGACGAATGCTCATGGGATTGTTCCTTGGTTGGTCGGTGGCGCCTGTTTAGTGGCGCTGCCGGCTTCGGGCAAGGCCGGCTGACCGAAACCGCTTGAGCCAACACACGGCGAATTGAACCCGTGCGGCTTTATTTCGGTGGGCCAATCTGTTGACGTTTGTAATAGTATAACATATCAGATTGATCCCCTACCCCAGAAGCGCGGATCGGCGCGCCATCCCGCGCATCCACACCAAACCTTCGGATACGGACATGCTTCAAACCTCCGCAACCAAACGCCTGCCCGTCACGGTGCTCTCCGGCTTTCTTGGCGCCGGCAAGACCACGCTTTTGAACCACATATTGTCGAACCGCGAAGGCCGCCGCGTCGCCGTCATCGTCAACGACATGAGCGAGATCAACATCGATGCCGAACTGGTGCGCGAGGGTGCCGACCTGTCGCGTACCGATGAAAGCCTGGTGGAAATGTCGAATGGCTGCATCTGCTGCACGCTGCGCGACGATCTGTTGAAGGAGGTTCGTGCGCTGGCCGAACAGGGCCGCTTCGATTATCTGCTGATCGAATCCACCGGGATTTCCGAGCCCCTGCCCGTCGCCGCGACCTTCGATTTCCGTGACGAGCATGGCGCCAGCCTGTCCGACGTCGCCCGCCTCGACACGATGGTGACGGTGGTCGATGCGCTCAATCTGCTCAAGGATTATTCATCGTCCGATTTCCTGAAGCAGCGCGGCCAATCGCTTGGCGAGCAGGACAGCCGAGCGCTGGTTGACCTTCTGGTCGAGCAGATCGAATTCGCCGACATTGTGGTGCTAAACAAGGTCGGCGTCGCCAGTCCGCATCAGCTCGACATGGCGCGGCTGATCGTGCGGGCGCTCAATCCCGATGCCGAGATCGTCGAAGCCGATTTCGGCAAGGTGCCGCTCGACAAGGTGCTCGCCACCGGCCGCTTCGATTTCGACAAGGCGCAGCAGAATCCGCTCTGGTTCAAGGAGCTCAACGGTTTTCGCGACCATGTTCCGGAGACCGAGGAGTACGGCATCCGCTCCTTCGTCTACCGGGCGCGAAAACCGTTCGAGCCGGCAAAATTCCAGGCCTTCATCGATCGCGCCTGGCCGGGCGTGGTCCGCGCCAAAGGTTTCTTCTGGCTGGCGACACGGCCGCATCATGTCGGCGAAATGAGCCATGCCGGCGCCCTGGTCAGGACCGAAAAGCGCGGCCTGTGGTGGGCGGCCGTGCCGCAGGAGCGCTGGCCCGACAATGCCGAATGGCGCGAAAGCATGCGGCCCTATCTCGACCCGGTCTGGGGCGACCGGCGCCAGGAGATGGTGTTCATCGGCTGCGAACCGATGGATGAAGCGAAAATCCGCAGCGAATTGGACGATTGCCTGATCGAGACGGAAGATTTCCGGCCCGAACTATGGCGCGGATTGCCCGACCCGTTCCCGACCTGGACACAGGGCTGAGCTGGATCTTGCTCAGGGAATGGCTATTTGCGCAAAAGGATTTCCTTCTGAGCGGATTGCCGACCTCGTGCGAGAGTGGCAAGACTTTGCGCCAAATCAAATTGCGAGGACAAAAGCCATGGAATATCGCGAAATCAGCGACGACTACTCGGTCTCGGGCCAAATCCAGCCCGAAGATGCCGCCGCCATCAAGGCCGCCGGCTTCAAGAGCGTGATCTGCAACCGGCCGGATGACGAGCAGCCCGGCCAACCCTCGGCCGACAGCGTCAAGGCGGCGGTCGAAGCCGCCGGTCTGGCCTTCCGCTACATCCCGGTGATCAGCGGCCAGATCACGGCCGAAAATGTCGAGGACCAGGCGGAGGCGCTCGACGCGCTCGAAGGTCCGGTCTTCGCCTATTGCCGTTCCGGTGCGCGCTGCACCAATCTGTATGGGCTGATCCAGCAGTCGAAGGGGTGACCTGAGAAATCAGCGGCGTCTTATCAGTTCGCGCACGCCAAAGAAGATGGCAAAAACAGCCGCGGTCATGGCGATCTGAGCAAGTGGGACGCTGCTGACAATGAGCAAGGCAAAGCCCACAAGACCGATCGGAACGCCGATAATGCACCACCAGCGGGATTTCGGATCTGTGAATATGCCGCGTACGAAACCTCCAAATGGAGATGCTGGAAGTGGACGCAAGGGATTGATGTAAAAGGATGCTTGGAACATTGCGTCGAAGCCCTTGGGGTGGCGCGCGAAATAGATAAAACTACCTATCGTGTACAGCACCAATCCAACACCAAAGAGGACGATAGCGACGAGCTGAAAACTGACCATTTTCCCCACAGCCTGAACATTCCAAACGCGCATGGACGGTATCGAAGCTCCGATACCATCTCACACCTTAAATCGGCAGCGCACCCGTCTCCTTCAACGTCTCCAGCACGATCGCCGTCTTCACATGCTGCACGGATTCATGTGGCAGCAGCACGCCGTTGACGAACTCCGATAGTGATTTGAGATCGGGCGTCACCACTTTCAATATATAATCCATCTCGCCGGTCAGTGCGTGCGCCTCCTGCACTTCGGGCAGCCGTGCCAAAAGTTCGCCGAAGCGCCTAGCGTTGTCGCGGTTGTGCGTGGCCAATGTCACCGAGATGACATTGACCAGCGAGAAGCCGAGCTTGTCGCGGTCGAGCACAGCGCGATAGCCCTTGATGTAGCCGTCTTCCTCCAGCCGCTGGCGGCGGCGCGAGCATTGCGAGGCCGAGAGGTTTACGCGCTCCGAGAGGTCGTTGTTGGTAAGCCGCGCGTCGCCCTGCAAGAGAGCCATTATCTTGCGGTCGAATCGATCGATGCGCGTGCTATCCATGGATTTATCTCCAATCATGCATGAATTACGCACGACGTAATCATTTCAAGCGTTTGAATGCAAGCACCGTGCGGCCGCTTCGCGCTATCATCTGTCATCTCGTGGTCCGATGCGGCCACCATCCGTTTGGAGGAATGCCATGGGTCCCTTCCCGCACGACGCCCCGCCCGCCAAGATCAGCAAGGAAAACCCCGCCGGCACCGACGGTTTCGAGTTCGTCGAATTCGCGCATGCGGAGCCGCAGAAGCTCGCCGAACTGTTCACCCGCATGGGCTATGTCGCGGTGGCCAAGCACCGCACGAAGGACATCACCGTCTGGCGCCAGGGCGACATAAACTATGTCGTCAATGCCGAGCCGGGTTCGCATGCGATGAAGTTTGTCGACAAGCACGGCCCCTGCGCCGCCTCCATGGCCTGGCGTGTGGTCGATGCAAAGCATGCCTTCGATCATGCCGTGTCGAAAGGCGCCACGCCCTATGAAGGCGACGACAAGGCGCTCGATGTGCCGGCCATCGTCGGCATTGGCGGCTCGCTGCTCTATTTCATCGATGCCTATGGCAAGAAGGGCTCGGCCTATGATGCCGAGTTCGAGTGGCTGGGCGCGCGCGACCCGCGGCCGCAAGGCGTCGGCTTCTATTTCCTCGACCACCTCACCCACAATGTCTATCGCGGCCAGATGGACAAATGGTGGGATTTTTATCGCGAGCTGTTCGGCTTCAAGCAGATCCATTTCTTCGACATTGACGGCAAGATCACCGGCCTGGTCAGCCGGGCGATTACCTCGCCCTGCGGCAAGATCCGCATTCCGCTGAACGAGTCCAAGGACGAGACCAGTCAGATCGCCGAGTATCTGAAGAAGTACAATGGCGAAGGCATCCAGCACATTGCCGTCGGCACCGACGAGATCTATGCCGCCACCGACAAACTGGCCGACAATGGGCTGAAATTCATGCCCGGCCCGCCGGAGACCTATTACGACATGTCGTATGACCGCGTGAACGGCCATGACGAGCCGATCGAGCGGATGAAGAAGCATGGCATCCTGATCGACGGCGAAGGCGTGGTCGATGGCGGCATGACCAAGATCCTGCTGCAGATCTTCTCCAAGACCGTGATCGGCCCGATCTTCTTCGAATTCATCCAGAGGAAGGGCGACGAAGGTTTTGGCGAAGGCAATTTCCGCGCTTTGTTCGAATCGATCGAACAGGACCAGATCAAGCGCGGCGTGATCAAGGTGGACGGCAAGGCGGCGTAGGCCGAATTGCCGACGTCGAGTTGCCCCTCACCTGCCGGCCGGGCAATGAGGGGCGGCGCCAACATTGGGAATTGGCAGATCACAATCCCAGCCGCTCGACCTCTTCCTTCCTCACCTTCAAATCGTAATCGAGCAAAAACTCGTCCAGCTGCGGCGGTGCGACCGAGGTGCCGGACAACATGGCGTGCACCTGGCCGCGATGGTGGATGTCGTGCAGGAAGACGTGGGCGAGGATGTCGCCGATCTTTTCAGGGATCATGCCGTCCTCGCGGCGGTCGGTGATGACGCGACGGTCGAGATCGGCCTCCGACAGCTTTTCGCAAAAAGCGATCAGGCGCCGGTCCGCCGCGACCTGAGCAGCAAACAACGCCTGCGGGTCATCGAACGGCACGTAGTCGTCATGGGCGGCAGCACCGACGCCGCCCTCTTCCAGGAAATCAAGATAGAGGTAGTCGACCGCAAGGATGTGGTTGAGCGTCGCTTTGATCGACGGGAAGAAGCTGGTGCGTTCGGCTTCGAATTCGCCGGGCTTGAGCTGCAGCACGGCGCGGTAGAGCCGGTCGTTCGACCAGAGATTGTTGCCGGCCATGCGGCGCAGATGGTCGAGCAGGGTCATGAGTTCGGCAGGGTCACGAGTTCATTCGCCTGACCAGGCCAATGCCTGCCGCCATGACCGCGAAGCCGGCGACAACGATCAGCAAAAGCCGGTTCATGCGCCGCCGCAGCGCCTGCGTCTCCTCATCGCGCGCGACATTGATGTTCGTGATGGTGTGAAACATCATCGCCTTTCGCGGGTAGCCGCTGCGGTTGGTCAGATCGGGCGAGCGCGCCTCGATGCGGTAGCTCAGCCGGATCGCCTGGATGAACACCACCAGAATGCCAAGCGCCCAGACGCCGCACAGCAGATAGAACGCCTCGCCCGTCATTGCATGATCCCCTGTTATGCCTGGTATTTCTCGACCTTCTGCTCGATGGCGCCGAAGATCGAATGGCCGGTCTTGTCCTTCATTTCGATGCGCACCGTGTCGCCGAAGCGCAGGAACGGTGTTTTGGGTTCGCCTGATTCGATGGTCTCAATCATGCGCAGTTCGGCAATGCAGGAATAGCCTGCGCCGCCCGCCGACACTGGCTTGCCCGGCCCGCCAACCAGCTTGTTGGAGACGGTACCGGAACCGATGATGGTGCCGGCGATCAACGGCCTTGTTTTGGCGGCATGCGCGATCAGCGCCGGGAAATCGAAGGTCATGTCGACGCCGGCATTGGCGCGGCCGAACGGCTTGCCGTTGAGGTCTGCGAGCAGCGGCAGGCTGACCTTGCCGCCATCCCAGGCGTCGCCGAGTTCGTCCGGCGTCACCGCCACCGGCGAGAATGCCGAAGACGGCTTTGACTGGAAGAAGCCGAACCCCTTGGCAAGTTCGGGACCGGTCAGCGCGCGCAGCGTCACGTCATTGACCAGCATCACCAGCCGGATCGCGGCGCGCGCCGCCTCGATGCTGGCGCCCATCGGCACGTCGTCGACGATGACGGCGACCTCGGCCTCCATGTCGATGCCATAGGCTTCGTCGGCCATGCGGATCGGCTCACGCGGCGCGATGAAGGAATCCGAACCGCCCTGATAGATCAGCGGATCGGTCCAGAAACTTGCCGGCATATCGACCCCGCGCGCTTTTCGCACCAGCTCGACATGGTTCACATAGGCCGACCCGTCGGCCCATTGATAGGCCCGCGGCAGCGGCGAATGGGCGTCATGCTCGTGGAAGCGCGCCGACGGCACCGCGTTGTTCTCCAGCGATTCCGCGATCGTCGCCAGATGCGGCGAAACCCGCTGCCAGTCGTCGAGTGCCGCCTGCAGCGTTCGCGCCAGGAACGAGGCGTCGGTGAAGCGCGTCAGGTCGCGCGAGACGACGACGAGTTTTCCATCGCGCGTCCCGTCCTTCAATGTGGCAAGCTTCATGCGTCCTCCCAATGATTATTCGTAGTTTTGCGGTTATTCATAATATTTGCCGGCGTAGAGAATTTTAGCTGCCGCTTTCCAGGGATTTTCATCCGTTAGAAACGCCGCTTCGGCGCCCCGACTGTCATCGGTCCAGGTGACAGCCCAGGCAACAGCCGATTCGAGAAAAGTGGCTATGGAGCCGTTGTACCAGCCATTCCAGCCGGGGTCGGATGGTCCGGGCCTAGCAGCCTCCTTGCGGTCTGCATCCTCCCTGTCCTTCCGTAGCGCATCGATAAACCGAACGAAGGATGGCAAGTCCTGCACGCTATCGAGGGCCAAGGTGAGCTGCGCCGAGGATGCGGCCTCGGATTTGTCCACCTCGTCCCAAAGCTTGTCGTCGGCCATCGTCACTCCCGAAACCCCACAACAAGGCCGTCGCGGGCAATCGTCAAGTCACCGGCCCACGATTTCCTGACGGCGGCCTCCCAATCGGCCTCGCCGATCTCCGGATCGTCGGCTGGAATGAGGTGGTTGAGCACCAATCTTTTGACGCCGGCATCGCTTGCGATGCGGCCGGCCTCCTCGGCAAAGCTGTGGCTGGCGAGCAGATGTTCTTTCAGCCGCGCGCCATTGCCGGTCCTGGCAACCAGCCGCTCTATACCTTCTTCCAGCATGGCTTCATGGACGAGAATGTCTGCATTTTTGGCGAAGCCGGCTAGCGGCGGAAAGAAGGCGGTGTCGGCGGAGAAAACGACGCTTTTGCCGGCATGTTCGAAGCGCAGCGCGAAACAGTCGGTCACCGGCGGATGGTGGACGCGCAGCGCCGATACTTTCAGACCGCGCTGCGCAAGAATCTCGCCCTCGCCGAATTCGACGATCGAAACCAGTTCGCGAATGTCCGGCCGGCCCTCGTCGACAATGCGGATTTCGATGTCGAACTCCATTGCCTGGCAGAAACGCCGCCAGTAATGGCCGGTGCCGGGCGGTCCGAACAGCGCCACGGGGTTGGCGAGACCAGCCGTCCAGGCGGTGTGCAACAGCGGCCCCAGTTCCAGCACATGGTCGGAATGCAGATGGGTGATGAAGATCAGGTCGAGCGCCTTCAGGCTGATGCCGGCATCGACCAGGCCGCGCGTGACGCCCAGCCCGCAATCGACGACAATGGTCCGCCCGACGAGTTCCAGCAGCGACGAACTCGGCCATGGCCCGCCCGGCCGCAGCGCCGGGCCGCCCTTGGAGCCGAGACACACCAGCCGGTCGCTCATAGGGCGAGCCTCAAGACCAGTCGCCCTCCGGTGTGCCGTTGAAACGCTTCTTCAGGTCGGACCAGCAGTCGATGTAATTGTCCTGCCGGGTTTCGAGCTCAGCGCCGTAGCGGGTCAGCATTTGCGGGAATCGGGTCTCGAACATGAAGGCCATCGTGTTGTCGAGCTTGACCGGTTTCAGTTCGACACGCGAGGCCTTTTCGAAGCCAGGCGCGTCGGGGCCGTGGGCCAGCATCAGATTGTGCAGGCTGATGCCGCCGGGCACGAACCCCTCTTCCTTGGCGTCGTATTGGCCGTGGATCAGGCCCATGAACTCGCTCATGATGTTGCGGTGGTACCAGGGCGGCCGGAACGTGTCCTCCGCCACCAGCCAGCGCGGCGGGAAGATGACGAAGTCGATGTTGGCCGTGCCCTCCTCGCCGCTCGGCGCCGTCAGCACGGTGAAGATCGACGGATCCGGGTGATCGAACAGAATGGCGCCGACCGGCGAAAACGTCGCCAGATCATATTTGTAGGGGGCGTAGTTGCCGTGCCAGGCAACGACGTCGAGCGGCGAATGGCCGATCTCGGTGACATGGAAATTGCCGCACCATTTTACTGTCAGCCGGCACGGCGTCTCCTTCTCCTCGAACCAGGCGCAGGGCGTCTTGAAGTCGCGCGGATTGGCCAGGCAATTGGCGCCGATCGGGCCACGGTCCGGCAAGGTGAGCTTGGCGCCATAGTTTTCGCAGACGTAGCCGCGCACTTCGGCATCGACGAGTTCGACCTTGAACACCAGCCCGCGCGGCAGCACGGCGATCTCGCCGGGCCGAAGTTCGATGACGCCCATCTCGGTGACGAAGCGCAAGGCGCCAACCTGCGGCACGACAAGCAACTCGCCGTCGGCGTTGAAGAAATGGTCGTCGACCATAGAGCGGTTGGCGACATAGACATGCGCCGCCATGCCGCTCTGTCCCAGCACGTCGCCGGCGGTGGTGATGGTGCGCATGCCCTGAATGAAATCGGTCGGCTCCTTCGGCATCGGCACCGGGTTCCAGCGATATTGGCCGAGAGCCAGTTCGTGGTCGCCGACATTGGGTGCGGTCTTCCACAGGGGATAGCTCACCGCCTTGAAACGGCCGGTGTGTTTTACGCTCGGCCGGATCCGATAAAGCCAGGAGCGCTCATTGGTGCCGCGCGGTGCGGTGAAGGGCGAGCCGGACAGCTGCTCGGCATAGAGACCATAGGCCGGCCGCTGCGGCGAGTTTCGGCCCTGCGGCAGTGAGCCGGGCAAGGTTTCGGTCTCAAAATCATTGCCGAAGCCCGGCATGTAGGAAAAGGCCATCCGATCCTCCCTGATCCCGACCCCGCGAAGCGCGGCCTGCCGGTGATGTTGACCAAACTGGTTTCATTTGTAACCATCGAAAATGTAACTATCAACGGCGAACGCATCCACGGTGCGCAGATGGAACCTGAGATCCTGGAACTCGAAAGCTTCCTGCCCTACCGGCTTTACCGGCTGGCCGACGCTGTCAGCCGAGAATTTTCAAAAATCTACCGCGACCGTCACGGTCTGACGCGGCCGGAATGGCGCACGCTTTCAGGACTCGGGCAGCGCGGCACGATGACCGCGACGGCGCTCGGCGAGCAGTCGGCCATGCACAAGACCAAGGTTTCGCGGGCGGTGGCGGAGCTTGAGCGGCGGCGCTGGCTGACGCGCACGCCCGACGACAACGACCGGCGTGTGGAACACCTGGCACTGACCAAAGCGGGGCTCGCCGCCTATCGCGAGATGGTGCCGCTGGCGAAGGCGTTTGAACGGGAGTTGCTGGCGAGGCTTGGTGCGGACGAGCGGGCGGCGATTGTGAATGGGGTGGCGGCACTGGAGGGCGCGTTGAAAGAAAGGTGATCTGAGAGGCTGGCGCGAGGCGCCCCCCTCTGTCCTGCCGGACATCTCCCCACGAGGGGGGAGATCAGATGTCATGCAGGCTTTCGCCAATCGCCAACGTCGCAGGACGAGCGGTGCGCCGGAACCGCTAATCTCCCCCCTCGTGGGGGAGATGTCCGGCAGGACAGAGGGGGCGCGAAGGATCGCCAACCTCTCCAATCGGCAAACTACCAGTCCATCACCACCTTGCCGGAACTGCCACTGCGCATCGCATCGAACCCGGTCTGGAAATCATCGATCCCGATGCGGTGCGTGATCAGGCCCGATACATCCAACGGTCCCTGTACCAGCGCGATCATCTTGTACCAGGTCTCGAACATTTCGCGGCCGTAAATGCCCTTGAGATGCAGCATCTTGAAGATAACCTTGTTCCAGTCGATCTCGAAACCGGTCGGCGCGATGCCCAGAATGGCGATCTTGCCGCCATTGTTCATGGTGTCGATCATGTCGCGGAAGGCGGGGGCCGCGCCCGACATTTCGAGACCGACGTCAAAGCCTTCGGTCATGCCGAGGGCCGGCATGATGTCGCGCAGCTTTTCCTTCGAGGCATCGACGACATGCTGGACGCCGAGTTTTTTGGCCAGCGCCAGCCGCACCGGGTTGATGTCGGTGATGACGACTTTTCGCGCCCCCACACACTGGGCAACGAGTGCGCCCATGATGCCGATCGGGCCGGCACCGGTGACCAGCACGTCCTCGCCGACGAGATCGAAGGACAGGGCGGTGTGCACTGCATTGCCCAGGGGATCGAAGATGGCGGCGATCTCGTCGGGCACATCGTCGGGGATCGGCACGACATTGTGCTGCGGGATCGCCAGATATTCACCGAAGGCGCCGGGGCGGTTGACGCCGACGCCGAGCGTGTTGCGGCAGAGATGCCCCCTGCCCGCGCGGCAGTTGCGGCAATGGCCGCAGACGATGTGACCTTCACCCGAAACGCGCTGGCCGACCTTGTATTCGGTCACCGCCGTGCCGAAATCGGCGACCGTGCCGACGAATTCATGGCCGGTCACCATCGGCACCGGTACGGTCTTTTGCGCCCACTGGTCCCAATTGTAGATGTGCACGTCGGTGCCGCAGATCGCGGTCTTCTTGACCTTGATCAGCACATCGTTGGGGCCGATCTCCGGCACCGGCACCTCTTCCATCCAGATGCCCGGCTCGGCCTTGGCCTTCACCAGCGCCTTCATCATGTTCGACATGCTTTTGTCCCTTGAATCCTTTGATCCGGAATCGCTTTTGGCGGCTCAGGAAATGACGCCCAGTTCCTTGCCGACCGCCGCAAACGCCGCCACCGCACGATCGATATCGGCGCTGGAATGCGCCGCCGACATCTGCGTGCGGATGCGCGCCTGGCCTTTCGGCACCACCGGGAAGGAAAAGCCGATGACATAGATGCCGCGCTTCAGCATGCGCGCCGCCATTTCCTGCGCCAGGCTGGCATCGCCCACCATCACCGGGATGATCGGGTGATCGGCCCCGGCCAGCGTGAAGCCGAGCTTGCCCATTTCGGAGCGGAACCGCGCCGCATTGGCATATAGGCGCTCGCGCAAGGCATCGCCATTGCGGATCAGCTCGAACACCTTGATCGAGGCGCCGGCGATCGCCGGCATCAGCGTGTTGGAGAACAGATAGGGCCGCGAACGCTGGCGCAGCCAGTCGACGACCTGGCTTTTGCCGGAGGTGTAGCCCCCGGAGGCGCCGCCCAGCGCCTTGCCGAGCGTGCCGGTGATGATGTCCACCCTGCCCTCGACACCACAATGTTCGGCCGAGCCGCGGCCGTTCTTGCCGACGAAACCGACGGCATGGCTGTCATCGACCATCACCATGGCATCGTATTTGTCAGCGAGATCGCAGACGCCTTTCAGATTGGCGATGATGCCGTCCATGGAAAACACGCCATCGGTGGCGATCAGCCGGAAGCGGCAGTCCTTGGCTTCCTTCAGCCGTGCTTCGAGATCGGCCATGTCGTTGTTGGCGTAGCGGAAGCGCTTGGCTTTCGACAGCCGCACGCCATCGATGATCGAGGCATGGTTCAGCGCATCGGAGATGATCGCATCCTCTTCGCCGAGCAGCGTTTCGAACAAGCCGCCATTGGCATCGAAGCACGAGCCATAGAGAATGGTGTCGTCCAGGCCGAGGAAGGAAGAAATCGTAGCCTCGAGCTGCTTGTGCTCTTCCTGCGTGCCGCAGATGAAGCGCACCGAGGCCATGCCGTAACCATAGCGGTCGAGCGCGCCCTTGGCTGCGGTGCGCAATTCGCCGCTGTCGGCGAGGCCGAGATAGTTGTTGGCGCAGAAGTTCAGCACCTTGTCGCCGCCGACCTCGATCTCGGCCGACTGCGTCGACGTGATCACCCGCTCGGACTTGTAGAGCCCGGCGGATTTCAGCCCTTGCAGTTCATTGTCGATATGGGAGAGGAATGCCGCGCTCATGATCAGGTCCTATTGAGATTGGCGGCGACTGTCGCGCCCCCCGCGTGAAAAATCCACCGCAAAAGCGACCGCTTCGGTGGCGCGGTAACCTCAACCCTGGAGCGATCCGATCGCATGGTCAGCATGCTGGAGTAGCAGGCGGGCGAATTTGGCCATGTCGCGAAAGAACATGATAACCATTTCGGCAGCTTTCGTTTACTGCTGAAGCATCAATTCCGCCGGTTTCGAGACCTGTTAACCCTTTCAAGCCAATGGTCTTCTCGCCATGAATCCGTGGCGGAAATCTGTTCGACCGAGGGGTCACCTAGAATATGTCGCAGCAGCCGGCGCAAACCGTCTCGGGCAAACTCATCCTGCTGATCAAGACCGGCTACTGGCTGGCTCTGATCATCATCGCGGCGATGGTGATGGCCTCCTTCATCCTGCTGCAGCAGATGATGGCGGCGCAACAGCACAACCACACGCTGCTCGATATCGTCAGCACCCAGAAGGCGCTGTCGCAGCGCATCGTCTTCCTGGCAAGTGCAACCGGCTCCGCCTCGCGCGACAAGCAGCCGGCCCTGGTTTCTGCGCTGAAGCAGGCGACCACCGAGTTTGAGACGAACTACGATCTGCTGCTCGAGCAGACCGGGGCCGATCCCCAGTCGCCGGCGCGGTCCGATCCAAAATCGATCGAAAACGTGCTGTTCGCCAAGCCGTTCCACCTCGATTATTTCTCGGTCGGGCTTATCGCCAACGGCCAAAGGCTGATCTCGTCCTTCGAAACCCAGCTCGCCGGCAATGCCGCCTACAAGGGAGGCGGCGAGCGCGTCAATCTCGACGCCTCTGTCGCCAATGCGACGCTGTCGGGCTATGCCGCTCTTGGCCAGCGCATCAGCGCCTTTGCCGACGAACGGTCGGAGAAGCTGCTCGATCTCCACCGCACCTTGTTCTACGCCACCATCGGCGTCATCGTGCTGGTGGCGCTTTTCATCTTCCGGCCGATGTCGAAGGCGATCCTGCGCAAGACGCATGAGCTTATCGACGCCCGCAATTCGATGGCCTTCATCGCCGTGCATGACGGGCTGACCGGGCTGCACAACCGCACCTTCCTGACCGATCATTTCGAAACGCTGATCAAGGGCGCGCATCGCCGGCGCGAAAGGCTGGCGGTGATCCAACTCGACCTCGACCGGTTCAAGCAGATCAACGACACGCTCGGCCATGCCGCCGGCGACTATGTGCTGGTCGTCACCGCACAGCGCATGCGCGATTCCTGCCGCGCGTCGGATCTGTGCGCTCGCCTCGGCGGCGACGAATTCGTCATGATCCTCAACGGCGCCGGCGGCACCGAGGACATCAACATGCTGGCCAGGCGCATCCTCGAGCAGATCAACGAACCGATCATGTTCCAGGGCACGACCATTCTTCCTGGCGCCAGTGCCGGCATTGCCGTCTATCCAATCGACGCCGACAATGCGGCGGATCTGCTCGTCCACGCCGACCTCGCGCTCTATTCCGCCAAGAAGCTTGGCGGCGGCAGCTTCTCGTTCTTCTCCGAAGAGCTCAGGCGCGAGCTCGACCACCGAAAGCAGCTCGAGCACGACATCAAGGTCGCCATTTCGGAGAAAGCCTTCCAGGTCTATTTCCAGCCACAGGTGTCGCTCACCAACGGCGCCATCAGCGGCATCGAGGCGCTGGTGCGCTGGAAACATGCCGAACGCGGCATGATCTCGCCGGGAGAGTTCATTCCCGTCGCCGAAAAATGCGGCTTCATGCCCGAGATCGGCCGCATCGTCTTTGCCAAGGCGATCGAGCAAGCAGCCGAGTGGGATCGCGCCGGCATCGCCTTCGGGCGGCTTGCCGTCAACGTATCCGGCACCGAGCTGCGCGAGCCGGACTTCGACCGCTTCCTGTTCGCGACGCTGGAAAAGGCTGGTCTGAAGCCGGAGAAACTGTCGCTGGAAATCGTCGAATCCGTCATTCTCGACGACGAGAAGACCGGCATCGCGGCCAAGCTGCGCCATATCCGCGCCGCCGGCGTGCATCTCGAGCTCGACGATTTCGGCACCGGCTATGCCTCGCTCAGCCACGTCAATCCGAACGAGATCGACCGGCTGAAGATCGATCGTCGCTTTGTCCAGAACATCAACGAGAATGGCGACAACACCAAGATCGTGCGCGCCATCACCGAGCTGGCGCGTGGCCTCGGCATCTCGATCGTCGCCGAGGGTGCGGAAACCGAGGCCGAACTCGATTCGCTGATGGCGATCGGCTGCGACCAGGTGCAGGGCTATTCCATTGCCTTCCCGATGCCGCAGGACAAGGCGCGCGAGTGGCTGCTGGCGCGCACCCCGAAGAAGGCCAAACTCAAGGTCCTTCAGGGCAATCTAGCCTAGGCTATTGCCACGCCGGCGCCGGTCATTTAGCCGGCGCGACATTGGCCCGAAGTGCTGCCAGCACCTCTGCGAATTCCGCCAGCCTGTCGTCCGGCAATCCCGCGCGCAGCCGCTTGTCGAAGATGAGAGCCGCCGCACGCAGTTTCAGGAACATCGCTTCGCCGGCTTGCGTCAGCTCGACCAGATGGACCCGACGGTTGTCGGGATCGCGGCGGCGCGTCAGCAGGCCTTGCGCCTCCATGAAATTGAGATGATGGGTCAGCGTCGCGCCCTGGATGCCGATCATGCCGGCTAGCTCGCGCTGATTGGCGAGTTCGCTCGACTTGACCGAAAGCAGGGTCAGCCACACCGGCAGCGTGCCGCCGGCCTCGACCATTGCGGCCTCGAAGGCCTGCGCCACCAGCTTCGAGGTGCGGCCGAGATTCATGCCGATGGGCGGGCGATCAAAAGGAGTCATGAGCCGACAGTAGAACAAGCCATCGAGCGAGGGAACGAGGCATTACGCATTGACATCAAATCATTCGATATCTAACTGTATGCACAGCATTGAACGACATACCGGGCGGGGCAAGGAGGAACCATGCAATATGTCTACATCGCCACCATCGGCCTTCATGTCATGGCCGGCGTGTTCTGGGCCGGCACCACCATCACGCTTGCCCGCGATCCCGAGATCAAGGCGGAGGGTTTCATCCAGCCGCAAATGGGCTCGGCCGGCGTGGTGTTTCTGACCGGCGCGCTGCTCTGGTATTTCTTCCACGGCGCCTATTTCGGCTCGATGGAAATGGTGCTGGCGCTGGGCATCCTGGCCGCCTTTGCAGCTGCCGGCGTTCTCAGCGTCGTGGTTCGCAAGACCAGCCGGCAGCTTGCGGGCGCGGACGCCGCCACGGAGCGGGCTTTGCGCGCCAAAATGGCAGGAGGCGAGCGCATTGCCGCCTGGCTCCTGGTGCTCACCGTCCTTTGCATGGCGACCGCCAGGATGATTTGAGCTCTGCCGCGCGTTATCTCCCGGTTGAAGCATTCCGCATCGTACGTCGCCTGGCTCCCGCCGGTGGCGTACGCGGCGCGCAGCTCGAACGGATGTGCAAGGTGGCTCTCCGCACAGAGGTTTGGCTGCGCGCCACCCATYGGGCGCCGACAGCCATCGATCCTTGATCAACCGGATGCCCAAAGAATGCGGGTAGAAAACCACCATTTGGGCCAGACCAATACTTTCACGGCCGACAATTTCGGTGTAGATTTTCAATTGGTCTTGTCAGACAGTTGACCTCTACCGCTGCAATGCAGCAACCAACTCGGCTCGCGGTCGTGACCCTCTGATTTGACCTTGAGCGGCAAGGCTCTTCTTAACAATGAAGAGACAACGGGCGACGGTGCTTGCATAGCATCGAAATCAAGGGGGTATCATGGCAAAGAAAATCAGCTCTGTGGGCGTGGATTTCATCAAGAAGTGGGAGGCTTTTATCCCCTTCATCTATGACGACCTGGTAAAGCCGACCAAGGAATGGAAGGGCGGGCCGGTCAAAGGCACGCTTACCATCGGCTACGGTCACACCAAGGCGGCCGCGGATCCGATCAAGATGGTGCTGGGGCTGAAGATCACCGAAGCCCAGGCCACGAGCATCCTGGCAAACGATCTGGCACCAGACGTGGCAGCGGTGAACGCAGCGGTCAAGGTGCCTTTGACGCAGCACCAGTTCGACGCCCTGGTCTCGTTCAAGTTCAACACCGGCAGGATGGCAGGAACAGGCCTTGTGAACCGCATCAACGAGAAAAAGTTCGATCAGGTGCCCGCCGAATTCATGAAATGGGTCAAGTCCAAGGGCAAGGTCGTGGAAGGGTTGAAAAACCGCCGGAAGGGCGAGATCGAACTCTGGAACAAGCCGTAAGGCCTAAACCCGCAAGCCGAACCTGATGCCGTCATAGATGGCGGCGTGGATGTTGCGCGAGGCGACGGCGTCGCCGATGCGCAACAGCACGAAGCTGCCTTCGGGGTTGCGTGAGGGGAAGATATCGCCGCCGCCGACCAGCCGCTCGTAGTCGACCGCGCCACCGTTTTTCGACAGCGGCTTCAGCTGGAGATAAAGGTCGTCGAGCGGCGCCGTGCCATGCTCGACCACCACCTGGTCGACCCGCCTTTCACCGCGCCAGCCATCGGCAAAGTCGGATGCCAATTCGGCGACCAGCTGATTGCCCTCGCGCCGCACCGAGCGCAGCCTGGTGTTGATGGTGATGGTGACGCCCTTTTCCTGGAAGGCGCGCATGTAGGGCACGTGGTTCATGCCGCCCATTTCCGGGGCGAAGAAGCGTTCCGGCGAAACCAGCTCCAGTTTTGACCCGGCATTGGCGATCAGCTCGGCCGCGCCCATGCCCTGGTGGCCGCCATTGTCGTCGAAGAGCAGCACGTTCTCCGCCGGCTTGACGCTACCGGCCATGATGTCCCAGCTCGAGGTCACGAGATTGTCGCCTGATGTCAGCGGCGGATTCTGCGGCAGGCCGCCGGTGGCGATCACCACCACATCGGGCGCCAGCGCCAGCACATCGTCCTGTTCGGCCCAGGTATCGTAGCGGATCTCGACGCCGAGCCGCTCGAGCTCGGCCAACCGCCAGTCGATGATGCCGATCAGTTCCTTGCGGCGCGGGTTCTGCGTCGCCAGCCGAACCTGCCCGCCGGCCTGACCGGAGGCTTCGAGCACCGTGACGTGGTGGCCGCGTTCGGCCATGACGCGGGCTGCCTCCAGCCCACCGGCGCCGGCGCCAACGACGACGACTTTCCGCTTTGGCCCTTCGGTCTTGGCGATGATGTGCGGGATCTCGGCCTCGCGACCGGTCGCCGCATTGTGGACGCACAACGCTTCGCCGCCTTCATAGATGCGGTCGAGGCAATAGGTGGCGCCGACGCAAGGACGGATCTCGTGCTCGCGGCCTTCCATGACCTTCCTGATGATGTGCGGATCGGCGATGTGGGCGCGGGTCATGCCGACCATGTCGAGCTTGCCCGTCGCGATGGCATGGCGCGCGGTGGCAACGTCGGAAATCCGCGCCGCATGGAAAGTCGGGAACTTCGTCGCTGCCCTCACCTCGCCGGCGAAATCGAGATGCGGCGAAGAGCGCATGCCGGTCACCGGGATGACCTTGGTCAGTGCCGCATCAGTCTCGATCGAGCCGCGGATGATGTTGAGGAAGTCGACCTTGCCGGACGCCGCCAGCCGCTTGGCGATCTCGACGCCCTCCGCCTTCGACAGGCCCTTTTCAAAATCCTCGTCGGCGACCATGCGGATGCCGACGACGAATTTTTCGCCGACCGCCGCCCGTACCGCATCCAGCACCATGTCGGTGAAACGCAGCCGGTTGTCGAGCGAACCGCCGAACTCGTCGTCGCGCTGGTTTGTCGCCGGCGACCAGAAGCCGTCCATCAGATGGCCGTAGGATTCGAACTCGATGCCGTCGAGGCCGGCCGCCTGGCAGCGCTGGGCGGCCGACGCATAGTCGGCGACGATGCGCTCGATGTCCCAGTCCTCGATGGCTTTCGGGAAAGCGCGATGCGCCGGCTCACGCACCGGCGAGGCCGACAAAACCGGCAGCCAGTCGGCCTTGTTCCAGCCGGTGCGGCGGCCAAGGTGGGTGATCTGGATCATCACCTTGCAGTCATGCTCGTGGCAGGCGTCGGCAAGCTCGGCCAACCACGGCACGATGCGGTCGTCATAGACATGCAGATTGCCGAAGGCGGCCGGACTGTCGCGCGAGACGATCGCCGAGCCGGCGGTCATGGTCAGCGCCATGCCGCCCCTCGCCTTTTCGGCGTGGTAGAGCCGATAGCGCTGCTTCGGCATGCCATCCTCGGAATAGGCCGGCTCATGGCTGGTCGACATCACCCGGTTCTTCAGCGTCAGGTGCTTGAGCTGATAGGGCTGGAGAAGCGGATCGTTGGAGGTCATCGTCTTCCTGCTTTTTCAAACTGTGCTAATGAGCGCGGAAAATCCAAGGACAACCGCTCATGATCGATACCAGAACCCTCACCCAGCTCGGCGCTCACGTCGAGGCGCCACAGAGCCCAGAAACTGCGGTCCTGGAGACCGTGCCGTTCCAGCGCGGCGACGGGCCGCCGGCGATCGTGCGCTTCACCTGTCCGGAATTCACCTCGCTCTGCCCGGTCACCGGCCAGCCGGATTTCGCCCATATCGTCATCGATTACGCACCCGACGCCACCCTTGTGGAATCGAAGTCGCTCAAACTGTTCATGACCTCGTTTCGCAACCATGGCGCTTTCCATGAAGACTGCACGGTGATGATCGGCCGCCGCATTGTGGCGGCGACCAAGCCGCTGTGGTTGCGCATAGGCGGCTATTGGTATCCGCGTGGCGGCATTCCGATCGATGTCTTCTGGCAGACGGGGGCGCCGCCCGAAGGCGCCTGGCTGCCCGACACCGGCGTTGCTCCCTATCGCGGCCGAGGCTGAACGGGCGTCAGCCATTGCCGACGCCGGTCCGGCAGAGCTTTGCCGCCAGGAAAGGAAGCACCGCATCGCGGTAGCGGGGCTGGTCGTGGCGCAGCAGGTCGACATGGCCTGCGCCTTCGAACCAGACCAGCTGCGAGCCGGCGGCGGCATTCTGCAGCGCCAGCACCTGCCCGCGATCGATAAAGGGATCGATGCTGCCCGCCAGCAGCATCACGGGCGTGCCGATCTTGCCGAGGCGGTCGACCGGCCTGACGTCGTCGGCACTCACCCTAAGACGAAGCGGCATCTGCGCCAAAAGCACATCGGCCTGGAATCCGCGCCAGAAATGGAAAGGCATGCGCCATGCCGTTGTCTCGCGCAAACTGGCGTAGAGCTGCTCCAGCACATACGCATCGGCAGGCGCGTACTGTGCTGCAAAGACGAAGGCAGCCGCGCCCAGCGACGAGCCGACAGCGCCAAGCCTCTCGCCGGGAAAACGTTGCCGCGCAAAGGCCATGATGCGCACCGCATCCTGGCTTTCGCCGTAGCCGAAGCCTTGGACACTGCCGCCGCTCTCGCCATGCCCCGACAGGTCGAACAGGACGACGGAATAGCCGGCATCGAACAAGAGTTTCGCCCTTTGCACCAAAGCGAGCCGGTTGGCGCCGCGCCCGTGCAACAGGACGATCGCGCCGCAACTGCCTTTTCGCTCTGCCACCCAGCCGACAAGCTCGGGCGCGCCGGCCTGGTTGAGCACGACGCGCTCAACCGACAGGTCACCCGGCGCCGCCAGAGCTTGCCGGGGCGCCCGGGCGATCAGCATGGTGCCGATGTGCCAGTAGAAGGCGCCACCGGCAGCGGCGATCCCGACCAGCACGATCGCGAGCAAAACGCGAAGCTTCATTACCGCTCACCCGCAAGCGATCGGCGGCTCATTCGCACTGATACTGGCTGAGCGCCCATTCGCCGGTCACCGAGAGCAGGTCGGATATCTTCCAGGCGCCGTCGACCTTCTTCAGTTTCCACTCCAGCCGGTGCTGATTGCCTTCGACAACGAAGGCCACAACCACCTTGGCCTGATCGCCGTTGACGGCCTCGATGCTCTTCAGGCTCTTGTCGATTGCAAGCTTGTCGTAATCGGCATTGTCGAGCGCCATGTTGGGGTCGAGGCATTCGCCCTGCCCCGACGCCCGCAGCGCATCGCTCTTGTCGAGCACGGTCTTGGCCGGATCGACGAAGTTCTTGCGCTGGGTCGGATCGAGCTCCAGCCCGAGATGTTCGTAGAACGGCTTCACCACCGCCGTCGGCGAGCCCGGCAGGATCGGCGCGGCCGGCTCGGATGGCGGCCATGCCAGAGGTGGCGTCGCCGGTTCCACCGCATTGCCAGGTGGATTTGCAGGCGGCGCACCGCCCGGCGCTGTCTCAGCCGGGGCATTTGCGGGCGGCGGACCCAGCAGCCCTTGAGCGGCGGCTGTGCTCAATCCTGCCAGCAGGCACACGGTCAGCAAAGTTGGAAGACGGCTACAGGCCATCGCATTACTCCAGGCCCCGACGGGCATGCTTTGGCTGAAACGTCCAGCCATTGTCATCGGCGCCTGGTGGCAAAGATGCAGAATTTAAAGACGCTAACAAGCCCTCGATTGCTTGCTTCGCGCGGGTGGCCCCGCGCGAAGCGCTGCAATGTGCGAACTTATTTCTGCGCAATGGTTGGCGGGTTCGGACCGTCGGCCGTGTTGCCGTTGAGCTGATTGGTGCCATAGGACGAAATGACACCGCCATTGACGATGGCCGTTCCCGTCGTATTGCCGGAGATCGTCGATCTGCCGACCCGGATGGTGGCGTTGGCGCCGTCGGCGCGCAGGCCGCCCGCCGCTCCGTTGTTGGCCACGGCAACGCCGTCAACCATGATGTTGATCACAGGCCCGCCGACCGGATTCAAGATGCTGATGCCGGCATTGGTGTTGCCCGACACGCTGCTGTCCACGACCGTCGTGTTGGAACCGCCCGTGTTGCTGGTACCGTCGGCCTTCACGCCGGCAAGGGCGTTGTTCTCGATGGTCGAGTTGTCGATGACGACCTTGGCCACGCCGGCTCCGGTCGGCTGGATGTGGACGCCGTCGCCGCCGTTGTCCGTGATGAAGCTGTTGTTGATATAGAGTTCGGATGTAACCGACGGTGCGAAGAAAACGCCGTTGCCGTTCGGTGCTGCGCCGCTGTTGCCGCGAATGACGCAATCCTCGATGTGCAAGGCCGCGCCGACGAGAAAGCGGACGCCATTGAGACCGGGCGATGCCGTCGCTGTGTCGATATCGAGACCGCGCAGAACAACGATGTCGGTCGCCGCCGCGTTGATGACGACGCCATTAACCGATGCATTGGAAATGCCTGCCTCGACATCCTCGCAAGCGATCGTAATCGACTTGGTGATCGTCACCGCGCCAAAGCCACCCGGGTCGATGCAATTGATTTCGCCGCCGGGAGCCGTTTTCGAGATCGCGCCGGCGAAAGTCTTGCAAGGTGCGGTGCGGCTGCACGGATTGACATCGTCGCCAACGCCGGAAACCCACGTTCTAGGCGCCTGCGCGGACGCCGGCGTGGCAAGACAAGCCATCACCATAGCGATTAAAATTGAAGATACGATGTATACAACTTTATTCATCTTCTAAATCCCCCGTGTAAATAATGTTAGTAGGCAATAGTAGTTTACACTACTTCGCTCAAAAGGCAACTAGACCATGATTTTTATCTGTAGTCAGCTCTACTTCTTCGACTGCGAGGCGCTCCGCACAAAGAACTACAATGGGTTAACAGCGCAGTGGGTGCACAGCACCGTGGGGCGCCACCGACAAATCGGGGCGCTCTTGGCAAGACATCGCTTTTGATCGTGTTACGATCTGCCTGCCAGCCTGCCTGGCATGGTTATGCCTTGAGATCGCGCCGTAAGGGCGGGACAATCGACAACGGCAGCGGAGCTACAGCATTCGCTCGGGGCTTGCCGGTCATGTATTCCAGTTGGCTGAGTGTCCAGCCGTTACAAACGTACTTGGCGCGGTTTAACCGCGCCAAGCGTTGCTATCAGGAGTTGTCTCAGCAGCTATTTCTGCGCAATGGTCGGCGGATTGGGACCGTCAGCCGTGTTGCCGTTAAGCTGATTGGTGCCATAGGACGAAATGACACCGCCATTGACGATGACCGTCCCGGTGCCGTTGCCGGAGATCGTCGAGCGACCGACGCGGATGTTGGTATTGGCGCCGTCGGCACGCAGGCCGCCGGCCACGCCGTTGTTGGCCACGGCAACGCCGTCGATCATGATGCTGATCGCCGGACCGCCGACGGGATTGAATATGCTGATGCCGGCGTTGGTATTGCCCGACACGTTGCTGTTTACGATCGTCGTGTTGGAGCCGCCCGTGTTGCTCGTACCGTCAGCCTTCACACCGGCCAGATTGTTGTTTTCGATGGTCGAACCATCGATGATGACCTTGGCCACACCGGCTCCGGTCGGCTGGATATGAATGCCGTCATTGTTGCCGGTGATAAAGGAGGCGCTGACATAAAGTTCGGCTGTGCCCGACGGTGCGAACAAGATGCCATTGCCGTTCGGCGCGGCAGTCGTGTTGTCGCGAATGACACAATCTTCGACATGCAGAGCGGCGCCGGCAAGAAACCGTATACCATTGAGACCGGGTCCAGCCGTCGCGCTGTCGATATCGAGACCGCGAAGAACGATAATGTCCGTCGCCAGCGCGTTGATGATCACGCCGCTCGCCGATGCATTCAGCACGCCTGCCTCGACGTCCTCGCAGGCGATGGTGATTGATTTGGTGATTGTCACGTTGCCAAAACCGCCGGGATCGATGCAGTTGATTTCGCCGCCGGCGGCGGTTTTCGAGATGGCACCGGCAAAGGTCTTGCAAGGTGCGGTGCGGCTGCAGGGATTGGCGTCATCGCCAACACCGGAAACCCATGTCCGGGTCGCCTGCGCGGACGCCGGCGTGGCAAGACAAGCCATGACAAACGCAACTAGAACTGAAGACAATAGATATGTGATCGATTTCATATGCCCAACCCTCCAAATTTGAACAAGTTAATACTTGCTACCAAGCAAGCAAAGGTACCCCGCTACGCCTAAAAAAGCAACTACTGATGTGGCAGACTTTAGCGATGCAACCGCTTTAAAGTCGGCTTTGCTGCGCCAGCGAAATAATTGCTGCATTGCCGTAAAATATAGCGACCGTCGGAATGGACGGTACGATATTTGCTTAACAATTTTATGGCTGTCGCGTTGAGAGACCGCGTCAGGGCAATCCAGGGAGCAATATTGCTACCGCGTGGGCGTCGCACGATTCGGCAGGCCGCGGCAATTCCGGCTGTCATGGGACCGGCTGCGCGCTTGCCTGGACCCGGCGGCGGCCGCCATGTCTGAATGCAAAAAACCCTGCAGATCACCGGCAGCAGACTAGCGCCCCCGAACGCCGGACCAGCGCGCCGGCATCACTCCGGCGCTTTATCCGGCATGCATTCGAGCGCGCTCAGCGTCCAGTTGCTGGTCTTGGAGGTGATGTCGGCGACCTTCCATTTGCCGTCGATCTTCTTCAGCGACCACAGCATTTCGCGTTTGGACTCATCGCCTTCCGCAAACAGGCTGAACGTGGCGGTGACTTCGGCCGTATCGCCGTTGACGGTCTCGGCCAGCTTCAATGTCTTGGCAATCGTCTTCTGATCGAAATCCTGGGCGTCGAGGCCGGGATCGAAGTCGAGGCAAGCGACCTCGTCGGGCTTGTTCTTCTGCGCCTGGTCGTTGAGATCGAAGAGTTTCGTCACCGGCTCGGTGAAGCGGTCGCGGTATTTGGCGTCCCCTTCGAATTTGACCTCAGGCACATAGAAGAACTTCACGGCGTTGGAAGCTGGCCCGGCAAATGCCGCGGCGGGCAAGGCAATCGAAAGGGCAGCGGCCAGCACTATCGGTCTCATGCAGGAATCTCCGGCTGTTCGGCGGCAAGGTGGCAATACCACACATCCTGCATATCGGCTTTTTTGCGGCTCATGAAGCCTCCAAGGCTCGTTGGCCGAAGATCGCATCGCGCGGTGCGCTCGGCCGGCAAGAGATCAAAGGCCAAGCGCCACCTTGCGTCCATCATGAATGGCAAAGGCTGCCTGCCTCGAAGCCGTGCAATCGCCAATCGAGGTATGGGCGATGCCGATCCTGTCGAGTTCGACCGACAGGCTGTCCTGGGCCATGCTGGTGCTGGCAAAGACCAATGCGTCCGCCTCGACTTCCTGCTCGGCGCCATCGAGCAAGGATGCAATTCTGGCCTTCGTGCCGTCCCAATGCACCACGGCGCTTTCGGTGACAAACCTGACCTTCAGCGCAGCCAGTGCCCGGCGCAGCGGCGCATCCACGGCCATCCGCTGAAGTTCCTTGCCAACGAGGGCGTCCGGCGTGACGATCGTCACATCATGACCGTCCTCGGCGAGTTTCCAGGCGGTGCCGCAGCCTTTCCAGTTGCCGCCATCGTCGAGGAAAAGCACCCGCTTGCCCGGCCTCGCCTCCCTGGCCATCACGGCTTCAGCGGAGAAAACCGTGCCACCGCCCGGAATGCTTTCCCATTGCGGCATCGCGCGCTGAAATGCGCCGTCCTGAGGCATGGAACCCGTCGCGACGATGACGTGATCGGCGTCCTCGCGCTGGATGTCCTCGGCTTCGACATATTGGCCATAGCGCACATCGACCTGAAGCTGGTTCAGCTGACGCTGGTACCAGTCGATAAGATCAAGAATTTGCGCCCGGCGCGGCTGCAGGCCGGCGAGCCGGAATTGCCCGCCGAGCCGGTCGGACGCCTCGGCCAGCGTGACCCGATGTCCGCGCTCCGCCGCCACACGCGCGGCTTCAAGACCGGCCGGCCCGCCGCCAACGACAAACACGCGTTTTGGCGTTGCGGCCGGGGTGAAACGGTCGCCGCCCCATTCCCATTCGCGCCCCGCTGACGGATTGATCACGCAGCTGATCCAGTAGTCGCGGCTGCGTCGGCCCCAGCACATCTGGTTGCAGGACAGGCAGCCGCGGATGTCCTCTTCTCGCCCGGCTGCAGCCTTTGCCGCCAGATGCGGATCGGCGATCTGCCCGCGCACGATCGAAACGAGGTCGGCGCGGCTTTCGCTCAGCACGCTCTCGGCGTTTTCCGGCGTGCGGATGTGGCTCTCGGCGGTCACCAGCGCGTGGCGGACAGTCGATTTCAACACCGCGGCCAGGTCCGCGCCGAGCTTCTCCGGATAGAGGAAAGTCGGCATGATCTTGTAGAAATCGAAATACGAGCCCGACCCGCAGGTGACATAATCCATCAGGGTGTCACGGTCGTGCAGGTCGATGATCTCGGCCAACGCCTCGCGCTTCAGCGCCACCTCGACTTCCGGTTCGTCATTGATCGCGAGACCGACGATGAAGTCGTCCCCGCAAACCTTGCGGATGCGGCTCATCACCTCCCGGCTCATGCGGGTGCGGTTTTGCAGGCTGCCGCCCCATTGGTCGTCGCGCCGGTTGGACCATGGCGTCCAGAACTGATCGAGCATGGAATGGTAGGCCGCCCATACCTCGACGCCGTCGAAGCCGGCCTCGCGGCAGCGACGTGCAGCCTGGACGAAGCCGTCGATCGTCTCTTCGATCTGGCGCTCGGACATACGGTGCGAACCGTCTGAATCGTGGTAGCTCGGCAGGCCGGACGGCGACCAGCCGGCATGGAAGGAGTTGTCCGCGTCGGCATGCTGGCCGACGTGGTAGAGTTGCTGGATCGCGATGGCGCCATTGCCGCGGATGGCGTCGGTCACCTTGCGGAAATGCGGGATGACGCTGTCATCGGAAGGGCGAAAGTTGCCGCGAGTCAGCACCGCAGCCTGATGTACCGGCATCGGCTCGACAACGATCATTCCGGCCCCGCCGATGGCGCGTTCGGCGTAGTAGCCGACATGGCGGGCCGTCGGCAGGCCGTCCTCGGCCATGTTGGCCGTATGGGCTCCAAAGACGATCCGGTTGCGCAGCGTCTTGCCGCGCAACGTCGCCGGTTCGAACAGACGCTTGAAGACCCGCCCGGACATGCACGCTCTCTTCCTCATCGGCGACATTGCGCCGGCGCACAGGCTCCGGCGCCGTGTGGTTAAACTTCCAGCGTCAGCCGTCCAGCCAGACGTTCTGCAGATCCATCTCGAAGGTCTGGTGAACGCCGTAGTTCTTCACCTTCTTGTTCATGTGGCTGTAAAGCTTCTGCCAGAAGGGCTGAATGATGACGCCGGAATCCTGCAGGATCTGCTCGACATCCTTCATCACCTCGCGCCGCTTCTCGACGTCGATGAGCGAAAGCGCCTGCTTCAGCTTGGCGTCGAAATCGGGATTTGCGTAGGCCGATTCATTCCAGGCCTCGCCGCTGCGGTAGCCCAGTGCCAGCACCTGGACGCCGAGCGGGCGCATGTACCAGATGGTCATCGAATAGGGATATTTCGTCCAGTCGTTCCAGAAGGTCGAGCCCGGCAGCACCGTGCGCTTCACCTTGATGCCGGCGTCGCGCAATTGCCCGGCAATCGCGTCGCCGGTGTTCTTCTGCCAATCGTCCTCGACGGTGATCAGCTCGTGCTCGAAATCGGCCTGTCCGGCATCCGCCATCAGCTTCTTGGCGCCGGCGGCATCGCGCTCCTTCTTGGGCAGCGCAAAATACTCCGGATGGATCGGGCTGACATGGTGGTTTTCGCCAACCGTGCCACGACCGTTGTAGCCGAGCTGCAGGACCGTATTGTTGTCCACCGCCATCTGCAGCGCGTTGCGCACGCGCTGGTCGTCATAGGGCTTGTGCGTGATGTTGGTGCGGGCAACCAGCGTGGTCGCGGTCGCAACTTCGGACTTCTGCAAGCCCATCTTGTCGAGGATGTCGATGAAGTCGGACGGCGTTTCGAAATTGAGGTCGATCTCGCCGGAATCGAAGGCGTTCACCGAGGCGTTGAAGTCGGTGCCGTAGTCGATGAATTCGACGCTGTCGAGCGGCGCTTCACCGCCCCACCACTTGCCGTTTTCACGACGCTTGACCACCGCCTTCTGGCCGACATCGTAAGACACCAGTTCGAAGGGTCCGGTACCGATCGGCTTCTTGACCGGGTCGGCGCCGTCGGCATCGAAATTGCGGTGGACGACGAGTGCGGGATAGTCGGTGAGGTTGGGGATCAGCGAAATGTCGGGGGCTGCGAGCGTGAGCTTGACCGAGAAGTCGTCGACCTTGGTGATCGCACCGTCTCGCGCCTTGCCCGACTTTTCATCGATCAGCCCGCCGACGCGTGCGGCCATGGAATTGCCGGCGACGGCCTTCTCGCACCAGCGGGTGACATTGAAGACCACGTCATCGGCGTTGAAGGCATCGCCATTGTTCCAGGTGATGCCCTTGCGCACATGCAACGTGTATTCGGTGGCGTCGTCATTGATGTCCCAGCTTTCGAGCAGCACCGGCTCGAAGGTGAATTCCCTGGTATAGCGGACCAGCGGCTCCAGCCAGCAGCGCGAGATGTTGGCGAGTTCCACCCAGTCATAGGTGCGCGGATCTTTTTGGGCCTTCACCGACATCGATATGTGCAGCGTGCCGCCCTTCTTCGGCTCCTCGGCAAAGGCCTGTCCCGGCGCGGCGAGGCCGATCATGCCGTAGGCCAATGCAGTGGACGCGCCGAAGGCGCTTGCCAATGCGAGAAATTCGCGCCGGTCCATGCGGCCTGCTTGCGCCTCTTTGGCCATCGCCTCGATGGCGCCGGGCACGCGATCGCCATTGCTTCTGAACAGTGTCATGTCTTCCTCCCTTGCGGTTCCCTTGGGGTTTTTGCCCCTTATCAATTTCACGCTGGTGTTCCTGTCAGCTGACGCTGTCGGGCAGCCTCTCCTCGCGCTGCGCGATGAAGTCCTTGAGACCCTCGGCGACGCCCTCATCGAGCTTCGGCTCCTCATAGTCGGCCAGCATGTTGCGGGCTTTCTCGCGGCCGCGCGTGTCGTGGTCCTTCGCGCCTTCGGCCTTCCACTGTTCATAGGAGTTGAAGTCCATGATGGTGGGCATGAAGAAAGCGGACTCGAAATGCTCGAGCGTGTGCTGGGTGCCGAGGAAATGGCCCTGCGGCCCGACCTCGCGGATCGCGGCAAGCGCTTCCTTGAAGTCGTCGAAAGGCAGGCCGCCGGCATATTTGTACCAGCCGACGAGCTGTTCGCAGTCGGTGGCGAATTTCGAATAGCCGCAGGTGAGCCCGGCTTCGAGCCAGCCGGCGGAATGCCAGATGTAGTTGGCGCCGGCGAGGATCGCGGCATGCATCAGCATGTTGGATTCGTAGCCGGCCTGGGCGTCGTTGAGCTTGGAGCCGACATGGAAACCGGAGGTGCGCCACGGCAGTTTGTATTTCCGCGCCAGCGCGCCCATCAGATACATCATCTGCGCGGCCTCCGGCGTGCCGCCCATCGGCGCGCCGGTCTTCATGTCGACGGTGACCATGAACTGGCCGTAGATTTGCGGCGAACCCGGACGGATGAGCTGGGTGAAGGCAACGCCGGCCAGCGCTTCGGCATTGACCTGCGCCACCGCGCCGACGGCCGAGGCCGACGTCGAGGCGCCGCACAGCGCGAAAGGCGCCAGGATCAGTGGCTGGTTGTGACGCGCATAGACCTTCATCGCGTCCAGCATGGTGGCGTCCCACACCAGCGGCGAATTGCAGTTGGTGATCGACACCAGAACCGGGTTTTCGCGGACGTACTCCTCGCCAAAGACGATGCCGGCCATCGCCATCGTGTCTTCGGCGCGCTCCTTGGAGGTGACGATGCCCATGAACGGCTTGTCGGAATGCTTCAGCGCCGAATGGATGATGTGCAAATGCCGCTTCGGCACCGCGATCTCCATCGGCTCGCAGATGATCGAGCTCGACGAATGCAGCGCCGGCGCCATGTAGGCGAGCTTGTGGAAATTGTTGAGGTCGGCAAGTGTGCCGTAGCGCCTGTTGTTGTCGAGGTCGCGGACGTAAGGCGCGCCATACATCGGCACGAAGACGGAGTTCTTGCCGCCGACGCGCACGGTGCGCTCGGGATTGCGGGCATTGAGGGTGAACTCGGACGGAACTTTCGAAATCAGCTCCATCAAAAGACCGCGGTCGATCCTGACGCGTGTCTCGGACACATCGGCGCCTGCCGCCTTCCACATGGCGATCGCCTCGTCGTCGCGGAATTCGCAACCGACCTCTTCGAGGATGGCGAGCGACTCCTGGTGGATCAGCTCCACCGCCTCGTCCGGGACCATCTGATAGGTTGGGATCTCGCGGACCAGGGTCGGAAACGAGGTGACGGGTGCGCTCCGCAGCGCCTTGCGTCCGAGGCGACCGCCGCCGCGGCGGTGGGTCTGCTCGGTGAGTTCAGCGGCCGGTGCGTTCATGGTGCCTCCCTTGCGGTCTTATCCAGCCAAGTTAGCGAGACGAAATATGGATGTGATGCTGGAAAATCCTGATCTCTTGTATAAGCTCAGCTTATGCGAAGCCTGCGCCATCTCCTGCCTTCGGCCGGCAGCCTGATCGTCTTCGAGGCGGCGGGCCGGCTGTCGAGCTTCACCGCCGCCGGGCGTGAGCTCGGCATGACGCAGGCGGCCGTCTCCTATGCCGTGCGCGGGCTGGAGGAACAACTCGGCGCGCAGCTGTTCCAGCGCCGCCACCGCCAGGTTGTCCTGACGGAAGCCGGCGAGCGCTTCCATGCCGACGTCTCGCTCGGCCTGTCGCACATCCGCAAATCGGCCGAGGATCTGCGCCTGCAGGCAACCGGCGGCCATGTCACGCTGGCGGCGTCAACCGCCTTCGGCTCGTTCTGGATGATGCCACGCCTGCAGCAGTTCCGCGACGAACTGCCGGGGATCGATCTCAGAATCCAGACCGCCGACCGCGATCTCGACATCATCGCCGAGGGCATTCCGCTCGCCGTGCGCGGCGGCGAACCGAAGGAATGGCCGGACTATCATGCGCTGCCTCTGGCCGATGAGGAGATCTTCCCGGTTGCCGGCGCAAGCTATGTGGCGCGCTTCGGACTGCCGGAGACGGTCGAGGATCTTCCCTTACACCGGCTCATCCATCTCGAAGAGCCGTTTCGCGAAGCAGCAAGCTGGGACGAGTGGTTCCAGTCGGCCGGGGTCGGTATCACCGACGCCGGGCGTGGCCTGCGCATCAACGACTATGCGCTGGTGATCCAGGCGGTGATGGAGGGTCAGGGCATCGCGCTCGGCTGGCGGCATCTGGCTGAACGGCTGTTGGCGACGGGGCTGCTGGTGCCGGTGACGGATCACGTGCTGAAGACCGGCAAGGCGTTCTACGTGGTGTGGCCGAAGAACCGGGAGTTGAGCGAGAATGCGCGGAAAGTGAGGGATTGGCTGGCGGCGCAGGCGTGAGTTTGACTGGCGCAACCTCTTGAGGCTGGCGGGACAGCACCCCTCTCTGTCCTGCCGG
>NZ_JBFUDF010000007.1:0-392620 GCF_056404855.1 Mesorhizobium sp. P2_B11
GCGCGGCGGACGCGCCGGGCCGCGTGGCATCCTCTTCATCGTCGCTGCCATCGTGGCCAAATTCGATCCCCATCTCAAAGCTTTCGCTCAACGGTTGCAACAGGCGGGAAAGCCCAAAATGCTCATCCGCATCGCACTCGCCCGAAAACTTCTCGTCATTCTCAATGCAAAAGCACGCGACGCGAGAAGCCAGTTCGCAAATGCAACTTGACACCCCAGATAGTCGCTCTCCCCACGTCGTGGGGCGAGGAACATCCTGCAACGTCTGCGCTAGCACCCCCACCCGGACCTGCGGTCCGACCTCCCCACAAAGGGGGAGGTGGGTGCTTCACCCTTGCCCTATCAACAGTCTGCCCGTGCCACACGACAGCCAGGCCTATTATCCCTATTCCGGGCCAACGCTGCGGCACACCGCGCGGGAGGAGACTGAATTGACGTCGACGCCGATTGCCGGAGCCGAAGCGAAAGCCTTGCCAATTGGCGCGCTGCTCGGCGCCATGGTGTCGATCCAGATCGGCGCCACCTTCGCCAAGGGCCTGTTTCCGCTGATCGGCGCCAACGGCACCACGGCGCTGCGGCTGGTCGTCGGCGCGCTGATGCTGGCGGCGGTGCTGAGACCCTGGCGGGTGCGGCCGTCGCGCGCCGTGCTGCCCTGGCTCATCGCCTATGGCGTCAATCTCGCGGCGCTGAATTTGCTGTTCTATGCCGCCCTTGCCAGAATCCCGCTCGGCGTCGCGGTGGCGCTCGAATTCTCCGGCCCGCTTCTGGTGGCGACGCTGTCGTCGCGGCGCGCCAGCGACTTTGTCTGGGTGGCGCTGGCCGTTGCCGGCATATTGCTGTTGTCGCCCTTCATCCATTCCGGCAGCGCGCTCGACCCGATCGGCGTGATGCTGGCGCTTGCCGCCGGCGGCTGCTGGGCGCTCTACATCGTCTTTGCGCAAAAGGCGGGCGCCGAGCTCGGCAGCCAGACGACCGCTTACGGGCTGATCATCGCCGCCGCCATCGCCCTGCCGTTCGGCATCGCCGAGGCGGGTTCCGGCCTGGTCGCACCCGCGATCCTGGTCAGCGCGCTGCTGGTCGGCCTGTTCTCCAGCGCCTTGCCGTTCTGGCTGGAGATGGTGGCGCTGACCCGCATGCCAGCCAGGCTCTACGGCACGCTGACCTGCCTGGAGCCGGCGCTGGGTGCGCTTGCCGGCTTCCTGTTCCTGCATGAAATCCTCAGCCCGCTGCAATGCGCGGGCATCGCCGCCGTGGTCGTCGCCGCCTTCGGCGCCGCGATGACGACGAAGCCGCCTGTGCCGTCGCCGGAATAGTTGCCCACAGCCCTGTGGACGGTAAGTGATCTGCTCCTAGAAAATCGGTATATCTGGCAGCCGGGGCAGGGGGGCCGATATGTCGATTGCGCGCCGGTGGCTGTTTTACAGGGCCTTTCTCGAGAAGGAATTTGCCGGACCCGCGCCGTCGCTTGGCTGGCGGCTTCGCAGCCTGCTCAGGGGCCATCCGTCCAAGGGCCTGGCCATGCTCGACGACAGGGCCTATCGCGAGCACGATTATTTCAGCTTCACCCTGCAGGGGCGGCGCAGGGGAACCTACAATCGCCTCCTCACCGCCGCGCTGTCCAACAAGCTCGACCAGAAACTCTGGCTCGACCGCGTCATGCCGTCGGTGGCGCCGCCCGTCACCCACTATGTCGCCGGCCGCAAACTCATCAGCCTCGCCGGCGAGATTCTTGAGCTGGATACGGTGCTTCAGCTGCTCGCCGAAAAGGGCGACCTGTTTCTGAAACCGGCCGGCGACGGCGAGGGGAAAGGCGCGATGCGGCTGGTGCAGATGTCGGACGGCATCCTCGTCAACGGCAGAAGCATCGAACCGCGGCAATGGCTGGAGCGCTTTTCGCGGGACAAGCCCAGCGGCTACATCGTCTCGCACATCATCCGCCAGGGGCCATGGAGCGAAGCCTTCTTCCCGGCGACGCTAAACACGCTGCGCGTGCTGACCGGCACGCATTTTTCCGATCACCGGCCGATCCTGCTGGCAGCGACGATGAAGATGGGCCGTCCCACAACCTTTCCCACCGACAACTGGCATTCGGGAATGAATGGCGGCGTCGCCGCAAGGGTTGATGTCGAGACAGGCGTGCTGGCTGCCGGCCTGTTCTACAACACCGCGCAGCGCCGCCGCGATCGGATGGACGCGCATCCCGAAACCGGCGTTCGGATTGAGGGCAATGCCGTGCCCGACTGGCAAGGCGTCAAATCGGCGATGCTCGACCTTGCGGGCCTGTTGCCCTATCCCGGCCTTGTCGGCTGGGATGTCGCCCTGATGCCGGCCGGCATCGTCATTGTCGAGGCCAACACAAGCCCTGGGCTCGACATCCACCAATGCCACGGCAGCCTGAAACGGACCGCCGAACAGCGCGGTTTCTGGGCCGAAATGGGCATGTGAGACCGATGCCATGCTCCGCCGGTCGCGTGTCCGGTTGCTCAAGAGCCCGCAGCGTCGATATATGGTTTGTCGCAGGAGATCAAAATGAGCAAAGCCAGGGCCGACAGCATTGTTTGAGCCGTCCGTGATCAAGGCGCTGCTCCTGGTCGGGCTCGCCGCTGTCGTTACGGCTCTCGTCTGGCGGCAGGCGAGGTTGCGTCGCAAGGCCCGGCTGCGTGAAAATCCGGCCAACGACTACGCCGTGCGCCAGGACTGGTCGGGCAACCACGGCAAGCTCAATTATTCGTCCTTTGTCTATTTCGATGCCGATCGCGACGGTCGGTACGGGCTCGGCGACCGGCCGATGGCCGGCATAATGGTCAGACTGCATGATGGCGACGGCCGCTTCGTCGCCGCGGCGCGGAGCAATCGCGGCGGCTTTGCCAATTTCCTGGCGTCGACGAAACGTCGGGCCGCGCCCATCCATGTGCCGGGCAGTTACCGCTTCACCGTTTCTGTGCCGCCCGGCTGGCGCGCAAGCAGCGCCAACGCGGTCCAGTCGCAGCATCTGCGGCAGCTGCCGGGCTCGCCCACCGGGCTGGTCTCGGAAGCAATGCTGCAGCCGGTCGGCCTGTTTCCGATACGCCGGCTCAGTGGTCGCGTAGCCGACGGTGTTTCGGCGAGCGTCACGGTGATGGCGAATGGGCGAGAGGTGGCGGTGCATCCGCTCAGTGATGGCGGCGGCTTCCGCCTCGATCTCCCCGATGACGCCGACGCGATCGACATTGCCGGTCGCGGCATTGCGCGCAGGCTCACCTTGTCGGCCTATCCGACTGAACTCGGGCTGCTGTTGCCCGAAAACGCGGCCATGGACAGCGCAGCGTCTTTGCAGACCATCGGTTTCGACGATGTCACCTCGCGCGGCCTGCGCAAGGTGCCGTCCGGTTATGCCGGGTTGACCTGGTTCAACCTGAACGCACTTGCGCGCGATCATACCGAAGGCAGCGAAGGCTACATCAACGGCAACATCTCGGGAGACCATGTCTGCTATACGAGCAGCGGACACCCGGCGGAATTCTCAAGCGAAAAACCGTTCGGGTTCCATTCCGTGATGCTGACAGCGGCCTGGTTGATATCCGAAGGCGAAACCGCACTGGTGGAGAGCTGGCTTGGCGACCGGCTGATCGCCAGCGACACGATCATCCTGTCGGCGCTGGCGCCCGTGCACTACGCGCCGATGCTGGCTGCGGTGACACGCGTACGTCTTTCCACGAGCCACTATTGGCAGCTCGTGCTCGACGATCTGGTGGTTGCGCGCTAAATTCTCCCGTCATCCGCGGGAAAAGATCATGCTCTGGAAAGGACCGCGCCGCCCGACCGTGTCAGGATGACTTCGATCGGCGTGAAAAGGTTTAGCCCGGAATAGGGGCGGAAGCACCGTTCGCGGTGATCTGCGAGAGCTTGCCCTTCTTGACCAGCACCGGCTTGGAATAGGTCTTCTTCATGCCGCATCTCCAATGTCAGGCGCGCACGCGCCAGTGTCAGGCCAAAGCCCGGTGGAACGACTTCACTCTACGGGGCCGGAACCGGCGCCGTTGGTGACCGCCGTAACCTGCGAGAGCCTGCCTTTTTTGATCAGCACCGGCTTCAAATAGGCTTTCTTCATAGTGCATCCTCCAGGATCACGCGATAATGCCTGACAGATCGACACTGTCAACCTTTGCGGTACCGTCATCCCGTCCCGGTTTTTCTTGGTCCCAATGCGCTAACCCGCAAATCCACCTTCGTCTGAAAGGCATTGTTCTTGGGCACATGGCGCGGCCAGGGATCGGGTTGCGGTGCGCAAAGTGGCCGAAACGGCGGACGATGTCGCGGTGATGATCGGCCGGTTTCAGGTCGGCGCACCATAGGGCGCCGCTGTCCAGCCGTCGCGGACACAGCTAGCGGTTGCAAAACATAGGACTTAAGTCTGACAATTGTAATAAAAAGGTCTGTATTAGCCAAGACAAGGGTCGTAAGCCGCTTTCGTACGGACGTCGATTTGTGGATGTTACGCTGGTAACAGCGCCGTTCCGGTTTTGGACAGATCGGACCGGTCCTCGCTGACCATCAAGGGAAGAAACAGATTACGCGATTGCGCCAACTCTGCTGGCTTGCCTTGCGGGCGTCGACCACGCTCGCTCTGATCCTTGTGCCCTACCACCTCAGCTTTGACGGCGCCGCCAAGATGGCCGCCAGCAGCGCCTTCGCCAAGGACGGCGGCGGCGGTGGCAATGGGGGCGGGGGCGGCAATGGGGGCGGAGGCGGCAATGGCGGTGGTAACGGCAATGGCGGCGGCAATGCCGGTGGCAACGGCAACAGCGGTGGAAACGGTAACAGCAACAGCGGCGGTAACGGCAAGGGCAAGGGCAATGCCGGTAAGGGCAACACGAGCAATGCCAGCCATATGAACTCCGCAACCGGCGACAAGGTTGAGGTCGACGCCAGCGGCATCACGGTCACTCATCCCAACGGCATGAAGGAAGATATTCACAATGGCCGGTTCACGATGAAGGACGCGCTCGACCGCACCATTGTCGAGCGCCCGGCGACCCCCGCCGATGTGGCACGTTTGAAAAGTTTGTGACGGCCAGCCGCTTTGCTTCAGCGCCTGGTGCACATGGTCCGGGCGTCGCGCGTCAGCCCGCGCCTCGCGCCTCGCGCATCAGCAGCGCCGCCTCGGTGCGGTTGCGCACATTGAGCTTGGCCAGAACCCGCGTCATGTGATGCTTGACCGTCTTCTCCTGCAGCGAAAGCCGCGCGGCGACTTCCTTGTTGCTCAAGCCTTCCGCCACCAGGCGCAGAATATCTGTCTCGCGGCCGGTGAGTTGCTGGATGGGATCGGCCTTGCGGGTGGTCGGCTGCAACAACAGGTCCGACAGAAGCCGGGCCGACAGTGTCGGCGAGACATAGCTTTCGCCAGCCGCGACATTGCTGAGGATTTCAGCCAGCGCCTTCGAACCGACGCCTTTCAGCACATAGCCGCGCGCGCCGGCATTGAGCGCCTGGGCAACGTCGGCGTTGGCTTCCGACACGGTCAGCATGACGACCTTCTGGCCGGGGTTCCCGGCCATGATGTTTGCCGCGGCGGTGAGCCCGCCGCCCGGCATGCTGATGTCGAGCAGCACGATGTCGGGCCGCATGGCCGCGACCAGCCTTTCGGCATCCTCGGCGCTGGCGCCTTCGCCGACCACTTCGAAACCGCCGATCTCGCCGAGGCTGCGCGCTACGCCCTCGCGAAACAACGGATGGTCGTCAACAATGGCAATGCGGATGGCGTGGGTCACGATTGCTCCTCAATGGACAATGTTATCACCAGTCGGGTGCCTTGTGGGCCGGAAACGGTTTCGAACCGGCCGCCGATGCTCTCAATACGTTCCCTGAGGCCGGCAAGCCCCAGGCCCTCGCTTCTTGCCGGATCGAATCCGGGACCGCCGTCGAGCACCTCGACGACCAGCTTGCCGCCTTTCGTTGCCGCTTTCACCGCCTGATCCCTGCCTTTTCCGTGGCGATAGGCGTTGTTCAAGCCTTCCTGGACAAAACGATAGATGCTGATCTTCTCGGAAGGGCCGGGTTCGCGCAAGCGTTTCGGCAGCGTCAGCGAAACCGAGGTTCCGGTCCGCCGTTCGTGCTCGGCCACCGCCAGCCGCAATATGTCGAGCACCGCCGCTGTCTCGATCTGCGGCAGGACGAGGCCGTTGCAGATGCCGCGTATCTCGCGGATCGCTTCGTCAAGCGTTTTGTGGATGTCGGCGATCTCGGCTTCGCGCAGCACGGTGGAGGCGCCGGGATCGAGCAGGATCGGGCTGTCCATCCTGAGTGCCGCCAGCGCCACGAGTTGGGCGGGCCCGTCATGAAGGTCGGCGCCGATGCGCCTGAGATAGCGTTCGTTGAGCGCGGTGGCGCGGCGCGAGGCGTGCTGCACGCGCTGGCGCAGCGATGAATTCTGCGACAGCAGCGCGCGCAATTCGGCGATCTTGGCCTCGAGTGCCGCCCGCTGGCTTTGGATGGTGCGGCTGCCGCGAAAGACGATGCCCGACAAGAGAGCCAATGCAGCCGCCGTGGCGCCGGCCACCACCAGCCAGCTTTGCCACAGGGCGGCGTTCAGCGACAACTCGAAGTCGTCGGCAATCTCGTAGAACTCCGAAACGGCGACGACTTCGCCCGACCAGGGTTCGCGCACCGGATTGTAGATTTCCAGCAGCGGTCCAGACACCGTCTTTTTCTCGTACTGGCTCTCTGCGTCGTCGTCGAGGTCGTCGTACTCGGCCACGACGTTGCCGCTGAAGGCGGCGATCAGGTTGGCGTTCGGCTCGAACACCTTGCCGATCAGCGTCGTATCCTTGGCGTAGAGGATCGTGCCGTCGCGCCGCCACAGCTTGAACGACGCCAGCCGCTTGCCGAGTGCACCTTGGTCGAGCGTCTCGTCGAGCGCCCGCTTGACGGTATCGTCGAGCTCGCGGCTTTTGCGCATGTCGGGCAACAGCGGCGCGATCACGCTGTCGACATAGAGCGCCGTGGTCGCGGCCGAATTGCGCATGACACCTTGCCGGATCTGCGAGGTCACCCACAGGCCGACCACCAGCATCACCACCAGCAACCCGATACCGCCGGCAATGAGGAACTGCAGCGCCAGCGACAGCCTGCCCCAGCGCTGCGGGAACTCTCCCAGGAAAACCCCAAGCAATCGCACGATCCACCCTTCCGACCCGTGCCTGTTATAGAGACGCCGCAGCATTTGTGACATTGCCTGTGCAAGATTTTGGGCCTGTGCAAGATTTTGGCCGATGCGAGATTCTGGCCGCCGCGGTGCGGCCTAGGCTGCACCGCGGCGCCGGAGATCTTACAGGGCCGGTAAAGTCGGACAGCCGGGCTGTCGCGGACAGCTGCACGGTTTTCATAGCCGTCCCGTCCAGGCGTCGTGCGAGATCTGACCGGCCACCAGCTGAAAAAGCTCGCCTCGCGAGGAGACCTGCAATTTGCGGTAGATGTTGTTCATGTGGATTTTCAGCGTACCTTTCGAAATGCCGAGATCGAGCGCGATCTGCCCGTTCGGCCTGTTTTCGGCGGCGAGCCGGGCGATCTCCATCTCGCGCATGGTCAGCAGCGATGACAGCTTCTGCCATCTGATCCGCCGGGAAGCCTCGCTTTCGACAGCGTCACCGACGATCTCGGCGGGCAACCAGCGTCCGCCCGCGGCGACCTGATGGATGCATTTGGCCAGCGTCTCGACCGTGGCTTCCTTGAACACGATACCGGCGACCCCCGCCATCACGGCATCATAAAGCTCGGCGTTGGAAGCGGTTGCTGTCAAAAGCACGCAGCGCGTGGCGAGCCCCAGCCTGCCGAGTTCGGCGGCGATTTCAGGCCCGCTCAGCCCCGGCATGCGCAGGTCGAGCACCGCGACATCCGGCACCTCTTGCCGGATCATCGCCAGCGCGCTCTTGCCCTCGAGCGCCGATCCGACGACCAGGAAGCCGGGATCACGGGCAATCAGGTCAGCCAGCCCGCGCAGCAGAAGCGGATGGTCATCGGCGATGAACACCGTGGTGACCATAGTCAGTTCCCCTTATGCTCGACTGCCAGGGACGGCGTGAACGGCAGCGGCCGGCCAACAAAAACGCCATGCCGGAGCGGCGCAATTGTTTTCGTCCAGCTGAGACGATAGTCGCCCATACTCAATCATGAACAGTATTTCCCGCTCAAGTCAAAGCGTTACGGTCCTGCGCCCAAGAGCAGACCTGGCGTTGCGTGCCTGCATTCGCGCCTATAACCACGGTTATATGGACGTGCCAATTGCAACCTGCGTAAATGGTGGGGGGATAAGAAGGCTCAGGCGGTCGACGTAGACCGCGCGCGTTTGGGGTATGGACGTGAGCATGGCAGGCAGTCCAACGGCGGATCAATTCCGTCATCCGGGGAAGCTGTGTCGGGCGAATGGGCGCAGTCGCCCCGCCAGGCCTTCCCTGTTCAAAGCCGCTTACGTCACCAACAGCTCATTGCCGGCGATGCCGCGTTCCGCGGGCACGCCCGGCGCTACGACAGGTCTGGGGTAGTCAGCCGCCTTGTGCGGCCAACAAGAGAGCGCGCCCACAAGCGCGAGGGCGAAGTGCAGTTTGCGGCGTCAGAAATCGGCACGCGCTGGGCGGTCCTTGGCGGAACGCTCGGCGCGCTGCTGTTGCTCTATGTCTGGAGGTCTCGCCGTGAGCCCGCCATGACTCCAGCCCCGGTTCGGCTGGCCGACGGCAAGCCACAGCCGGAGAGGGCAAAGCCGGCGGCAGGATCCGCAAAGTCCGAGCTAGCAGCCGCGCTTGCCGGCTGCCGCTCAGCCTTCGCCGCGGTCGCGCTGTTCAGCGGCGTGCTCAATTTGCTGATGCTCGCCGGCTCGCTCTACGTGCTCGAAGTCTACGACCGCGTGCTGCCAAGCCGCAGCATGCCGACGCTGATCGGCCTCAGCGTGCTCGTCGTCATCCTCTACGCCGGGCAGGGCGTGCTCGATCTCGTGCGCGGCCGCATTCTGGTGCGCATCGGCGGCGCCCTCGACGAGGTGCTCGGCGCCCGCGTCTATTCCAGCGTCCTGAAGCTGCCGCTCAAGGTCGGGCGGAACGGCGACAGCACCCAGTCGGTGCGAGACCTCGACAGCGTGCGCGCCTTCCTGTCGGGCAGCGGCCCGACCGCCCTGTTCGATCTGCCGTGGCTGCCGCTCTATCTGGCCGTCATCTTCATGTTCCATGTGCTTCTCGGCCTGACTGCCCTGGTCGGCGCGATCGTGCTCGTCGTTTTGACCGTCCTTGCCGAGCGGCTGACGCGCAAGCCGGTCACCTCCGGCACCCAGACCGGCATCATCCGCGACGGCCTGACGTCCGCCGGCAACCGCAACGCGGAAGTGATCGCGGCCCTTGGCATGGGCGGCAGGATGGTCAGGCGATGGGAAGACGCCAACCGCATCTATCTCGCCGACCAGCGCCGTGTCAGCCATATCGCCGGCGGCTTCGGCGCCGCGTCCAGGGGTCTGCGCATGCTGCTGCAGTCGGCCATGCTCGGCGTCGGCGCCTGGCTCGTGATCGAGCAGCAGGCGACCGCGGGCATCATCATCACCGCATCGATCCTGAGCGGCCGCGCGCTGGCCCCTGTCGATCTCGTCATCGCCAACTGGAAAGGCTTCCTGACGGCGCGACAGGGCTGGCAGCGACTGACCAGGATTCTCGCCGCGGTGCCGGCCGACGCCGATCCGGTGGCCACGCCGGCCCCAAGCCGCCACGTGTTCATGCGGGACGTCAGTGTCGCCGCCCCCGGCACGCAGCGGCTCCTGGTGCACGACGCCAGTTTTGCCCTTGCGGCAGGACATGCCGTCGGCATCATCGGCCAGAGCGGTTCGGGCAAGTCGACGCTGGTCAGGGCGCTCGTCGGGGCCTGGCAGCCCGCCGCCGGCAGGATCCGCCTCGACGGCGCCGACCTCGACCAGTGGTCGGCGGAGGATCGCGGCCGCTTCATCGGTTATCTGCCGCAGGATGTGCAGCTGTTTGCCGGCACGGTCGCCGAGAACATCGCGCGTTTCGAGCCCGATGCCGATCCCGCGGCGATCATAGCCGCAGCCAATGCCGCCGGCGCGCATGATCTCATCGTCGGTTTCCGCGACGGGTACGGAACCCAGATCGGCGAGGCGGTCTCGGCCGGCCAGCGCCAGCGCATCGCGCTGGCCCGCGCGCTCTATCGCGATCCCTTCCTGGTGGTGCTCGATGAGCCGAATTCAAACCTCGATGCTGAAGGCGAGCAGGCGCTGCCGCGGGCGATCATGGGGGTGCGGCAGCGCGGCGGCATCGTCGTGCTGGTGGCGCACCGGCCGGGCGCGCTCGCCACAGTCGATTTCATCCTCGCCATGAACCAGGGCCGCGTCCAGGCTTTCGGCCCCAAGGATGAGATTTTGGCCAAGCTGTTCCCGCGGCCGCAGCCGGCGGTGGTTGCCCTGCCGCGCCTCAGGCTCGCCGCCGAAGAGCCGACGTCCGGCGCGATGGCGGCCGGCGACCGAAGGCAGGAACGATGCTGAGCGCCTCCCGCGCCTTGGGATGGGGCAAGTGCGGGCGGCGTCAAGGTGCATCGCTATTGGCACACCGGCCGCTAGAGCAATTCCAGGAAAAGTGTGAGCGGTTTTCCGTCCGGAATTGCGAAAAAACAAAGCTCTCACAGCTCCTTTTCCGCCAGTTCGCGGAAGGCGTCGGGAACCGAGCGCCGGGCTTCCAGCGCCACCGCGCCATAGCCGACGGCCTCTTTGCCAAAGCGCTGGCGGATCTTGTCGATGGCGCGGTCGGCGCCAAAGCGCGCTAGGCCTTTTTTGCTGCCGGGCCGCTGTTTCTCGTCGGCAAGCCCGAGCGGCAGGTCCAGCTGCAGCTCGGCACTTTCCTCGAGCTGCGACACCGAGATCGCCAGCAGCGAGATGGTCTTCTCGCCAGCGTTGGCGGCGAGCACGCCGCGCACCAGCTCCTCGGCGATTTCGGCGAGCATCGCGGTTGCTGAAATCGGCTGCTCGAGCGTCAGCGAGCGCGTGACCGCGCGCAGATCGGCAAAACGCACCCGCACGGTCACTGTGCGGCCGGGCCGCGATTTCGCCCTGAGGCGGCTGGCGACCCGGTCTGCCAGATGCAGAAGAACAGGTCCGAAGACATGCGCCTCGGCCGGCCGCTTGCCAAGCGCCGACTGCGCGCCGGCCGAATGCGCGCGCCGCTGCGTCTCGAGTTTTCGCGGGTCGCGGTTCCATGCCAGCGACGCCAGCTTCTCGCCGGCGGCGGGGCCGAGCAGCCGGCGCAAGGCCCCGCTATGGGTCTTGGCCAGCTGGCCGATGGTCTCGACACCGATCTCGGCCAGCCGCGCCTTGGTCGCCGGGCCGACGCCCCACATCAGTCCGACCGGCAAATCGTGTAGGAAGGCGAGCTCCGTTGCCGGATCGACCACCACCAGCCCGTCGGGTTTCGCCACTTGCGAGGCGATCTTGGCCAGATGCTTGGTGCGCGCCACGCCGATCGAGATCGGCAGGCCGAGCTCGGCCCGCACACGCCGCCGCACCGTGGCGGCGATCTCGGCCGGCGACCCGAACAGATGCGTGCAGCCGGCGACATCGGCAAAGGCCTCGTCGATGGAAATGCGCTCGACCAGCGGCGTGAAATCATCGAGCACTTTTATCGCGGCGTCGCCCAGCCTCTGGTACTCGCCGAAATTTCCGCCGACAAAGATCAACTGCGGGCAAAGCTCCCGCGCGCGTCGTCCCGGCATTCCGCCGCGCACGCCAAATATCCTGGCCTCGTAGGAAGCGGCCAGCACGACGCCGCCACCGACGGCAATCGGCTTGCCCCTGAGCGACGGGTCGAGCAGCTGCTCGACCGAGGCATAGAAGGCATCGAGATCCGCATGCAGGATGGTGGGTTCCATCCCGGCCGTTCCTTTGGGCGTTGCAGCATTAGCCGCGTCTGTTGCTAGGGTGGTTTTGACGAACAAATAGAGAACAAACAGGGTCCGCTGTCAAGCTCGGCGCTTACATCTAGTGAATTCGCTGGAGATCCGGACGTCGATTGATCTGCCTTCTCCGGGGCAGGCGGAACATTGTCGCTCGCCAGAGCGTTCATTGTCGTGAAGGGACGCTGTTTCGTGGAGGCCGGTATGGGCCAGTTCGAGATGATCGACCTCGTCAGCGTCGTTGACGCCTGCGCGAGCGATCGCGTTGCCGGACACTGCGTGTCGATGGCCAAGGCGGTGGAAGAGTTGCGGGTGCTGACCGGCGATTTCGTGTCGCCGGACGAGGCGGTGGCCAATGCCCTGTCTGCGGTGGCGCTGAGGCGCGGCTGCGCGGTGCTGTTCGACGAACAGGCCGGCGCCGATATCCTGCGGATGCCATAGGCGCAATGCCGCAAGCGCTTGGAAAGGTCGCGCCTGCGGGGCGACCAATCGGCCGTATCCAGCATTCGACGCCTGCTCGATAAATTACGCGACGACGGTCATGGTTCCGTCGGCTGCGACCTAAGTGTCACGGCCAGTTGGGCCTAAGGTCTGATCAGTATAGGGCGTCAGTCGCGCAAAGGGCCGATCTGCTCTGATGTTTTCATATTTGTATTATAATTCAATGATTTACAAAATCGTCTCCGGCCTTTCGCAGGACGATTATCGCGTACCGCAACCGCATTTGTCTAAAGTTTACCCGATCGAATTAGCAAATTCTCATATGGCGCTGCTATAGCCGAGTCGGCGGAGGTGGCTATCCCTCGAGGAGGTATCATGACATCCCGAAAAACTCTTTTGGCGGCGGTTGCCGCGTTTGCGCTTCTGGCCTCTCCGGCCATGGCCGGTGCTGGTGGTAACGGCAACGGTGGTGGCCACGGCCATGGTGGTGGCAATGGCGGCGGCAACGGCAATGGCGGCGGCAACGGCAAAGGCGGCCAATCCGGCAACAGCGGCAAATCCGGCAACAGCGCTTCGCATGGCAAGTCGGCATCGGCCCATGCCGGAAAGAAGGCCGCGACCGATGATGACGTCGATGACGTTGAGGTCGCCGCGACGCCCAAGGAAAAGAACATCCACGCCAAGCTTGGCCGGCTGAACTCGCTGCAACGCAACATCAACGCCTATTTGAACTCCAAGAGCAAGAAGTTCGCCGGCGTTCAGGCCTATGTGACGGCGTCGGCAGTTGCCAAGAACGCGCAAGACGCGCTCGACAAGGCAAATGCGGCAGTGACCGCGGCCGAGGACGCGGTGACGGCCCAGCAGAAGGCCTTCGACGAGGCGAATGCGGTTACACCTCCAACGCCCGAGCAACTGGCGGACCAGGCCGCAGCGATCGCGGATCTGCAGGACGCGGTCACGGATGCTGAAACAGCAGCTGCCGCGGCGCAGACGGCTGCCGACACGGCTGACGACAACATCCCATCGCTCGATGACGCTCTCGCCGATATGGCCAACAAGCCGGTCGACGCCGAGGTCACCGACTGGGCCAACGGCGTGCTTGCCGAAAAGATCGACCAGGCAGCCGCCAAGATGGCTCCTCCGGCAACGCCGTAAGCCGATCGCGGCTGAAACGGCCCAACGTCCAAGCCGCCGGGGTTCGCCCCGGCGGCTTTTTTGACGGCACGACGGCACCGCCGGCCTTGAGGGAAAAGCGTTACTAACCCCAAGTGCGGCATGGAAAATCTTCACTCCCAAGTGTAGCCTTTGCAATGCCGGGATAGACGGCATCGGGGGAGTAACGACATGCCTAGGGTTTCAGAGCTTTTTTTCAAAACAGCCATCGTGTTCCTCATATTGGGGATCGCGGCCGGCCTGCAGATGGCGATCTCCGGCGAGCACAGCGCTTTCCCGGCGCATGCGCATATCAACCTGCTGGGCTGGGTGACGAGCGCCATCTTCGGCGGCTACTACGCGCTCAATCCACAAAAGGCGGCGCGCCGCATCGCCATGATCCATTACTGGCTCTACACGGTTGGCTTGGTGATCATGCTGCCGGCCCTCTACGTGATGTTGCAGGGAAACCCGGCGCTCGAACCTGTGGTTGCCGGTGGCTCGCTCATCGTCGCCGCTGCCGTTCTGGTCTTTGCTTTCGTGGTCTTCTCACCCGAAACGGCGCGTTCGGCCGCAGCCGTACCGTCTGCCACTCGCTGATTGTTCGCACTAAGGCGATCGCAATCCGGCCCTCGTCGCCAATAGCGACGGGGGTTGGTACGGCGTGATGGTCGCAGCCGGTGGCTGCGGCGCGTGTCGCCGCCTCGGGCCGCCGGCCCTCCCGTATTATTTCGTGACCATTTTACGCTGGAACCTTCCCCAATACTGCGCGTTGCCGCGACTGTATTCGTGATGCCTTATAAACAGGCAACCATGGGTGCAGCAAAGCGGGCAGAGGGCAAAACCAGGCATGGGTTGGGGGAGGAGCACGACACAATGTCGAAAAGAGAAATCGGAACGTCCGCCTCATTGGGCAGACGCATCGCCGATCTGAAAGCCAGGATGCGAAACGCCAGGATTACCGAATACGAGATGCAGACCTTCCAGAAGGTCGCGGCCATCATGGGGGGTAGCGAAGGGTCCCTACGCATCGATGCCGACGACCTCATCGCGGCGTCCTTCGTCGCCGAGGCGCTGGGCGACCCGCCATCGAACTGAAGGCCCGATCACGCGTCCGTCGGCATTAAAGTGCCGACGGTGGACGGTACGGTTCGCCGGCCGCCCTGCGACGCCGGAGTGTGCACCCGCCCACTTCGCGTCAGGCGACCGCTTGCCAACAGGTGAGCGATCTCAATGGCGCTTGAAATACTGGACTTCGCGTTCGTGTTTCTCGGCGGCCTCCCGGCTGTCGAAGGTACCAAGATTGCGTCGCCGTCCGGTCTTTTCATCGACCTTGCGCGAATAGAGGCGATATTTTCCCGATTTGAGTTTTCTGATCATCGGTCTCTCCCTGATCACCAGAGCGCCGTCGAAGCCAAGCCGCCAGGGCGCACTGGCGTGACGAACGAAAGGCCCGGCCGGGACCGGACCCTTCGAAAATATCAGTCGCGATGCTCCGGCATCGCCTTGAGCTGGTCCTTGGTCCAACTGGTGACGGCGTGGACGTCGCCATCCTCGTCGCGCATGAAATCTAGCTGGCTGGTGGCGACCGCCACCGGCTTGGCGCCGATGCCGAGGAAGCCGCCGACGTCGATGACAACCTCGCTGCCATGCAGATGATCGACCGAACCGATCTTCTCATCGCCGGGGCCATAGATGGTCGCGCCTTCGAGTATGTCGGGCGTCAGTTCCGTGCTGGCAAGTCGTGCGTGATTGGTGTGATCCATGTCTGATCTCCTTCGGGGTTGGATCATTTCCTAACCAGCAAACAGACGAAGAGTTCCGGTAAAACACCACGAAAGTCCGGCGCAGACTGGTTCCTCACACCTCGTCGAAAGGGCCACCGCGCCTCGCGGGGTCGCGACCAATGGCGGCTTCCTCGGCATCGTCGGGCAAGGCTTCGTCGCTGTCCTGATAGGGGTTGTCATCATCTTCCTCGGGCAGGTCGCCTTCCTTCTCGACACCGGTGGTGTCCGGCAGGCTCTCCTCGTCTGCCCCGTCGGGCAGGATCCTTGCGCCACGCAACGCATCCCAGTCCTGCTGGTGCGGCGTCGGGGCTTCCACTTCGTCACTTGGTTTTCTGCGCGGGTCCATAATTTTCTCCTTGGGGTCGGTGCTTGTATCGAGAAGGTGGAACTCGCCGCCGGCAAGCAGGTTCCCGAGACCGGTCCACCTTGCTTGGGAGACGCCTGGGGAACCATTGGGGGAACCAATTGCCGCTGAGCTGCATTTGCCAAAAGAAGACGGTTCCAGACCGGAGACCCGGACAATGAAAATCTTTGTTTTCTTGCCGTGCGCGCTGCTGGCGGTTGCCGGCCCTGCAGCCGCGCAAGACGGCGGCGAGGGCGCTCCTCCCGCGCATTGCCAGGCGCAGCCCCAGGATGGCGGCCAGCAGCCGCCTGCCGCCGCTGACGGCAATGGCAATTCGGCCGACAAGCTCGGCTCTTGCGGCGGCGTGCTGCAGCCGCCGCCCAGCGGTGACCAAGGCATGATGCAGCCGCCGCCGGATCAGGGCAAGACGCCGGTGATCAAGCCCGGCGAGGTGCCTGTGCAGCCGCCTAAGCAATGATCTCGTCTGCGGTCTCTACAGTGTGGGGTGAGGCCGGCCAGTTCCAGCCTTGGCCAGGCGCAGCGCCGTCACCGGATCGATGCCGGTCCAGGCAATGCCGGCCGCCTCGGTAAAGGCTGCGAAAGCCCGCCGTGCCTGGTCCTTGGTCAAGTTTCCGGTCCTCGCCATTTCGCAGGCCCTCAGCGCCGTTTCGTAAATCTTGCCACGTCTGGCGTGCGGCCATTCCTGAAGAAAATTCTGCATCTCGGCCAGCGTGGTGATGTCGCGTCGGAAGCCGGCGCCGACGGCAATTGCCACCGGCTTTTGCAGCCGCATATCGTCCATTTTGAAGGTCTCCTGAGGGATCGTCCTTCAATGCGAATCATGCCGGTGCGGTTCCGGCAACAATGGCTGGTCGGGCCGATCAATTAGTCTCCACTTACGGAACAAGACCGTATCGGAGGCGTTTGCCCCCCAAGAGCCCGCCATCTCCATTTGTGCTGTTTTCGCCTCGTGCGGGAACGCGGCGGAGCTCGCCAACAACGACAGGAGACGAAGATGAAAACCGTTCTTATTCCCGCCGTCGCCGGGCTCGCCATGATCGCAGGGCTAGGCGTCGCCGCCGCCGACGAAGTCATCGTCACGCAGCCGGCACAGCAGCAGGTGATCATCACCCCCGAACAGCGCACGGTCGTGCACCAATACGTAAAGAAACATCCGCTGGCCTCGGTCAGTCTGCTCGGCGTCGAGTTGAATGTCGGCTCCGCCTTGCCCGATACGGTCGAGCTGCAGGAGGTTCCTGACGTTCAGTACAGATACGCTGTCGTCGACAACCATACAGTGTTGGTCGATCCCAGCACGCGACGGATCGTCGAGGTGGTCGAGTAACGCCGGCCACAACTGAACGAACCACCAATATGGCCCTGCCGTTCATCCCATAAGGGGCGGCAGGGCCGAATGATGAAAGGAGCATTGCCCATGTTGCCGCATGTCGAGACCAATGTGGCGGCGTGTTGCGACAAGCTGTTGGCTGAGCGCAGCACCGCGCTGTTGTCGATGAAGGAAGCGATCGAGCTGTTGCGCGAGCGCACCGGCACGGATCGGTCGGATGCCGACCTCGCCGGGCTGATCACCAAGAAAGCGGCGTTGCTCGGCGTCGCGGTCGTTTCCGATCCGCATTGAAAGCACACTCAAGACGCCGGCTCAAATTTCGGCTAATGTTTTCGTGGAATCTGGACCAACCGATCGGACCCAACCACGGAGGCTTAAGTGACGGACGACAGACAGGACCGCATTCGCCAGCGGGCACACGAGATCTGGGAACAGGCTGGCCGGCCGGAAGGCGCGCATCAAGAACACTGGGAACGGGCCACGGCCGAAATCGACGGCGCGGCCGCCAAGCCGAAAAAGGCGGCCAAGAAGGCCGACGCCAAGCCCGCCAAAGCTGCCGCCAAGCCAAAGGCAGCAAAGCCTGCTGCGGCCGCAAAGTCCGGCAAGGCCAAGTCGAAATAGGGCACGGCTGAACTCGCGCGGCGGAGCCGTCCCTGGCACCCGCCGTTCAGGCGCGCCCAAGCCTCTCAACCTGACGAATTGCGCCGGCAACAGGCAGCGCAATTCGTTGTGTTTGCCGACAGGGCGAACCGCCCTTCACGCCTCCCAGGCATAACTTGACAGCGCAAAGCGGATGCCGGCTTCTGTCATCGTCATCTCGCATTCTGTGATCTGGCGCAGGTGGCGCAGATAGCGCGCCACCGTCTGCGGCAGCCAGCCGGCGCAGGCCTCGACATAGGCGCGGCTGTGAACGAGCGTGCCGGTCGACAGCCTCTCGTCCTTCTCGGCAATCACCTTCAGATACTGGCGGATGAAACGGATGTCGTCGGCGATGTCCTGGCTGGCCATGCGCCAGGCTCCGGCAACGCGTTCGCGCTGGTCGAGCGACAACAGCGGGGGCGATGGCAGGGGAGGTGACGGCAGCGGACGGGAGAGATCGGCGAAAGCGGTATGGTTCGCTGTGCTCACGGAAGTCCCCTCGATGAAAAGAGTATCGTACTTTACGTACGAAATTTGGTCAAGCGCATTGCGTACAATTTGAACGATGACGACAACTGATGGATCTGCGGAATTGCGGCGCGAGGCGACGATCAGCTTGTGGACAGCGTATCGCTGTGGTGAGAGGACCAGGCACGCCCGAGCAATGCAGGAGTACAGTTCTCGGCGCGTATTCGCCCCAGCCCCTCACATATCGATCATCGAGCGCTTCACCCGGCCGATGATGGTGATGGCGCCTTCGAGCGCCGGCGGCGGGATGTCCATGTAGGAGGCCGGCTGGAAGGGCGGGTTCTCGTTGGGGCGGTAGCGCTTGTAGGTGGCCTGGCCGCTTTCGTCGGAAATGACGTAGCAGCCATTGGTCACCAGCCGCTTGTCGCGCAAATTGACGAAGATGATCGAATCCGGCGGCGAGATCTTGTTCATCGACGGGCCGTCGACGCGAAGCGCAATCCATTGGCCCTGCTCGAGATCGGTGGTGGGGATGGTCGGATAATCGCTGAGATTGACCACCATCTCCTGGCTGCCGAGTTCGCCAGCGCTGATCCACGAGACGATGGGCACGTCGACCGTGGCCAGCGCCGGCATCGGGATCTGCCGGCCCGCCTCGTCGAAGCCAAAATGGCCGCCCGAAAGGCTGCCGCCCTCGCCATTGAACAAGAGCCAGCCGGGATCGACGCCGAACAGGCGGCCATATTTCTCGGCTGCCTTGCGCGACAGCGGCCGGTTGCCGTTCTCGTGGCTGATCAGCGTGTTCTTGTTGATGTCGCGCAATGCCCGCGCGGCATCGCTCGGCGAGGCATAGCCCGCCTCCGCCCGTGCCTGCTGCAATCTGTGCCTTGGTTCCTGCATCGTACAAATTGCCCGAAATTTATCGTCCGATATGTACGATTTCACTTGCATGCGTTTCGTACATATCGTACGCTTAACGCATGATCGAACAAACCGCAAGCGTTTCCGCAGGCCTCGTCAGCTTTCTCCAATCGTCCGGGCTGTCCTCCTCCCCGGTCCGGACGCAAACCGGGGCGTCTGCCCCGGTTCCGGTCGACCTCCCCCTGTCGACCGGAACGGCCGGAGCCGTTCCTCTCCCGGCTCCGGCCACCTTTTTGCCCGATGGCGCCACCAATCCCGGTGGGTCGCCGGCCATCGCTTCCAGCCGGCAGGGCATTTYCTGCATCCGCACGGAAGACGGCACTGTCATCCTGTTCGACCGGCTGACGGGCAGGGCGGTTTCCGCCCTCACCAAGGCGGCAGCGGAAGCCGCATTGCGGCATCTCGCCGGCTCCCTGCCGGCCGCCAGCACCGCCTGACAACACCGAACCCGACGTTCTGAACCTTGCCTTGGCCCTCAGGCTGAGCGCCCGCCTTTGCGCGCAAATCAATGGATCCGACATGACTGCCTATACCGAGACCGAATTGCAGGAGATTGCCGTCTGGCTGAGCGACGGCCTGTCGGCCACCAGGATCGCCGTCCGCTTCACCGCGCTGCGCGGCAGCCCGGTCTCGCGCAACGCCATCATCGGCATCGTCCACCGCAACGCTGCGCTGAAGACCATCGGCTTCGCCAATCCCAAGGGTGGTAGGTCCGGCGGGAGACCCAGGAAGAATGCGGGGAAGAGCGTAGCAAGACCAACTGCAGCCAGTGAAAATGTAGCTCATGACGCGGCCGCGAGTAATCAGCCGGTGCAACCAAGCAAGCTCGCAAGAAGGCCTGAAGTTTCGAAGCAGGCAGCACCAAGCTGGCTGGCCGCCAAACCGGCCCGTCAGCCAATGGCCAAGCCACTGTTGCCGACCCGGCCGGCGCGCTCGATCCCGGGCGAGGGGCGGCTGGTGGTGGACGGCGAGATCTACCGCTTCAAGCTGCCGGCGCCGCGCCCCGCCGCCATCGGGCGCCAGACGCATGTCGCCGCAATGCGCTTCATCGACTGCCTGTTCAACCGCTGCCGCGCGCCGCTCGACCTGACGCTGGAGGAAGACCCGGAGAAAGACGCGCCCGGCAGCAGGCCTGGCGCGGACATGCTGTGCTGCGGCCTGCGCACAAGAGCGCTGAAAAGCTACTGCGAATATCATCAGGCGCGCTTCCATCGGCCTGTGGCCGAGGTGGTGTGAAAAGCTAGGCTCGGTTCCTTCGGGGGCGCACCATGATCGAGAGGCGGCGGGACAGCGCCCCCCTCTGTCCTGCCGGACATCTCCCCCACATGGGGGGAGATTAGCAGCAGCGCCCACGCTGCCTTCCTTGCGGCGACGGTAACTGGCGAAGGCCTACGCGACATCTGATCTCCCCCCTCGTGGGGGAGATGCCCGGCAGGGCAGAGGGGGGCGCGAAGGATCTCCAACCTTGCCGGCCAAAAATCCAATCCCCAAAAGGATCATCCGATGAGCAAAAAAACCGCGCAGAAAGCCAAGCCACCAAAGCTGCCCAAGGACGAGGCCGAGCAGGTGCGCATTCGTCGCGAGATCGGCCACGATTTTGCGCTCAAGGATGACAGCTTCGGCCGCAAGCGGCTGAGCGTGGGCACGCAGGAGGCGCGGCGCGTCTACGAAATTTCCAATGGTGGCTATACCGCGACCGGCGGCGTCGTGCGGGTGCGCTATGTCGATCCGCTGGTCGGCATCACCTCGCTGACACGCCAGCAGCGCGAGGCCGGCCAGCGCTTTCGAGCGCGCCTCGCGCGAGGGGCTCAGGCCAATGCCGTGGGAAGAGCGCGTCGACGGCGGCCGCATCAATGGCGGCATTCCCGACCGCGTGCTCAACGCCGGCCGCGCCCATGCCGGCGCTCGTGCCGCATTGGCGCATTGGGAAGTGGCTGACGTGGTGCGCAACATCTGCCTGGAAGGCCAGTCGGTGAAGTCGCTCGCCGAGCGTACCGGCGAAGGACGCGATGTGGTGGTGAAGCTGCTGAAGGTAGGGCTGGACCTGCTGGCGGTGCACTACGGGATGATGTTGATGCGCAAGCCGCACTGAGGCCGGCAGTCCGCGAAGAGGCAAGGCGGCCGGCCGACAGATGCCGGCCGGACCGGTTCACGCAGGATCACCGCTCGCAAACGCGAACTTCCTCAACGACCCTGTGATGATGGCGCCAATGCCTGACCAGCTCTATGTGGCAGCGGTGATGATGCCTGTGGTACCTGTGATACCTGTGGTACCTGAAGCCGTTATCGTAGGCGTCGTACTGATAGCGAGGAGCGTAGCGGTCGCCATAGTAGTCGCGATATCCGTCATTGTAGTAATTGTCATCGTAGCCGTTGCCGATGCCGATCACGATGCGCCCGCCGGCATTCGCCGGGGCAATCATCGCTGCCGCTGCGGAGATGGCTATCATTGAAGCAAGCAGGAGCTTTTTCATAGCTGCCTCCTATTCAAGGTTAATCTAATATAACCCCCTGGGCGCGACCTCGTTCCAAAATTTCTGCGAGATGTGACGACCTCTGCGCGCGGTGAGGCTAGTCACCGTGGCCACCTTTCAGCCCCATCCCTTCGATTTTGAACCCTTCGCCACCCCAGCCACCAACCTGGCAAGTGAATCAGCGAAGGAGCGTATAAAAACAGGCACTTGGGGCGGTTCGGTGAATCAATCCCTGAAACGCTTCAGCCGCCTTCTTTCTCTGACTTCGCAGCCTCACCAGCATCTGGCGCCTTCTCCCACCCGAACACGCTGCGCCCTCCGAGCAGATGCGACTGGTCGAACTCGCCGGCGACGATTTCCTTCAGGCTCGGCCCGGTGACGTAGCGCTCCAGCCGCCGCGCTTCGCCATCCAGCCGCTGCAGCGCGCCGAGCTCTTCCTCGCGGCCGAGCTTTGCCTTGCCGACGGCCGATTTCAGCACCGCGATCGTCTCGTCATAGACTTTCAACGGCACCGGGAAGGGGTGGCGGTCCTTGCCGCCATGGGCGAGCGAGAAGCGCGCCGGGTCGGAGAAGCGGCAGGGTGCGCCATGGACCACTTCGGCCACCATGGCCAGCGCCCGCACGGTGCGCGCGCCGACGCCGGGCACCAGCAGCAGTTCGGGGAAATCCGCCGGCCCGCTTTCGATTGCCGCGGAAATGTTGCCGTGCAGCCGGTGCATGACGATGTCGCTCTCGCGCACGTCATGATGCGCCGGCATCACCAGGTTGGGCAGCATCGGCTGCGCCGCGGGTTTCGCAGGTTGAACCTTCGGCGGCGGCTCCAGCACGGCAAGTTCGTCGAGTATCCGCTCCGGGCTCATGGTCTTCAGCAAATCGAGCTGCCCGGTTCGCGACGGCTCGGCGCGATGGTCGGTCAGGTTGACGATCTCGCCCTGGGTCTCGCCTTCGATCGCCGCATGCGGCTGGTCGACGAAGCTGGTCAGCCCTTCCGATAGCCAGTGGTAACGGCGCGCCTGGCGGCTGTCGCCATTCATGCCTTGCTGCACCACCACCCAGCGGCTGTCGTCGGTCACGATGAAGCCGTGCAGATAGAGGTCGAAGCCGTCCTGCACGGCGGCACTGTCGACCTTGGCGACCAGGCGGCTGGCGGTGGCGAGCGCCGAGCCATCGATGCCGACGCGCTCGCCGATAGCGGTCAGCTCCTGCGGCGTCTTGCGCGAATGCGCGCCGCGCCCGCCGCAGACATGGATGCCGAGCTCCCGCGACATCGGGTTCAGTCCGCGCTTCAGCGCGCCGACGACCGAGGTGGTGATGCCCGAGGAGTGCCAGTCCATGCCCATGACGGCGCCGAAGGACTGGAACCAGAAAGGATGCGCCAGCCGCCGCAACAGCTCGTCGCGGCCATAATGATGGATGATCGCCTCGCACAGCACCGCGCCCAGCCGCGTCATGCGATCGCCCAGCCATTTCGGCACCCGTCCGCCATGCAGCGGCAGGTCCGCACTGCCGCTTCGCTGCGTCAAAGTCTTGTTCTCCGTGGCTAAAGGCGCGTCCGGCGGTGCGCCTGAGATCTAGATGGCATCTGGGTGGAGATTTGCAAGCGTGGTGGGCGCAGTCCCTTGTCGCTCGGCTGTCCCGCCGTCACCCATCCTTGCGATCCTACCAAAGCCGTTTGAATATGCGTGCCGCTGCTTGGAGGGAGCACACGTGGCGCACATCGCTGTGGTCACGCATGAATATGACCGGTTCCAGACGCCGTGGCGTCCGCTGCGCCGGCGCGACAGTCCGTATATGCTGTTCGACATCCTGGCCGAACTCGAGCGGCGCGGCCACCGGGTGAGGCGGCTTTGCGGCCTGTCGCAACCGCCCGATGCCGACCTCGCCATCCTGCATGTCGACGCCACCATCGTGCCGCAAGCCTATGTCGACTATGCCGCCCGTTTTCCGTTCTGTCTGAACCTTGCTGTCTCAGACATTTCCAAGCGCCGCATCAGCCAGGCGCTGCTCAGCGACGGTGACGGCTGGAGCGGGCCGGTGATCGTCAAGAGCAACCTCAACCACCACGGCCTGCCCGAAGCGCGCTTCAACCTGCGCGCCGCGCGCCACGGCCGCCCGACGCCGTTTCCAGGCGCACGCGAAATGCCCCGCTACGCGGTCTTCGCCGCCCGCGGCGACGTGCCTCCGGAGCTTCTCGAAAGGCCCGATCTGGTGGTGGATAAATTCATGCCGGAAATCGTCGCCGATGGTTTCGGCACCCGCATCTGGGTGTTCTGCGGGACGCGCGAACGCTGCGCACGCTATGTCTCGCCCAACGCCGTGGTGAAAGCCTCCGAGACGATAAGGCGCGAGCCGGTGCCGGTGCCCGACGAGATGCGCCTTCTGCGGCAAAAACTCGGCTTCGACTACGGCAAATTCGATTTCGTCATCCACCAGGGCCAGCCAGTGCTGCTCGACGCCAACCCGACCCCCGGCCGCCCGAAAAGCGTGCGCTCGATGCTGGTGGAGGCGGCGGCGAATTTGGCCGATGGGTTCGAGGGGATGATGGGGCGGGGCGGGTGAGGGCGGCGATGTGAAGGAAGAACCGTCCTAGCGGTCATTCCCGCCGATCTCGATGACTCCTGAACCGCCGCCTGTCAGCCAGTTAATCAGTGTGGTGACGACGGGATCGATATCTTTCCCTTGCAGTGCACACCAGCGACGACGCGATTGCTTATTTCATGCGTGAAGTAAACAAGCGGGCGGTGGGATCCTCTTTGAGGCGCTTGGCGAGAGCGCGATCGACGCTTTTGTATAACCTTCGCCAAGGCTCGGAAGACAGCCTTGCAAAAGGCCGGGGCTGAACGTTGGCGAGCCGGCCGCGATCAAGGCAACCTCTGCCAGATCGTCGCCGCCGCCATCTGACAACCCACCCCCGCGCTACAACCCCTCCCGCACAAACTCGCCCGCGCTGTGCAGCGCCCGTCGCCCGGCGCTCAGTTGCGCGTTCCAGACCGGCCAGGCGTGGATCATGTGGGGCCAGATTTCGAGGCGCGCCTTGACGTCGGCCGCGCCGGCGGCCTCGGCGAGCCGCGTTGCATCCGACAGCAGCGTCTCGGCGGAGCCGACCTGTATCAGCATGCGGGGAAATCCTCGGAGATCGGCAAACAGCGGCGAGACCAGTGGATCGCGCCGATCGACATTATCGGGGACATAGGCGCTCGCCAGTTCCTCCAGATAGGCGTGGTGGATGATGGGGTCGACCGCTTCTTTGCTCGCCAGCGTCGCGCCCGACATTGATAGGTCCGTCCACGGCGACACCAGCCAGAGGCAGGCCGGTAAATGCTCACCCGCCGCGCGCAGCCTGCCTGCCAGAGAGAGGCTGAGGTTGCCGCCGGCGCTGTCGCCGCCGACCACGATGCGCTCCGGCGCGATCCCTTGCCCGGTCAGGAAGCGCCATGCCTTGAGCGCGTCTTCGTGCTGCGCGGGGAATGGATGTTCGGGCGCGCGCCGATAGTCGATCGCGAGCGTGCGCATTGCCATGGCCCGGCCCGCCTCGGTCACCATGCGGCGATGGCTTTTGACCGAGCCGGAGCAGTAGCCGCCACCGTGGAAGAAGAGCAGGACCTGGTCCCTGTCACTCCCGGGCGCGAGGCTCCACTCACCTGCGAGGCCGTCGAAAACTACCGCTTCGCATTGGATGTCGTCCGCGATCCGCCATGACGAGCCGACTTCGTCGAGCCGGGCCCGGCGCTCGTCCCAGCCCACCGGCCGCGGCTTCGACGCCAGCAGCGCGCGGACGGCGTTGATCTCCGTCAGGTCGAGATGTTCGTCCACACCGTCCATCTTGCTTTCCGCGACAAACCGGCGCCAGGCCAGCGCCTTCATCCTAGGCAAGCCGGCCCGCATAGTCACCCGTGTCCCGTAGGGCAGGGCCAGTCGCATATGGCGCTCTCCCTCTCCGGCCGCTGCGCGGCCACCTCTCCCCCATTTCATGGGGGCGAGAAACAACAATCGGCGAGGTCGCAGCCTTGGAAGGCTTGGGTTCCTCGCCCCCACGGCGTGGGGGAGAGGTGGCTCGGCGAAGCCGAGACGGAGAGGGGAACCCCTATGCGAATTCCCCGCGCGTCAGGGCAGCGCGCGGCGCGGCAATAGCTCAACGTGGGTCCAACAGCGAGACCTTGAGCCGCCGTGCGCCCCGTCACGGAAAGCGCTTCGCAGTTGCCTCTAGCTGCCGGCTTCCCGCAGCACCGCCTTCTCCACCGCCGGCTCGAGCGTCTCCGCGAACGGCGTCGCCAGGTGATGCTGGTCGCGGTAGGCGATCTTGCCGTTGATGACGACGTGGCAGGTGCTGGCGTTGCAGAACTGGTTGGTCATGTCGATGTAGCTGGCGCCTGGAATGGCGCGCACGATGTCGCGCTCCATCGCCGCGCCGGCGTCGTTGGCGGCGTCGGTGCGCTTCTGGTCGCACAGCGAAGGCGTCTGCCCGCGCCACAGCGCGCGCGCCACGCAGGTGTCGACATGATCGTCGTTGAACGGCACGTCGCGAATGACGGCAACTTTCAGCCCGGCTCGGCTGAACGCGGTGAGCGTGGCGTGCAGGCCGGCGCGCCCGTCGGCGTCCTGGCTTTTGGGCGCCTGCATGCCGGCTGACATCTTGTCCAGGCTGGCCAGCGCGATCTCCGAGATCACCACCAGGTTCGGCCGCGCGGCGATGATCTGCCGGATCGATTGCGCGCGCCATTGATCGCATTCAGTATAATTCCGCTTCAGCTTGGTCGCCCAGACCGTCAGCCGCGAGGCGCGGCAGCCGGATTTGAGCCAGGTGACGACCTTGGTGTCGTTCTTCTCGGCCGCCTCGATCAGCGGCGTCGACCAGTGGTCGGCATGCGAATCGCCGAACAGCGCAATCGAGCGCCCGGCGTCCTTGTTGCCGAACACGCAGGCCTTCGGCGTCACCGTCTCAAAGGAAAGAATACAGCCGGCCGCGCGTGCTGTGGAAGGCTGCGCGGCGCTGACGGCAATGCTGTGCTGCTGCGGATCGAGATCATGGACGGCCAGCCTGGCATTGGCATAGGCGGCTGCGACGCCGGTGCCGGTTAGGAGGATGGCCGGCACCAGCGCCCGCGCCGCATTGGCCATCAGCCAGCCGTTGCGACGGATCGGGTTTTCGATGAAGTGGTAGGTGAACAGCGACAGCGCCAGCGTCAGCACCATGCAGCCGAACCGCTGCAGCGGCGAAAGCTCGGGCACCAGCATCGCGGCATAGACGATCACCGGCCAGTGCCAGAGATAGAGCGAGTAGGAGAGCTTGCCGACCCACTGCAGGGGCGGCAGCGCCAGGACGGCACTTGGGCCATTCCTGACGCCGGCCGCTCCCGCCAGCAGCAACAGCACGGTGCCGGCCACCGGCACCAACGCCATGAAGCCGGGGAAGGGGGCGTCCTCGCTGAAGCTCAGATAGGCGCCGGCAATCAGCGCCAGGCCGAGCCACGCCAGCGGGGCGCCGAACCGCAGGCGGTCCTGCCAGAATTTTTGCGGTACCATGCTCGCCAGCCCGCCGGCGGCGAACTCCCAGGCGCGCAGCGGCGAGAAATAGAAGGCCCAGGGCTGTGAGACCATGGTGAGCCACGCGCAGACGGCGAACGACACCAGCCCGGCCAGGCCGACCACCAGGATCGCGCCGCGCCTGCCCGGGCGCAGCCATGCCGCCAGCACAAGCAGCGCCGGCCAGGCGAGATAAAACTGTTCCTCCACCGACAGCGACCAGAAATGGACAAACGGGTTGCTGGCCGCGTCGGCCGCGAAATAATCGAACGACCAGCGGATCAGCCACAGATTGATCATGTAGGCCGAGGCGAACATGGCGCCCCTGGAATAGAGCGACTGTTCCTCCGGCGACAGGATGAAGGCGCCGGCCACCAGCGTGGCGAGGATGACGAACAGCGACGCCGGCAACAGCCGCCGGGCGCGCCTGGCATAGAAGCGCCACAGGTTCAGCCGCCCGGTCTCGGCGATCTCGGCGAGCAGGTGTTTTGTGATCAGATAGCCCGAGATGACGAAGAAGATGTCGACGCCGGTGAAGCCGCCGGGCAGTCCGCGAAGGCCGAAATGGAAAGCGACCACGCCCGCCACCGCCAGTGCACGCAACCCTTCGATATCAGGCCGGAACGATGCTGACACGATCGAAACCTCGTGTAGTTCGTTTAAAGCCCACCCTCGCCAAGGGTCGGCCCCATACACCGATATCGCAATGCAACAAATCTAACGCAGTGCAACATAAGTCGAGATTCTTCCTTCTCCCCGTTCACGGGGAGAAGGTGCCGGCAGGCGGATGAGGGGCAGCACCGACGCTGTTCCAGTATGGCCTGCGCCCTATTTATCCCTTGCGGAATTGGCACAATGACGAGCGCCGCGCCGCCCCTCATCTGGCTGCCGCCATCTTCTCCCGTAAACGGGGAGAAGGACGCTCTCACCGCCGCTTTCGCCAATCTCCGACATCACGGGTCGGCCCTTGCGTTGCCCCTGTCATGCGCATCGGCTATCCAACTGGCAGCCAATGCAGTTCAAACGGAGCCCTTCCATGACCAACACCACCATCCTCAAATTCGGCGCCGTCGAGCATGCCGAGGGCGGCGATCTGCCGGGCTGGATCGTGGTCGAGGGCAGGCCGACCATGCAGACCGCCGTGCAGCACACAACCGCCGACGGCAAGGTGATGTCGGGCACCTGGCGGGCTTCTCCCGGCACCTATCATGCCACCTACACCGACTATGAGTTCGTGCACATGATTGCCGGCCGCATCATCATCACACCCGATGGCGGCACGCCGGTCGAGGTTGGCCCCGGCGATGCGTTCGTGGTCGAAGCCGATTTCAAGGGCACCTGGAAGATCATCGAGCCGGTGACCAAGCATTTCGTCGTCAAGGTTTCTTGATCGACCGTCGTCAAGGTTTCCTGATCGACCGTCGTCAGGGTTGCCTGACCGACCGTCGTCGGACTCGCTTGAAGCCGCGCATAAAAATGGCGGGCATTTCTGCCCGCCATCGGATCGATCTTCGCGATTGGCCGCGCTTAGTTGGCGCCGCCGAGCTGCTTGGTCATCTTGCAGAAATCGTCATGCGCCTTGGCGATTGCCTCGTCGCCGCATTCCTTGGTCATGCCGGCGCGATCTTCTTCCTTCATCGCCATCCAGGCAGTCTTGAATTCTGCAGCCGGCCGCATGGTCTTCATGCCGGCATCGGTGAAGAAGGGAGACATTTTCGCCGGATCGTCGAGCGCCGAGGTGCCGGTGCTGGTGCCGGCGAACGCTGCGCCGGTCATCATCGTAAGCGCCATCGCGCCCATGCAAAGCTTCTTGATGTTCATGATATTTCTCCTGATTGCTTTTCGGATTGTCCAAGCAGCGATCGGAGGAAGAACGGGACCGGCGGTGGTAAGGTTCCACGAAATTGCTAAAATGGGGAATAATATTGCCCCATAGCCAAATCCTATAAAATTGTTTTCCAAAGTGAAGCTTTCGCGCGCCATCCTGTCGAGAATATTTTCATCCGCATCTTCATCGCCGGTGAGTTCGCGCAGCAAACCCCGGGCATGCTGAATCCACTGCCGCTCGGCAATCTGCCCTTCGACGACCGAGACATGGCCGGCGACACCACTGTTATACGCTTTTCCACGACATTGGCGGATCATTCCGCTCACGGTGGAACCGATCGCCGTCTCCGGCGGTTGTGTCCACAGGAAGGCGGCCCATGCCCCTCACGGTTCGAACCACACTCTGCGAAATCCGCGACGACCTCCATGCCTTGCGCAGGACGGTGGCTGCGCGCGGCCAGATCGAGACGATCCAGGCCATCGATGCGCTGATTGGCGTCGCCGAAGGGGAGGCGATCCGGGCCATACGGCGCATCGATCTCGTGGCCTGATTTCCAACGCAGGCTTTTCAACGCACACGACCATCAACGGGAAGAAACAATGGACATCAGGGAGATGACGCAGCAGGAATGCACCGGCATGCTGAAGTCGGCCAGGCTCGGCCGACTGGCCTGCGTCCGCGACAACAGGCCTTACGTGGTGCCGATCCATTTTGCCTTCGGCGACGATTCCATCTTCAGCTTCTCGCTGCCGGGCCAGAAGGTCGAATGGATGCGCGAGAACCCGCATGTCTGCCTGCAGGTCGACGATGTCGGCACCGTTCATGGCTGGAAGAGCGTCGTCGTCGACGGTACCTTCGAGGATCTGCCCAAACCGCCCGCACTCGACAGCACGATTCCCGCCAGGGACCAACAGATCCCTGCGTCCAATCACGACCGGGAATTTGCCTGGTCGCTGCTGCAGAAGCACGCCAACTGGTGGGAGCCGGGAGCGTTGAAACCCGGCGAGCAGGCCGGTTCGGGCAGCCATCTGTTCTACCAGATCCGGATCGAGACGATGTCGGGGCGGCAGGCGTATCGCTAGGCCACTAACCGAGAGGACGATGGGGCACCAGTCGCCGGCAAGGCCGTCGCAGGATTGGAACGCCTTGGCGCTCGAGCGCGTTTATGTCCATCAGGGAGTATCAAAAACAATGGCCATTCAAAAGGATTACCGGACGAATAGAGCCGACTACGTGATTGCGGCGAAGCCGAAGCTGACTGGCGCTGCTTTTGTGGCTGAGGCGAAAAAGAAGGCGGTGCGGCTTAACGATCAGCTCAACGATCAGCGTTCCGCCAGGCTCTCAGCAAATCCGTCGGATACGTCGGACAAGCCCAAACCCAGATCGCGCGGTTAGTTTTCGGCGCCCGCACCGTGGCATTGAGGCAGGATTGAGCGGCGCGTTGTCGACACTGGCGACCGGACCGAATTGAAGCGCCGCCTTGAGAGGCGGCGTTTTGCCGGGCAAGGCGCTTCGCCTCCTGCTGTTTCAGGAATAGGACAGGAATTTCCAGGCGCAAAAAAACCCGCTTCCGGAGGGGGGAGGGAGGCGGGTTCTTTAACGACCAAGCGCTTTGGGACACTCGATGTATCCTATGAATGCATCAGCAAGGCGTTTGTTCCACGTTGATCGTATGAAGTTCGACGGTATCGGGCAGGGCGGTTGCTTATCGGTCAGGGCCGTCGCCTAAACGCGGTGTCGCCACCGATCGGCAATTTCGAGAGACCAAGACCACACAAAAAAGCCCACGCCTCCGGCGGAGGACGCGGGCCGATCGGACGGCGTTCGGGAACCAAAGGCTCCGGACTGGGCGATGATCTCTGTTGTCAGTACCAGCGCCCACGGCCGTAGAATCCGCCGCCGCCGAGTACTAGAACAATGAGAACGATGACCAGAATTGTGGTGATATCCATATCCGTCTCCTATGCGCGGCGCCGGCGTTCGGCGTATGCCGCTCTTGCCTGACCAGTGACTTGTCTATGCCGTAAACCGGGTGGCCTAACGCAAACCGAAAAAGCTCATTATCACCAGGACAATAACCACGGCTCCGACCAACCAAATAATGCTGTTCATGACGGCCCGCCTTTTTCTTAAGCTACAGCAAAACAATTGCCGCTCAATACAAACGGCTGCGCGGCGTTATTGTTCCAAGGGCGGAACCTCCGGCTGTAGCCAAGGTTTAGCTACTTGATGTTCGAAGGTTTCCGGCTTGAGACAATCCAGCTGCCCGAGGCGACGCTTCGGGTCAGGCACGGCGGTGCAGGACCACCGGTCCTGCTGCTGCATGGCCATCCGCGTACACATGCCACCTGGCACCGCGTCGCCCCGATTCTCGCCGAAAGCCACACGGTGATTTGTCCTGATCTGCGCGGTTTTGGGCAGTCTTCGGTCCCTGAGGACACCCCCGATCACGCGGGGTCATCCAAGCGCGCAAAAGCGGGCGACTGTGCCGCGCTCATGCGCCATCTGGGTTTTGAGCGCTTTGCCGTGGCCGGGCACGACCGCGGAAGCTACACCGCCTTCCGGACGGCGATGGATCACCCGTCAGCGGTAACGCATCTCATCGTCATGGACGGCGTTCCGATCCTGGAAGCACTGGAGCGATGTGACGCCCGCTTTGCTGCCAAGTGGTGGCACTGGTTCTTCTTTGCCCAGCCCGACAAGCCGGAACAGGCGATCACGACCAACCCGCAAGCCTGGTATGGCGGTTCCGCCGATCAGATGGGCGCGGAGGCGTTTGCGGATTACAGGGCGGCAATTCGCGATGCCCGTGTCGTCCATGGCATGATCGAGGACTATAGGGCTGGCCTATCGCTCGACCATCTGCATGACGCCGATGACCGAAGCGCCGGCCGGCGTATCCAATGTCCCACCATGGTTCTATGGTCGTTGCGCGATGATCTGGAATGGCTTTATGGCGACGTTCTCGGCGTATGGCGCCCGTGGACGACAAGTTTGCAAGGCAAAGGCATGGACTGCGGACATCATATGGCCGAGGAGGCGCCAGAGGCGCTAGCTGCAGAAATCCTGGCCTTCCTGAGTTCCGCCTAGGTCCGATGTTCGACGTCTGTCCGCCGCGATGGCCGAACCGCCGGCCAACCAATTGCTTCCGCAGTCAAGGAGCAAGAAGGCGGTCGAGTTTGGCGGTCAGTTCGTCAAAGCTGAACGGCTTGCGAAGCACGGCGCGGCTGCTGAAGCCTTCGCGCATGTCGCGGTCGTTGTTGCCGGTAGAGTAGATGAACGGCACGCCATGCTTGGCAAGCGCGTCGGCTACCGTGTGGCTGTCGTCGCCATCCAGATTCATGTCCAGCATGGCGGCGTCGAAGACCTGCTCTTCGATCAGCGCGATCGCCTTTTCGATCGTGGCGGCTGAGGTCACGGATTCGCAACCAAGGTCGCCCAGCATGTCCTCGAGCATCATCAGGACCAGAATTTCGTCCTCGACAACGAGGAGGCGACGGCCAGAAAGAAGTTTATCTCCAGACAGCAGTTTATCCATCGCGTGACCCCGGTACCGGAATGTTCATCGTGCAGATCAACCCATCCGGACGATAGTCGAGTTGTACTGTGCCTTCGAGTTCGTGGGTCAGGCCGCGCTCGATCACACGCGAGCCGAACCCTTTTCGCAGCGGCTGCGCAACCGGCGGTCCGCCCTTCTCTCGCCAGGAAAGGACCAGCAACCGGCCATCGGGCGTCGGCTCGATCGTCCAGTCGATCCGGATCGAACCCTCGTCATTGGAAAACGCGCCGTATTTCACCGCGTTGGTTGCGAGTTCGTTGAAGGCGATGCCAAGCGCCAGGGCCGCCTTGGTCGAGAGACGAATGTTCTCGCCTGAAATCACCAGGCGCTCCGCGCGCCCGTCGCCGAACGGTTCCAGAGCATCGTGCAGCACATCGAGCAGCCCGGCGCTGTGCCAGTTTTCGCGGGTCAGCAAATTGTGCGACCGGGAGAGCGCAAACAGCCTGGACTCGACGGCTTCGCGGATCGCCCGCGGGTCTGAATTGGCGCGCGCCGCCTGCCAGACGATCGATTGAACGGTTGCGAGTGTGTTCTTGACGCGATGGTTCAGCTCTTCGATCAGCATTTTGGACTGCGCCTGCTCCTCCTTGTGTTTGGTCAGATCGACGAAGGAGGTAAAATACTGGACGATGGCGCCGCTCTTGTCGCGCACGGGACTGGCGAAAAGGCCCGCCCAGAATTCGCTGCCGTCCTTGCGCCGGTAAAGGATTTCCGTGCCCGCCTGCGCATTGGCTTCGAACTCGAGCTTGATGCGCTTCAGCGTCTGGGCGTCGGCGCCGTCCGCCACCAGGAAATTGAACGGCTGACCCAGCACCTCTTCCCTGGCGTATCCGGTCAAGGCGAGGAAAGCGTCATTGGCAAAGATGATCGGATTGCCGGGTTCCTTTGCATCGGTGAAGACCATCGCCATTCGTGTCGTCTCGGCGGCAACCACGAACGGGCCGAGGTCGTCGTGAAAGCCCTCGACCTCTGCTTCGGCATCTTTCTGCTCGTCGGACTTGGCAACTATCTGCGACATATCGGCTATCGATCCCGCGCCTTTGGTGCAGTCCAATCTGATGGCGAAGCTGAGCCCAAGGCTCCCGCTACCGGGTGGACCGCGCTACGCCGCGCGCGGCACGCGCGAGGTGAACGTCGCCCTGGTCACCGACACGCTGGTGCCGTTGTTGTCGCTGATGACCTCGATCTTGGCCTCGAGCTGCTTGACCAGCGCCTCGACGATGGCCGTTCCCAGGCCGGCACTGGCGACGATGGTGGCGGGCTTGCCGGCGCCATTGTCGGACACAGTCAGCTTCCAGTCGCTGCCATCGGTCTCGTAAGTCACCTGGATCAGCGCCTTGGCCTTCTCCATCGGGAAGGCATATTTGATCGCATTAAGGACGAGTTCGGTGACGATCAGGCCGAGGCTCACCGCCCTTTGCGAATCGATCCTGCCGCCTTGCGCGGTGACATTGACCTCGATCGGCTGCGCATCGCCGACCATCGAGGAGGCCAGGCTGCTGCAAAGCTTCGACAGGTAGGACACGACGTCGATCTCTTCGAGACCGGCCTCGGTGTGAAGGTGGCGCTGCACTTCGGCGACCGACAGCACGCGCTGATGGGCATCCCTCAGATGCTGGCGGGTTTCCTCCGAGGTGACCGAGCGGGCCTTCAGGAGCAGGATGCTGGCGATGATCTGCAGGCTGTTGGCGACCCGGTGCTCCATCTCGCGCAGCAGCACATCCTTCTGCCGCAGCAATTCCTCGGTGCGGGCGAGTAGCTCTTCCTTTTCCTTCTCGATCGAACGGCGGGCCGTGATGTCGTTGAAGGCGAGCAGAATGGTGATGGCCGAACTGTGATCGTAGAGCACCTTGCGCGCGTTGAGCAGCATCGTGCGGTAGCCGATGGTGGGAAAATCATGGGAAACCTCGAAGCCGTCCATGGCGGTCTTCTCGGGGATGATGGTTTCCAGGAGCACGCGCAGGGCGGGGATGTCCCATTGGCCGTCGCCCAGTGCATAGAGCAGGGCGCCATGCGTCTGTTCGGGGTCGACCTTGAAGGTCTGATAGAAGGAGCGGCTGGCCGCCAGCACATGAAACTGCTCGTCGAGCACGAGGAACGGCTCGACGATCGTATTGACGATCGCCTGCGCCAGCGTCTGCGCGTCCTCGATATTCGCGATGGGATGGAACAAGGCTCAAAGCCGATCTGGAGGCACTTCGCCTCCGTTCGGCCTCTTCTCATACACCATTGCCAAGCCGGAGTCGCGAATTGAATCGATCTTGCCGGCGCCGACGCGATGTTGTGATCTCCTTGCGCAATCGCCAGCGTCCTCCTCATCCCGTCGGGAAGAGGAGGACGTAGCGAAGCGAATATCGGTTAAGGGGGCGTCACCTCGTTCGCTTCGAACCGATGCGGATCGGAAAGCTGAGACGATGGCGTTCTGCGATGCCCGGTCGAGAGAACGCAGGCCAAGACTGCTGCTGGGTCGCCGGCGCGTTAGCCAAGAGCGAGCGGCGCACTCTGCTGAGTGCATGCCGCCCGTCCGGCGCCGGGCCGTCGATGCTGTTGTAACGAAACCCCCCAGCCCCGTCTCAACCGCCACGGCCATGGCGTGACCCATGGCTTGGTATACGCATGCAACCCCGCGGTCTGTCAACGGCCGCCCAGAGGGGTGGCGGGAGGTCGTTTTTGTGCTCCCGGCTAGCTTTCCGGCCAACCGCTCAGCGGCCATCTGTCATGACAAAAATCGTTGTAAGTGGCGGTTTTCCGGGCTTTCTTGTGGCTCCGAAGCGGCGCCGCCGGCGTCCCTTCCGTCGCGGTCTAGCCACTTGAATCGATTTGTTTTTCCCATTCGGCGCGGTCCACGAAACCGGTTTTCAACCTGACTTTTTTTGGGTGTAATTCCCTTACGTCCGGTTTGAACCCGCAAGCCGGTCTACGCGGCCGGTCATGCTGGCGTTGCAATCAGGGATTGCCATCCGCCAATTGAGCCTTCGGGGTAGCCGTCGAGCGCCGCGCAATTCCGCTGATGACGTAGGCGACAGCGCCCAGCGCCGTGATCCAGAAGCTCGTCGGCCAGTCGGTCAGGAAGGCGAGCGTCAGGCTGATCCAGGCGATGACGACGGCGAGCGCGATCGAGGCCAGCACGCCGGCGGCGACGCCACTGGTCAGCCTGAGCGCGGTGGCGGCAGGCGCCACCATCAGCGCGAAGACCAGGAGCACGCCGACGATCTGCACCGCCTCGGAGGTGGCGACGGCGACCAGCACCATGAACAGGGTCGAGACCAGGTTGATCGGCACGCCGCGCGCTTCGGCGAGCTCCGGCTGCAGGCTGGCGAACAGCAGTGGCCGGGCGATCAGCGCCAAGGCGGCGAGGATTGCCACCGCCAGCGCCGCCAGCACGATGACGGTGCGCAGGCTGATGCCCAGCACATTGCCGAACAGCACGTTCGTCGCCTGCGAGGCGAAGGCGGTGTAGAAATGCAGGAACAAGAGGCCAAGGCCGAGCGACAGCGTCAAAACGATGCCGATGGCGACGTCGCGATGCGCGCGCTCGCCGAGCAAACCGATGCCGATACCGGCAACGATCGTGAACACGGTCAGGCCGAAAAACGGCGACAGGCCGATCAGGCCGGCACCGGTGGCGCCGGGAAAGCCGACATGGGCAAGCGCGTGGCCGGCGAAGGTCTGGCCCCTGAGCACGAGGAAATAGCCGACCGCGCCGGAAACGATGCCGACAATGGTGCAGGCATAGAAGGCGTTGCGCATGAATTCATAGTCAAAGATCGTGGACATGCGCCCCGCTCTCCAGTTCGACATCGTCGGCCATGACGAAGATGCGGCCGGCGACCCGCACCACATTGATCTGCGTGCGATAGAGTTTGGACAGCACCGGCCCGCTGATGACCTCGTCGACGGAGCCGATCGCGGCCTTGCCGTTGCCAAGATAGAGCACGCGGTCGACGGCGCGCAGCAGCGGGTTGATCTCGTGAGAGCAGAACAGCACGGCGATGCCCAGCCGCTCGCCGATCTCGTGCACCAGGTCGATGATCGCGCGCTGGTGGCCGGCGTCGAGGCTGATCAGCGGTTCGTCGAGCAGAAGCAGTTGCGGGTCGCCGATCAGCGATTGCGCGATCAGGATGCGCTGGCGTTCGCCGCCCGAAAGCTCCGCCAGCGGCCGCCGCGCCAGGTCGGTGGCGCCGATCGCTTCCAGCGCCTTCCAGGCGGCTTCCTTCTCGGCGCTGGACGGGACCGGCCAGCCCCAGCGATGCCCGCCGGCAGCACTCAGCACGAAGTCGAGACCGCTGATGCCGACATCGCTGAGCGCGCGCCGCGCCTGCGGCATGTAGCCGATTGCGGCGTTGCCGCGCGTCGGCGGCTTACCGAGCACGGAGATGGCGCCGCCGGCCGGCTTGATCAGGCCGAGTATGGCGCGCAGCATCGTCGTCTTGCCGGCGCCGTTGGCGCCGAGCAGGCCGACAAAGGCGCCTTGCGGAATCGAAAAGGAGACGTCGGATAAAACCCGGCGTCCCCCATAGGTCAGGGTGACCTTGTCGAATTCAATTGCGTTCATTCAGTCACGTTACTGGCAGTCACGTTCATTGGCAGTCACATTATTGCGTGCGGGCTGCGAGCGCCTTCTGGACCTCGTCGATCTGGCCGCCGAACCAGGTCTGGATCGTTTTGCCCGCCGGTTCGGTCTCGGTGACGCCGATGACGGTGACCTTGCTCTGCTTGGCGATGTCGAGCAGCCTTGTCGTTGCCTCGTCGGTCACCTGCGAATTGTAGAACAGGATCTTGGCAGAGCCGTCCTTCAGGCTGTTCTCGAATGCCGCCACCTGGGTGGCGCTCGGCTCCGCATCGTTCATCAGGGCCACCTGGAAATCATAGTTCAGCATCTTGAGGCCGAGCGCTTCCGCCATGTAGCCGAAGACAGGCTCGGTGGCGGTCACTTCGGTGCCGGCATAGGTCTTCTTGACGTCGGCGATTTCCTTGTCAATGGCCTCGAGCGAGGTCTGGAATGCCTTCAGGTTGGCCTCATAGTGCACGGCATTGGCGGGATCGCGCTTGGCAAGATCGGCGCTCAGCGCCTTGGCGATGGCCGGCAGCGTCGCCGGGTCGTACCACAGATGCGGATTGTCGCCCGACTTCTTGCCGATCAGGTCGGCCGCAATAATCGTGGTGCGGTCTTTGCTGGTCGACGCCGACAGCAGTTTGTCCATCCACGGATCGTAATCGGCGCCGTTGTAGATGATGATCTTGGCGTCGGCGATGGTGCGCGCCGTCGACGGGCTGGTTTCGAACAAATGCGGATCGTCGTCGGGATTGGACAGGATGCTGGTAACGGTGACGTTGCTGCCGCCGATCTGGCGGGCGAGGTCGCCATAGAAATTCTCGGCCGCGACGATCGTCAGCTTGTCTTCGGCGCGAGCGGCCGTGCCGGTGAGCAGCGGCACCGCGACTAGCAGCGCGGCGAGAAACGGAATGGGGCGCATCCTTGGTCTCCTTGCAGTCCGGGAAGGCACGTCGCCGGGGAGGCGGCGCCGTGTAACTGTATAACAGTAACAATATAACGTTTGCGTCGAAAATACGGCCGATGTCAATGGGCTTTTTGAGCGGCGCAGTTTTTCGCGCGCACAAAAGCGTGAGCGGCCCACGCCCAGAAAATCGAGGCCGGAGCAATCGCATATGGCGGAGCGTTGCGCTTTACGAGTACCCCCACCCTTGATCCCTCCCCACAAGGGGGAGGGAGACTCCCGCAGGCGCCAAACTCGGCAAATTAGAGGAGTTCAGTGCTCGAATATGGGCGAAGAGGCGCGCGGCAGCGTTCCCTCCCCCTTGTGGGGAGGGTTAGGGTGGGGGTTCTTCTTCGTAAGAATCTCTTGTTTGATTGCCCTTGGGGGGCTAGCCCCGCGCCAGCACGAAATCGTGCTCGACCTCCCAGAACGGGCCGGCGAATTCCAGGTCCTTGGCGCGCGCGGGATCGTCGACGCGCTTGAATTCGGCGAGCAGGCTTTCCTTCACGCCGAACACCGCGTCCGAATTGATGTAGGGATCGTCGGGGTCGAAGATGTGGGTGGTCAGCGTCTCGAAACCGTCCGCCCTGAGGATGTAGTGGAGATGCGCGGGACGGAACGGATGGCGTCCCAGCGCATCGAGCAGTTTGCCGACCGTGCCGTCAGCCGGGATAGGATAGAATTTCGGCTTTACCGCGCGGAACAAGTAGCGGCCGTCGGCGCCGGTGCGGAAGACGCCGCGCAGATTGAAGTCGGGCTGGATGCCCTTCTGCTGCACGTCGTAAAACCCTTCGTCATTGGCCTGCCAGACGTCGAGCACGGCGTCGGTGATCGGTCTGCCTTCGGTGTCGAGGATGCGGCCATGGATGAACATGTCCTCGCCCTTCTGGTCGAGGCAGATGTTGGCGCCCATCGGCAGTTCCGGCGCATCGGCGATGTGGAAAGGCCCGAGCACGGTCGACTCCGATGCGCCTGAGGGTTTGCGGTTGTTGATCGCGTCGACCAGCATCGAAACGCCGAGCACATCCGAGAGCAGAATAAACTCCTGCCGCCATTCGGTGGAGAGCTGGCCGGTTTTCGTCAGAAACATGATGGCCTCGAACCACTCGTCCTGCGTCGGCTCGATCTCTTTGACCGCCTCATGCAGCTTGCGTGTGATGACCTCCATCACCGCTTTCAGCCGCTCGTCCCTGGCGTTCTTGTTGCGGCCGGTGACGACCTCGACCGAATTCGCCTCGGTGAAGAAGCCTTTCTCGTGCGCTTCCATATCTCTCACCTGTCCAGAATTGACGTCAGGGCTTTGCGCAGATCGGCCGTCGGGTCGCTGCTGATGGCATCCTTGCGCCAGCCGACATGCTGATCCGGTCGCACCAAAAGCACGCCGCTGTCGCGGATTTCGCGGGCGCGCGCCCAGTCGCCGGAAAAGTCCTGCCAGGGCTGGCGTGGGCCGATCAGATGGCCAGTGATGTCGATGCCCAGTTCCTTGCCCACCGCCTTGGCGGCGTCGAGCCAGCCCTGGCCGCCAATGCCGGTCAGCACGGTGAATTTGCCGTGGCCGGTCAGGTCGAGTGTGGAGACCTTGGCGCCCCGATGGGCTGGGTCGTCGGAATGCACCCAGACATGCGGCACCCGCGCTCCGGGCCAACTCGTTGGCTGGTGGTGCAGTTCGGCGTCTTTCTCAAAGGCCGGTTCCTTCTGGCCGTCGGTGACGATGGCACTCGAGATATAGCGCTGGTTCATCTCGACGCCATGGGCGTCGAACTCGTAGACCTTGGCGGCAATGGTCTCGCGGATCTTTGCCCGTTGCGCTTCGGCTGCGGGCGTGTTGTCGCAGCGCGCATCCATGTTGGACTGCATCTTCACCGGGTCGATGGAATCGAGCAGGCCCAGCGCCTTGAAGATCGGGCCGAATTCCTCGATCGACTTGTTGGCGCGGGTGACGATTTGCTTGGCCACCGGCGCGCGCTCCTGCGAATAGCTGTCGAGCAGTTTTGGACCGGCCTTGCCCTTGATGACGTGCGCAAGCTTCCAGGCGAGGTTGAATCCATCCTGGATCGAGGTGTTGGAGCCCAGCCCGTTCGACGGGGGATGGCGATGGATGGCGTCGCCCATGCAGAAGACTCGGCCTTTCGAGGTCTGCGTGGCGTACATGTTGTTGACGGTCCAGGTCGACACCGACTGGATCTCGATCTCCAGATCGGGGTCGCCAACGAGGTCGCGCGCGACCTTCTTGGCGAAGGCGTCGTCGACCTTCGGCGCCGGCTGATTGATGTCATAACCCCAGACGATCAGCCACTCGTTCCACGGCCGGATCATCCGCACCAGCCCCATGCCGATGCCGCCGACATCGGCGCCCGGCTGCACCACCCAGTAAAGCACCGACGGCCGATGGGCGACGTATTTCGAGAGATCAGCCTTGAACAGGATGTTCATCGAGCCGCCGACGCCCATCTTGCCTTCGAAGGGCAGGCCGGCATGTTCGGCGACCAGCGAATTGCCGCCATCGGCGCCGACCAGATACTTTGAGCGGATGGTGACGTCCTTGCCGGTCAGCCGGTCGCGGCAGGTGGTGGTGACGCCGTCAGCATCCTGCACATGCGAGAGATACTCCATCGACATGCGCGATTGCGTGCCGCGCGAGCATGCCGTCTTGAACAGCAGCGGCTCCATGAAAGTCTGCGGTAGATCGTTCATATGCGCGGGCGAGGAGAGCAGATGTTCGGCGCGCGACAGCGGATGCTTGCCCCAGCTGCGCATGCGGCCGATCTCTTCGCCGGCGAGCGAGGTGCAGAACACGTTCTCGCCCATCAAATCCTGCTCGGTGGCGTGCATATAGGCTTCGCCCTCGACATCCTTGCCGAGGTCGCGCAGCACCTCCATGGTGCGCTGGTTGGTGATGTGGGCGCGCGGCGTCGCCGCCAGCCAGCGATAACGGTTGATGACCATGTTCTCGACGCCATAGGTCGAAAGCAGCGCCGCGGTCGCCGAGCCCGCAGGCCCGGTTCCGATGGTCAGCACGTCGGTAGTGATGTCAGCCATGCGGCCCTCCCTTTTTGGCTAATGGTAGCGGTCCGCCGGTCAATCGGCGGCGAACCGGAAAAAGCTGGATGCCGCTGCGCTCGGCGAACAGGCCCCACAGGCCGCGCGGCGCAAACAGCATGATGACGATGCCGATCAGTCCGAGGATCAACAGATACCAGGAGCCGTAGTCGGCAAGCAGGTTTTGCAGGATGTAGAAGACGATGACGCCCACGATAGGCCCTTCGATGGTGCCGATGCCGCCGATGACGACGATGAAGATGACGTAAGCCGTCCAGTCGACGACGGAGAAGGCGGCGTCGGGCGAAATGCGAGCCTTCTGTACATAAATCAGCGCGCCGGCGAGCCCGGTGCCGAAAGCCGCCGCGAGATAGACCAGCGTCTTCATGCGGCGTGCGTCGACGCCGACCGAGCGCGCCGCTTCCTGGTTGTCGCGCACGGCGGCGAGCCCCAGCCCTTGCTTCGAGCGCAGCAGCCGGTAGACGAGGCCGATCGTGGCGATGGCAAGCAGCAGCGCCAGCCAGTAGGTGAGGATGTCGCCGGCGCCTGACGATTTGACGCCGAACAGCTCGCCGACGAACTTAAGCGCCGGCATGTCGCGGGTCGCCTCGCGTGGTAGCGAGGTGCCGGTGCCGCCGCCCAGCGCCTTCCACTGTGCCAGCGCCAGTCGTACCACTTCGGCGATGACCCAGCTGCCGATGGCGAAATAGGCGCCTTGCAGGCGAAACAGGAAGAAGGCGGTCGGGATGGCGAGCAGCGCGCTGGCGACGCCGGCAAGCAGGATGGCGATCAGCGGGTCGAGCCCGGCGAGGATGACCAGCGCAAACATGGCGTAGGCGCCGAAGCCGACAAAGGCCTGCTGCCCCACCGAGACCAGCCCGGCATAGCCGGCGAGCAGGTTCCAGTTCTGCGCCAGCACCAGCATGGTGAGGATGAAGAACAAATCCTGCAGCACGCTGCGCGAAGCAAACAGCGGCGCGGCGAAGGCGACCAGGATGACCAGTGCGGCGACAATGGCGAAGGTCGCCGACGCTTTGGTGCGCGTCTCGACTTTCCAGGGTGTTGTTGACACGTCTGTCATGGCGCTCAATCCACTGATCGCGGGAACAGGCCGCGCGGCCTGACCAGCAGCACCAGCAGGAACGCCAGGTGCCCGGCGAGGATCTGCCATTCCGGGTTGATCGCGGCGCCGAAGGTCTGGGCGATGCCGATGACGATGCCGCCGGCGAGCGTGCCCCACAGCGAGCCGAGGCCGCCGATGATGACTGCCTCGAAGGCATAGATCAGCCGCGCCGGCCCGATGGTCGGATCGAAATTGGCGCGCGTGCCGAGATAGAGCGCGGCGATCGTAACCACCACCATGGCGATGCCGGTGGCGGTGGCAAAAATGCGCTTCGGCTGGATGCCCATCAGCCCAGCGGTGACAGGATCGTCGGAGGTGGCGCGGAAGGCACGGCCGAGCGACGTGCGGTAGAACAGCTGGTTCAACCCAACGATCACCGCGATGGCTGAAGCCAGGGTCAGCAGCGGCATGACGCCGACATTGATCGGGCCGAGCGCAACGGATGCCGATTCCAATCCACCAATGGAGATGCGGCGGCTGTCGGCGCTGAATCCTTCGAGCAGGCCGTTCTGGATAGCGATCGACAGCCCGAAGGTGACCAGCAGTGGTGGCAGGATGTCTGTGCCAAGCGTGCGGTTGAGCAGGAAGAACTGCAGCGCCCAGCCGATGGCGAACATCAGCGGCATTGCCACCAGCGCCGCAACGAACGGATTGAGGCCGAGCGCCGAGACCAGCATCAGGATCAGGAAGGCAGCGAGCACGATCAGATCGCCATGCGCCAGATTGACCAGCCGCATGATGCCGAAGACGAGGCTCAAGCCAGCCGCGAAAAGCGCGTAGAGACCGCCGAGCAAAATGCCCTGGATGATGGTGTCGAGCCACGCCACGTCAGGCCACCCCGAAATAGGCGGCGTGGATATTTTCGCGCGTCAGCGCTGCCGGCGCGCCGGAGAGCGTGATCCGCCCTTCCATCATGCAGTAGACGCGGTCGGCGACTTTCAGTGCCTGGCCGATATCCTGCTCGACCACGACGATAGAAGCGCCGGCTGCGCGGATGCGCGGGAAGGCGGCGTAGATATCCTTGATCACCACCGGCGCCAGGCCAAGGCTGATCTCGTCGCACAGAAGCACGCGCGGGTTGGACATCAGCGCGCGGCCGATCGCCACCATCTGCTGCTGGCCGCCGGACAGCGCGGTGCCCGGATTTGCGCGCCGCTCCCTTAGGATCGGGAACAGTTCGTAGACGGTGTCGAGGTTCCAGTGTCCCTCGACCGCGCGGCCATAGCGGCCGATGAGCAGGTTCTCCTCGACGCTCAGCGAGGGAAACAGCTTTCGCCCCTCGGGCACCATGGCGATGCCGCGCGCGACGATGTCGGGCGCGGGCAGGGCGCCGATCTCCGCGCCGTCGAAAAGTACCGCATCCGGCTGGTTCGCCAATATGCCCGAGATCGAGCGCATCAGCGTCGTCTTGCCAGCGCCATTGGCGCCGATGATGGCAATCGTCTCGCCTTTCTCGAGCGCGATGTCGACGCCGAACAGCGCCTGGAAATCGCCATAGCGCGCGGTGAGATCTTTGGTCTCGAGCAGCGCCATCAGACGTCGATCCCGAGATAGATTTCGCGGACCTCGCGCGACGCCATGACCGCATCCGGCGCGCCCATGCCGATCACCTTGCCGAAGTTCAAAACCAGCAGCCGCTCGACCACCGAGTTCAGCGCATGCAGCACATGCTCGATCCAAATTATCGACATGCCGCCTCTGTGGATGCCTCTGATCGTATCGACCAGCATGCCGCATTCACCCTCTGTCAGGCCGCCGGCGATTTCGTCCAGCAGCAGCAGCCTTGGTTCGGTCGCCAAGGCGCGGGCGAGCTCCAGCCGCTTGCGCTGCAAAAGGCTTAAAGCCCCGGCTGGATGGTTGGCGCGGTCGATCAGTCCGGTCTCGACCAGGATCTGCGCACAGCGCTCGCTGACCTCTGCTTCGCTCTTGCGTGCGCCGAAGGCGCCGGCGACCAAAAGGTTCTCGAACACGGTGAGTTTCTCGAAGGGTTGCGGGATCTGGAAGGAGCGGCCGACGCCGGCAAAGCAGCGCTGCATCGGCGGCAGCCTTGTCACGTCGCTTCCATTGAAAGTGATGGTACCGGCATCGGCCGAAATGTTGCCGGTGATCAGGTTGAACAGCGTCGACTTGCCGGCGCCGTTCGGGCCGATAATGCCAAGCGCCTCGCCCTCGCCAAGCTCGAACGAAACCGCGTCGGCGACCGTGAGGGCGCCGAAGCGTTTCGAGACATTGGCGAGCGCGAGGATGGCCATGGTCAGGCGATCGCTTCCATCTTGCCGCCGGTCGGAATGTTGGGCGCGGTCTTGTTGTCGGTGATGACGAGATCGTAGCCGCCGCCGTCCTTCAGCCGCCACTGGCCGCCGACCAGCGGTGTCTTGGCGATGTTCTTGCCGGCAAAGGGCGGCAGATTGGCGCCGTCCCAGGCGATCGGCCCGACCAGTGTATCGAGCTTGGTCGCAGCGATCGCCGCCGCCACCTTGTCGCCGTCATCGGGCGCGCCGGCGCGCTTCATCACATCGACGGCAATCTCGAACAGCGCATGGACAAAGCCGATGGGTTGCGTCCATTGCCGGCCGGTGGCCTTGGTGAAACCTTCGGCGACCTGCGCCGAACTCTCGCCGGTCAGCGACGATTTGAACGGATGGTTCGGCGTCCACCAGACCTCCGACGACAGATTGTGGCCGGCCTTGCCGAGCGCCTCGACCGATTGCGGGAACAGGATCGCCTTGCCGATCGAGGCCACCTTGGGCGTAAAACCCTGCTGCTTGGCCTGGTTCCAGAAGGTGGTGAAATCGGGCGGGATCATCACGCCGGTGATGATTTCGCAGGAGGCGCCCTTGAAGGCGTTGATCTGCGCCGAAAAGTCGTCGGTCAGGTTCTGGTAGCGGCCGGTGTCGGTCAGCCCGTAGCCGCCCTTGGCCAGCACCGGCGGGAAACCGACCGTGCCGTCGCCCCAGGCGTTGCCGTCGCCATCATTGGGGAACAGGCCGCCGACTTTCTTGTTGGTCTCGACCTGCGCCCACATGTTGGTGAAGACGGCAATGACGTCTTCCAGGCCCCAGAAGAAATGGTAGGCGTAGTTGAACGGTTTCCACGAAGCAGGATCGCCGGGATTGCCTTGCTGGCCGATGAACCAGGGCTGCCATGGCGCGACCGTCGACAGGCACGGCACTTCCTCGGCCTCGCATGTGGTGGCGACCGGGTTGGTCGTCTCCGGCGTCGAGGCGACAAGCATCAGATTGACCTTGTCGTTGACGATCAGTTCCTTGGCGACTTCGGCCGCCCGATTGGGGTTCGACTGGCTGTCCTTGACCACGACCTCATAGTTGAGGCCAGCTGCCTTGGTGGCGGCGAGAAAGCCGTCGATGATGAACTTGTCGGCCTCGGCAAAGGCCGCCAGCGGGCCGGACTGCGGGCTGACATAGCCGAGCTTGATCGGCGCGTTCTGGGCGATCGCCGGCATCGGCAAGCTGCCGGCAATGAGGCCTGTGGCAGCGGTGTTGCGGATGAATTCGCGTCTGGTAATCATGAATATTCCTCCCTTGTTGCCGTCAGTTCTGCGGTCGTCTTCCCTCCCACGCGTCCTGCAACAGGGCGCGGATTGCGGCGCGGTAGAAAGGCCGCGGATTCCAGTATGGATTCTTGGTCGCGATCTCGGCGGCACGGTCGAGATCGTCCTGCTTGAGGCCGAGTTCCCTGAGTGTCAGCGGCGCGCCGACGGAGCTGGCGAAATCATGCAGGCCACCGCCAGCGCTGCCGCCAAAGATATCGGCCACGGGCTTCAGCAATTCCGGCACGGCGACGGCATTGAAGCCGATCGTGTGCGGCAGCATCACCGCATGCGTCTCGGCATGCGGCATGTCGAAGGAGCCGCCCAGCGTGTGGCAGATCTTGTGATGCAGCGCCATGCCGACGGTGCCGAGCACCGTGCCGCACAGCCAGGCGCCGTAAAGCGCGTCGCCGCGTGCCTCAAGATTTCTGGGCTCCTTGATCAACACCGGCAGCGCTGCCTTCAGCGCGCGCAGCCCTTCGGTTGCCATCAAGGTCGAGATCGGATTGCGGTCCTGTGCGTAGAGCGCCTCGGCCGCATGCGCCATGGCGTTGAGGCCGGAGGTGACGCTCATCGCCACCGGCAGCCCGACGGTCAGCTCCGGATCGTAGATAACCACTTCCGGCAGGATCTTTGCGTCACGCACCGTGGTCTTTTCGCCGTGCTCGGTCTGGCCGAGGATCGGCGTGACCTCCGAGCCGGCATAGGTGGTCGGGATGACGATCTGCGGCAGGTCGGTGCGATACGCGATCGCCTTTCCGAGCCCAGTGGTCGAACCGCCGCCGAGCGCGACGACGCAATCGGCGTTGACCTCTTGCGCCTTCACCATCGCCGCCTCGGTCACTTCGACCGGCGTGTGCATGGCTGCGTCCGAGAAGACGCCTGCGGCTAGTGACCCGATCTGCCTCGCCAGCGCCTCGCCATCGGCTGCCTGGTGCGGCGTCGACAGGACAAGCGCGCGCTTGCAGCCGAGCTTCTCGATCCAGGTGCCGACCTCGGCCGACGCGCCATTGCCGAAGACGATATGCGCCGGGCTGCCGGAATAGGTGAACGTCCGTGTCATGCCGCCCGGCTCCCCTTGCGCGCCATCGCCAGAACAAAGGCGAAATCGAGCGACCAGTCTCCGCGCCCATCTTTGTCGCGCTTGCCCGCGGCCTGCTTGAAATCGCCGACCAGTTCCGGCTTGACGCCGAACAATGCGTCTTCGCACAGATGCGGATCGCCACTCTCGAACACTTGCGTGGTCAATGTCTCGAAGCCATCGGCGCGGATGAGGAAGTGGATATGCGCCGGGCGGCTGAGCGGATAGTTCAACTGCCCGAGCATCTGTCCGACCGGTCCGTCGTCCGGCACGCCGTAGCCGGCGGGTTTCACCGTGCGGTAGTGGAAGCGCCCATCCTTGTCGGTGGTGAAGACGCCGCGCAGATTGTTCTCCGGCTGCAAATCGGGCTGCTGGTTCTCGTAAAAGCCTTGCGCGTTGGCTTGCCATGTCTCGACCGTCGCGCCGGCGATCGGCAGGCCGTCGAGATCAGTCACTCGTCCCGTCACGGTTAGCGGTTTGCCGACTCCGTCGAGCGAAATGTCGGCGCCGAGCGGCAGCCTTGGCGCGTCGGCGCGATAGAAGGGGCCACGCCCTGTGTTGGGCGTGGCGCCATTCGGCCGCCGTGAATTGATCTCCTCGACCAGTGCTGTGACGCCAAGCAGGTCCGACAGCAGCACCCATTCCTGGCGCTTGTCGTCGCTGGCATGGCCGATCTCGGTGAGGAAGGCGATGGCCTGGCGCCAGTCCGCCGCGGTCGGTCGGGTTTCCCGAACGATCTGATGGAGATGGTCGACAACGGTGGCGAGAAAACGCGGCAACGGCCCAGCCTTCGCCTTGAGCAGGCGCTGGGCAACCATCTCGGCCGAATTGGCCTCGCTGAACGACGGAATGCCGGACATGTTCCTCCCCGGTTTCATCTCGGGCCCGGTTTCATCTCAGGGAGGACATTAACGCAGGCCAAAGACAAAGATGATGATTTTTTCCCCGTTTAATATACCATATCGTTATGAAGCTCGATGAAAGGCATTTGATCCAGCTGGCCGCTGTGGTGCAGGCGGGTGGCGTCACCGAGGGCGCGGCGCTCATCGGCCTGTCGCAGCCGGCCGTCTCGCGCACGCTGTCGATGCTGGAGAAGCGGCTGGGCGAGCCGCTGTTCCTGAAAGGGCGCCGGCCCTTGCAGCCGACGCCGCTAGGCCGCGCGCTTGCCGATCATGGCCAGGTGATGCTGACGGCTTCGCGCAAGGCCTCCGACATCGCCGCCAATTTCAGCCAGGGGCGTTCGGGCGTGGTGCGGGTCGGCGGCACGCCGTTCTTCATGGATGCGCTGATCTCCGGCATGATCGCCGATTTCCAGAACGCCTATCCGGATGTCCGCGTCGACCAGAGTTATGGCTATCTCTCCGACCTGCGCGCCGCCATCAATGCCGACCGCATCGACTTGGCTGTCTGCCCGATAGACATTCTCGAAGAGGGATCGGGCATGGAGTTCCGCGAGATCCTGCCGGGACGCAACGTCGTCGCTTGCCGCGCCACGCATCCGCTGTTGCTGCGGCGCAAGCTGAAGACCGGCGACCTGCTCGACTATCCCTGGATTGCGCCACCGCCGGGCAGTCCGTTGCTGGAAGACCTGCGCAGCCTGCTGCTGTCGCTCGGCGCCACCGAGATCAAGATCCGCTATTCCGGGGGATCGCTGACCAGCGCCATCAACTACATGAAGGAAACCGACGCGCTGACGGTGCTGCCGCACAGCGTGGTCTTTGCCTTTCGCAAGGAGAAGTCGATCACCGCGCTTCCCGTCGCCATCCCGCATCCCGAGCGCGCGCTCGGCCTGCTCAGGCGCGCCGACACGCCGCGCGCCCCTGCCGTCGATGCTTTCGCCAAACACATCCGCCAGAGCTTCGACAACCTCAAGCACCTGATCAAGCGGCACGAACAAGCGGTCGTCTGGGGTGCCTGATCTCTCCCGCATACTCGCAAACGCGTCGCCTCGACCGCAAAAATGTCAAAAAAGTATCAGTGAGGTGGACACACCGTGGTGGCGGGCCTACCGATTGCCGCCTAAGCTTTGATCACTGCAGAGAGCGGCAAACGCGGCCTGCGGGAGAGGGCACTGCAACTGGTCGCATGACCGGACCGGCGCCGGGAGGAACTGATATGAATCCGGACTTGGAAGTTGTCCAGATCAGACGTGGCGAGTCGTTCAAGGCCTGGGCCCACGGCTACCCCTTCCACACCGTGCGCTGGCACTTCCATCCCGAATACGAAATCCATCATGTCGTCGCCACATCAGGCCGCTATTTCGTCGGTGACTTTATCGGCGAATTCGAGCCTGGCAATCTCGTGCTCACCGGCCCCAACCTGCCGCACAACTGGGTCAGCGACGTGCCGGATGGCACCAGCGTGCCGCTGCGCGGCCGCGTCGTCCAGTTCTCCCAAGAATTCATTGCCGATGCCACGACGGCACTTCCCGAGCTTGCCGGCTGTGCGAGTACTCTCGAACTCAGCCGCCGTGGCGCGCTGTTTTCTGCGGCCACCGCGAAGCTTGCAGCGCCCGTGCTGGCCGAACTGGTCGAGGCGCAAGGCGTGCGTCGCATCGCGCTGTTCATGGAAACAATCGACATTCTGAGCCGCGCCGCCGATGTGCGGACACTGACCAGCGCCAGCTATCTGCCGGATCCCTCCGGCTTCATGTCGGCGGGCGTCAACAAGGCGCTTGCCTATATCAACGCCAACCTGACCGAGCCGTTCAGCGAAAGCGACCTGGCGGCAATTGCCGGGCGCAGCCCGAGCGCGTTTTCGCGCAGCTTCCGCCGCCACACCGGCATGGCGCTGGTGCAGTACGTCAACCGGCTGCGCATCAACCTTGCCTGCCAGCTTTTGATGAGCGACGCCGACATGCCGATCACCGAGATCTGCTTCGCTGCCGGCTACAACAACATCTCGAATTTCAACCGCCAGTTCCTGACGCAAAAAGGCATGTCGCCTTCGCGCTTCAGGGCCTTGCTGGCGGAAAACATCAGTGCGGAGATTGCCGCCTAACAGGGAGGACCGGGAGGAGCCTAGACATTTTTGGAAGGAAGAACGCGGGGTGCGTTGGAGGCGCTCCGTGCTGGAGATCGCTTGTCTTGAAATCCAGCGATATCAAGAGGATGCGCGGCACGGATCAAGTGCGTCGTCATTCCTCGCAACAGTTCGACTTGCAGTCAAGGCCCGGCGCGCCATGTGGTGACCAGGCTTCGTGAAACAATAGAAACGGAGATATCAGAATGATCCGATTTGCTTCGACGGGTGCACTCACCCTTTCTCTCCTCAGCGGCACGGCCGCGTTTGCAGCCCCTGTCACCGACGCCACGGTCGCCTTCCTCATGCCCGACCAGGCCTCGACCCGCTACGAGCAGCACGACTATCCCGGCTTTGCCGCCGAGATGAAAAAGCTCTGCCCCGGCTGCAAGGTGATCTACCAGAATGCCGACGCCGACGCCTCGCGCCAGCAGCAGCAGTTCAATTCGGTGATCTCACAAGGCGCCAAGGCGATCGTGCTCGATCCGGTCGACTCGACCGCCGCCGCCTCGCTGGTCAAGCTGGCGCAGAGCCAGGGCGTCAAGGTCATTGCCTATGACCGCCCGATCCCGACAGCACCTGCCGACTTCTATGTCTCGTTCAACAATGAAGGCATCGGCAAGGCCATCGCCGACTCGCTGGTCGAACACCTCAAGGCGCTGAAGGTCGATCCGGCCAGCGGCGGCCTGCTGCAGATCAACGGCTCGCCGACCGATGCGGCCGCCGGGCTGATCAAGAAGGGCATTCATTCCAGCCTCGACAACAGCGGCTACAAGATCCTCGCCGAATACGACACGCCGGAATGGGCGCCGCCGAAGGCGCAGCAATGGGCAAGCGGCCAGATCACCCGCTTCTCTACCCAGATCGTCGGCGTCGTCGCCGCCAATGACGGCACCGGCGGTGGCGCCATCGCCGCCTTCAAGGCCGCCGGCGTCGATCCGGTGCCGCCGGTCACCGGCAATGACGCGACGATAGCCGCGCTACAGCTGATCATCGCCGGCGATCAGTACAACACCATCTCCAAACCGAGCGAGATCGTTGCGGCCGCTGCCGCCAACGTCGCCGTCCAGCTTCTGTCGGGCGAGACGCCGAAGGCCGAAATGACCCTCTACGACACCCCCTCGCAGCTGTTCACGCCGGCGGTGGTGACGCAGGAGAACCTCAAGGCCGAGATCATCGACAAGAAGATCAACACCGCCGAAGAGCTCTGCGTCGACCGTTACGCCGAAGGCTGCAAGAAGCTCGGCATCACCAACTGATCGGACTATCCTGATCCTGACTTCCGGCTGCCTTTGCGGCGGCCGGAAGTCCGCAGTCACTCTTGACCGGTCACCCGGAAAGGTTTGCCACTATGTCTGACATCTCTGACGGACCGGTTTCGGCAGGCGAGCTGGTGCTCAGCCTGCGCGGCATCTCGAAGAATTTCGGCGCCGTTTCGGCGCTCACCGATATCGACCTCGACGTCCATGCCGGCGAGGTGGTGGCGCTGGTCGGCGACAATGGCGCTGGCAAGTCGACGCTGGTCAAGATTCTTGCCGGCGTCCACCAGCCTACCTCGGGCACCATCAATTTCCGCGGCAAGCAAGTGACCATGCCCGACCCGAGCGCTGCGTTGACGCTTGGCATCGCCACCGTCTTCCAGGATTTGGCGCTGTGCGAAAACCTCGACGTCGTCGCCAACATTTTTCTCGGCAAGGAGCTCAACCCGCTGCGGCTTGACGAGGTGGCGATGGAAATCCGCGCCTGGACGCTGCTCAACGAATTGTCGGCGCGCATTCCAAGTGTGCGCGAAGCGGTTGCCTCGCTGTCCGGCGGCCAACGCCAGACCGTGGCGATCGCCCGCTCGCTGCTGCTCGACCCCAAAGTCATCCTGCTCGATGAGCCGACTGCGGCACTTGGCGTCGCCCAGACGGCGGAAGTGCTGAACCTGATCGACCGGGTGCGCGAACGTGGCCTCGGCGTCTTGATGATCAGCCACAATATGGAAGACGTGCGCGCCGTCGCCGACCGCATCGTCGTGCTTCGGCTCGGGCGCAACAATGGCGTCTTCGAACCCGACGCCTCCAACCAGGAACTGGTCAGCGCCATCACCGGCGCCGCCAACAATGCGGTGTCGCGCCGCGCCGAACGGCGCAAGGCAGCCGAACAAGCGCACAACCAGGAGCAGCGGCCATGAGCGCAGAGCCCAAGCAGGACATCTCGGCGTCGACGGCGCTCGACCGCAGCGACGTGCGCGTCAAGCACCAGGCCGGCGTCGGTGGCGCGATCAGCGCCTTCTTCGACCGTGTCCGCTCCGGCGACCTCGGCTCGCTGCCGGTGATCGTCGGCCTGGTCATCATCTGGAGCGTGTTCACCGCCCTCAATCCGGTGTTCGTCTCGTCGAGCAACCTCGTCAATCTGCTGTTCGACTGCTCGACCGTCGGTGTCATCGCCCTCGGCATCGTCTGCGTGCTGATGGTCGGCGAGATCGACCTGTCGGTCGGTTCGATCAGCGGATTTGCCTCGGCCATGGTCGGCACGCTGTGGGTCAACCAGGGCTGGCCGGTGGCGCTCGCGATTGTCGCGGCACTCGCTGTCGGCGGCTTCATCGGCGCGCTCTATGCCTTGCTGTTCAACCGGCTCGGCATGCCGAGCTTCGTCTCGACGCTCGCCGGCCTGCTCGCCGTGCTCGGCCTGCAGCTCTACATTCTGGGCTCCACCGGCTCGATCAATCTGCCCTATGGTTCGAACCTGGTGAATTTCGGCCAGCTGCTGGTCATGCCGGACTGGCTCTCCTATGCGCTGGCCGCCGTTCCCGGCATCGTCATGCTCATCACCGGCCTGCGCACCGTCAGCCGCCGTCGCGCCGTCAATCTGTCGGCGCCTTCGGTCGGCGGTCTGATCGTGCGCGTCGCCGCTTTGACCATCTTGCTTGAGCTGATCGTCGGCTATCTCAACCAGGCGCGCGGCATACCGTGGATGTTCGGCCTGTTCGTCGGCCTGGTGGTGGCGATGAACTATGCGCTGACCCGCACCCAATGGGGCCGCTCGATGACCGCCGTCGGCGGCAACCGCGAAGCCGCGCGCCGCGCCGGCATCAAGGTGCGCTCCATCTATCTCAGCGCCTTCGTCATGTGCTCGATGTTTGCAGCCCTTGGCGGCGTGCTGTCGGCGGCGCGGCTGGCTTCGGCCAGCCAGCAGGCCGGCACCGGCGACGTCAACCTCAACGCCATCGCAGCAGCCGTCATCGGCGGCACCAGCCTGTTCGGCGGCCGCGGCAGCGCCTACTCGGCGCTGCTCGGCATCATCGTCATCCAGTCGATCGCCAGCGGGCTGACCTTGCTCGATCTGTCGTCGTCGCTTCGCTACATGATCACCGGCGCCGTTCTGGCGATTGCGGTCATCGTCGACTCCCTGGCACGCCGCTCGCGGGTTTCCCACGGCCGCGCCTGAACCAAAAGACAATACGAGGATAAGAAATATGGCTCAGGATCTGAGTGGAAAAGTCGCGGCGATCACCGGCGCCGCATCAGGTATCGGGCTGGAATGTGCTCGATCGCTGATAGCCGCCGGTGTGCGCGTCGTGCTCGTCGACCGCGCTGAGGATGCGTTGAAGAGCGCCTGCGCGGAGCTCGGTCCCAATGCCATCCCGCTGGTGATCGATCTGATGAAGCCGGCCAGCGTCGCAACGATGATGCCTGAGATTCTCGACAAGGCCGGCCAGCTGGACATCTTCCACGCCAATGCCGGCGCCTATGTCGGTGGCCCGGTGCTCGACGGCGATCCCGATACATGGGACCGCGTGCTGAACCTCAACATCAATGCGGTGTTCCGTTCCATCCACGCCGTGCTGCCGCATATGGTCGAGCGCAAGAGCGGCGACATCATCATCACCTCCTCGATCGCCGGGCTGGTGCCGGTGGTCTGGGAGCCGATCTACACCGCCTCCAAACACGCCGTACAGGCCTTCGTCCACACGGTGCGAAGGCAGGTCGCCCCGCACGGCCTGCGCGTCGGTGCGGTGCAGCCGGGGCCGGTGGTGACGGCGCTGATCAGCGACTGGCCGAAGGACAAGCTTGACGATGAACTGGCCAAGGGCGGCCTGCTTCAGCCGGTCGAGGTGGCCGAAGCCGTGCTGTTCATGCTGACGCGGCCAAGGAACGTCACCATAAGGGATCTGGTGATCCTGCCACAGAGCAATGATTTGTGAGGCAGTAGGGATTAGGCAGTAGGGAATAGGGGAAGGCCCCTTGCGGCCCACCGCCAACGACTGACACCCTCCTACTGCCTACTGCCTACTGCCTACTGCCTACTGCCTACTGCCTAACCCCTCGAGGTCTCCCCATGCCTTCCCACTTCCTCGGCATCGACGTCGGCACTGGCAGCGCCAGGGCAGGGGTGTTCGATAGCACGGGCACGATGCTTGCCTCGGCCAAGCGAGACATAGCGCTTTTCCTCGAACCGGGTGAAATCGCCGAACAGTCGAGCGAGGACATCTGGCGCGCGGTGTGCGCCGCCGTGCGCGAGGCGGTGACGAAGTCGGGACTGGCCGGGCGCGACATTGCCGGCATCGGCTTCGACGCCACCTGTTCGCTGGTTGTGGTCGGCAAGGGCGGCGCACCACTGGCTGTCGGCGGCTCGGGCGACAGTGAGCGCAACATCATCGTCTGGATGGACCACCGCGCGCTCGACCAGGCGCAGCGCATCAATGCCGGCAAGCATGCCGTGCTCGACTATGTCGGCGGCACGATTTCACCGGAGATGGAAACGCCGAAGTTGTTGTGGCTGCGCGAGAACCTGCCCGCCACCTTCGATGCGGCCGAGCATTTCTTTGACCTGACCGACTATCTGACCTGGCGCTCGACCGGCAGCCTGGCGCGTTCGATCTGCACGCTCACCTGCAAATGGACCTATCTCGGCCATGAGCGACGCTGGGACGACGCCTATTTTCGCGCTATTGGCCTCGGCGTTCTCGCCGATGAAGGCTTTGCCCGCATCGGCACCGAGGTCGTCGAGGGCGGCACCGCGCTGGCGCAGGGCCTGACCGAAGCGGCGGCGGCCGATCTCGGCCTGCTGCCGGGAACGCCGGTCGCCGCCGGCCTGATCGATGCCCATGCCGGCGGCGTCGGCACGGTCGGTGGGCAGGGCTCCGTCGGCACGCTGCAATCGCGCATGGCCTATGTCTTCGGCACCTCGGCCTGCACCATGGCCAGCACTAGCGAACCGGCCTTCGTGCCGGGCGTCTGGGGGCCCTATTTCTCCTCGATGGTGCCGGGCCTGTGGCTCAACGAAGGCGGCCAGTCGGCGGCAGGTGCGGCGCTCGATCATCTCGTCGCTTTCCATCCGGCCTCGGCCGAAGCATCCGCAAATGCGAAGGCGGACGGTCTCGGCCTGACCGCATGGCTCGGGCGACAGGCGGCAACGAAATCCACCGACCTGTCTGCGCTGGCGCGCCTTGCCGAAGGCCTGCAGGTCGTCCCGGAATTCCTCGGCAACCGCTCGCCCTTCGCCGACCCGGAATCCAAGGCGCTGATTGCCGGGCTCGGCATGGATACGTCCCTCGACAGCCTGGTCGCGCTGTACGTCGCCGGCCTGCTGGGCATCGGCTATGGCGTGCGCCAGATCGTGGCGGCCATGGCCAACAAGGGCATCGCCATCGACACCATCGTCGTCAGCGGCGGTGCGGCGCAAAGCGACCTGGTGCGTCAGGTTCTGGCTGACACGACAGGCTTGACCGTGGCCGGATCGACATCGCCCGAACCGGTGCTGCTCGGCTCCGCCATACTGGCTGCGGTGGCCGCTGGAACCTATCCGGATGTGATTGCGGCAATGACCGGCATGTCGCGCATCGGCGACATCTATCGCCCGGCCGGCGGTGATCTCGTGCCCTGGCACGACAAGCGCTTCGCCGCTTTCGAACTGCTACAGCAGGCGGGACGTGCCATCCGCGAGTGACCAGGGGCGCGGCCGGCGGTCGAGGCTCAATGTGTCTGCGCCGCACCCGCCAGCTGATCGGCATCGGTGAGCGTCTGCAGGAACGCGACGATGTCGTCGATCTCGGGATCGGTCAACGCCGGCTTGCCGCCGGGTTTTCTGCCAAAGGGCGGATCCTGGTTGAGATTGCCCCAGTAAGCCCTTGGCAGATCATCATTTTGCCGGACCGTGCCGTCGGCATCCCTCGGGTACCAGCGGCCGGGATCGGTATCGCGGCTGGCATAGAAGGCGACCGCCTCGCGCAGCGTGTGGAAATAGCCATTGTGGAAGAAGCTCTTCTTCAGCGCCACGTTGCGCAGCGTCGGCGTGCGGAACAGGCCGCAATACTCCGCCCGGCCCTTGAGGTCGGTCCTGAGCGGACCGCACAGGCCGAGGTCGAAATAGGCGGGGTCGGCATTGGCCGGGATGACCGGGTTGCGCGGCACGCCGATGCCGAGGAAGCCGAAATCGGTGAATTGCGGCGGCTCGCCGTCATTGGCCGGTTCGCTGAGGTGGCAGCTGGCGCAATTGCCCTTGGTCTCGTCCTCGAACAGCGCGCGCCCATGTAGCTCCTGTGCGGTCAGCGTCGCCTTGCCGGCCAGGAAGGCGTCGTAGCGGCTGGAGTAGGGGTAGAAGTCGGCTGCACTCTGCTCGAACGTGCCGAGCGCCTCGACGGTGGCGTCGAAAGCATCGCCCGGACGGTCGAAGACTTTGTCCCCGAATACCGACTTGAACTCGTCGGCATAGGCCGCCTTGCGCAAGGCAGCGGCAACCGCGTCGCCATCCTTGTTGGCCATTTCGAACGGCGACAGCAGCGGTATGCGCGCCTGGTCGCTGCCATGATCGGCGCGGCCGTCCCAGGTCAGGCCGCCGGTGGCGCCATTGTCGACGCTTTCATCGCCCTCATCCTCGGAATCGTAGAAATGCTCGCTGAAGGCCGGTACCGCCTGGAGATAGCGCAGCGACGGCACTGCGCGCAGCCCGGGCTGGCGCATGTCGGGTCCACCCATCTCGACCGGTCCGGCCGATGCCGGGCCAAAAGCATGATGCGGATCATGGCAGGACGAGCAGGCCTGCAGTCCTGACGCCGACAGCGATGGATCGAAGAACATCTTGCGGCCGAGCGCGGTCAGCGCCGCGGCCCTGGCATAGGCATCGCTGCGCGACATCGGCCCGGGATGGACGCCGTCGGCCGTGTTTGCCGGTGTGAGCACAGCAAGACCGAGCAGCAATGCCGCGCCGATTGCGATCGCCCGCTTTGTCCAGTGTCGCGTCATGTCGTTCGGTCCGGTTTTGTCAGGACTTAAAACTGCACTGCTACCGATTGATGACCGCTCTGCCTGCTCACGCAACCGTGTTCGAGACAACAGAAAACGTCACAAAGGTGACAAGGCGGCGGTCCTAATTTGGCGCGCCGCGCGAAAAGGCCCGCCTTGCCGTGCTGCTCCTCCAGCCATCGGTCCAAGCCACGAGGTTTTCCATCATGACGAGGCTCAAGCTCCTCACTTCCCTGTATCTAGCCGGCTCAGCCCTTGCCCCTCTTGCCGCGGCAGGCGCCGTTCACGCCGCGCCCGCCGGCTATGACAAGATCGATACGGTGGTCGTCATCTATGCCGAGAACCGCAGCTTCGATAACCTCTATGGCGGCTTTCCCGGCGCCAACGGCCTGTCGAATGTGACGGCCGGCCAGGCGCGCCAGCTCGACCGTGACGGCCAGCCGCTGACAGAACTCCCGCCGGCCTGGGGTGGACTGACCGGCAAGGGTGTCACGCCGGCGGTGACGGAAGCCCAGACCGCGCATCTCGCCAATGCCGTCTTCGCCATCGACGATCCCAAGGGTTTTAACGAGAATACTGGGGTCATCACCCATGATCTCTGGCACCGCTTCTACCAGGAGCAGATGCAGATCGACGGCGGCAAGAACGACAAATTCGTCGCCTGGGCCGATTCCGGCGGCCTCGTCATGGGCCACTATGACGGCTCGGTGCTGCCGATGTGGGCGGTCGGCAAGAAATACGTGCTCGCCGACAATTTCTTCCAGGGCGCCTTCGGCGGCTCTTTCCTCAACCATTTCATGCTCGCCTGCGCCTGCGTGCCGGTCTATCCCAATGCCGACACCAGCCCGGTGAAAGGCCAGATCGCGGTCGTCGACGCCGACGGCAAGACACTCAAGATCGCCGACAATTCGCCGCCTTCGGCGCTCGGCGGCGTGCCGAAATTTGTCAGTGACGGCGCCATCACGCCCGATTTCTACGCCGTCAACACCATGCAGCCGCCCTATCAGCCGAGCAACAACAAGCCGGTGGCAGGCGGTGACCAGGCACTGGCTGATCCGGCTCAGCCGACCACGCTGCCGCCGCAGCACGACATCACCATCGGCGACCTGCTGTCGCTGAAGGGCGTCAGCTGGGCCTGGTATAGCGGTGCCTGGCAGGCCACGCTCGACGGCAAGAATGCGACCCCGGTGCCCAACTTCCAGTTCCACCACCAGCCCTTCAACTATTTCGCCGCTTACGCGCCGGGCACCGCCGCGCGTGCAGAACATCTCAGGGATGGCGGCCTTGGCGGCAGCGAGTTCATCAAGGTGATCGACGACGGCAAGCTGCCTGCCGTCTCCTTCTACAAGCCGCAAGGCAACCTCAACGAGCACAGCGGCTATGCCGACGTCACCTCAGGCGACCAGCATCTGGCCGACCTCGTCTCCCATCTCGAGAAAAGCCCGCAATGGCCGCATATGCTGGTCGTCGTCACCTATGACGAGAATGGCGGCTTCTGGGATCATGTCGCGCCGCCCAAGGCGGACCGCTGGGGCCCGGGCAACCGCATCCCGGCCTTCATCATCTCGCCCTACGCAAGGATGGGCATGGTCGATCACACGCAATACGACACCACGTCGATCCTGCGCTTCATCACCGCGCGCTACGATCTGCCGGTGCTGCCCGGCATCGTCGCCCGCGACAAGGCGCTGCGCAACAACGACCAGCCGCCGATGGGCGATATGAGCGCGGCGCTCGATCTCAGCCGGTAGAGCAATTCCAGGAAAAGTGTGAAGCGGTTTTCCGTCCGGAATTGCGTCAAACGAGATAGGCCGAAAACGAACCTGTTCTTTCACACCGTCCAGAAATAGCGGACGATGTGGAAGAACACCGGGGCGGCGAAGACCAGGCTGTCGGCGCGGTCCATCATGCCGCCATGGCCTTCGATCAAATGGCCCCAGTCCTTGACGCCCTGGTCGCGCTTGATGGCCGACGCGACCAGGCCGCCGAGAAATCCCATCAGGCAGGCGATGAAGGCAACGCCTGCCGCCGCCAGCGGCGAGAACGGCGTCAGGAACGACAGCAGCGCACCGAGCAGGCTCGACGCCACCAGCCCGCCGACCAGCCCTTCCCAGGTCTTTGACGGCGAGACGGAGGGCGACAGAAGATGCCGGCCGAACAGCTTGCCGAAAATGTATTGCAGCACGTCGCTGCCTTGCACGGTGATGATCAGGAAGGCGATGAGCAGAAGATTGCGGCCTTCGAAGCCGGGCACGTTGAGCGTCAGCAGCGCCGGCACGTGGCTGACGCAGTAGACCGAAATCATCACTGCCCATTGTTGCGCAGACACGCGCTCGAGAAAACGTTCGGTGTCGCCGTTGAGCGCGGTGATCGCCGGCATTAAGAGGAAGCAGTAGACCGGGATGAAGATGGTAAAGAGCCCGTACCAGGCAGTCCACACCAGCCAGTACTGGTAGGGGATGATGATGCCGAACATGCCGAGCAGCACCCAGTGATCGCTGCGCCGGCTGTGGGTCAGCGTCACGAATTCGCGCAGCGCCGCAAACGAGATCAGCGCAAACAGGATGGTCATGCCGGTGCGGCCGAAGAAGAAGGCGACCGTGATCGCCACCACCATCACCCACCAGGCGTTAATGCGCTGGTTGAGATTGACGAGCGTCGACGGCAGCGGCTTCGCCGCCCGCCACGACAGGATGCCGGCAACAATGCTGGCCGTGGTCAGTACCGCGACCAGGCCGACCAACAGGATGACGGTTTCATGCATCGGCGGCAGTGTCATGCGCAGTCTCTGGTCATGATCGAATCTTTTCCTGAGGCATGATCTTTTCCAAAAACCGGTACCCACTTTTTGGGATCATGCTCTAGTCGTCCCGATCGGGGCGCGGGTCGAGCGACAGCAGCGTCTGGCGCGCGCGTTCGAGGAAGGCGCGGCGTTCCTCGCCTGGCGCGATCGCCACCGGCGGACCGAAGACGACGCGGCACAGGAGCGGCACAGGGAGGAATTGGCCCTTGGGCAGCACGCGCGACATGTTCTCGATCCAGCACGGGATGAGTTCGACGTCGGGCCGAGCCATCGACAGATTGTAGAGGCCGGAGCGGAACGGCAACAAATCCGCCTCCGTCGTGTTGCGGGTGCCCTCGGGAAACAGGATCAGCGAATGTCCCTGGTCGAGCACCGACAGCATGATCGAGATCGGGTGTTGCGTTTCGTCTGTCCACTGCCGGTGGATGAGCACGGAAGACAGCATGTCCTCGGCGATGAAGCGGCGCAGCCGCGACTTCCCCCAATATTCGGCCGCCGCGATCGCATGCGTGCGGGCGCGTACCTTTTCGCTGAGGCAGGCCGACAACAGGATGAAGTCGCCATGGCTGGCATGGTTGGCGAAGTAGATGCGCTGGCGCTCCGACGGCTGGCTGCCGTTCCAGATTGGCCGCACGCCGGTTACCACCCAGGCCGCCGCCGACAGGCCGACCGAGGTCACCGTCTGCAGCAAGGTGAAAGTGTTGGCGCGAAGGTGAAGCTTGGTCATGGTTCAACAAACGCCGCGACAAGGGATGCCGCCGCAAACATGGCGAGCGCCAGGCGCTGTCTGGTCAGCAGGCGACGCGTGCCTGCCATGCGATGATCGAGCGAGCGGCCGCCGGCAGCGGTGGGTTTCAGGCGCATGCGCGCCAGCACATCGTCGACGACCGCGCCAGCGGCGGCCTCGGTGGCGTGGCTGGCCATCAGCCGGAACAGCAGCGCGTCGAACAAAAGCAAGACCGAAAGAGCCAGCGTGGCTACGGCACTCGCCGCCGCGACCAACCAGGCCGCCGCCGACAGCGCTGTCGTCTGCGGGGCGGCCGCCAGCCCGATGACCGGTGCTGCCATAACGCCTGCCACCACCAGCAGGATCGGCCACACCGCCTGCACTATCAGCCCGGCGGCGAACGCCTCGGCCTTCTCGGGAAAATTCTCACCGTTCATGCCGGCCCACTCAATTCGTCCGCCGCGCCATGAAGGTGCACAGGCCGACCCGATGCAGCGAGCTTATTGCGCGCCTGTGCGGCTGTGTGCGAGCGCCCGGTCACCACCAGCCAGTCGGCGACGATGGCCGCACTGCGCTGGAAGCCAAGCGCGCAGCAGACCAGCACGGTGCCGCGCCGGCGCGCCAGCTCGATCGCCGCCACCGCCCGCTCCAGCCTGTCATGCGGCGGCTCCAGGAGGTCGAGCATGGCATAGCTGAGCCAGCGGCAGGTCACGCCACCAGGCCGTTCCAGCTCGCCGGCAAGGTCGATCACGGTGCCGAAACGGTTGGCCTCCACTGCGCTCGGAAACCTGCCGAAGAAAACACCATCGGTGATCTCGGCCTGCGGCGCCAGCTCACGGGTCCATGCCCAGACATTGACTTTTGCTCCGAGCCGGTAGGGCAGGAGGAGAATCCGGCTGGCCAGCGAGACAGTGCCATCGGCCGCCTTCTGGAACACTTTGGCGCCGGCTCCGGCATAGGCGAAGGCAACGATGGCCAGCGCCAGCGCCGGCCACAGCAGGACGAGAAAATCGGCGGAGACAAATGCGCCCGCAGCCGCGGCGGCCAGGGCAAGGGCGGCACCGAGCGCATAATATCCCGCCAGCCGCCGCGCCTTCGGATCGGCGGTCAGCCGAAAACCCCAGAACGGCAATTCGCCCTTGGCCGGAAACAGCCACAGCGCAAACAGGCCGAGCAGCGCGCCGGTCGGAATGTCGATGAAATGATGCTGCCAGGTCGTCAGCACCGAGGCGCCGATGAGAAAGCACCAGACATGCCAGACAGGCCTGAGCACGCTTCCCAGACGGTGGTGTATCAGGGCATGGCGCCAATGGTCCCAGATGATCACCAGAAGCGCGATGTGCAGCGATGGCGCCTGGTTGAACGGTTTGTCGAAACCGCCGAGCACCGCAAACAGGAAGCCCGGCAAGCCGGTGGTTTCCGGCCGCACGAACGTCGCCGTCAGCGGAAACGCGATGAAGCAGGTGACGGCAACAACCTGCGCCGTCAGATAGCGGCCGGCGAGGCGGTCGACCACGCGCCTGGTGGTGTTGAGCAGCAGCGACAGGCCATAGAACAGGTTGATCGACCAGTAGGGCACGATCGTCCAGGCGACGAACGGGATGGCGTGTTCCCAGGCATAGACGATGCTGCCGACATGATCGCGCCGCGACGCCAGCCAGTTGGCGAAGCCATAGGTCGAGTAGAAGAACGGCGCCAGCAGAGCCAGCCAGAGGGCGGCCCGCAGCAAGATGCCAAAATAGGGCTCCCGCGCCGGGGCAGGGGCAGGGTCAGTGACAGCCAGGACCATGGCCTCAGACGCGCCTTGCGACTGAAACGGTGAAGATGCCCCATTGGTCGATGCGCTGGTCGATCTTCTCGAAACCGGCCGCTGTCACCAGCTGGTCCATCTCGCCCTGCGTGCGCCGCCGCATCACCCAGGCCTGGCCGCCGCGATGCGAGGTCAGGCTGCGCGCAATCATTTCCAACTGCGGATGCCAGGGCTGGTTGGTGTAGACGAGCAGGCTGCCGGGCTGCATGGCGCTGGCCAGCCCACCGAGCGAGCGCGAAATCATCGTATTGTCGGCGAACAATTCGTAGAGGCCGGAGACGATGGCGAGGTCCGGCGCCGGCTTTTGCCTGGCCAGCATGTCGGCATCGAAGGCGTCGGCCTTGTGGAAGGTGACGCTGGTCGGCAGATGCCGCTCGGCGATCAGTTTCGAGCCGAGCCCGACATTGAGTTCGGAATAGTCCTGCAGCCGCACGCTCGCCGGCGCCTCGGCGCATTTGGCAACGGCATCGAGCACATAGCGGCCATGGCCGGCGGCGATGTCGAGCATGTGCACGGGCCGGCCGGCTGCCTTCAGGCTGGCGACAGCGTTGCCGATCAGCTCTTCCAGATGCAGCTTGCGCTGGCGGATGCCGCGCCAGCCGATGGCGTCGAGGAAGGTGCGGTCGATCATGCGGCCGATAAAGCCGGTGCCGCGCGCCTCATTCTCGTAGACATAGTCGAGCGTCGAGCCGGAATCGAAGCCGGTGGCAATGCCCGTCTTCATGCCCGAGGACAACCAGGCGCCCATGCGGATCGAGGCGCGGCTCATCGCCCAGTAAAGGCCTTTTGCCGACAGCAGCGCCAAGGGCGAGGCGAGCTTGTCGGCTTCGTCGCGTGTGTAGCCGGCGTGATCGGCCTGAAGCAGGTCGATTTTCTTTTCCGGCGCGGCGAACTGCTTTTCGAGGAACGGCCGGATCAAGTCGAGCGCCTGCTTGCGGTCGCGTTCGCCCAGCGTGTCGTGGAAGAAGCCGGGCAGCACATGCCGCTTCTTGGTGCTGCTGCCGAGGTTGACGAAGAACTCGTGCTGCGGCCCATGGCGCACCACCCAGTCGCTGCCCGAGATCAACAGTTGGGTCGGCACGGTGATGGCGCGGGCGTCGGAAACGATGCGGGCGGCGTGGTCGTAGAGTTCGACCAGGATGTTGGAAGCGATCGGCCGCGTGATCAGCGGATCGGCGTCGAAGGAGGCGATGCGCTCGGCATCATGCGTCAGGAACTTCGCCTTGACGTAGGAATTGACGAAGAAGCGGCCCTTGAGCTTCTGCCACAGCGCAATGCCCTCCTTGGCGAAGGGCACGTAGAGCTTTACCGAAAAGGCCGGCGAAGCGACCACCAGTGCGCGGATGTCGGGCGCATAATCATGCACCCAGGCGGCGGCAAGCACCGCGCCGAAAGATTGCGCGATCAGCGCGACATCGCGCTGGCCAAAACCATCCCTGCCGATCTCGCGCACCAGGCAATCGATGTCGCGCACCAGGGAAGCAAAGGACGGAGCATACCCGCGCTCGCCGGCCGAGCGGCCATTGCCGCGCGCGTCCCAGGCGTAGAAAGCATGGTCGGGCATGGCCAGTTCGTCGACCAGATGCGCCATGCGGCCGCCATGCTCGTGGCCGCGATGGAACAGAAGGATCGCGCCTTTGGGCGTCTGCCCGACGGCCGGCCAGTAGCGGTAAAAAATCTCGGTGCCGTCATGGCTCTTGAAGGTGCGCTCCTGCGCGATGCGCTCAAGGCTTGCCGGTGCTGCGGCGGTGACGGTCTGGTGGATCATGGTTCCCCTCTGGCGGCCGGGCTGCTGACGCTTGGGCATCAGGCGTCGCCCGCTCTAAGGCCGCTGCGTATCCGGTTGATGGCGGTTACGAGAGACAGTGTAGCCATGACCGGAAACACAAAGGGCGTGATCGCCTCGACCCATAGGCCGCAGGCGATCAGGAAGCCGATGACGCCGAGCACCATTGCCCGGTCGCTCTTGCCGAACGGCCCGACATAATTGCGCCCGCTGCCGGCAGCGACGCCGAGCACGCCGGCGAACTCGACAAGCATGGCGGCGATGGCGAAAGCGACGACGCCCCAGGCCGAAAACAAGGTGGCAAAGGCGAGGATCAGCGCCAGGTCGGAGACGACGTCGCAGAGCTCGTTGAGATACATGCCGAGTTTCGACGCCTGCGCATGTTCCCTGGCCAGCATCCCGTCGATGGCGTTGAGCGCCATGCGCACGAACAGCACCACAGGCATCAACAGGAAAATCGCACGATGGTCGGCAAAGACGGCAACCACCAGGCCGGTGGCGAGGGACAGCGCGGCGGCGAGAAGCGTGATCTGGTTGGCGGTGACGCCGGCATCGGCCAGCCGGTCGGTGAGCGGCCGCAACCTGGCCTGAAAGGCCGGTTTCAGTGCATAGAGCGTAGGCATATGCGATCCCCCCGACCGCGGCTCATGACAGTGTCGGCGAGATTGGTCAATCGGCGGGCAAGACGCAAGGGGCGTTCTGCCACGCATAGCCGGCAAAAAGAATGGCGGGCCGAACCGCTATTCGCAGCTGCCACCGGCGTTGACAAGCAGCCCGCCGTTCCGCTTCATCCCGCCATGACCTACGACCGTTCCTGGCTTGAAGCAGCCGTCCGCGCAAAATCCCGGGCGAAGCTGCTCTTCTTCTGGGGCCACCAGCCGTCGAAGGACAGCCGCATCACCACGTCCTGCCTCAGCCAGTGGTGGCCGGCGCCGTTCAGCGTCGGTGGACTGACCTATCCGACGGCCGAGCACTGGATGATGGCCGGCAAGGCGCGCCTGTTCGGCGATGATCAGGTAGCAACGCAGATCCTCGGCGCAGGCAGCCCCAGGCAGGCCAAACAGCTTGGACGCCAGGTCAGCGGCTTCGACACGGCGCGGTGGGATGCGGAGAAATACCGCATCGTCACCGAGGGGAGCTTTGAGAAATTCCGCCAGCACAAGGCGCTCGGCGCGTTTCTGCTGTCGACCGGCGATCAGGTTCTGGTCGAGGCGAGCCCGGTCGACCGGATCTGGGGTATCGGCCTTGCCGCCGATGACGAGCGTGCCGCAAACCCGCTGCTGTGGCGTGGCGAAAATCTGCTCGGCTTCGCGCTGATGGAGGCACGCGACCGGCTGCGCAAGTTGGGGTAGGGCAGGTTCAGTCGGCGTCGCCGGCCGAACCTTTGCCGCACTGCGCCAGCACCTTGCCGATGGCCGCACTCGACTTCGTCAGCGGAAAGCTGTTTTCGCCATATTTGTCGGCCGAAACCGTGACGTCGCCCTTGCCCCGCAGCAAAGCGAGCAGCGGGTCGGTCGGGCCTGACAATTCCAGTGTGAAGTAATTGTACATCTCCTCGAGCTGAAGCGTCTTCGTTATGCTCTTGTCGGCGGTCTTGAAGGTGAAGGAAGCGCTGTTGCCCGGCTCCAGCTGCTGGCCCGCGGCGCCGAGATCGTAGCTCAGCACCGGCTTTTCGAAACAGACCAGCATCAGATGTGCATCGGCCTTCGGCCCGCCGCACACCGAGGCCGTCAGCACGCTGCCGCCTTCGTCCTCTTCCATCTTGGCGGACCAGCCGCAGGAGGCCGCATGGGCCGGGAGCGCAGTCAGAAGCGAGGCGCCCATCGAGCCCGCCATGATGAGTTTCGCCAGTTTGCTTTTCATGATTTCCCCCCGTTGAGATATCGCAGGATCATACAGGGCAATCGAAGCCCTGGCAGCAGGGAGATTGGCGAAAGCGGCAGTGACGGGCAATCTCCCCCCTTGTGGGGGAGATGTCCGGCAGGACAGAGGGGGGCGCTGTCCCGCCAACGTATCAGCCATTCATAGTTGAATACGCTTGTAAGTTTTCGTGTGTTCTTCAAGGTTCCCCGAGAGGTGGCGTTCCTTCGCGCCCCCTCTGCCTTGCCAGGCATCTCCCCCACAAGGGGGGAGATCGGCAGCTTCAGCGCCGGTGCCGTCGCAAAATCGCCGCTCTTGCAGGAAATTCTACCAGCAGTTGCTGCCTGGCATGAGGGAGAGTCATGATGAGATTTTCGATCATGGTGGGCCTTGTTCTCGCAAGCTCCATGGCACGGGCGGGCGACAACCTCCCCTATTCGCCCTCCGCTGATGTCCCCGACTATGTCGCGACAATGACGGTCCAGCCATTGGTAGGACCGGCCGCAGCCCATACCAGGATCGTCACGCATCATGGCGGCTGGGTCCGTGTCGAGGAAATGCAAGCCACAACCTATGGAAATCCGGCAAAGCAGATATCGGTCACTTTCGGAGGGGATTCGCAGACAGGCTATTCGCCTGTTTCGATAAGTCGTGAGACATCGACATCCTATGAGAGGATTCGCGGGGTAATCGAAACCGGACAGACCGAGACGCACGGTGGCGAGCCATGCGACGTGCGGGAGGTCCAGCGGCGCGATCCAGACAAGCCAGAAAACGGGCTGAAATGGCTAAGTTGCGTGACAGAGGATGGTATTGAAATTGCCACCAAGGTGTTCGCGAACGGTTCGCCGTTTCGCCAGACGACGCTTGTCAAACTCGAACGCCGGCCTGTGTCTGCCGAGGAGGTCGCGCTGCCTGCCAAGCTGCTCGACGTCGCCCAATGGCTGCACTTCGACGACCAGCCGGCTGCGGCTGCCGTCAAGCGGTCGCCGGATTTCGCCTTGCGCATGCAATGGAAAGGTGCGGTCAGGGTCATGCGGCGGCACGATCCGTGGATCTACGATGAAACATCCTATCCGGATGGGCGGAGATACCTAAGCATCCGCAACGCTCGGACGGGGCAGGAACTGTCCTTCAGGGCCGCCAAGGGCGGCGCGTTCGAGAATCTCTTCCTGTGCCAGAAATGTCGGCCACGAGATATGCTGTCTATTCTCCTTGGCCGCGACGTCATCCCCGAGAGCATCGGTCGCACGGACAGTGTCCTCGGCGAGGCATGCGAGTGGTTCGACATGGCGCCGCGCACGTATGATGTCAACCATTCGCGATGTCTGACGCTGGACAAGATCCCGTTGGAAATCGGCATTGGTGGGGCGTGGGCGCCGCGTGAGGAGTTTGTGGCCGATGAGATCCAGCGTCGGGACCTCACGCCCGAGGAGATACTTCCACCCGGTGATGTGCTGACACGATCGAACTGGGACATTCCCTGATAGGCCGGGAGATTAGCGAAAGCGGCAGCGGCGGCTAATCTCCCTCCTTGCGGGGGAGATGCCCGGCAGGGCAGAGGGGGGCGCGAAGGAATGCGACGTTTGCGATCGTCTATTTCCAGCCGGAAACCAGGCTAGGCGAGCCGGTGCGATCAACTGAGACGCTGGCGGGACAGCACCCCCCTCTGGCCTGCCGGCCATCTCCCCCGCAAGGGGGGAGATTACGCGCACCCGCTGCTGCCTAAATCAACTTCTCCAGCGTGATCGGCAAATCCCTGATCCTTTTGCCCGTGGCATGGAACACCGCATTGGCGATCGCCGGCGCGATGCCCACGATCGCCAGCTCACCCACCCCCTTGCCGCCAAGCACCGAAGAGTGCAGGTCGGGAATGCCGACCGAGATCACTTCGATGTCGGGGATGTCGGCATTGGTCGGCACCAGATAGTCGGCGAGGTTGTTGTTGACGATGCGGCCGTGCCTGCGGTCGACGATGCCTTCTTCGAGCAGCGCCTGGCCGATGCCCATGATGATGCCGCCCTTCCACTGGCTTTCGGCAAGTTTCGGGTTGTAGAGCCGGCCGGAATCCAGCGCCGACACCACGCGCGACACGCGCACCGTGCCGAAATCCTCGTCGACCCGCACCTCGATGAAATGCGCGCACCAGGAGTGACGCGAATAGTCGCCCTCGGTGTGCGGGATCGACGTGGCGATGGTGGTGTAGTTCTTGTAGCGATCCTCGGCGCTCGAGTTGGCCGGCATGGTGTCGCCGGTGGCCTCGATGCGGTCACGGCCGACACTTGCCAAAAGGTCAGCGATTGAAACGTCGGGACCATCGCCGCGCGGCGAGGCGATGCGGCCATTGGCGACCACCAGCGTGTTGGCTTGCAGCGCGTGGAAGGGCGAACGCGGATCGTTGATCGCCAGGCCGACCAGCTGGTCGAGCGCCGATGTCGCTGCCTTGTAGACGGCGCCCGTCATGACGCCGGCCAACCGCGACCCGCCGGCGACGCCGGCGCGGGCATATCGGGAATCGCCGAGTTTGACCACGACGTCGTCGGCCGCCACACCGACCGTCTCGGCCGCCGTCTGCGCCAGGATCGTGTAGGTGCCCTGGCCCATGTCGATCGAGGAGCTTTCGACCTCGACCGAACCGTCGGCGAGGATACGCACGACAGCCTCGCCATAGGCCCGCCGCACCGGATAGGTGCCGGCGGCGACGCCCCAGCCGATCAGCTGGTTGCCGTCACGCATCGAGCGTGGTTTGGGCGTGCGCCTGGCCCAGCCGAAGCGCTCCGCGCCGGCGGCAAAAGCTTCGCGCAACTGGCGGGTCGACCAGGCTTTTTTCGCCTCGGGATCCTGTTCGGCATAGTTGATCAGCCGTATCTCCAGCGGATCGATGCCGAGTTCATGGGCGAGCTCGTCGATGGCGCTTTCGATGCCAAAGGCGCTCGGGTTTTCGCCGGGCGCCCGCTTGGCGCCGGGCACCACCGTGTTCACCCGCACAACATTCTGCTTCGAGGAGAAGTTGGGCGTGGCGTACATGATCGAGGTGACCGAAGCCAGCGGCTCGACCCACATGCCGTCGACCGCGGTCTCGTTGACGCCGCGATGCACGATCGACTGGATCTTGCCGTCGCGGCCGGCGCCGATCGTCACCGTCTGGCGGGTCGCGGCACGGCCGCCATAGGAGGTGAAGTTCTGCGGCCTTGTCAGCACCAGCTTGACCGGCCGTCCGAGCATTTTCGCCGAGGCCGCCGCCACCGCGCTGTGGGCGAGCGCCAGCGCTTTCGAGCCGAAGCCGCCGCCAATATAGGGCGAGACCAGCCGGACATTCTCGAACGGCACCCCGAACCATTCGGCATAGGTGCGCGCCATGCCGTCCAGCCACTGGCTGGGCTCCCAAATGGTGAGCTCTTCGCCCTGCCAGCGCGCGATCAGCCCATGCGGCTCCATCGCCGCCTGGTATTCGCGCTGCGTGTTGTAGGCGGCGCAGATGCGCACCGGTGCCGCGGCGAACGCCGCTTCGGCGTCGCCCCATTCCTTGGTCATGGCAGCGATCGGGATGCCGTCGCCGGCCTTGGGATCGCTGAGGTCGACGATCGCCGGCGTCTCGTCATAGCTGACCTCGACAAGGGCCGCCGCGGCGACCGCCTGCTCGAAGGTCTCGGCCACGACGGCAGCTATATGCTGGCCGGAATAGGTGACCGTGCGAGCGAGCGGTGCGTATGTCTTCTGCGTCGGCGGATTGCCCAGCCAGTCCGACGCGCCCTTGATCTCCATGATGGTGTCGGGCGTCAGCACCAGAAGCACGCCAGGCGCGGTCTCCGCCGCCCGTGTGTCGATGGCGGTGACCTTGCCGGCGGCGATGGTGGCCCCGACCATCACCGCATGCGCCAGCCCGTCGAGCTGCTGCTCGAAGGCGTATTTGGCAGCACCCGTGATCTTGGCCGGGCCATCGACGCGCGACAGCCGTCCGCCGACAGCGCCGTCGGAGGCGTCGCCCCTTCTTGTATTGGCGTGTTTCATGTTGTGAACGGTCATGCCGTCTCTCCCAGTTTGAGGATGGCGCGTGCGACCACCCGCGGCGCGAGCTCGATCTTGTAGTGGTTGGCGCCATGGTCGACAGCGCCTTCCATGGCGAGCCCGCTCGCCTTGCGCACGGTGTCTTCGTCCAGCACCTTGCCTTTCAGCGCCTCTTCCACGGCGCGCGCCCGCCACGGTTTTGTGGCGACGCCGCCGAGCGCGACGCGCAGGTCGCGGATGGTGCGGCCATCGGCTTCCAGCTCCAGCCCGACCGCGGCGCTTGCGGCGGCGAACTCGTAGGACTGGCGGTCACGCACCTTGAGATAGGTCGAGCGCCGCGCGGCGGCCGAGCCGGGGATCTCGATCGCGGTGATCATCTCGCCGGCGCGGATGTCATGCTCGCGCTCAGGCGTGTCGCCCGGCAGCAGGAAGAAATCGTCGACCTTGACCACGCGCTGGCCGAGATGGACCGTCGCATCGAAGGCGACGAGTGCGGTGGCCAGGTCGCCCGGATACATCGCGATGCAGGTCTCGCTGGTGCCGAGCACGGCGTGGCCCCGCGTCACGCCGCCGATCGCCGAGCAGCCGCTGCCGGGCTCACGCTTGTTGCAGGCGGAAAAGTTCGAGGGGTCGCGGAAATAAGGACAGCGCGTGCGCTGCATCAGATTGCCGCCGACGGTCGCCATGTTGCGCAGCTGCGCCGAGGCGGCCTGCCACAGCGCTTCCGAGACGGCGGGAAAATGGCTCTTGATCCCGGCATGGTCGGCGACATGGCTCATTTTCGCCAGCGCGCCGAGCGTGGCGCGGCTTGCATCGACGCTGATTGTGTCCAGCCCCTTGAGGTGGGTGATGTCGACCACGGTGTCAGGCTGGGCGACGCCGCATTTGGCGAGGTCAACCAGCGTCGTGCCGCCGGCAAGCAGCATGGCGCCGGGAAGCGCCGCCGCCTTGCGCGCGGCTTCGATGCTGTCGGCGCGAACGTAGGAAAAGTCCCTCATGATGCCACCTCCAGGGCCGCCTGGCGCACGGCGGCGACGATGTTCGGATAGGCGCCGCAGCGGCACAGATTGCCGGCCATGTATTCGCGGATTTCCTCGTCGGAACCGGCATGGCCCTCGCGGATGCAGGCCACCGCCGACATGATCTGTCCCGGCGTGCAATAACCGCACTGGAAGGCGTCCTGGTCGAGGAAAGCGGCCTGGACGGCACTGAGCGTGCCGTCGGCTCCGGCGAGCCCCTCGATGGTGGTAATCTTGCGGCCTTCGACCTGCGCGGCAAGGGTCAGGCAGGCAAGCACGCGCTCGCCGTCGACATGCACGGTGCAGGCACCGCACTGGCCGTGGTCGCAGCCCTTCTTGGTGCCGGTCAGATCGAGGCGATCACGCAGCGCGTCGAGCAGCGTGACGCGCGGCTCGACGTTGAGTGCATGGTCGCGGCCGTTGATGGTGAGGTGGATGGTGGTCTTACTGGTCATGGGCGTCTGGCTCCAGTTGCTTGACGCGAGGGGGATGAAATGGGGCTTGGGAGGCGAGGGGCAAGGGCGGAGGTGCGCCTGATCTCCCCCCTCGTGGGGGAGATGCCCGGCAGGGCAGAGGGGGGCGCGAAGGAACGCGACGTTTGCGATCTACATGCTTCGAAATGAATCTTTTCCGAGGAGGCGCCAGTCAGGACCTGATAGGCTAACGGGACAGCGCCCCCCTCTGTCCTGCCGGACATCTCCCCCACGAGGGGGGAGATTAGCCGCACTTCGGCTGTCGCCATTCTCCAGCGGGCAGGGGAAGCTTTCAGTCCTTCAGCACGTGACATACCGCATCCCCTGGTTATATGATAAAGGCACTCCACTAAAGCGGAGGCGCCTCCGTTTATTTAGGTGGGGGCTTACCCCTCGGGGTTCAAGCCCCCATATGTCGACGGTGGAGATAAAATTGGACGACCAGCAGACAGCAACCGCCAAAGGTGCGCGCGAAGCCGCAGCGCCAAAGCCTCTGCGCGCCGACGCGCAGCGCAACCGCGACCGGCTGGTCGAGGTCGCGGCGACGGCTTTTGCCGAGCAGGGCGTCGATGCCTCGCTGGAGGAGATCGCGCGCCAGGCGGGTGTCGGCATAGGCACGCTCTACCGGCATTTCCCAACCCGCGAGCATCTGGTCGAGGTGGTCTACCGGCGCGAAGTCGAAGCACTTTGCGCGGCTGCCGATGACCTCGCCAGCCACCATTCGGCCGACATGGCGCTGGAACAGTGGATGCAGCGCTTCGTCGACTACATCGCCACCAAGCGCGGTCTGGCGGCCAGCCTGCGCATCCTGTTCAACACCAACTCCGCCGTGTTTTCCGATCTGTCGGGCCGGGTGTCGCTGGCCTTGCGGCAGCTGGTCGAGGCGGCAGTGGCCGAAGGCTCGATCCGCGGCGACGTCGACGCTTCCGATGTGCTGCATGCGCTCGGCGGCATCTACTCGGCCCCCGACACCAAGGACTGGCGCGACCGCTCGCGCCGGCTGGTCAAGCTGCTGATGGACGGGTTGCGGTTCGGGGCGGGGAAGACGTGACTTGGCGGCTCAAGCCGCACCATCGACCGAATAGAACGGAAATGCGCCGGGCAGCCCGCTTGCTGCCATTTCGCCACGTTCCTCGAACCGCAAGCCCGAGCCGACCACGAGATCGCGGACCGTCCGTGACGCGATGATTTCGCCCGGCCGCGCATAATCGAGCAACCGCAGCGACAGTTCGATCGCTGCGCCGGAAAACTGATCGCCCCGCTGCTCGCACTCGCCGATATGCACCGCCGAGCGGACCTCGACACCGGATCGCCGCAAGCGATCGCGGATGGCGATCGCGCACTGGATCGACCGCGTTGGCCGCTGGAACACCGCGAGCATCTTGCCGTCCGCTCGGCTGATCTCTCTGCCTTCGGCCGCGAGGAGTTCACCGCGGAGCGCCTCTGCGTGCCGCTTGGCCGGCTCGATGCCGAAAGGCGAACCCGTCATATCGAGGGACAGCACCGACACCAGCAGCCGTTCGCCTGGAGCCGCCGGCAAGGCACCGGTGACGAAAGCCTGGATTTCGTCGACAAGGCGATCGGAATTCTCGCCCCAGATCACATGGTCGCGGCCGGCGAACTCGATGTGTTTGGCGCCTTCGATATGTGTCGCCAGGTAACGTCCTTCTTCCCGCTTTACCCAGCGGTCGCCGGTCGCCTGCACGATCAGCGTCGGAACATGGATGGCAGGCAGAATGTCGCGAACATCGATTTCGGTTCCCCAACGCCACAGCGCGATCGCGTCGGCGGGCGAGGCGGAATTCCTGAGATAGGCGGCGAACCATTCTGTCTCGAACGTGTCGCTCATCAGACTGGGCGCCGCGTTGCTCATATCCGCCGCCGCTCCCCATTCTCTGTCGACGATCGCCAGATCTTCTTCCACCTGCTCGCTTGTCTTCGCCCAGGGATAGTCTTTGGACCATCTGCCGCGGGCATAGGCCCCATTGAGCACGAGTGCCGCGGTGCGCTCGGGATAGGTCGCCGCGAACAGCATGCACATCGGGCCGCCCTCGGACGTGCCCAACAGCACCGTGCGCTTCGAGCCGACCGCATCCAGCACAGCCCGCACATCTTCCATCCGCTCTTCCAGTGTCGGCAGACCGACATTGCGGTCCGAAAGCCCGGTGCCGCGCTTGTCCATGCGGATCAGGCGCGAGAAAGTGCCGAGCCGCCGGTGCACGTGCGAAAGCCGCGGCGAGCCCCAGGCATGGTCGAGGTTGGAGACCCATCCCGGCACATGGATCAGGTCGACCGGCCCGTCGCCGGTCACCTGATACGCGATGTTGATCCCGGCCGATTTGACATAGTGGGTCGGGGGGCGCGAGGGTTGGTGGCTGAAGCCGGTAGCATCATCCGCATCGGACGTGGGTGGCCGCGCAGGCGTTGTCGTGCGGCGTGTCCGCAGCGTCTCGAACAATTGCCGCGTTTCCGGTTCAGGCTGCAGCTTGAGATCGCGTTGAAGCGCAGTGCGGCAGTGCTCATATTGCTTCAGCGCGAGATTGATCCGGCCTTGCGCCGCATAGGCGCGCATCAGGGCACGGTGGACGTCCTCCCTCAGCGGCTCCATGGTGAGCAGGCGCGTCGCCACGCGCACGCATGCAGCGGGATCGTTCGTTGCGGCATAATGCTCCACCAGCCTGTCGAGCGCCGCGACGACCAAAGCCCGCAGTCGCTCACGTTCAACCCTCAGCCAGTCCTCGAATGGCTCCTCCTTCAGGCCGAAGCCGTCGAGCAGGTCGCCGCGATAGACGTTGAGCGCCAGTTCGAGGTCTTCGGGTGCCGAACTGGCGACCAGCGCCTCGAACCGCGCAACATCGAAATCAAGGCCATCGAGATGCAGAGCGACGCTGTCGCCGTCGGTGAGGAAGCGGCCGCCGCCGCACGCCTGCATGGCCTTCCTGACGGACGACACCGCTTGCCGCAGGCTCATGCGTGCCTGCGCCTCGCTGTTGATGCCCCAGAGCAGGCTCGCCAGCTTCTCGCGCGACTGCGAATGCCCCGACTGCAGTGCGAGATAGGCGACCATCGCACGCGCCTTGCGGCTGATGGCCGGGACTGCGGCCCCGGCAAAGTCGAAACCACCCAAAAGGTGAAGATAAGGCCCGGTCATCGGATCCGCCACGGTCACAGCATCATGACGATCCGCTCAAGCTCACCCCATTTCAACACTTATTCCGCCGCCGAGGCGCTTTTCACGATTCCATCACGCCGGTTCCCACGCGTTTCTCACGACGCTTGAGGAGATTGTTCGCACTGGCTCTCTTTTCGCAGGAGGATACCGTGCATCACCCAGGCTCGACCGAATGGCCCATCTGGCATGACGACCCCGGGCGCGACCGGCAGGAGGTTGACGCACCATCGCGACACGACATTGCGCTGGCTCGCTATCTCGAAACGCAACAGGCCCATCGGGCATCGACGGCTCGCCGGTTCAATCCGGTGGCGGTCGTAGCCTCGGCACTGGCAGCGATCGTCAGCCGCGTTTTCCGCGCCGCGCTCCGCCCAATTGTCCGCGGCCCGGCCAATGCCGAGGCTTGGACGGGCGACATCGGATTGACGTTGGCCAGGGCTCATGCGCAATTCAGCAAGACCCTTTGGGGCCGCTGAGCGCGCACCGCCCTTTGGTTGACGACCTCACCCCCAGCCGCCGCCTCCGCCTCCGCCTCCGCCTCCGCTGCCACCGAGAGCAGGAATCACCGGCGGCTTTTGGGGAGTCTCCTCGGCCGGTTTGATCACTTTGCCGGTGGTCGCCTTCTTGTATCGGACCACCTTTGGCTGGGGCGCTACGCGCACCACCTTGCGATGTTCCACCGGCGGCGCTGGTTCAAACATCGGCGACACCGAGGTGCAGCCCATGAGCCCGGCCAGAACGCCGGAGAAAATTGTCCCGATGAATGCCTGCTTAAATACCTTGCCCACCATGACCTCCATTGTTCAAAACAAGTCCCGACGCGGATTGGCTTCTTCCCAGACTCCCCGGGCCGCATTGACCAGTTGCGTGTCCAGCGAACCGGACAGGGGGGGCTTCGACTTGAGCTCTTGACGCAGCGCGTCCAGGGCTGCCGTTTTCGGCTTCGTCCCGAACTGCGCCAGGCCCTTTTTGGCGTCCGGAAGCTCTTTGCGCAGGTCCAGCGCGACGGCGAATGCCAGGAAACGCACCGCGACAGCCTGGTCGGCCTTGTCGCCCTTCGCCATTTCGAGCGCCGCGCGATCATAGGCACTGGACGGATCGCCGCGCGTAGTTGCCAGTTCGAACAGCCTTTGTGCTTCCGCCTGGTCCTGGCGCACGCCCACGCCATCCCTGTACATGCGGGCGAGACTGCCGGGAGCATAGGGCTGGCCAAGATCGGTCGCCTGCTGGAACAGCGCCTGCGCCGTTTTCGGATCCTTGTCGATGCCCTGGCCGGCGAGGTAATTGCGGCCGAGCAGGTTCATCGAATACATGTCCTGGCGCTGCACGCCCGCTTGCAGGAAGGCCACGGCGCGGGCCGGATCGGCAGGCACGCCGTTGCGGCCCTCGGTGAAGATCGCGGCAAGATCGTTCATGGCATAGGTGTGGCCCATGGCCGCCGCCTTGAGCAGCAGGTCGAGGCCCTTGGCTGTATCGCGGTTGACGCCGTAGCCATTGAACAGAGCGCGGCCCCACGACGTCATACCGTAGGGATCGCCCTTGTCGGCGGCAGCCTTGTAGAGGGCGTTGGCCTGGGTGCGGTCGATGGCCGTTCCAGTCCCCGTTGCGTTGAGATAGCCGAGTTCGAAGACGGCGCGCACATGCCCTTTCTTGGCGGCGTCCTCGATCGCTGCCTTGGCCTCGGCGACGTTGCCCGCCGCAAGCAGCGCGCGGCCGAGCTCGTAGCGGAAGCGGGCGACATCGGGATAGGTTTTCACCGCGGCCTCGCAGGCCGCCACAGCGCCGGCGCCGATCTCGTTCGGCAGCAGGCCAGGCACCACCCCTTGCAGGTCGAGAGGCTCGCCTGCCGCGGTATCGCAAGCATCGACCGTCGGCGACAGCTTCATTGTGGCGGGTTTGGACGAAGTGCTGTCAGCGCGGATTTCAAAACCGACCACGATCGGCGCGGTGGTGCCGATCTGCGGCTCGTAGCGAAGATGGTCGACCTCGCCGGCCAAAAGGCTGGATTGCGGCGACAGCGTCCGATCCGGCAGCGACAGCGTTCCCGTTGCCGGATATCCCGAGACCTTCAGGCTCACCGCCGGATCATCGGTCGGGAAATCCAGGTTGAGCGCGACCGGTCCGACGCCGACGGGAATATCGAGCTTGCGGTTCTCGATCGCTTCGGCGGCGCCGGTGATGTGGATACCGCGCTCCAGCACCTTTTGTTTCTGCTCGGCCTCGAGCGAAGCCATGATCTGCTGGCCGGCGGCACCTTCGCCGCTCTTGACGCGAAACACCAATATGCCTTGGCTGCCGCCGCCCCAATTGTCGTGCGTGGCATAGGCCAGCATATCCACCTCGTCCTGCGTGGCGGCCCCTTTGGGTACATCCATCTGCAGGCGCGGCAGGTCCTTGCCCGCGATCGGTTCGCCGACCGCGACGTCCTTGCCGTCCAGCATCAGGCGGCCCATTGCGGGTGGCCTTTCGATGCTGACGCTGATGGCGCCGCCATCGATATCGACCGGCTCCGGCAGGCCAAGCGCCACAGGGCCGACCCCCGACAGAACCACCTTCTCCAGCACTGGCGGCAGCGAAGGCCGGTTGCTGCGGCGCACCAGCACCACGTCATCGATCAGCGAGGAATTTTCCCAGGGCACCTGCATGCCGTTGGTGGCTTGCACGACATCGCGGCGCACCGCCGACATGACGGTACGGATTTCCTGGTTCGGCGCCAGCGCGCGGCGCGAGAATGCCGATGAGAACGGGCTGAGGTCGCCGCTGCCGTCATAGGCGACGGCACCCGGTTCGGTGGCAAAGGCAATCAGCGTGTTGAGCGAGCTTCGCACTTGCGCCAGCCCGGTATTGCCGGCGGTGACGAGCTGGTCGCGCAGCCAGTAATTGTTGCGCGGGAAGGGATTGTTGCGGCAAGCGTCGAGGATGATCACCTGGATCTTCGACTTCGAGCGCAGCTGCTCCAGCACATCGTTGAGTTTGATGGCCTGGACCTCGATATCGGCCGCTTTCTTCAGTGAGGCGTCGATCGGTATCAGAAAGTTCTCGCCGCCGATCTGAAAGCCGTGGCCGGAATAGTAGACGACGGCGAGATCGGCGCCGTCGACGGCGGCCAGATAGTCCCGGAACTGGCCTTCGAATTGCTGCTTGGTGAGGTTCTCGGCGACGAAAACCTCGAAGCCCGCCAGCCGGAACGTGGCCGACACATCCTCGGCATCCTTGGCCGGGTTCTTCAGTGCCGGGATGTCACGGTATTCGGAATTGCCGATGACGAGGGCGACCCTTCGATCGGCGCTGGCCTCGAAGGTCGTGAGGCTAACGAGGATGAAGGCCGCGATGAATCCGCAAAGTCGGAGCATGGCAAAACCTCTGGCCGCTGCCTGACGCCGACGAGAACACCGCTTGCGGCATCAAGGTCCGTTGATCGTATGCAACCTGCCACAGGATAAAGTGAAAGGCCCGTCACCGCCAGACCATGGCAGGCGATTTCTTTTGGCGCCGACTGACCGTGGTGGCAGTAGCACGCGCTTCACGAGCGGGTATGTGACAAGTCTCACAGTTCGCATCGACGTGCTGAATGCGCCGTCCGACACTAGGGACTGGCGGCTGCGGCCGGGGATGCGATGGTCAAACTTCCAAGCAAACCTTGCCGAAATGCCTTTGCGCTTCGTAGTGCCTGAAGGCGGCGGCGATGTCCTGCAGCGGAAAGCTGCGGTCGATGACGGGCTTCAGGCGGTTGACCTCTATCGCCCGGATCATGTCTTCCTGGTCGGCCCTGCTGCCGATGGAAATCCCGCTGATGCGGATCTGGTTCGAAAACAGCGCCGGGATCGAAACCTCGGCCGCAAAGCCGGTCAGCACGCCGACGAGCGCGATGTGCCCGCCGGTCCGGCAGGCCGCTATGGACTGCGCCAACGTCGCGGGTCCACCGACCTCGATCACGTGGTCGACGCCGCGTCCGTCCGTCAGCTCCCTGGCCTTGCTGCCCCAGTCCGGCACGGCCTTGTAGTTGACGACGCTGTCGGCGCCGAGGCGTCTCAGCTTCTCCAGCTTTTCTTCGCTGGACGAGGTGGCAATGACCCGGGCGCCGGCGGCCTTGGCAAATTGCAGCGCAAACAGCGACACGCTGCCGGTGCCAAGGATCAGCACCGTGTCGCCGGGCTTCACCTTGCCGCACGTCACCAGGCCTCGCCAGGCGGTGACGCCGGTGCAGGTGAGCGTTGCCGCCTCGGCATGTGTATAGCCCGCCGGCGCCCTGGTGAAAGCCTGCGCCGGCATGCACACATATTCGCTGGCAAAGCCGTCAAAACTGTCTCCCGGAATGTCGCGCCTTGTGTCCGATGTCATGTCGCCGCCCAGCCAGCCGGGGTAGAAGGTGCTGACGACGCTGTCTCCGGGCTTCAACGCACCGACATCGTCGCCGACGGAAATCACTTCGCCGGCGCCGTCCGACAGGGGCACGCGGCCGTCGGCGAGCGGCAGCTTGCCTTGCACCGCGAAATCGTCGCGCATGTTCAGCGAGCAGGCGCGGATCCTGACCAGCACCTCTCCCGGCCCGGGCTGCGGCTGATCCTCCTCGACCAGGTCGAGCTTGTCCAACCCGCCCGGCGCTCTCAGCCTGACCAGCTTCATTGTCTGTCTCCGACGTGCGGGGTGTTGGAATGCGGTGCTATTGCCGGAGCGGCCGGCCGGAAATCATGCGCAGCCAAGGCGCCAGATGGAAGGCGCTCATCAGCAAATACATCACCGGCATGCCGGTGAGCAGGGAGGCATCGGCGCCCAGGCACGACATCACGCCTTCGCCAGTGTGAATGCAGGTGAGCAGCGCCATCGCAGCGAAAGTCGGGGCCGCGGCGAGGCACAGCCAGTCGGCTATGCCGAGAGGGGCCGCGGTTTGAGGGATTTCGCTGCCGCTGCCAATGCCGATATCGCTCATGGTTCTCATCCCTTTGGTGAATGCCTCGGACTTGTTTCCTCGCCCCTGCCTCGGCAGGGCGAGGAACGCGAGTTGGATGGCCGGCGCCAGGTCCGAGCTATTCAGCCTTGTCGCGGAACGCGGCTTCGCCGGCCGCGGCGACCGCTTCCCATGTATTGTCGGGCGCAGCGTCGTAATTGTCGTGCCAGTTCCACCAGCTGTAGAGCTCCGTCTGCGGATAGCCTTCGGGCGAGTCCTCCCAAACCTCCTGGCGGCCGAGCGGCGTGGCGTCGAGATAGCTCCAGACGGTGCCCATCTGCTCGTCGCCGCGGCTGTTGATGAAGTAGGTGCGAAAAACCTTCTTGCCGTCCTGGATGAAGACGTTGTGGCCATGCCATTCGTCGACGCCGAAATCCTTGTCGAAGCTGTCGGTGATTGTGTACCAGGGCATCTTCCAGTCCATCCGCTGCTTCAGGCTGGCAATGTCGGCCTGCGGCGCGCGCGAGGCATAGGCAAGCGTGGTGTTGCGGGCGTTGAGATGGGCGAGGTGGCCGACCTGGTCGGCGCCGAGCGAACAGCCGCGGCAGGCATGTTCGGGCCAGCCATAGACTCCGGGCTCGTAGAAGGCGCGGTAGACGATCAACTGGCGGCGGCCTTCAAACAGGTCGAGCAGGCTTGCCTTGCCGTTGGGGCCTTCGAACACATAGGCCTTGTCGACTTCCATCCAGGGCATGCGCCGGCGTTCGGCCGACAGCGCATCCCTGGCGCGCATCGTCGCCTTCTCCTTCACCAGCATCTTTTCACGCTCGGCTTCCCATTCCTGCCTCGAAACGATTGGCGGGGTCTTCATTGCCACATGCTTGGTCATTGCTCGTCTCCATTGTCAGTCGTTGAGCCGTTGCGGCCTGCCTGCTGATCGTGAGGTAGCGTAGGGCCGCGAGGCGGGGAGGGCGGAGTTACAAATGTGACGGGATTTGCAGGCGGCCCACCGCAGCAGGGGTGGCGGGGCCGCGCAGTGTGCTCAAGATCCTCGGAAACAGGCATCGTCAGTTTTCCCTTATGAGAAGCTTAAAAATACCATCTGAGATGCTCAGGCTAGCGAACGCCGATATTGGCGTCAACGACGGCCCGAGTGTCTCCTGCCAGCCCAGATGGCTAGGTCGCCGTCCCGGCTTGCTGCTTGGCGGCAGTGACTTAAGTTAGGGCCATGACCGGCGGGGTGGGAGTTACAAGTGTGACGGGATTTGAATGGACTCGCTGATCACCGCGGCAGGGCTGGCGCTGGCCGCGGGTGATCCGCTGGCCGCGCTCGACCGTGTCGCGCTGCGCGAAGACGCGCCGGCGCTGGCGCTGCGCGGCATTGCCATGGCGCAGCTCGGCGATCTCGACCGCGCCAAGCTGTTGCTGCGGCGGGCTGGGCGCGCCTTCGGTTCGAAGGAGGCGGTGGCGCGCGCCAGGTGCGTCGTCGCCGAAGCCGAGATCGCGCTGGTCTCGCGCGACCTCGGCTGGCCGGCCAAAGCGCTCGATGCGGCGCGCGCGACATTGGAAAAGCATGGCGACCGGCTGAACGCCGCCCATGCCGGCCATCTCAAGGTGCGCCGCCTGCTGCTGATCGGCCGGCTCGACGAGGCTGAAGACGTGCTGGCCGGGCTCGATCCGGCGCCGCTTCCGCCGGCCTCACGCGCCGCGCATGAACTCGCCGTTGCCGGCATTGCGATGCGCCGTCTCAAGACGAAAGCCGCGCGCGAAGCCCTTGAATGGGCGCGCCATGCCGCCCGCCGGGCCGGCATTCCGGGTCTTGTGGCGGAGGTCGACACCGCCTTCCTGTCACTCGAGACGCCGGCGGCCCGGCTGATCGTGGCTGGCGAGGCGCGTCCGCTGCTGCTTGAAGAGGTCGAGGCGCTGGCGGCGTCGCCGGCGCTGGTCGTCGATACGTTCCGCTATGTCGTGCGCAAGCAGGAAATAGCGGTCTCGCTGGCAACGCGGCCGGTGCTGTTTGCACTGGTGCGTGCGCTCGCCGAAGCGTGGCCGGCGGATGTGCCGAGGGCAACACTGATCGCCCGCGCCTTTGGCGGCAGGCATGTCGATGAATCGCATCGCGCCAGGCTGCGGGTCGAGATCGGCCGGCTGCGCGCCGAGTTGCGGCCGCTGGCCGGCATCGAGGCGACCAGCCAAGGCTTTGCGCTGGCGCCGCGCCAGGCAGGCGTGGTGGCGGTGCTGGCGCGGCCGATCGAAGAACGGCACGCGGTGGTGCTGGCCTTCCTGGCCGATGGCGAGGCCTGGTCAAGCTCGGCGCTGGCGCTCGCGCTCGGCGCCGGCCAGCGCAGCGTACAACGGGCGCTCGAGCAACTGGCCGAGGCCGGCAAGGTGCAGTCGTTCGGTCACGGTCGGGCGCGCCGCTGGATGACGCCGCCCGTGGCCGGTTTCACGACCACCTTGTTACTCCCGGCGCCGCTGCCGAACGGCTAGGAAAGGTGACCATGACCGAGGACCAGGACGTGAAACACTCAGAAGCTGAAATCCTGCGCGAATACGGCCCCTTTCCAGATGTCGACATCGTGCATGGCGTGAGCTTCGACGGACAAAATGTGTGGTTTGCCACGGGCGAGCAACTGATCGCCTTCGATCCGGCAAACGGTGAAACAAAACGCTCGATCGATGTCGCAGCCCATGCCGGCACTGCCTATGACGGCCGGCATCTGTTTCAACTGGCCGGGGATCGCATCCAGAAGATTGACCCGGATACGGGGCAGGTGCTGGCCACCATCCCGGCGCCGGGCGGCGGCCGCGATTCCGGCATGACCTGGGCCGAGGGCACGCTGTGGGTCGGCCAGAACCGGGCGCGCCAGATCCACCAGATCGATCCCGAGACCGGAAAAATCCTGCGCACCATCGAATCCAACCGTTTCGTCACCGGGGTGACCTGGGTGGATGGCGAGTTGTGGCACGGCACCTGGGAAGGCGACCAGAGCGACGTGCGCCGTGTGGACCCGCAAACCGGAAAAGTGCTGGAGCGGCTCGACATGCCGGCGGGGAAGGGCGTGTCTGGCCTCGAATCCGACGGCGGCGACCGCTTCTTCTGCGGCGGCGGCCCGGGCGGCATGGTACGAGCGGTGCGGCGCCCCAAATAAGGGCCGGCGGCGTATTTCCTACCGCCGTCCTGCCGAGATCATATCCCGGAGCCGTCGAGCTGCTGGGCGTCTTCACCGGCCCAGGGCGCCGGCATGGAAGCCCGGCTGAGATTGGCCGTCGGCAGCGGCATCCAGCATTTCAATTCGGGTTCAGGGTATTCGATCACGCGCCCCGGAGACGAATCGGAAGAGCGCCAGCCTTCTGAACCGAACTGGTCGGCGCGCGACCAGTAGGCGAGGTCGACCTCGGCCGGCCCCTGTTCCGACGGCCTCACGGTGACCAGGATGCGGCTGCCGTCCTTGGGCGCGCTTGCCATATGCCTCCAGCGATCGGGTTCGTCCATCTCATGTCCTCCTGCACGTTGCGGGGATAGTCGCCGCGCGCCCCACGGCGGTCAACCCGAACTTTGCGCAAGAAAGAGATATCGTAGGCGCACGCATATCGGACAGGCGCCCGGCGCCGGCACTTTGTACGTGATGCAGCGAGACCGCCACCTTGAGAGCGTGACTGTCTTGCGTGGATGATCGTGACGTGTTCACGATGGTGCGGCGAGGGTGCGCAACAAGCATTGCGGCCGACGAGGGAGTGGCGTTGCCGAGCGAGCCGGGAGTCCGTAGCAACCGGTTGCCGGCCGATATGGTGGCAGCCATTCGGCAACTGGTTTCCGATGGTGTCGTCGTCGAAGGCGGCGATCTGGACATCGCCGACCAGGACTTGGCGGTCGCGGAAGAACAATCCCTGGGCAACATCGTCCCGGCGCGGCGTCGGGAGTTTCGCGCTGGGCGCATCTACGCAAGGCAGGCTTTACAAGCTTTGGGCATTCCTGCCCGCATCATCCCGGTGGGGCCTGATCGGGTCCCGGTCTGGCCGACAGGCGTCGTCGGCTCGATCTCCCATACAAGGAGCCTGTGCGCTGTCGCCGTCGGCCTTTCCGCCGACTGGACGGGGATAGGCATCGACATCGAGGACGATTCTCCGCTGTCGGACGAGTTGACAAAGCTGGTGTCGCACGCCTCGGAACTGGAACAGCGGCAAGCGATCGAGAAGCAACTGGGCTACGACCTGCCAAAGCTTCTCTTCGTGATCAAGGAAGCTTTCTACAAAATGCATTTTCCGCTCCATCGACAATTTCTTACGTTTCAGGACGTTTGCGTCGAACTGGATGTGGAAAGGTGCACCGCCCAAGCCAGGATCGTTCCATCAGGCCGCCATGCGCTGGCCGGCAATGGTCGTTTCGAAGGCCGCTTCGACCGTGTTCAAGGGACGTTGTTCTCATGTTTCAAGATCGCCGCGCATTGACAGCCATTCTGTCAGCAAGCACTTAGGGAACCCGCACGGGTCTTTGGGCTGAAGGGTGGCACTATTTCTGATCAAGATCGATCCCGGGGCCGGGATCTGATGGACACGATACGTGGCCATGTGGACCGGCATGCGGGATCGGATTCGGTGGCGCTGGTGGCTGCGGGGTATACGCCTCTCACCTATGAAAGGTTGGGGCGCCAGATCCGCTATGTCGGCGAAAAGCTGGCGCTGGAGGGCGTCGCGCCATCGGACCGCGTCGCCCTGTTGCTGCCCGAGGGCGGGCAAGCCGCGGTGGCGATCGTGGCGGTCGCCGCGAATGCGGCATGCGTTCCTCTGAACCCCGGATGGCCCGCCTACGAGCTTGAAACACAGCTGGCCGCGCTGCACGCCAGAGTGCTGATCGTGCCGCATGGCTGGCAATCGCCGCTGCTTGAGGTCGCCGCGTCGCTGAACATGCGTATCCTGCGCCTGCTTGCTGAGCCCGGCTTGGTGGCCGGGCTTTTCTCGCTGCAGGGCGTGGGTTGGGCGCCTGGCGACGATCAGCCACTAGCGTTACCAGAGCGTACAGCAACGCCGGACGATGTCGCGCTGCTGCTGTTCACGTCGGGCACGTCGGCGCGACCCAAGCTGGTGCCATTGAGCCAGCGAAACCTTTGCGTTTCGGCACAGAACATCGCCGGGGCGCTGGGTCTTGGGCATGCCGACCGCTGCCTGGGCGCGATGCCGCTGTTTCACATTCACGGCATCAGCAGCCTTTTGGCGTCGCTGGTTTCAGGCGGCTGCTACATCAGCATGGTCGGCTTTTCCGCCGACAGCTTCTTCAGTTCTCTCGCTGAGTTCAGGCCAAGCTGGTATTCGGCATCGCCGACCATTCATCGAGCGGTCCTCGATCAGATCCATCTCTGTCGGGCCGACCCTCGCCAAAGCGGCTTGCGCTTCATTCGCTCGGCTTCTTCGCCAATGCCGTTGCAGTTGATCGCGAATATCGAAACCGTGTTCGACGTGCCGTTCATCGAAGCCTATGGCATGACCGAGGCGGCGCCACAGATTGCGAGCAACAGCCTTCCTCCCTTCGAACGCAAGCCAGGCTCCGTCGGCAAGGCCGCGGGTCCCGAAATCGCCATCATGGATGAGGCCGGGCATATCCTGCCGTCCGGGGCCACCGGCGAGGTGGTCATTCGCGGCGCGAATGTCATGCACGGCTACGATGGCGATCCCGCAGCCAACGAAGCCGCGTTTGTCGATGGCTGGCTGCGGACAGGCGATGTGGGGCATCTCGATGCCGAAGCCTATCTGTTCGTCACCGGCCGATTGAAGGACATCATCAACCGCGGCGGCGAAAAGATATCACCGGCGCTGGTGGAGCAGGTTCTGCTCGACCATCCGGCGATCGAACAGGCGGTTGTTTTCGGCGTCCCGCATCCGGTGCTCGGCGAGGCCATGGAAGCAGCTATCGTGCTCAAGCCCGGGCAGGGGGCGTCGGCTCAGCACATCCGTGGCTTTGTCGCCAAGCGGCTGGCGGGCTCGAAGGTGCCGCAGCGGATCGTTCTGGTGAGTGCACTGCCTGTCGATGCCAACGGCAAGCTCAATCGCCGGCATCTGGCCCTGGTGCTCGCTCCGCAACGGCAGAACGGTCAATCCGGTCGGTCGCAAGCCGGCGAGCGAGTTGCCGCCCGCACTGCCACCGAGCGCCGGGTGGCGGCGGTTCTGGCCGAAGTGCTGGGAAGCGAACCGCCCGGAATCCACGACGACTTCTTCGATCTCGGCGGCCATTCGTTGACTGCGATGCAGGTTCTCGCCCGGCTGCGGTCGATCTTCGGGGTCGAATTGCCGGTCGATTGCATGTTTGACGGCCCGACGATCGCGCGGCTGTCGCAGCGCATCGGAGAAGAGATGGCCAATCTCGTCGCGGACGGAGCGGCGCGGCTGGAGCAAGGGTCGGCGTCTGCATCCGGGCAAGGCGCGAGCATTCCTCACCGGCCGGAGGGGGCATCCGCACCGCTCTCGTCCGCACAGCAACGCGTCTATTTTCTCGACCGGATGGGTGCTGGCGGCGCCTACAACATGTCGGTCTCACTGTGGCTGACAGGTGCGCTCGACCAGCACGCACTGGCGTTGGCGCTCGATGAAATTCGCCGCCGGCACGACATCTTGCGCACCACCTTTCACATGCGCGACGGCAAGCCGGTGCAACTGGTTTCCGAATTTCGGCAAACCGGGCTGGCGACCATCGACCTGGCTGGCCTCGGGGCGGACACGGCCACCGCCGAGGCAATGCGCCTTGCCGGCCAGGATGCCGCCGAACCATTCGATCTGGCGCAAGGCCCACTGTTTCGCACCAGCCTGATCCGGCTGGCGCCCGAGCAACATGCCCTGCTTCTGACGACGCATCACATCATCTTCGATGGCTGGTCGATCGGCGTCCTGCATGCCGAACTGAAGCAGCTCTACGAAGCATTTCGTGACGAGCGGGCATCGCCGCTGGCGGACCTGCCGCTTCAATACGGTGACTTCACCGCCTGGCAGCAACGCGGCACCGAGACAGCCGAGTTCGAGCGTCAGACCAGGTACTGGACCCGTCAGCTCGAGGGGCTGCCACCGGCCTGCACGCTGCCGGGAGACCGACCCCGCCCGGCGACCCAATCCTATCGCGGCGGTACGCTGAAAATGCAGATCGACCGTCAAACGACGGACCGGTTGAAGGCCCTCGGCCGCAGCCATGATGCGACCGCCTTCATGGTTTTTCTGGCGGCGTTCAAGACATTGCTCTTTCGCCACAACGACCAGGACGATTGCATCATCGGCGTGCCGATCGCCAATCGTCCGCGGAGGGAACTGGAACAGCTGATCGGGTTTTTCGCCAACACGCTTGCGTTGCGCACGACGCTTGCCGGCGACCCCTCCTTCATCGAATTGCTCGGCCGCATCCGATCGACCGCACTCGACGCCTATGCGCACCAGGATGTCGCGCTAGAACACATCGTCGAGCAGCTGAAGATCCGGCGCGATCCCGGCCACACGCCGGTGTTCCAGGTCATGTTCGCGTTTCAGAATGTTCCAGACGCGCCAGGTTCGCCAGTTGATAACTCAGCGGGATCTGCCTTCGATCTCGCGCCAGGCCTCGCGGCGCGGCCGCTGAGCATCGACAAGGTGACGGCGAAGTTCGACCTTACTGTTTACCTGTCGGAAACCCCGCAAGGGATGGCGGCGACCTGGCAATTCAACGCCGATCTGTACAAGCCGGCCACGATCGATCGGCTGTCGCGGCAGTTCCAGACTTTGCTCGAGGGCATAGCAAGCGATCCCGAGCAAAGACTGTCGCAACTGCCGCTGTTGCCAGCGATCGACCGTCGCCAGATCGTGATCGACTGGAACCGCACCGAAGCAGGTGAACTGCTCGGGCAGGATTATGTCAGGCTGTTCGAGGCACAGGTCGAACGGACACCCGGCTCCGTCGCCGTGCTGGATCAGGACCGGCAGCTCACCTATCGCGAGCTCAACGAGCGGTCCAACCGCTTCGCCCATTATTTTCGCAGCTGTGGCGTTACCAGCGAAACATTGGTCGCGATCTGCCTGCCGAGGTCTGCCGAGATGCTGGCCGTGCTGCTGGGCGTGTGGAAGGCCGGCGGCGCATTTCTGCCGCTCGACCCCGACCATCCGCCGGAACGCATTGCCTTCATGCTGCGCGACGCAGGGGCTGCGTTGCTCATTACCGAGACAGCGCTGCTGCCGACATTCAGCGCGGCCACGGTGCAGGCCATCTGCATCGACGCCTGTCAGTCATACGTCGCCGTGCAGTACCCTGGCAATCCAGGGATCACCCCGGCGGCAGATGCGTTGGCTTACGTCATCTATACGTCGGGCTCGACCGGCAAACCAAAAGGCGTGATGATCACGCAGGCCAATGTTGGCCACTATGCTCAGGCGATGGTTCGCGCCGTCGCCATCCGTCCAGACGACATCTATCTGCATACCGCCTCTTTTTCGTTTTCTTCTTCGATACGGCAGTTTGCCGTCCCTCTGTCATGCGGCGCGGCAGTGTCCATCGCCTCAACCCAGGAGACAGCTGACCCACATTTGCTGTTCGAGACGGTGCGCCGCCAGCGGGTGACGGTACTGGATCTTGTCCCATCCTTCTCGACCGGTTGCCTGCAGGTCTTGATGTCGCTTGACCAAATCGCGCGGGCAAGGCTGCTCGACAATCAGCTGCGGCTGATGCTGTCGGCCAGCGAGCCTTTGTCCAGCGCGCTGGTCGAAAAATGGCGGCGCCTCTGCAAGCCCGGGACGGAATTCATCAATATGTTTGGCCAGACCGAGACGACGGGGATCGTGACCGTTCATCCCGTTCCGGCCGACGGCGAGGCGGCGGCGATGGTGCCGATCGGCCGGCCGATCTCCAACACGCAGGCCTATGTGCTGGACGCGTTCCTCAGTCCGGTTCCGGTTGGCATAGGCGGCGAGCTGTACGTCGGCGGCGCCAGCATAGGCCGGGGCTACGTCAATCATCTCGAGGCCAGTCATTTCGTGCCGAACCCGTTCGGCGCGGACAACGGCTCGCGGTTGCTGCGAACCGGTGATCTGGCGCGTTTTCGGCCTGACGGGACAATCGAAATAACCGGACGCGCCGACGAACAGGTCAAAATTCGCGGCTACCGTATCGAGCCGGGGGAGGTCGAGGCTGCGATCCATTCACATCCGGAGGTGCGCGAGTGTCTCGTCGGCGTTATCGAAGACGATGACGATGTAGGCGATGGCAAACGCCTGGTCGCTTTCGTTGCGGCCAACGAGCCTGATGCTGCGCAAACGCCCGCTCTGTCCCGGCGGCTGCGCGAATTTCTGCGTCAGCGGCTGCCGCATTACATGCTGCCTCAACGCATTGTCCTTGTGGACCGCTTGCCGCGCCTGCCGAACGGCAAGATCGACCGGCGGATCGCCAGGCAAATGGAGGCGCTGGCCCGGTCGAGTGCAGGCATGCTCCCCGCGAGCCAGGCCGGGCCGCGCGGGGTCGGGCAGGCCGGCGCCCAGACAATCCTGGCGCAGGTCTGGAAAAAAGTTTTGCGGCTGGATGAGGTTGGGCTGCACGACAACTTCTTCGACCTCGGCGGCAATTCCATCCTCAGCCTCAACATTGTTGTCGAAGCCGGCAAAGCCGGACTGGGCGTCGAGTTGCGTCAGCTCTACCAGCACCAGACGATCGCCGATCTGGCGCGCGCCATTGCTCGGACGAGCCCGGGAAAGACAGCCGCGACGGTCTCGGCGACGGGCGCAAATCCGGCGAAAATCCTGGTGACGATCGAAAGCCTTCGCGCCTACGGCCGCGAAGCGTTGACGCGGGCCGGCTTGACCGAGATGGGTGCGGAGATCGTCACCGAAGTGCAGCTCGAGGCAAGCCTGCGCGGACAGCCGACGCACGACATGGTCAGCATCCCGCGTTATGCCTCGCGGATTGCCGCGGGCAAGATCAACCCACGGCCGCAGATCCGCATCGAGCATGAGAGCGCCACCATTGCGCGCATCGATGGCGACAACGGCCCGGGCCAGTGGGTCAGCACGGTGGCGATGGACCTCGCCATCGAAAAGGCAGGCAGGGACGGCGTCGGCATTGTCGGCGTGCGCCGCTCCAATCATTTCGGCGCCGCCGGCCACTATGTCTGGCAAGCGGCCAGGAAAGGCCTGATCGGTCTGTGCACAACCAATGGACCGCTGATCCTGGCGCCGACGGGCGGCGTCACGCCGACATTCGGCAACAATCCGCTCGGCGTCGGCATTCCGGCAGGACGGCATTTCCCGATCCTTCTCGATGTCGCCATGAGCGTTGCGCCGCGCGGCAAGATCGGCCTCTCGGTTGCCGAAGGCAGCCCGTTGCCCGCGGGCTGGATCCTTGACCGCTTCGGGCGTCCTTCCACGGACCTCGGCGACCTGGCCGCCGGGCTCGGCGTGCCGATTGGCGGCCACAAAGGATATGGCTTGGCCATGGTCATGGAAGTGCTTGCCGGCGTGCTCAGCGGCGCCGGTTTTGGAGGCGACCACCATCACGACAGGCTGCGTGAGGGCGCGCCCGACTACGGCCATTTCTTCATGGCGCTCGATCCCGAGCGGTTCATGCCGGCATCGGACTTCACCCAGCGCGTCGACCGGCTGATCGAGCAGACCAGGAACGGCGAACGCGTCGAAGGCGCCAGCGAAATCCTGGTTCCCGGCGAGATGGAATTGCGCACCCGCCAACAGAGTCTGAGCGAAGGTGTGCGATTGCGTCCATCGACCTACAGGGCGCTCGTCGCCTACTCACGCAAGGCCGGGCTCGACGCCGAACTGGACGTCGTCAGCGAAAAGCAGCTCGCCGAGAGCCATGGTTGAGCCGGCGATGTCGTTCGACCGGGCCGAGTTGGATGAGAGCATCCCGGCGCGCTTCGACAAAGTGGTGCGCAAACACGCCGGGCACGTGGCGATCGGCGGCGCCCGGCCATGGACATATGGCGATGTTGAACGGCGCACCAATCAATTGGCCCGGGCGATCCTCGATCGCACGCAGCCTGGGCGCGGATGCGTCGCCTATCTCGTCGATCATTCGCCTGACATGGTGATCTGTGCGCTGGCGGCACTGAAGGCGGCAAAGGCATTCCTTTGCATCCATCCGGGAATGCCGCCAAAAGCCCAGCATGACATCGTCAGCGATGCAGCACCCGATCTGCTGCTTGCCGACGCGGCGCACGCAACCGCGGCGCGCGGGCTGGTCGATGACAGCAGCCGGATCCTGCTGCTCGATGACATCGACGCGGGCTACTCCGCGGATGCACTGCATGTGGCGGTCGACCCTGGCGACCCGGCCGCGATCTTTTACACCTCGGGAAGCACCGGGCGGCCAAAGGGAGTGGTCAAGAGCCATCGCACCGTGCTGCATCGGGCCTGGCTTTGCGCCCGATATGACGGGGTGAGTGCGACGGACCGACAGTCGCTTCTGACCTATTGCAGTTTCGCCTCGTCGGAGGCCGATGTTTTCGGCGCGCTGCTCAACGGCGCTACGCTGGAACTCTACGATGCCGCATCGCGTGGCCTTGGCGACCTCGGGGCGTGGATCGATGCGCGTCGCATAACGCTGCTGCACCCGCCCGTCATGCTGTTTCGCAAATATCTTGAGATGATCGAGGGTAGCGGCCGACATCCCTCGGTTCGGCTGGTGGCATTGGCGGGCCAAACGGTGATTGGCTCCGACATCGAGCAATGGCGCCATCGCTTCACCAAATCCTGCGCCTTGCGTCATCGCTTCTCGTCCACCGAAGCCGGCCACATCGCCGTGGCGTCGGTGGCTCCGGGCGAGACGCTTGCGCCGGGCATCGTACCGCCGCCGCGCGCGGTCACTGACAAGTCCCTCCTGATCGTCGATGAGGACGGTCAACCGGTCGAGCAGGGAAGCGCCGGCGAACTCGTCGTTCGCAGCGCGTTTCTGGCCGATGGCTATTGGCGGCAGGAGTCCGAAACGGCGAAGTATTTCCGCAACGACCCCGATTTTCCGGACCAGCGCCTGTTCTACACCGGCGACATCGGACGTTTGTCGGGTGACGGCAGTTTCGAATTCATCGGGCGCCGCGACGACCAGGTGAAGGTGCGCGGCTACCGCGTCGAGACACGGGAAATCGAGCAGGCCTTGGTGTTGCTTCCAACTGTCAGGGAAGCCGCGGTCGTCACCGAACTCCGCCAGGATGCACACCAGCTTGCTGCCTTCGTGGTCATGGAGCCGGGCGCATCGTTTCAAGCCGAAAGCCTGAGAGCCGGGTTGCGGCCGATCCTGCCGCAATGGAAGATTCCCGGTCGCATCCACGCGCTTGAAACATTGCCGTTGACAGCGACTGGCAAGATAGATCGGCCGCTGCTCCAGCAGTATTTGCAGGCGCACCGGCCTGCCGAAACCAGGGAAGACGTGCGTGATGGGAATGCAGACGGGCCGACTGCAAGACTGACCAAGATATGGCAAGGGCTTTTCGGCCGCCCCGGCAACTTGTGACATCGGGCTCCGCGGCAGCCCCGCCAATCTCGAGGGAAAACCGCATTCGGGTCGTGGCCGTGGACAATTGACCGACCTAAGCCGGTTCAAACCAGGGAGGACAAACATGTCGATCAAGGTGATCGGGACGGGCTTTGGTCGCACTGGAACGGATTCGATGCGCGAAGCGCTGGCCATACTCGGCCTTGGCCCATGTCATCACATGTCCGAAGTCATCGCCAACGAGGAGCAGAAACGACTCTGGCGCGCCCTGGCAAAGGGTGCTGCGCCTGATTGGAGCGAGCTTTTTGCCGGCTATGCCTCCTGCATGGACTGGCCATCGGCGCATTATTGGCGCGAGCTGATCGAGGTCTATCCCGATGCCTCGGTCATCCTCACCTGGCGCTCGCCGGAAAGCTGGTGGCAGAGCTTTGAGAAGACCATCCTGGCCAGCATCAACCAGCTGAGGGATCAGGAGGCGCTGGGCATTTCCCTGGTCGCCAAGCAGGTCTTCGGCGGCAAGGCGCATGATCGCGCAACCGCGATCGCCCTCTATGAAGCCAACGTCGCCGCGGTCATGGCGACCGTGCCGCGGGAGCGGCTGCTGGTCCATAGACTGGGCGACGGCTGGGAGACTTTGTGCGCGCATCTGCGCGTTCCAGTGCCCGACCAGCCCTATCCCAACCGCAACGACACCAGGGAATTTCAGGCGCAATTCGGGCTGGACCGGCGCCCCTGAGCAAGATCGGCGGCTCTAATATTCCTGGGCCGTCGGCCGGAACAGGATCTCATTGATGTCGACCTCGTCGGGCTGGCTCATGGCGAATACCACTGTTCGGGCGAAGGAATCGGCTGGGATGGCCACCCGGTCGTAAAGCGCGCGCACGCCTTGGGCGACATCGGCCTCGGTGACGCTGTCCGGCAATTCCGTCGCCACCGCGCCTGGCGATATGATGGTGGTGCGGATGTTGTAGGGCTTGACCTCCTGGCGCAGCCCTTCCGAGATGACGCGCACCGCATGCTTGGTCGCGGCATAGACCGCGCCGCCCGGCCCGACCTTGTGGCCGGCGACCGACGAGACGTTGATGATGTGGCCGCTCTTCTGCGTCTTCATCTGCGGCAGGGCGGCGGCGATGCCATAGAGAACGCCCTTGATGTTGACGTCGATCATTCGGTCCCAGTCCTCGACCTTGCCGCGCTCCAGCGGCGAGTGCGGCATCAGTCCGGCATTGTTGATGATGACGTCGAGGCGGCCATGCGTCTTGACCGCATGGTCGACGAGACGACGGACCTGACCGACATCGGTGACGTCGGTCTGCAGGATGGCGTCCTTGCCGAGCGAAAGCTCACTTGCCAGCGTCTGCAGGCGGTCGAGCCGTCGCGCGCCCAGCACCAGTTTCGCGCCTTCTTTCGCCAAAAGCCGCGCGGCGGCTTCGCCGAGCCCGCTGCTGGCGCCGGTGATGACGACGACCTTGTTCTCGATACCTTGCGTCATGACTTTACCTTCTGATTTCCGTCGCGATCAGCGATCGATTCTTGCCGCCTGTTGCGGGGAATAGCGCTCTCCCTGCACGGCAATCGCCGAGACCGCGTTTTCGATGTTGGCAAGATCATCCGTCGTCAGCGCAACTGCCGACGATCCGATGTTCTCTTCGAGGCGGTTGAGCTTCGTGGTGCCGGGGATCGGGACGATCCAGGGCTTTTGCGCCAGCAGCCAGGCGAGCGCGACCTGCGCCGGCGTTACCTTCTTCTCGGTCGCAATGACGCCGATGGCATCGACCAGAGCCTGGTTCGCCAGCCTGGCCTCCGCCGAAAAACGGGGCACGGTGTTGCGGAAGTCGCTGCTTTCGAACGTCGTGTCGGCGCTGATGGCGCCGGTCAGGAAGCCCTTGCCCAACGGGCTGAACGGCACGAAGCCGATCCCCAGTTCCTCGAGCACCGGCAGGATCGCCTCCTCGGGCTCGCGCCACCACAGCGAATATTCGCTCTGAAGGGCGGCGACCGGCTGCACGGCATGCGCGCGCCGGATGGTGCGCACGCCGGCCTCGGAGAGACCGAAATGCTTGACCTTGCCCTGTTGGATCAAGTCCTTGACCGTGCCCGCCACCTCTTCGATCGGCACGACCGGGTCGACGCGGTGCTGGTAGAGGAGGTCGATATGATCGGTGCGCAGTCGCTTGAGCGAGGCCTCGACGACGTCGCGAATATGCTCCGGCCGGCTGTCCATTCCGCTGTGTCCGGCAGTGCCGGCAATGTCGATGCCGAATTTGGTGGCGATCACCACCTGGTCACGGATCGGCTGCAATGCCTCACCGACGACCTCCTCGTTCTTGAACGGCCCATAGACTTCGGCGGTGTCGAAGAAGGTGATGCCGCGCTCGAACGCCGCGCGGATCAGGCGGACGGCATCGGCCGTCTCCATCGGCGCTCCGTAGGACTGGCTCATTCCCATGCAGCCGAGCCCAATGGCCGAGACTTCGAGGCCGCTTGTTCCAAGTGTTCGCTTTTGCATTGTCATTGTCCTTGTTTCTCGGTGTCGGCCTGTTCGAAAACCTTCCGGGCGATGCCGATCGCCGTGGCTGCCGTCGGCCATCCGGCGTAGAAGGCGAGATGGGTGATGGCTTCGATCAGTTCGTCGCGGGTGACGCCGTTGTCGAGCGCCCGCTTCATGTGCCCCGGCATTTCATTGATCCGGTAACCTGAAATCAGGCTGGCAACGGTGATGAGGCTGCGGTCGCGCGGCGACAGGCCGGGGCGCTTCCAGACGTCGCCGAACAGCACCTCGTCGGTGTATCTGCCGAGGGCAGGGGCGATGTCGGAGAACGGGTTCCTGGGAGATGCATCGGTCATGATGGCTGGACCTCGTATTGTTCGTCGCTGACCTTCTCCAGCCAGTCGACGACCTTGCCGTCCAGCGCTTCGGCGATGGCGATGTGGCTCATCGCCGTGGTTGGTGCCGCGCCATGCCAATGCTTCTCGCCGGGCGCGAACCAGACGATGTCGCCGGGGCGGATCGGCTCGACCGGCCCGCCTTCGCGTTGCACCAAACCGGCGCCCGACAGCACGACCAGCGTCTGGCCGAGCGGATGCGTGTGCCAGGCGGTGCGCGCGCCGGGCTCGAAGGTCACGGTGGCGCCGCCGACCCGGGCCGGCTCGCTGCCCTTGAACGGTGCGTCGATGCGCACCGATCCGGTGAACCAGTCGGCGGGGCCTCTGGCTGAAGGCTGCGAGCCGCTTCGCTTGATGTCCATGGATCTGTCCTTCGTAGGCGGAGTCACCGGCCTTCGGGGCCGCCGATTTGGTTGCCTGAATTTGATGATGCCTATTTAGGGCCTGCGATTATCCACGATTAGCTGCTATATCCGGCATGCACCTATGACGAGAGTTCATCAATGCCGCGCGACAATCTCAATGAGCTCACCGCTTTCCTCGCTGTTGCCCGCGAGAAGAGCTTCACCAAGGCGGCGGCGAAGCTCGGCGTCTCGCAGTCGGCGCTCAGCCACACAATGCGGGCCTTGGAGGAGCGGCTGGGCGTGCGGCTTCTCGCCCGCACCACGCGCAGTGTTTCGCCGACCGAGGCGGGCGAGCGCCTGCTGCGCACGGCCGGCCCGAGGCTCGACGAGATCGAGGCCGAGCTTGCAGCCTTGGGCGAGTTGCGCGACAAGCCCGCCGGCACCATCCGTATCACCGCCGGCGAACATTCGGCCGAAAGCATTCTGTGGCCGGCCTTGGCCAGGCTGCTCCCCGATTACCCCGATATCGCGGTCGAGATCATGGTCGACTACGGCCTGACCGATATCGTTGCCGAGCGCTACGATGCCGGCATTCGTCTTGGCGAGCAGGTCGCAAGGGACATGATTGCGGTGCGCATCGGCCCCGACATGCGCATGGCGGTCGTCGGCGCGCCATCCTACCTGGCACGCCACAAGCGGCCGCAGACCCCGCAGGACCTGACGGCGCATGCCTGCATCAACCTGCGCCTGCCGACCTATGGCGGCATCTATGCCTGGGAGTTCGAGAAGGCCGGCCACGAGCTGAAGGTGCGGGTCGAGGGACAATTGGTGTTCAACAATTTCCGCTTGCGCATGAACGCCGTGCTTGCGGGCCTTGGGCTTGCCTATCTTCCAGAGGATCAGGTGCGCGCGCAGATCGACGACGGCCAGCTGGTCAGGCTGCTTGCCGACTGGTGTCCGCCGTTCTCCGGGTACCATCTCTATTACCCAAGCCGAAGGCAGCCTTCGGCGGCCTTCGCCCTGCTGGTCGACGCGCTTCGCTATCGCGGCTGACAGCTGCCGGCCGCGCGCGCTTCAGGGACAATGCTCAGACGTGCACGGTGCCATGCGAAAGCTCGCCCTCGTCGCTCGAGATGAGGAACGCGGCGGCAAGCATGCCGACATAGAGCAACCCGACCATGCACATCACATAGATGCCTGGAACAGGGCCGAGCTGCGCCACGCGCGCGGCATCGAGAAACGAGGCTCCGAAGCCGATCGGCGATCCTTCGCGCTGCAGGCTGGGCGTCGTGATCTTCAGCACCCAGGCCAGCATCAGGATCGTGTACATGAAAACGTAGTTGCGGCGCAGCCGGCGTACCAAAGCCGCGCGCTGCGAGATCAGAAAGCGCGGCGAACGCAGGCCTTCGCCGACGATGGCCAGCCAGTTGGAGGCGTAGTCAGGCTGCGGCGAGAAGATCTGCGCGAAATAATGGCGCTCGAACTGGCGCACCCTGGCCCGGTAGACGTCGAAGAAGCGATAGCGCCGCGCCTCGATCCACAGAAGCAGCGTGATCAACAGCATCGCGAACAGCAGCACGCCGTGATGGGCGCTGCGGGTCGACAGCGAGACGGAGAGCATGGCCGCGACGACGGTGATCGCCCAATTGCTGGTGCGGTCCAGACGGTCGCGCCAGCCGGCCATGCGGGCGATCTCGGCGCGGTGGAAATGTGACATGGTGGTCGCGAGTTCGGATGAGGTGAGCTTCAGCGCGAACACATCGGAGGCCCGCGGCGCCGCCGCCGCCTCGTCGGGCTTCACGGTCTTGACCTGCGACATACCCCTTGCCATGCGCCTCCCGAACGCAGCAGCCGGCCGAAAAGACCCCGGCCACTCCCCAGAAATCACAACGCGCGGTCGGCTGAAACGTTCCAGCCTCTTTCCTTGGAGGGGTTTATGCGCTCAACCATACCCGCTCGGCTACGCGATCGAATGCGGTGCGCTAATGCCCGCTTCCCGCGACCTTTTGCCGGCGGGACCTGACCGCTTCCAGCAGTTCGTGCTCGCCTGTGTGAGCATTTCGAAAAATGGCCACAACCATCACCGCCAGGATTTCGGCGTCCGGGTCCAAGGGGTTGAGGTGTTCATCCGCGCAGACCCGATCAAACACGCGTTCGCAAATAGCCAGATCTTGAGGGCTGAGGCAGGTGCGATTGAAACGCCCACGCGGCATTTGCGCGAATCTTTCAGGCCCGCCGCCGGTGCTGCGGCGGGCTTTTTGCCGACGAACCGCTGAGGCGATGGAATGCTCCAGCGATCATATCGTCGAAGGTATATTGCGGTGGTTTACTCGTTTCTTGACGCTTGAGCAGTCAGCAATCCCAAAATCTCCGCGCACTCGCGAGCTTTATACTGGCCGATGTTCATCAACTGGTAGTAATCCTGCCGCTTGTTTTCCGGGATATGAAAGCCGCGCCTGAAATCAGCCGCCTCCTGCGGCGTTCGAGTGCAGCCGATTTTGCTGGCTGTGACTTTCAAACTTGCCAGTGAGCATCCGATCCTGGCCGCAATATCCTTCAACGGCTCGTTGTTAACGTATCCGTCGAGAATTATCTTGCGACGAGCTTCGCTGTTGAGCTTTGCGTTCATTTACCGGGTCTCCCCAACTACGCTTCCACAATGCTCAATTCTATATGCAGCCGGCTGAAGAGTGTCGTTAGCGTTGCATCCAGAAACTTATCTCGGAATGCATTTCTTGCTGTTGCTCAGCGTGATTGCCGGTTCTGGCGACGCGAGTTCCGCTGCCATTGGCAGGGTTGTGGCTGTGGTCATCAAACGGCTTGATTTGGCTGATCTGTCGATATCGGCCTCAAAGTCTTGCCAGATAGCCGAGATACACCACATGATTGCCAGGGGCATGGGCATAGCCGATTCGGATATGGCACCACGCGATGAACGTTAAAAAGCCAGACGAGGCACCTGCGAGGCAGCCGCCGGAGCGTGATCGACGTCGTTGGCCGCGCGAAGCTCAACCTTACAATGAGTCAGCTTCGCCTCTCGCGCCGGCGCTCGAGCCTTTGTCCTTTTCAACGCTCGAACTGGCGCCAGAGGATCAATTCGCCGCCTGGCAAGCGCACATGGCTCCGCTTGTCGAGGTCAAGTTGCCGGATGACAAATCGCCGGACGATGGCTTTCCCGCCGACCATACGGCCTGGAACCTCAATGGCATGCTGATCGTTCAGCAGCGCGCAGCGGCACACAGCTACATGCGTTCTGCCGCAAAACTCCGGTCCAGCTCGATCGATCACTGGTGCATCGTCTTGCCCCATACTGGCCGGTCATGGACGGAGGTCGATCGCCGTGTTGCAGAAGGCCAGCCGGACAAATTGGAGATCAGGTCGCTTGGCTACCCGTTTCGCGGGAGGGCAACGGACTCTGAAAGTCTCCTTCTCTATTTGCCGCGTGATCTGTTCGCCGATGCGGCGGCAACCCTCGACGCGAAAAACAATTCAATTCTGTCCGGCAACTTTGCCAACCTCCTGGTCGGCTACATCAACAGCATAGAGGCAAGACTGCGCGGTCTCACGGCTGACGATCTGCCTCGCATCGTACACGCAACGCGCAGCATGATCATCGCCTGCCTCGGGCCCGCGGGGGAACATGCTGCCGCTGCCGAACAACTGGCGAATGTTGCGCTCATGGAGCGGGCGCGCAGATACGTCCACAACAATCTGGATGCGGCTCATCTGACACCGGATTCAATGTGCCGGGCGCTCGGCGTCTCGCGCTCCCGTCTCTATCAGTTGTTCGAACCAAGCGGTGGTGTTCTCCATTACATCCAAGGCCGCCGGCTTCTGGCGGCGCATATTGCGCTCAGCGATCCGGCGGACAGCCGGCGAATTGTTGAAATTGCCGAGGCCTTCGGGTTCAGTTCAGCGGCCAATTTCAGCCGGGCATTCAGCAAGGAATTCGGTTACAGCCCCCGCGAAGGACGCAGCACGGTGGTGTTGCCGCGCCCGGCCCAGTCTGCTTCGCTTGCCGAACACCAGAAAGCCTCTTCCTTTGAAGGTTGGCTCAAAGCGCTCGGAAGCTGAGCGATCGGCGATGTTGAATTGGGCAGGTTCAAACAGGCTTGCCGGGAGCGGCAATTGCGATTTATTAACCAACTGTGGCTGTTTATCGTTATCGACAATTTGCCGCCAATCACGGTGGAGCATACATTGCAAGTACGCAGCATGTGGAACTTGTTAAGACTGCGAGTTGAAAGTTTGCCAAGCTTGGCAGTTATGCTATTTCTGGACTGGGGGACGCGGATTTGCACCGCCTATGGAGGTGGCTCTTGCACCCAGAGGCATCAGGCGTCGGCACGGAGAGTGAGGGGCCTTCCTCAAGCGATGCTCCACGTGCCGGCGAAGCGCTTCTCGCTGACCTTTTGGCAAACACGACCGAACTTTTGTCGTTCTATGACGGCGACTTCTGTCTGACGCACTACGCAACCAGGCTCAAAGGCGTGTACGGAGGCGCGGTAGCGCCGGGTGCCGCCGTTTGGGAGATCTACCCGAGCTTCCTCGATGCGAGGTATCGAGACGAATTTCTTCGTGTGTTCCAGGGCGGCACTCCGGCAAGCATCGACTTGCCGCGATCATCGGGCGAAGCGCCCCGTTCCGTTTTCGTCTTCGCTGCCGCGAATGGTGTGGGAATCATCGAGTCAAGGGGGCATGGCGAGCGGAGCGCGGCCGAGGAGCAGGAGCATGTAACTCTGCTCCATCAGGCGACACACGACGTGCTGACCGGACTGCAGAATCGGCGGCGATTCGGCGAGCGGCTACAGCAGGCGCTGGCGGCCATCGGCGGAGCAAAGCCGAAAGCCGCCCTGCTGCAAATCGACCTCGACGATTTCAAAGCGGTCAACGACACGCTCGGTCATGGAGCAGGCGACACGCTTCTTCAGCTCGCAGCGGGTCGAATCCGCGACGCGCTGCAGGACGGTGAATCCGCATACCGATATGCCGGCGATGAGTTCGCCGTCATCCAATTGGGAAAAGATCAGCCTGCGGAAGCCGAGCGCCTCGCGGGATCGCTGGTCGACGCGTTCAAGGAGCCGTTCGTCATCAACGGCATTCCCGTCTTCGTCGGCTCGAGTATCGGAATTGCTTTCGGGCCGGAGCACGGGACCGATGGCGAGCAGTTGATGAAAGCCGCGGACATTGCTCTTTACGCAGCCAAGACGGATGGACGCGGTTGCGCTCGAACGTTCAACCGTTCGATGCTGCTCTTGCTCGAGCAACGCGAGAATCTGAGGCGCAACCTTCGAACCGCGCTGGAGCGGGGCGAGCTTTATCTGGAGTATCAGCCCCTCATTCGGTCCCCCGCGTCGGTGATCGGTTTCGAAGCGCTACTGCGGTGGCGGCACCCCGAGATCGGAATCATTCCACCTGGCGTGTTCATACCCATCGCCGAGGCGGACGGTCTGATGGACGAGATTGGACGATGGGTGCTCGAGGAAGCCTGTCGCCAAGCATTGACGTGGCCCTCGTCGCTGACGGTCGCGGTGAACCTGTCGCCGGCTCAGTTCCTTAGCGGTTTGCTGACGGATACCGTCGCTCAGGTCATCGATGCAGTTGGAATCCGTGCCGACCGACTTGAGCTCGAAATTACCGAGACAGTTCTTCTCGAGAAGACGATCGACAATATCGACACGTTAAACACTCTGAATGTCTTGGGAATACGAATATCACTCGACGACTTTGGAACATACTACTCATCGTTGAGCTATCTTAAGAACTTTCCCTTCGACACGTTGAAGATAGATCAGTACTTCATTGCGGACCTGGAGACCGACCTCAAAAGCCAGACCATAGTGCGATCGATCATAAATCTGGCGCATGGCCTGGGAATAAGCGTCACCGCCGAGGGTGTCGAGACGTCGGCACAGGCGCGGTGGCTGATCGAGGAGAATTGTGATTGCCTGCAAGGCAATTTCCTGGGACGCCCGCTCGGAGCCGAGGCAACCGGAAATTTCATCAGACGCTCCCCGCTGAGGGTGGTGCGAGCGATGGAGGAATCAAATCGGGCGGTTTAGAGCGGTTCAGCTTTTGATAGTTCCGCCGATCCGCTCTAAGTGTTTGTTTTTACGCAATTTCGGACAGGAACCGCTGCGCACGTTTCCTGGAATCGCTTTGCACCTTGCACCCTTTGTTAACGGTGAAGTGGAGATTTGTAGAAACGATCGAGGCAGATACCGCTCAATTCTTCGAGTCGGTGCAAGAGTGGCTGATCGCGGCGCGCGGTGAAATTTTTCATCGCGGAGACCATCGCCCTACCAGGGGCTCGATGCTGATGGAACAAGGGAGGAAGCCTATGGGACCTGTTCATCATGAGCTGGCTGGCGAGCCGACTTTTGCGCCCATGATCCAGATCGACATGGAAATCAAAGCTTTCGTCTCAGCCTGGAGACACTGCGATTATGTCTCGTCATACATGGCCCGGATGATCAGTCAAAACAGATCAGACTCCGTCCGACATTCAAATCTCTTTTCCTCTGCCCTCAATGAATTGCTGGAAGTCGCCTTTCGTACGCGCCATGCCGGTGGTGAACTGGCATGCAGGGTGTCCCGCCACGGCGCGACGGACAGGATCGAGCTGACGTTCCCATGCGTGCCAGAGGAGCGCGAATTCTATGAAGAAGCCGTGTCACGCGTCGCAGGAACAGAGGCCAGGGAGCGATACCTCAATTCGGTGTCTGGGGATGTCGCGCCCAGCCGGGAGGTCGTGCTCATGGAACTGGCTGTCGACTACAACGCGATACTCAGGGTTGAGGAAGCCGAAGGCGATGCAATCAAGCTTGTCGTGGATCTTCCGCTTGAGGGCCTGCAACATTGAGCCCTTACGACCTCCTCCCGCGCTTCAAGGCGCAATATGACGCCAACAACCAGGAGTTCTCCATATCCGGGGTGGTCCGGCCTCAGGCGATCGATGAGCTTGGGCCCAGCATAGCATTGCTCCGCGATGCGATCGGTCGTGTGCGCGGCGTTCTCTACGTCAATGTCAGACGCCTGACGCAGATGAACAACGCCGCGTTTCACGCCTTTTCGAGGACCATCATCGACGCCTGCCGCGCTCGGCCCGATCTCAAATTCGTCGTCATCACATCAAGCGTCGTGGGATGGACCTCGCGAAAATTCGGTCGCTTGAGCGGAATCGAGCCGAACATCACGGTCGAGGAGTATGACAGTGAATTCTATCCGGGACAGGGCTTCCTCGAGGAAGGCGGGTTCGTTCCGATCCTGCGTTCACAGACGAAGATGACCTGGCGCCACGAGCGCGCAATCTTGCCGCGACACGGCATGAGGCAGGGGATCGTCATGGCCGACATCTGTTGCGGGATCGGCGATTTCGCCGTGCTCGTGCAGAAGGAGTTCCAGCCATCGCGGATCGTCGCCCTCGACCACTCCATATCGAGCCTGAACTATGCTCGACAGGTGATGCGGGAGTTCGATATCCGGGGCATCGAATATACCTATGGCGATGCGTCGGAGATGCTGCTCGACGAAGCGCAGTTCGACCTGGTGACCTGCCGGCATTCCCTCCAGATATTCAATCGGCCTGAACTCATCCTCAAGGAGCTCTACCGCATATGCAAGCCAGCCGGGCGGGTCTACATCACCAACGAGAAGAATTCGCATTGCCTCGGCGAGCCGCGCGCCGAAAGCATCCGTTGGACCTACAACGAGGTGGCGAAGCTGTTCGGGCATTTCGAGATGGACGTCGAGCTTGGACCTAAGAGCCGGCGATATCTGATGGAAGCAGGATTCGAAGACATCCGTGTAGAGACCTTCATGGTCACTAACCTGGACGGCGATCCGCAGGATTTCGCCGATGTCATTGCGGCATGGGCGGATGTCTATGCGGGCGAGATGGCGATCAGGCGCGGCGATGGACCGGAGTTCGTCGCACGGTTCCGGCAGGGCTTCGAGGACCACATTTTCGCAGCGCTCCACCCCAAGGGTTATGCGGGTTGGCCGATCTGGGTCGCATCGGGGCGACGGCCGCAATGAAAGCCGACAATGAACCTACGCCACGCTTCGGCCTGCGCTCCTTTCGAGCGAAATTCGTGTTGGTCGTTGGCGGCGCCGTCCTGTTCGACCTCCTGCTGAGCGGTGGCCTGGCGCTTTGGAACGTTCAGAAGCTGTCGCGCGACGCAACATCGGAAGTCGGTGAGGGCCTGACGACCGCAAACCAGGAATACATTCGTTCCTATGCCGAATCGACGGCGTTGAGCGTCGATCTGCTGCTCGATCGGGTTCACGGCGACGTCAAGGCGCTGGCTGGCGTACTGCAGGCCCAGATCGACGAACCGACGAGGCAGCAAGAGGTCGGACTGACGCTTTCGCATGAAGCGCCCGGCTCCGTGAAGGTCGTCTACGACGCGCAGGGCGACTGGGCTCAGAACCTGCCGGGCGCGCCTTCCGTGGTCAGTGTCTGGGGCTACCTGCTGGGCGCCGACCACACTCCTTTGCCGGGCGTTCAGAAGGAGATAGAAGACAGTACCGTGATCGATCTCGTCGCGCCAACTCTCATGGCCAGTGGTTCGTCCAAACTGCAAATGTACTATATTGGTCCAAAAGAGCGGCCGATCTTCAGGACGGTGCCGTATACGAACCAGGCGCAGACCTTCGACAAGCTCTATCCGGGCCACAACAAGGCGGAGTTCTGGGAGTTTTTCTTTCCAGGAATCTATGGTTCATGGCTGCAATGGGCCAAGGATCCAGCTTCGCGTCCGGTCCCTGACGATATCACCCAGACAGCGCCTTACACCGATGCAATCACGGGAAAGCTGATCGTCAGCTTTTTCCACCCGCTGTGGACGCGCGATCACACCGGTATCGCCGGTACGGCCGGGGCAGACATTACTCTCGATCAACTCGCGGAAGTCGTCGAAAGGGTAAAGATCGCTGAAACCGGGTTCGGCTTCCTCACCATGTCGACCGGCAATGTGGTGGCGATCAATCCGTCGGGCCAGGCGGTCATCGGCCTGACTTCATCAAGCGACGCGGGCACGCAGGGCGTCACCGGCCTGGAGCGGTCCCTGCGGGGAAGTACGCAGCCGGCTATCGCGTCGCTGCCTCTCGACCAGAACAATGACGGTGTCATTCAACATATCATGCTCGACGACAAGGGCGAACGCGTACCCTACATTGTTGTCCTCAAGCGACTGAAGCCGACCAATCTGTGGAGTTCGGGACCGATCAGGTCCGAAACGATGTCGGTCGGGATCGTCGTTCCAGAACGGGAGATCTATGCGTCCCTGTTTGCCGCGCAGCAGAGTATTTCGCGCGCAACCAATCGCATCCTGCTCTTTCAGATCGGTGCGATCATCGTTTCGCTTCTGATTGTTTTCGCGGCGGTGCTCGGAATTTCGAAGCGGATCACCGCGGGCCTCAGGGCGCTTGCCAGTGCCGCGCAGCGGCTCCAGACCAAGGATTATTCAGTCCGCGTCAGCATTCCGACGCGCGACGAGGTTGGAGCCGCTGGCATCGCTTTCAACCGCATGGCCGAGCAGATCAGCTTCCACACGGAAAACCTCGAGCAACTGGTCGACGAACGAACAAGGGAGCTCGGCGACGCCAATCAGGAGATTTCCGCTCTCAACGAAAAGCTGCAGGACGAGAACGTTCGCCTCGGTGCCGAACTCGCGGTTGCCAGGCAGATCCAGTTGATGGTCCTGCCGAAATCATTCGAACTCGATGCGATTCCGGGGCTCGAGATCGCAGCCTACATGCGGCCGGCCGACGAGGTCGGCGGTGACTATTACGACGTCCTGCAGAATGGATCACGCATCAAGATCGGCATCGGCGACGTGACCGGTCATGGTCTCGAGAGCGGCGTGCTGATGCTGATGGTCCAATCCGTTGCACGCGCGCTGCAGGAGACCGACGAAGCGGATCCGCACCAGTTTCTGGACCGGCTTAACAGAGCGATCTACAAAAACATCGAGCGGACGAACACCGGCAAGCACCTCTCGCTGGCCTTTCTTGACTTCGAGGATGAGCGGGTAACCCTATCCGGCCAGCATGAGGACGTTCTCGTCGTGCGTGCGGACGGGGAGGTCGAACGCATCGATACGCTTGATCTGGGTATGCCGGTCGGTCTCGAGAATGACATCTCGAAGTTCATCGACACGCGTGACATCCTGTTCGAGAGCGGCGACGTGATCGTGCTGCACACCGACGGTGTGACCGAGGCGGAGGATCAGGATAAAAGGCTATTCGGGTTCGAGCGCCTCTGCCAGAGCGCAAAAAAACGTTACGGCGGGAGCGCCGAGGACATGAAGACCGGGATCATCGAGGATCTGATGGCCCATATCGGAGTCCAGAAGATCCATGACGACATCACCCTCGTAATCATAAGGCACACATAGCGATGACAACGCTGTTCGGGACCCCTGACATTGCAATCGGGATGAAGGAGAGCGCCAGTCGCGTGCGGCTGTTTGACGGACCTCTCGACTTGAGTTGGCGCCATTGTGCCACGACCTCGGACTTCATCGCCGATCTTTTCGCGTTGCGCTTCCGGTCGTCCCGCAATGACTACTTGGAAGTGCGGCACAGCATAGGATATCTGGTCAACGAGCTCATCGAGAACGCCGTCAAGTTTCGCGCACCGGGTGAGATCGTGATCGAGGCGTCGATGGATTCGGAGTGCTTCAAGCTCAAGGTGTCGAATGACGTCGATGGTGAAAACGCCTCCGAGTTCAAAAACCTCCTGGCGGACATCACGGTTGGCGACCCCAGAGACCTGCTGATACAGCGAATTGAAGCGAACGCCGCGAGCCCCGACGTGTCAGGCTCCGGGCTCGGATTGCTGACGTTGATGAGCGACTATGGCGCACGCCTGGCCTGGATATTCAGCTCCGCCGACGAAAGCGATCGGATTTGCCTGGAAACCTATGCCTCCATTCCGATCTCGCAAACGCACAACTAGAAGAAACGAAGCCAGGCCATGGAAATCAAGACAGACGACTACCGCGTGTGGAACGAAGGAAGCGATATTTTCTTCGACGGCGCAATGCGGCTTGCCAGTTCCGAGGCCGGTGCGCCCGTCACGGCTTTAGCGACCAGTGTTCTTGCCTCAAATCCCGCTTCCATTACGCTCAATCTAAGGGACCTTCACTTTCTCAACTCTTCCGGCATCAACCTGCTGGCGAAATTCACCATCGAGGTGCGCAAGCATCCCGATGTTCGACTCGTCGTGCGTGGAACGCCCGACATACCCTGGCAATCGAAATCGCTGCCGAACCTGAAGAAGCTGCATCCCGCCCTGGTGCTTTTGATGGACTAAGGGTCGCCCGAAATTGGCCAAGGGACTGCGTGAGCCAGCGGCAATCCTAGACAGCATCGGCCAGTCGGTGCAAGAGCGCCCGCACCGAGAGCGAGATATGTACGCCAGGACAAGTATCTGGATGCGAAGCTAACGACATTCCGGCCTCGTCCGTAGATTGTTCGCGATAGTCCGGCGGGGGCTCGGCACAGGCGGCAGGCGTCCAGATAGCTGGTGTGTCGCCGCCTGTGCCGATAACGCCCCCCGCTACGCGGTCAAAGGTGTCCGTCTTGAGTAAGCGTAGCAAGGTCAACGGCGGCCGGCTGGAGTTCGTTCCGCCGCAGATCCCGACTCTGGTCAATCAACCGCCCGAAGATGAGGGATGGGTTCACGAGGTCAAGTTAGACGGCTACAGGACGCAACTCATCATCGATCAAGGCGGCGTGCGTCTTTTCAGCAAGAACGGCCATGACTGGACGGCAAAATACTGGCCCATCGCGCTGGCAGTCGAGCTGCCATGCAAGGCTGCCATTCTCGACGGCGAGGTCATTGTAGCCGGAGAGCAGGGCGCTCCCTATTACCCTGCGCTGGAAGCCGCGATCTGGAACGAGCCGAGCCGGCTGGTGTTCGTGGCGTTCGACATTCTCCATCTCGATGGTCGCAATCTTGCCGCCTTGCCTCTGCTGCAGCGCAAGCACGCGCTGTGGCAACTGGTTGAGCCTGGCGCCGGCAAGATCCGCTACAGCGAGCATTTCGACGGCGATGCGCTGGCGATCCTTCGCGCCATCGACAAGATGGGGCTTGAAGGCATCATCTCGAAGCGCGCCGACAGCAGCTACCGGAGCGGACCGTCGTCCACATGGCTGAAGGCCAGATATTTCGAGGAAGGTGATTTCCGAATTGCCGGCCGTCATTCGCCAGCCTGGCACGGCGCCAATGGCCCTGATGGCCACGCGTGACGGCGAGAGACGGTATATCGGCAGCGCTTGTTGCAGCTCGGACTGCCAGTTAGCCCTTTTTATCCACGCTCGCTTTCGCGGCGGCTGATACCAGCTGGATCGCGGGCCGCTCGCCGGGAGCTCCGCTCTTGGCGACGACGACCCGGTCGCGTCCTTGGCCTTTGGCATCGTACAGCGCGTGGTCGGCGGCATTGGTGATTTCTGCCCAACCCGACCCATGCTCGGGGTAGGCAGCGACGCCGAACGAGACCGTCACGGTGCCCAACGTGCGGCCGCGATGCGTCAGGTGAAGCTGCCTGATTGCCTGGCGCAGTGCTTCCGCCCGCTCGGCCCCTTCCTCGATCGAGCATCCCGGCATGACGATGGCGAATTCCTCGCCGCCGTAGCGCGACACGACATCGCTGTCGCGCGCGTGTTCGATCAATGTGGCGGCGACTTGCTTCAGCACGAGGTCGCCGGCTTCGTGACCGAACGTGTCGTTGAACTGTTTGAAATGATCGACGTCGAGCATGAGGATCGTCAGCGGCTGGGCCGAGCGCTCCATCCTGCGCAACTCGCGGCTGCTCGTTTCCTCAAGATAGCGCCGGTTGAACAGGCCGGTGTTCGGATCGCGGATCGATTGCTGCCGGAGCGTCTCGCGCAGGCGCAGATTGGCCAGTGCCAATGCCAGCGTGTCGACGACGCCGCGCAGGATCTGCTGCCGCTCCGTAAGCCATTGCGGCTTCTCGACCGCGTTCGGTTCGCACAGATGCAGGATGCCCAGCGTCTCGCCTTGCGCCGCCAGCGGCATGCAGACGTAGCCCTTCTTGCCGTTCTCGGTGATATGGGCGCAGCGCGGCGTCAGCAGGCCCGGGCCGGCGACATGCTCCTGGCCGCGCCGTAGCGCCCAGCAGTCTTCCGGCGCAAATTGCGTGGCGCTCGACCGGACGTCGCCCCAATGCGCCATCTCCTCGACCAGATTGCGCGAGGCGCTGGTCAAATGCACGGTTCCGCTCAGGCCGCCGAGGAACTCGGTCATGGCCGTGCCGACCACTGAAAAAGCTTCGGGGAAGGTCACGCAGGCCTGCAGCAATTCGCCAAGCTTGACCAGACGGGTGGTGGTTTCCGACTTCTCGTGCAGTTCGCGGTTAAGCACCGCCAGCTGATCGGCACGCTCGTTGACGACCCCTTCGGCGCGGCGCAGCTCGCTGATGTCGTTGAGGGTGAGGACCAGACCGCCGTCGGATCGGCTGAGCGGGCTGCAGCTGGCGACAACCGGCAGATGAGATCCATCGGATTTGGTCAGGCGCACCTCGCCCTGGTGCTGGCGGCCGGTGGCCAAGGCCATTTCGATCGGTGAAGCGCCGGCTGCGAAGGCGCCACCTCTTGGGTCGCGCACCGTCAGCACCGCATCCCATTGCTGCCCGACGATCTTGTCGGCGCGGCGCCCGATCATCGTTGCGGCCGCCGGATTGGCGCTGGCGATGCGGCCGTCGCCGTCCAGCACCGCGATGCCTTCGGCCGCCGTCTCGACGATATCCTCGACATGCGCCCGCGCCGATGCAAGCTGGTCCGCCATGGTGTTGAACCCGTTGGCCAGCTGGCCGAATTCATCCTTGCGGGCATGGCTGATGCGCGTCATGGCATTGCCCTTCGCCAGCGCTTCCATGCCGCCCATCATATCCTTGAGGCCGGAGCCGAAACGGCTGAGCAGCATCCACGCAAATGCGGCCGCGACCAGCACGGCCGCCGCCGCGCTAAGACCAACCAGCCAGAGCAGCCCGTTGGTGCGCTGTTCGGCGGCATGCAGGACAGGATCATATTCCAGCAGCACGGCGCCGATGATCGTATCCTCGGGATATTCGATCGGCACGGCCAGTATGGCGTTCACTTCCTCCGGGTCGACAAACTTGCGCGGGATGCCGTCTTCCAGCGTTTGGCTGATTTCGTTGCCGGGATCGTGTTCGAATTTTTCGCCGATCTTGTGCTCTTCGTCCGCGGCATGGGCAACGACGTTCTTGTTGCGGTCGAGGACCAGGAAGTCCCGACGCATGCGGCGATGCTGGTGCTCCATGAATTGCTTGAGTGCGTCAGGCCGCTCGAACAGCGAAGGCGTCCCGTCGGATGGCTTGAAGACGATGGTGTCGGCCAGTTCACGCGCGACGTTGGTCGCTTCGGTCAGTCCAAGATATTTGGTCGCCGCGATCTGCGTGAAGATGGCGACGCCGCCGACCAGCCCGATCAAGGCCGCGGCGCTTACCATGCTGAGGATGATCTGGCTTCTAATGCGCATGACACGAATCCGCCGCGGATACCGGCATCCTATGCGCTGGATCGAGCCTGTATTTCATTGTCTGTGTTTATTACCAAATGCTTATCAACGTGCTAACGGCGAGCCCCCCCGTCGAACTCAATCAAAGACGGGCGATTGCCGGCTTGTCAGCATGGCATGCCGAGGCCGCTCCTACCCGAAGCGGCCTCTTCGTGGGACTACCGCAGCCTTGCCGACCGTGGAAAATCCACCACCTCCGCCACTGGCCTTGTGTACTGGGCCGCAGCGATCGCCTCGATCAACAGGTCGAGCGCCGCAAGGGCCCCGCTACTCGTTTCGTCGTCGCCGCGCAGATAGTGGCAGGCCCGCTCCAGATGCAGCCGGGCGGCGGCAAAGTCGCTTTTCATAAGCTTCTCCTTATTGCCCGCCGTGCGCCGAACATGAGCGACTCGCTTTACGCGAAAGCAAACATCCACAGCCGCATTTGAATCGAATTGTCCTGACCTCGCCGGATGTGCTGGATGGAGAAACCTGTACAGCCTTGTTGGCCGCAGCCGTTGTTCCGGCAGGAAGAGATCGCAGCTTCCGACGCCTTGCTTCAAAGTTTTTCCAGATCGGTTATTCTTCGTCGCTCACGAGGTCACGATGAGCTTCAGCGCAAAACCCCTCGACGAGACCACATGGTCGCAATTCGCTGCGCTGGTCGAGCGGCATAACGGCGTCTGGGGCGGCTGCTGGTGCATGGCCTTCCACGCCAAAGGCGTCGGCGCTGCCGGGAACCGCGCCGAGAAGGAGGCCCGGGTCCGCGAAGGCCATGCACATGCGGCCCTCGTTTTCGACGGCGCCGCCTGTGTCGGCTGGTGCCAGTTCGGCCCGACGCAGGAGCTGCCGCGCATAAAGCACCGGCGCGCCTATGAGGAAGGGCTGACGAGCCTACCGGACTGGCGCATCACCTGCTTCTTCTCCGACAAGGCCTATCGCGGCAAAGGCGTGGCGGCGGCAGCGCTTGCCGGTGCGCTTGCCGAGATCGCCCGGCTCGGCGGCGGCGCTGTGGAAAGCTATCCCGAGGACGCGGAGGGCCGCTCGGTCGCCGGTGCCTTCCTGCACAATGGCACGCTGGCGATGTTCGAGGCTCAGGGATTCACGCGCAGCCGCAAGATCGGCAAGCACCGTTGGGTGGTCGAAAGGAATGTCAGGCCGGATGGTCTTTGACGGCCGATTCCCTACACCTCAAGCGGGGAACAGCGCTCACTTGCCTTCGAAGAAAGCGTGGATCGCAGCTTCCAGCGTCTCGATGAGCTCGGCATTGCGGGTGCTGCCGGCCCAGATCAAGGCATTGAGCCGCATGTCCTTGTTGAGGAAGTTCACCTTCCTCGTTTCCAGCAGATATTGCACCACGTCATAGTGGCGCCCCTTGATCGCTTCGATGAGCGCGCTGTTGCGGCCGGTCTTGTCGGCCGCATTGACGTCGGCGCCGTGTTCGACGAGCAGCTTGACGATATCCAGATGCCCGGTCCTTGCCGCCTCGATCAGCGCCGTGCGGCCATAATAGTCGGCGCGCGCGTCGATATCGATGTCGGGATGCTTGATCAGCGCCGTTATGGCGGCGTGGTGTCCCTTGGCCGCGGCGAGGCTGAGCGGCGTGCTTTTCCATTTGTTCCTGGAATTTACGTCGATCTCAGGATGCGAAATCAGTTCTTCGAGCACCGGACCGCGGGCGTTATGGGCGGCCAGATGCAACGCCGACCAGCCGCCCTCATCCGTCTGGTTGATGTCAGCCCCGGCCGCCAGCTCGGCGCGGAGGGTCTCGATGTCGCCTTTCTCCGCCGCGCCCAACAGGGTCGACCAGCCTCTCGCGTCCTCGGCTTCCAGGCCCACTGCAGCTGCCTCCGTGAACAGACTTGGCTAGGAGATGCACGCCGGCCTGGCCGGCGTGCGGTATCTTCGGCCAGAAGCCTTTCATAATCGCATGCATGGGGCAAACAGATTTCCGCGCTGCCAGGGCGGAAATCAGGGACCTTAAGCCGCTTGCAGCCGCTCCCGGCCGGGCTGCGGCGGGAAGGCGATGGCGATGCCGGCCGCGCCCAGGCCGACCAGCGCCGAACCGATGAACAGCCAGGAATAGCTGGCATAGGCGTCGAAGATCATGCCGCCGGCGAGCGGCCCGAACGACATGCCGAGGCTGGACAGCAGGGTTGCTGCGCCAAGCACCGTGCCGATGATGCGCGGCCCGAAATAGTCGCGTGCCAGCACGGCATAGAGCGGCATGACGCCGCCATAGGTGGCGCCGAAGATGATGGCCAGAAGATAGAACTGCTCGAGATTGCCGACGGCGAGATAGGCGGCAATCACCACCGCCTGGATGGCGAGGCCCACGATCAGCACCGGCTTGGCGCCCAGCCTGTCGCCAAGCACGCCGTAGAGCACGCGCCCACCGAGGCCGGCAAGGCCCTCGACGCTGTAGATCGACACGGCGGCCATGGGTGCAACGCCGCACGACATGGCATAGCTCACCATGTGGAAGATCGGCCCGGAATGGGCCGCGCAGCAGGCGAAGAAGGTCATGCCCAGCACCAGGAATTGCGGCGAGCGCAGTGCCTGGCCGACGCTAAAGCCGGGATCGTCCGCGACAGACGCCGGCGCGCTGCCATCCGATGCCGCGACCGCCACGGACGGCTGGCGCACCAGGAAGACGGCCGGCAAAAGCAGCACCCAGGCCATGATGCCGATGTCGAACATCGCCGTGCGCCAGTCATAGGCGGTGATCAGCCAGCGCGCGAAGGGCGAGATGGTCATCGGCGCCACACCCATGCCGGCCGAGACCAGCGATACGGCAAGGCTGCGATGGGTGTCGAACCAGGCTGTAGTGAGCGCGATCATCGGCGCGAAGAAGGCGCTCGCCGCCAGCCCAACGATCACGCCATAGCTCAGCTGGAAGACGATGAGCGAATTGGCGCGGCTCGCCACCACCAGCGACAGGCCAAGCAGCACAGCACCCGCAAAGACCACGGGGCGGGCGCCGACACGGTCATAAATGGCGCCCCAGGCGAAACCGCCTGCGCCCATCACCAAAAAATTCAGCGTCATGGCAGTGGAAATACCGGTGCGCGACCAGTTGGTGTCGAGCGCCATCGGCTCGAGAAAGATCGCCAGCGAAAACATCGCGCCAAGCGCAACACAGGTCATCAGCGCACCAGCCGCGACGATGACCCAACGATAGGAATTACCCATGGTCTTCTCCCGAAATCGGTTCGATGCGGCGCGACTTTTTCCAGCTCCGTTGCGCCGCTTGCGTCCGAAGGACGTTGGCGGGATTTCGAATCCGACAATCCGGTTGCATTTTTTATCCGGTTTACGCGGAAGTCCATCCGGATGCCGCGAAAGCAGGCGACGCAAGGGTTGCGCCGGTTGCCCGCAATACCCGGCCAAACCGCAAATTAACCCGGCTTGCCTTAGAAGTCCGTGCGGAGGCGGTCATGGATCTCGTCAGGCATATCAAGAATACGCACTACTTTGCCATCGCGGCCGGCGGTGTCGAGCCCTGGATCATGAAGCCGAGCCCAGGTTATTACGTGCCATTCCGGCATGGCATCTCGCCGAGCGGTCTTGCCTGGTTCTTCGACCCCAAGGAAGGGCTGTTCATCTACGACGTCAGGGCTCGCTCGCTGCGCCGGAATCTCAAGCTGCCGCCGGCGATGGGCAGGAACGGCCAGCCCGACCACCAGCACTCGAACTATGAGGCACTGCAAAGTCCGGATGGGCGCATGGTCTATCACCTGGTCAGCCATGGCATTCGATCGGTTGATCTTCGCGTAATCGATATTGAGCAGCAGGCTGTCGTCAAAGTCATCGAAGGCCTGCCGGGCGCTACGAGAATGAGCCATAACAGCGTGCTGGATGCCCAGGGCAGTGTCGCCTACGCTGCCCTTGTCGAGGACGCCGGGCAGCGCGGCTACGGACTGGCTCGTATCGATCCTGGATCCGGCGATGTCGAAACGGCATTGTGCCTGGGCAGCAATACCGACGACCGCCTGCATTCGCCAAGCCCCAACGGCCGCTACTGGTTGCGCTCCGACAATTCGCATCTGCCGCATGTCACACAACAGGGCGATGACTATTTCAGCTTCGGGATCGAGATATGGGAGGCTTCCCCGCTGCGACCTGTTGCTGTCGCTGCGCCAATGTGGATGACCGCCCATGAATTGCCGGACAAAGGGAATTTGGACAGCGGTGCCTGGAAAGGGGGCAGGCCTGCCAGGCGCGGCGATATCTATCGCAAGCTGTCGAATTTCCTGAAGGAGAACCCGCAATCGACCTGGCGCAATCTCAGCCACAAGAACGCCGACTGGCTTTGGCCAGAGGAGAAAGGCTTCTACGACAACGTCACCTCCAATCTGTTCGACTTCGGCTTCCGGGAAGAGGACATGATCGGCTGGCAGCCGGACAGCCAGGCGTTCTGGGTGCAAAGAAACAACTTCGTCGCCTGCATCGGTGTCGACGGAAAACACTCACCGAAGATGCGGTTCGAGCGCTTCGGCATGCGGCAAGGCACCTGGCTGCCTTGCGCGGCTATTTTCAAATCCGCCACGCCGCTCGATGGGCGGCGGTTGGAAATGGTGTTCGACAATGAGATCGTCATCGCCGACGGCACTGCGCAGGCGTCGACAACGGCCGTCCGCACGATCACGCGGCTGGAAGACGGATGCCGCCCGATCCCGGCGGATGGAAGCGCGGAAGCGGACGTGAAGCTGGCGCAGAAGGCCGAGGAACTGGCGAAGAAGCGCAGCATCTATCGTGTCGAACTGACTGCAATGGACGAGCCCGGCTGTGTGGCGGCCATCGATGCACTGACCGCGCAGATCGGCCCTGATATCAACGACCGCCCGCACGACAACCAGTTGCGCGCGGAGTTCATCGACGGCCGCAAGAAGCTCGATGAAAAGACGTTCTTCACCCATGTCGAAAACACCTGTGCGGCGGCCGCACCCGCGATCGCTCGGCTTCTGCAAGCCGTGTGTGAAAACCTCAATCCGCTGACCAGCGCCTACTATGAGCCCTACAAGGAGGACGCTTCGGTTGGCGCCTTCGGCTACGCGGCGCATGCGCTTGCCGTGCTCGACAAGGACAGCAATCCGCTGCTGCTGCGCTATGGCGCGTTGATGGACATGGAGCACGAGCACTTCTTCTTAGCCGAGATATTTCCTCTCATGCTCGCCAATGAGGCGAGTGAAGCCAGACGCCTGGAAATGGCCGAGAGCTATCTTGTCGGCGGGCTGGGCAACGCCGCCGATCCCTATCCGTTCTGGCGCTCTGCCGGCATGGAGAGACTGGCAAGTGCCCAGTTCTCGCCGCAAGAGTATGCCGGCCGTCTTTTGCGGCTGGCGCGGGAACGCGGCCTCTATGAAAATCCGAAAAGCGATTTCGGATACTTCGACTGGCTCGGCCGCGATATGGCAAAATCGCCGCCGGCGTGGGAGGCGGCGTTGCTCGATCAGCTTAGAATTGCCGTGGCGGCAAAACGGGCCTGACAGCCAGCGCGCCAGACGCAAAATACGCTGCTGACCAAATGCGCTGCTGAATTGACGAGCCGCTCTGCGGCACTAGGTTGGTGATCTCTTCAAACAGGAGATATCGCCCATGCAGCTCCACCGCGGCCGCCTCATCGACCACATCCAGCTGGTGGTCAGGGATCTCAAGGCCAGCCGGCGTTTCTACGAAGCCGTCTTCAAGGTGCTCGGTGTTCCGATCGGCGGCGAGGCCGAGGACTATTTCTGGGCCGACGAATTGTTCATCTCCAGCCTCGACAGCCGGGCGGCGAGGGGGCAACTGACCGGACGCCATCATCTGGCCTTCCAGGCCAGGGACAATGCCATGGTCGATGCGTTCTACAAAGCGGGCCTCGATGCCGGCGGCACCGACAATGGCGCGCCCGGCGAGCGGCCCTATCATCCCGGCTATTATGCCGCCTTCCTGCTCGACCCCGACGGCAACAACATCGAGGCGGTGTTTCATGGGCAGGCGAAGCGCAGCGCAGCCTCGGTCGAGATCAATTTCTAGTGCAATTCCAGGAAAGCGGGCGGCAGTTATTCGCCAGAAACTCGCGTAAAAACAAGGCGTTGAAGCGGCTCGCCGATTCAAACTGTGAGGATCAAGCCGGCGCGTAGCGATTGACCACCATGCCGCAGGCATAGGCTTTCGAACCGATGAGGCGCAGTTTTCTGAAGCCGCCCTGGTCGAAAATCCGTTCGCCGTCGCCGAGTGCGGCCGGGTTGATGAACAGCTGGAATTCGTCGACCAGCCCCGCCGCGATCAGCGCCGAGGCAAAGCCGGCGCCGCCGAACACCGCCATGTCGCCGCCACCTTGAGCTTTCAGCGCGTTGACCTCGCGCGGCAGGTCGCCGCTGGCGAGCGTCGTGCGCTCCCAGCGCGATGCCTTAAGCTTGTCGCTCAGCACCACTTTGCGCGCTTCGACGATGCGTTGCGCAAAGGCATAGAAGGGATCGCGCGGATAGTTCTTGGCGGCATTGCCCCAATGGGTGAGGTAACCCTCCTCGGCCATCTTGCGGCTGAGCAGGATGGTGTCGATGCCGGCGAACACCGCATTGAAATCCTGCTTCAGTTCGTCGTCCCACGGGCAGTTGCCGCCCCACTCCCAGAGCTGCCAGTGCTCGTCGCCGGCCGCACCGACAAAACCGTCGACCGACATCTGCATCTGCAGGATCAGCTTTCTCATCGTCTCTCTCCTCGTTCGACCGGTATGCGGCCAGGCAGCTCGGCCATGTAGTCGCTTTACTTTTGGAACCATTGACATGGCGAAAAAATGATGTCAATAGTAAAGTGATTTAAAAATGGAACCATAGAAATGTCGACCAGGGAAAGATCCGGTTGCCCCATCAGCCTGTCGCTCGAACTGCTCGGCGACCGCTGGACGCTGCTGATCGTCCGCGACCTGGTTTTTGCGGGAAAGAAGCACTTCCGGGAGTTTTTGCTGTCAGGCGAAGGCATCTCGTCGCGCACGCTGGCCGAGCGGCTGCAGACCTTGCAGGATGAGGGCATCGTCACCAAAAGCGACGACCCCACGCACAAGCTCAAGGCGATCTACCGGCTGACCGAGGCTGGCATCGACCTGTTGCCGGTGCTGGCGACACTCGGTGCCTGGGGCAGCAAATACCGCAAGGCCGATCATGAGATGGCGAGAATTGCGGTCGAGTTGGCAGCCGGCGGCGAGGCGGCACTTGAGCAGATGAGGAAGAAGCTGCGCGCCGAGCACATCGGCTAGGGCGCAACGCTAGCGCCCCCTTGGCTATGGCCGCGCTACATCGACAGACGTTCTTCGGGTGACGCTATCATCGATGCATCACCAGGCTCATCCATCCCATCCCGCAAATCGCTGTGGCCTCAGCCATGTCTGCTTCGGGTTGCCATCGCCCGAAAGCACGGCCTCTGCCAGCCAGCGCGCGGTGGCGGGGGCGGCATGCATGCCGATCGAGCCCATGCCGCCATGCACATACAGCCCCTCGATCGCGGTGCGGCCGGCGACAGGCAGCCCGTCCGACAGCATCGGGCGGTTGCCGGGATAGACATTCGTCACCCGAGGCGAGCCGAGGCCGGGCAGCATGCGCAGCGTGCGTGCCGCGATGCGAGCTGCCATGTCGGTGTTGCGCACCAGATCGCGAAAGGCCGGCTGCACTGACGCGCCGAGCTTGGCGTCGCCGCCGCGCATTGGATTGAGGCAGATCGCTTCCACGGCCGGCTGGTCGTCGCGCTGCAAAGCGACATCGGCAAGCCCAGACAGGCTCATGCGCCGCCCGAGTTCCTCCTGGTCCGGCCATGTCAGCTCCTCGACGATCCACGGCAGCTCGAAATCGAGCTTGCCCAACTGGATCAGCCAGCCGCGGCCGGCGGTGAAGGGCAGGCCGGGCAATGGCCCGTCACCGACGGTGCGCCGGAGCATATCGGACATCCACAGGCCATTGGCGATGAAGACCAGATCGGCCGGGATGATGCCCTGGTCGGTCAGCACGCCCTCGACCTTGCCGTTGCGCGAAAAAATCTGCGCGACGCGCAGGCCGGTGCAGATTTTGGCGCCCGCCTCGCGCGCGGCGTGCGCGAAGGCATGGGTCGCGCCCATCGGCTCCAGCGTCCAGGCGCGGCCGACATGGTAGCCGCCGGCCACCTGGAAGCCGATGCGCTTGTGGTCGCGCGCCAGTTCCGCGCCGCTGATCCTGTCCATCGTGACCCCGGCGGCGCGGTAGCGCCCGGCGATATCGGCCGCCGCCTCAAAACTTTGCTCGTCTTCCGAGATCAGGAGATGGCCGATCCTGGCGAACTCGAACGGCACCGGGCCGGCGGCAAGCTCCTCATAGATCGCTGCGCAGGCGTCGAGCATTTCGACCACCTCCGGCTGCGGACCGCTGAGCAAGGTGCCGGTGTTGCGCCCCGAGGATTCGGCCGCGATCAGGGTCTGCTCCAGGATGAGCGTGTTGACGCCTCTCGACGCCAGTTCCCAGGCCAGCGTACAGCCGGCAATGCCCCCGCCGATGACGATGGCATCGACCGGGGCGCCCGCGGCGGAAGCGGTTTGCGGCACGATCTCCTCCCTACGAAGCTCGTATACGAGTATACGAGATTTGTATATTCGTGCAAGCTAATATTTGCTAATGTATGGTCGTTGTGGTCGCCGTTGCCGTTTACCTCTCCCGTGAAGAATTGGGGAGGGAGCGCCGGGGCAAGAGCTTTGGCCTTCTCTGCGTCACAATCTGGGAGTGTACGCGTACGCATGAACAGCCAATGGCCTGACTTTCGAAGGTCCGGCGCCGGCAGGCGGATGAAGGACAGCGCCCATGACGTTGGCGGCAGGAGCCGCTGAAGTTGGCAGGAGGGATCGTATGGGTGGGTTTGCCGAAATGCAGCGGCCGCAGACGGTGGCCGAACAGGTCGCCAATGTGCTGCGCGAGGCGATCGCCGATGGCAGCCTGGCGGACGGCACGATACTGCGCCAGGACGATCTTGCGTTGCGCTTCGGCTTCAGCCGCATGCCGATCCGCGACGCGTTGCGCCAACTCGAGGCCGAAGGCATCGTCCAGATCCACCCGACCAAGGGCGCGCATGTCGCCCGCATGGACGCCACCGAGATCAGGGAGATCTTTGCGCTGCGCGACCTGCTTGAAAGCCAGGCGCTCAACCTGTCTGTCCCAACGCTTGGCAGTGAAAAGCTCGACGAGGCCGCGCAGGTGCTTGCCCGCATCGACGCCGAGCCCGATGTCGCCCGATGGGGCGTGCTGAACCGGACCTTCCATCTGGCGCTCTACAGCGCCTGCGGCAACGCCCGGCTGCTCGCCCTGATCGAAGCGCACCACAATGCCGCCGACCGGTATGTCCGCATGCTTCTGTCCAGCCTCGACTATCGCGGTGTCTCGCAGGCCGAACACCGCGAACTGCTCACCGCCTGCCGCAAGCGCGACACGGCGGAAGCCGTGCGCGTGCTGAAGAAACATCTCTGCGATGGCATGGAGACGCTGTCCAAGGCGGGGATATTGCGGAACGGGTGACTTGTCCCGCCTGCGCCTCTGCGCATAGCCTCAGCCAGGCCCGGCGGGAGGAGAATCGCTTGGACACGACTGTCGTCATTGTCGGTGCCGGCCCGGCCGGCCTGGCGGTCGGCGCCTGCCTGAAGCGGGCAGGGGTGGATTTCGCCATCCTCGAAAAAGCCGGGGAGGTGGCGCCCGCCTGGCGACGTCACTATCGGCGGCTGCATCTGCATACGGTGAAGTCGTTCTCCTCGCTGCCGTTCCTGCCATTCCCCAGGGACTATCCGCGCTACGTGCCGCGCGAAATGGTCGTTCGTTATCTCGACGACTACGCACGAAAATTCGATCTGCGTCCCCGCTTCGGGGTGACTGTGAAAGCCATTCGCCGCAACGACAGCGGTTTTCTGGTCGAGACCGGATCGGAGACCCTGAAGGCGCCCCATGTCGTCATCGCCAGCGGCAACAATGCCGAGCCGATCGTTCCCCGGCTCGCCGCCATCGAGGCCTTCAAGGGCGACGTCCTGCACAGCGCCGATTACACGCAGGCTGCTCCATACACCGGTCGCTCGGTGCTGATCGTCGGCATGGGCAACACCGGCGCCGAGATCGCGCTGGACCTTGCCGAAGGCGGCGCCAAGCCCACCATTTCGGTGCGCAAGGGCGTGCACATCGTGCCGCGCCAGCTGTTCGGCGTGCCGATCCAGATGGTCGGCATCGCCAGCCGGCCGATGCCGCAGGCGGTGAACGACTGGATGTTCCCGATCATTCTCGATTTCGCCCTGGGCAAGCTCGAAAAGTACGGCATCGTGCGGCCGAAACAGGGCATCCTGCAGCAGATCGACGAGGTCGGCCGCATCCCGGTCATCGATGTCGGCACGGTCGACGCCATCACCAAAGGCGCCATCAGGATCGCGCCCGACATCGCGCGCTTCACCGAGCACGGCGCGCTATTCACCGACGGCAGGCAGGAAGCGTTCGACGCCGTCATCCTCGCCACCGGCTACCGTCCGGGCTACGAGAAATTCGTTCCGGCGGAACTGCAGCCGGAACGCAGCGGCGTCAACGCCCGCTCCTCGCAACTCGGCCTCTACCTCGTCGGCTTCTACAACCCGGTCACCGGTCTGCTCCGGGAAATCGGCAGGGAGGCGAAGGCGGTGGCGGCCGACATTGCGCGACGGGTCTGAGTATCGAATACGTTTTTTGCAGCAATGCGGCGCGGGCACTAAGGCACGGCGATGAAACGTCTGCTGTATTCGGTTTTTGCCATTCTGTTTTCGACATGGGCGCACGCGCATGTTCCGCCAACAGCTTTGGCTGACGCCACGGATTTGTACGCCAAATTCGATGAGCTTTTGCGGCAGCGCCAGAGTGAAGGCAACTTGCCGACGCTTAAAAGGCCACAAGACCGCGACCTGCTCCGCAAGCTCTGGGACCATGAGGCCTTGATAGGCACGCCGCCATACGATGCAAGCGATCAGGACACGCTATTTTTTGTAATGAACAAGAGTGGGGCTCTGACAAGGCCCTACGGTCAGGGCGGACCGTCTTTGCACGATGAAGCCACGCTTTCGATGGCATTCCTAATTAGGGTTTCTGGTGCTTTGCAACTGGCTTTCGACGATTATCTCGCCCACCAAACCAACGTTGCCGAACTTTTGCGCGGCAACGGGGCCAAGGCTCGGGGAGGGGTAGAGAAAATGCTTCGTGGCGCGGCGATTTTTCTGTCCGATCCGGCATTGGAGGATAAGAACAAGATACTTCTGGTTGATGCGCTGAGAACCAGCGGTCCTTTTCTGGCGCAGAGCGTTTCCCTTGATCGTCGCCAGGCCATGATTGACTTGTTCGCCCCGTTGGTTGGTCAGCTTCCTGTACCTTCCCTGGAGTCGCTCAATATCTTCATGCAAGGAATCAAGACGGCCGACTGCAACCTCTTGTGCGCTGACGGTAAGTAATATCGATGCAGAGTGTCGTCGGCCGGGCTGAAAGGCCTCAATCCGACACCCGCGCCGCATCCCCCTCATCCAGCAGCCATTGTCGCACCGCCTGCGTCGGTTCGGGATGGCGCTGTTTGCGTGGCACCACGACATAAAAATCCTGCGTGCCGCGCATTTCCGCGCGCAGCGGCTGCACCAGTCGGCTGGCGGCAATGTCGGCCGCAACCAGGAAGCGGCTGGCTAATGCAATACCCTGGCCGGCAATGGCGGCGTCGATCGCCAGCCCGGTCTGGTTGAAGCGCATGCGTTTGGTCTCGCTGGCCATTTTCAGGCCGAGCGTTTTTTCCATGAACTCCGGCCACAGATTGTGCGCGTCGTGCAGCAGCACGTGATGCTGGATGTCGGCCGGCGCGATCTCGTTCGCGCCGGCCGGCAACAGGGCAGGGCTGCAGATGGCCACGATCTGCTGTGGGAACAACAGGTCCACCATCAGTCCGGCGCCGAAGGGCGGGCGGCCTTGCCTGACCGCGATGTCGACGCCATCGGCCTGAAAGCTCGACAGGCTTTCGCTTGCCAGGATCCTGAGGTCGACGAGTGGATTGTGCGCCACGAACTCCGGCAGTTTCGGGATCAGCCATTTGGTGGCAAAGCTCGGCGTGACGCTGATCGTCAGCCTTGCCGGTTCGGGCCGCAACAGCAAGGTGGCCTCCGAGATCAGGTCGAAGGCGCGGCGGATGTTGGGCACATAGGCGCGGCCTTCGTCGGTCAGCGCCAGGCCGCGCGGCAGCCGCTCGAACAGTTTTGCGCCGAGATCGGCTTCCAGCCCGCGTATATGCTGCGCCACCGCTCCTTGCGTTACGTTCAGCTCCTCGGCGGCGATGCGGAAGTTGAGATGACGCGCGGCGGCCTCGAAGGCGCGCAGCGCATTCAACGGTGGCAGGCTGAGGAAGGCTTCGGGCATGCAGTAGTTTTTCTACAGCTTGATTTCAGGCTTTCTGGTTCGAACCAGATCGCAAAACCGGTTATAGCATTGCTCGAACCTCGAAAACATGGCTTTCAGAGCCCCGCCAACCCGTGAAGGAAATCGACATGAGTGTAGAAAAAGTGGCAGTGGTCGTTGCCGGCGGCAGCGGCATGGGTGCGGCAGCGGCAAAGCGGCTGGCGGCGGACGGGTTCAAGGTTGCGATCCTGTCGTCCTCCGGCAAGGGCGAGGCACTGGCCAAGGAGCTTGGCGGTCTCGGCGTCACCGGCTCCAACCAGTCGAATGAGGATCTGCAGCGCCTTGTCGACCTGACGCTCGAGCGCTACGGTCGCATCGACGTGCTGGTCAACAGCGGCGGCCACGGGCCGCGCGCGCCGATCCTCGAGATCACGGACGAGCAGTGGCACACCGGCATGGATGTCTATCTGCTCAACGTCATCCGCCCGGTGCGCATCGTGGCGCCGCAGATGGTCAGGCAGAAGGCCGGCGCCATCATCAACATCTCGACCGCCTGGGTGGTCGAGCCGAGCCCGATGTTCCCGACGTCCGCCGTGTTCCGCGCCGGCCTTGCCGCCTACACCAAGATCTTCGCCAACACCTATGCCGCCGACAATGTGCGCATGAACAACGTGCTGCCCGGCTGGATCGACAGCCTGCCGGCCACCGAGGAGCGTCGCGACAGCGTGCCGATGCAGCGTTACGGGACATCTGAGGAAGTCGCGGCCACCATCGCCTTCCTGGCGTCCGAGGGCGCCGGCTACATCACTGGCCAGAACATCCGCGTCGACGGCGGCATCATCCGCGCGATCTGATCAAGCAGGTCAAAGCGTGATCGCCAGACCGCGAAAGATCGCGATCAAACAAGGGAATAGAGCCAGATCCTGAATCAGTTCGTGACGGCTCTATTTCCCGGTCATCAGATTGAAGACCAGCTGCCGCAGATTGCCGCCGGGACCGAATTCGACCTTGTCGAAGTCGCGGCTGGCCTGGCGCTGCGCCAGCGAGATCTGAGCAAGCTGCCGGGTCAGCTCGGTGCGGATCTTGCTGCAGCCGGGATCGTCGGCGACGGTCATGCCGACGCTGATCGCTTCGATCTTGTGCACCATTTCGACGATTGCCGCGCCATGCACCTTTTCGTGGGCGGCGAGCCCGGCGGCGAAAATCTCCCAGCTCTTCTGCACGGCAGGAGACAGCGGCGCGGCCGGCTTGGGCAAGGTGTAGGTGATGATGAGTTTCGGCCGCGCCGATTTGATAACGCAGGCGCCGCCTTGCGGCTTGTAGTCCCGGGTCCAAGTCAGCTTGAAATTGGTGTGCGCAATGACTCGGCCCTTTCCCAGCAGCGGGCCTGCTTCGCCGATCGAAGCGTAGAGTTCGGGCCCGCTCTGGCCCGATATGGCATAGGTCTCGACCTTCTCGACCGGCTTCCAGTCGGCGCGGGCGGGCGAGGCGAGGAGCAAGGCCGGCAGCAGGGTGAACAGAACGACTGATTTCATGCCGATATCGAGGAGGCCGCCACGGATGTCATGCTTTCGCTCTAGCATCGCGCGCGCCGGCTGACAAAGTGGCTTCGGGTTTTAGTCCTTGCGGCCCCGACAAGCAGCATCATAGTCCGCCAGCACCTGGCCAACCGCCGCGTGGAAAATCGCCTCGGGATTGCCGGCCGGTCCAAGTGCGGCCGGCAGCGTCGGCAGGAACTGCCGCATCAGCGTTTCAGGAATGGCCACGTCGGTGAGCGCCTTGCGCAGGCGGTCGACGGCGGCGATGGCGGTGGGGTTGCTCCAGTAGTAGCGGATCCGGTCGCTGTAGCTGTAATGCCGCTGCAGATAGAGGCTCGCCTTATCGCCATGATAGTGGCTGTGCCAATGGCCGGGCGCAGCCAACATCACGCGCTCCATCGTGCGTGCGAGCGATCGGTCGCCATAGTCGGCAACCATTTCGGAGGCGACCAGGTCGAGACCGTAAAACGCCTCGCGCAGGGCAAATGTCAGGCCCGGACCCACTTTAAGGATCGGAAAGCCGTTGGCGACGAGCGCTGTCAGCGCCGTGCGGCTCTGATAGTCGGTGGAATGCGCCTCGTAAACGAGCGAGCGTTGCTCATCGAGCAATCCGGTCAGGCCTTTCGACTTCTCGGGCGCGTAGGCGACGACATTCTGGCTGCCGAATTCCACGCCCGGCTGCACCACCACGGCGATGACGCGGCCAAAGGCGTCCGTCAGGCCTTCGCGGGCAAAGATGTCGCGATGAATCTCGATCGTGCGCCGCGCCGCCGCGGCGTCAGTGGGCTTCAACTTGCTGATTGCGTGGTCGACGCCGCCCGGAGCGGGAACCTCGGTGCCGATGATGTAGACCGGCAATACGCCGCCGCGCGCGAGCGCTGCCTTTTCAGCCGCCTTGGCCAGGCGCGCCGCCCGGGTCGCGATGGTCTCGTCGTCGAGCGCCGCCGGCTCGCCGGCGCAACCCATCGAGGCGTCGAGATGGATCTTGCTGAAGCCGGCCCAGACGTAAGCCGTGACCATGGCTTCGGCCTTGCTCATCGCCTTTGCGGCCGGTTCCGCACGCCACGGGTTCGGTCCGAGATGATCGCCGCCAAAGATAATGCGCCGGGGGTCGAGACCTTCCCTGCTGGCGATTTCCAGGACGAAGGCGACGAACAGGTCCGGGGTCATCCCGGTGTAGCCGCCGAACTGGTTGACCTGATTGCAGGTTGCTTCGATCAGCAGGCTGGCTTCCTTGTCCGCAACGGCGCGCCTGATCGCCGTCTGGATCACCAGCGGATGCGCCGAGCAGATCGAGGTGATGCCGTAGGGTGTTCCGTTGCGGCGGGCAGCGGCGAGACCGCCAAGGGGATTGGCCATCATCTCGCTGTTCCCTTGATGAATTGATCGAGCCCGTCGAAGCCGGCAACGCCCTCCATCGGGCCTTGCCGCGTGACGTTGCGGGCACCGGCGGCATTGGCATAAAGCAGCGCTTTGCCGGGCTCCATTCCCAGGCGGCGGCAGGTCAGGTAGGTCGCGCCAAAGCAATCGCCGGCGCCGGTCGGGTCGACCTCCTCGACCAGGAACCCGGCGCTGTCGATCCGGGAGCCGTCGGCGCCGAACCATGACGAGCCGGCGGCCCCGCGCTTCAGCACAATCTCGCCGACGCCCCGGGCAAACAATGCCGCCACCGCCTGGTGCTCGTCATCGACGCCGGCCGCGGCGAGCAATTCGTCGCCGGACGGCAAAAGCAGATCGGCATCGTCAACCAGCGTCGAAAACAGCGCGCCGTCGGCGCCGTCAATCAATTCCTTGCGCATGTTCGGGTCGAACGAGGTCGAGCCGCCACGGGCGCGCACCGCCTGCACGGCGTAAGTCACGATTTCCCTCAGCCCGGCCACCGACAGCGTCGATCCCATAATGTGCAGATGGCCGGCTCTATCCGCCAGCAGACGTGCAGCGGCGGTGAGGCGGATTTGGCCAGCGGCGGATTCGGCGATGTTGTAGACAAAGTCGCGGCCGCCATCGGGCCGGTAGCGCACGAAGGCGCATCCGGTCGGGAACCGGTCGCTGACATCGACGGCGGAAACGTCGACGCCGTCGCGCCTCAGTCTTTCCAGGTTGAGCGTGCCGAAATCGTCACGCCCGATGCAGCCGATAATGCCTGCGCCGCCGCCCAGCCTGCCGACCTGATCGATGAAGATCGCCGGCGCGCCGCTCGGGAAGGGCCCTGTCAGCGTCTGCGGTTCGAGGAAGCCAAAGCCCCGTTCCGTCGCCATGATTTCGACCAGGATTTCGCCGGCCACAATCGTTGGCCCCGCGGCCTCGGCGGCGATCTCGCTGCGGCGCGAAAGGCTCATGCTTGCAAATCCTTCTCTCCCCAACCGGACCGCGCGCGGATCATGGCGGCGTGTGCCAGGCTACAGTCGAGGTAAATCGCTGGGAGAGCGAAGTCAACACAAACTGAACGTGCGTACATTTATTTTCATTCGCATGCGCCCTTATCGGTGTGCCTCGTCTTCCCGCAACCATTGCGGAAAGCGACCCTGGCTCCAAAAATCGCGTATTGCCGCGCTTGACTTGCCTGTCCTCAAGCGCAATAAAATATATACGCATGTTCACTTACGCATGCGCATTCGTAAAGGAGGAGACGAAATGCCAATTGGTAAGCGTATTGGAATTTTCGCCGCGTCGGTCGCTGCGTCGGCACTGGCGGCGGGTGCCGCCCTGTCCGAGGAGATCACGGTTGCGACGGTCAACAATGGCGACATGATCATCATGCAGAAGCTGTCGCAGGAATGGGAGAAGGCGACGGGAAACAAGGTCAACTGGGTCGTGCTCGAGGAGAACGTGCTGCGCGAGCGGGTCACCACCGACATCGCCACCAAGGGCGGCCAGTTCGACGTTCTGACCATCGGCGGCTATGAAACGCCGATCTGGGGCAAGAGCGGCTGGCTGACATCGCTCAACGATCTCGGCGACGACTATGACTATGACGATCTGATCGCGCCGGTTCGCAGCGGCCTGACCGTCGACGGCAAGCTCTACGCCGTGCCCTTCTATGCCGAGAGCTCGTTCACGCTCTACCGCAAGGATCTGTTCGATGCCGCCGGCCTGAAGATGCCGGAGCAGCCCACCTATGACCAGATCACGGAATTCGCCGACAAGCTCACCGACAAGTCGAAGGAACAATACGGCCTGTGCCTGCGCGGCAAGCCGGGCTGGGGCGAGAACATGGCCTTTGTCGGCACGCTGGTGAACACATTCGGCGGCCGCTGGTTCGACATGGACTGGAAGCCGCAGATCAATTCGCCCGAGTGGAAGAAGGCGATCGGCTGGTATGTCGACACCATGAAGAAGGACGGCCCTCCGGGAATAAGCTCCAACGGTTTCAACGAGAACCAGACTTTGTTTGCCTCCGGCCACTGCGCCATGTGGATTGACGCCACGTCCGCCGCGGGCCGCGTCTATGATCCCAAGCAAAGCCAGGTTGCCGACAAGGTTGCCTTCGCCAAGGCGCCGGTGGCGGTCACCCCCAATGGCTCGGCCTGGGGCTGGGCATGGAGCCTCGCCATCCCGACCTCGACCAAGAAGGTGGATGCCGCAAAGTCGTTCGTAAAATGGGCGACCTCGAAAGCCTATGTCCAGCGCGTCGGCGAGACCGAAGGCTGGGTTGCGGCACCGCCGGGAACGCGCAAATCCACCTATGCCAGCGCGGACTACCAGAAGGCGGCGCCTTTCGCCGCGACGGTCCTTGCAGCGATCGAATCCGCCGATCCGACCAAGCAGACCAGGGATCCGGTTCCCTATACCGGCATCCAGTTCGTCGCCATCCCCGAATTCCAGGGCATTGGAACCGAGGTCGGTCAGGCGATTGCCGCCGCGGTCACCGGCCAGCAGTCGGTCGACGACGTGCTCAAGGATGCCCAGGCCTCGGTGGAGAAGACGATGACGGAGGCGGGTTACATCAAGTAGGCGCGTTCAAGCCAGGGACGGTGCGTGTGCCGTCCCCGGCGATCCGGGCCTGGAAAAGCCTCCCATTGCAGCAGGCCCGGAGGATGCACGGACCCGTCCACAGCGGGTCCGTGCTTTCCTTGAATTCGCTCGCAGGGGCATGCCTCCCATGACGTCGCGCCGGCCGTCATTGGGCGGCACATCTTTCGAGAAACTTTGGAAAAGATTGAAATGAGACTGAACAACAAGATTGCCCTCATCACCGGCGGCGCGCGCGGCATTGGCCTCGGTTTTGCGCAAGCCTATGCGCGCGAAGGCGCCAGGGTTGTGATTGCCGATATCGACATCGAGCGTGCGACGCGGGCGGCTGCCGCGATCGGCCCTTCGGCCAGCGCTGTCAAGCTCGACGTCACCGACCTCGAAGCGATCGACAGGGTGGTCGCCGAAGTCGACCGCGAACTCGGCGGCATCGACATTCTCGTCAACAATGCGGCCATCTTCGACATGGCGCCGATCACCGATATCACCGAGGCAAGCTACGATCGCGTCTTCGCCATCAATCTCAAGGCGCCGCTGTTCATGATGAAAGCGGTGGCCAATGTGATGATCGCGCGTGGCCGCGGCGGCAAGATCATCAACATGGCGAGCCAGGCCGGTCGCCGGGGCGAGGCACTGGTGACGCTTTACTGCGCCTCCAAGGCGGCGATCATCTCGGCGACGCAGTCGGCGGCATTGGCGCTGGTCAAGCACGGCATCAACGTCAATGCCATCGCGCCCGGCGTCGTCGATGGCGAGCACTGGGATGTCGTCGACGCCCATTTCGCCCGCTGGGAGGGCCTGAAGCCCGGCGAGAAGAAGGCGGCGGTGGCGAAGTCGGTCCCGATCGGCCGTTTCGCCCAACCCGAGGACATTGCCGGGCTCGCCGTCTTCCTGGCCTCGTCCGACAGCGACTACATTCTGGCACAGACCTACAATGTCGACGGCGGCAACTGGATGAGCTGAAGCGCTCTCCAAGCCGCATCGCCAAGGGAGATTGACATGAAGGCCATCCGATTTACCGCCGCGGGCGTTGCCGGCATGGCGGAACTGGACCTGCCAAAGGTCAAGCCGGGGCACGCTCTGGTGCGGGTCCGCGCCGCAGGGCTTTGCCACACCGACATCGAGGTCCTGCATGGCCGCTACGGGGAGGGCGCGTTTCCGTTGGTCCCCGGTCATGAATATACCGGCACGGTCGAGGCCGTCGCCAGCGATGTGACCACCGTAAGGCCCGGTGACCGGGTCGCCGTCGATCCCAACATCCCGTGCGGGCATTGCCCCGCCTGCAGCAAGGGTCTCACCAATCTGTGCGCCAGCCTGAAGGCCTATGGCGTGACCGCAGATGGCGGCTTCGCCGAGTTCAGCCTGGTTGCCGTCGACCATCTGCACAGGATCGGCGATCTCGGTTTCGCCACGGCGGCGTTGGCCGAGCCGCTCGCCTGCGTGCTGAACGGCCTGGGTAGCGCCGGCATCGAGGCCGGCAAAACCATGCCCGGCACCGCGCTGGTCTTCGGCGCCGGGCCGATCGGCCTGCTGCTGGCCCTGTCGCTCAGGGCCAAGGGCGTCAAACACGTGGCGGTTGCCGACATCAGCGAGCAGCGGCTCGCCTTCGCTGAGGCGCTCGGGCTGGAGCCGCTGGTGTCCGGATCGCAGGCGCTGTCGGCGCAGGCGCGCAGCTTCGATTTCGTCGCCGACGCCACCGGTGTGGCCAAGGTGGTCGAAGGCATGATCGGCTTCACCGCCGATGGCGGCACGGCGCTCGTCTTCGGCGTCTGCGCGCCAGACGCCAGGATTTCGGTTGCCCCGTTCGAGATTTTCCGCCGCCAGATCAGATTGGCAGGATCGCATTCGCTGAACCGCAACATCCCGCAGGCGCTCGACATCCTCAGCCAAGACGACGGCACGATGGCGCGGCTGGTCAGCCACCAGCTGCCGCTTTCCGAACTGCTGCCGTTCTTCGCCAAGGGCGGCAGTGATCCGGCAACAATGAAGGTACAATTCTCCGCGGAACAGTAGAATCCGCATGGGCCGCTGCCATGGCAGCCAAGCGGGAATGACTGTTGCTTCGCCTTTCCGAAAAAACGTGACTCATCTATCAAGATGACAGTCCGGACAGGGAGCGTGTGAATGGCAAAGACGATCAGGACGATGGAGGACTTCTCCGACTTCGTCGGTCTGTCGCGCACCACCGTCTCCAAATATTTCAACGACCCCAATTCGGTCCGCAAGAACACCCGCAGCGCCATCGAGGCCGCGCTGAAGAAATCCGACTTCCGGCCGAGCATGTTCGCCGTTAATCTCAACCGCCGCCGCAGCAACATTTTGGGCGTCATCATTCCGAACTCGACCGACCCGTTCTATATGGCGCTGACGCGTCGCATCGAGCTGATCGCCAACGAAGCCGGCTTCCTGGCGTTTGTCCTTTCCTCGGACGGGCGCGCCGAAATGGAGGACCAGGCGATCCAGACGTTCCGATCGATGAACATCGCCGGCGCCATCATCGCGCCGCTCGGCGTGCGGTCGCACCACCGGATCCTGGCCGAGCTCGGCTCGAGCATTCCGCTGATCTACGTCGACTCGCCGCTCGACGAGACCTCCTCCTTCGTCGGCACCGACAACAGGCAAAGCTTCAGGCTGATCGTCGACTATCTCTGCCGCTCCGGCGAGCCGCCCTGCTACTTCGCCATGCCGCTCGTCAACAACAACGCCTCGGCGCGGCAGGATGCCTATGTCGAGGCCATGCAGCAGTTCAAGATGACGCCTGAAATCGTGCCCGTCACGGATGCGCGGTCGTGGGATTTCGAGAAATTCGGCTTTGACGAAGCGCTGCGTATCCTGAAGTCACAGGGCTTTCCGACCAAAACGGTGCTTTGCGCCAACGACCGTGTTGCCTTCGGCGTGCTCGCCGCTGCCTATCAGCTCGGCCTGAAGGTGGGCCATGGCGCGGATTGCGACCTCAGGGTCGCCGGGCACGACGACCATCCGCTGTCGCGCTACGCCTGCCCACCGATCACGACAGTGGCACAGAACTACAACGAGATCGGCCGCTTGGCGATTGAACTCCTGCTGCAGCGGCTGGATGAAAAATCGCCGGCCGCCAAACCCGGCAGCGGCCGCATCCTGCTCAACGCCGAGCTGATGCTGCGCAGCTCGGCTTGAGGGGGGAGGCAGCAGGAATCGGGTGGCGGTTGCCACGACGGCATGCAAATTCGGCCCGGTCGCACGAAAGGGACAGCCATGCTCACGCTTCATGACTATCTGCCGTCGCAAAATGGCTGGAAGGCGAGGGTGCTGCTTGGCCTGTTGAATATCCCCTACGACAGCCATCTCGTCTCGATCTTCGAGGGCGAGAGCCACACAGACGCTTTCCTGAAGCTCAACCCGGCCGGCGCCGTTCCGGTGCTCGAGCTGGAGGATGGCCGCGCGATTGCTGAATCGAATGCCATCCTGATCTATCTCGCCGAAGGCACGTCGTTTCTGCCGGCCGACCGCTATGTCAAAGCCAAGGTCATGCAATGGCTGTTCTTCGAACAGTATCATGTCGAGCCGGTCATCGGCTCGCTGCGTTTCTGGACGCTGACCGGAAGGCTGGAGCGCAACCAGGCCATGGTCACGGCCAAGCGCGAGGCCGGCGCCCGCACGCTCGCCGCGCTGGAGCGCAGCCTGACCGACACCCAGTTTCTTGTCGGCGACACGCTCACGATCGCCGACATCGCCGTCTATGCCTACAGCCATCTGGCCGAGGATTGCGGCTATGCGCTGGCGGATTTTCCGGCGGTCCTTGCCTGGATGGGTCGAGTGGCGGATGCCATCGGTCCTGGCTATCCCGTGCATGTCTACGGCATCGATCCGCATTCGGGTGGGTGAGGGCAGTAGGGCAGTAGGTGTGTGCGGTCGGCATCACCTTATCTTCCCCTACTGCCTTACTGCCCTACTGCCTTATTCCCCTAACTTCTACGCCCTCGACAGCGCCCTGCGCAAAATAACCGAGGCATGGCCGCCGACGCCGTGCGCGGCCGGCCGGCGCTCGACCGCTTCGAAGCCGTGCTTGCGATAAAAGGCGATCGCCCGGGCGTTGCCTTCGATCACCTCCAGCGCAATGCTGGGAATGCCGGCATGGGCGGCGAGCACTGCGTGCAGCAGGTCGGTGGCGAGCCCGCTGCCGAACTCGGTCCTGTCGATATGCAGCCGGTCGAGCAGGACGTCGCCGCGGTCGTCCATCGCCGCCATCGCATAGCCTGATATCGAACCGTCCGGCCGTTCGGCCACGAACGACATCTTGTTGTCATCCAGCAATTCGGCCGCCAGCCGCTCGGGCGCGTGCCTGTCGTCGGAGAGCCGCGCGGTGGTCTCAGGCCCCATGATCGGTGAATAGGTGCGCCGCCAGGATTCACCCAACAGCCGCGACACCGAGGGCACGTCTCTTGCGGTCATGGCTCTGATCTGGGTCATCGCGACGATCATGCCAAGCTCACGCCGGCAATCAAGATGCTGTCGCCACGCAAGTGTGTAAAAGGGGGAGAAGGAAGGATCCTACCTGTCGATCGTCGTCATCACCCGCTCATTGTAGCGCGGCCCTGCAACCTTTCCCGGCGCCAGCGCGTCATCGAGCGCGGCCATCTCGGCAGCGTCGAGCTGGATCGCGGCGGCGACAACATTTTCCTCCAGATATTTTCGCCGCTTGGTGCCGGGAATCGGCACGATATCGATGCCGAAACCGTTGCCCTTGGCGAGCACCCAGGCCAGCGCGATCTGCGCGGGCTTTACGCCCTTGGCGTTGGCCACCTCTTGCACGGCAGCCGCTGCCGTGACGTTGGCGTCGTAATTGGCGCCCTGGTAGCGCGGGTCGCCGCGCCGGAAATCGCCTTCGGGATACTCCTCGGCGCGCTTGACGTCGCCGGCAAGAAAACCGCGGCCGAGCGGCGCGAACGGCACCAGGCCGATCCCGAGCTTCTTGAGCAGCGGGATGATCTCCGGCTCGAGATTGCGCTCCCACAGCGAATATTCGCTCTGCAGCGCCGACACCGGGTGCACGGCATGCGCGCGGGCAATGTTGGCCGCGCCCGCCTCGGACAGGCCGAAGAAGCGCACCTTGCCCTCGGCGACCAGTCGGCCGATCGTGCCGGCGACGTCTTCCATAGGCACCGCCGGATCGACCCGGTGCTGGTAGTAGAGGTCGACATGGTCGGTGCCGAGCCGCCTCAGCGAACCTTCGAGCGCCTCGCGAATATGCTCGGGCCGGCTGTCGCGCTCGGTGCCGACCTGTCTGCCGTTTTCGATGCGGAAGCCGAATTTGGTGGCCAGCGTCACTTCATCGCGCCGGCCCTTCAGCGCCCGCCCGAGCAATTCCTCATTGGCGTAGGCGCCGTAGACTTCGGCCGTATCGAGGAAGGTGCAGCCGAGCTCGATGGCGCGGTGCAAGGTAGCGATCGATTCCGCTTCATCGGCCGGGCCGTACGACTGGCTCATGCCCATGCAGCCGAGGCCGATCACTGAGACCTGCAGCCCCTGGCTGCCGAGTTTGCGTGTTTCTAGCGCCATGTTCGTTCCCTGTATTAATCCGCTTGTGAGAATAGGAACCTACCGGTCGATTTCCATAGACGAGGCGTGAAATACAGGCCGATCACGCAAGGTGTGAACAGCGCTCCATTTCGCGCCCGGCGGCGCAAAATTGACAGACCGCTTGATCTCCCGCATCCTTAAAGCGCCGCCATGTCTTGCGGCTGTTGGGTATGAGCGTAGCATGGCCAGTTCCGTCACCAGCCAGAATTCCAAGCGCGCCGCGGTGCGCAAGGCGCTCGACCGCCACAAGGTCTATGTCACCGCGCAAAGCTTTTCCGGCGGCGTCTACTCTGCCCGCGTGCTGGTCGACGGCGAGGCCTACTGGGTCGACGAATTCCGGCTGAGCCAGCTGCAGGGCGGCCTTTCACCGGCCGAGCTCGACCTGACGCCGGCCACCGACGATTGAGCTGCCGTCGATTGCCATCGATTGAGCAGCCGCCGCATCCCGCCTAGCATGCGGACATGACCACCCCACCCAAGCTTAGAGCGTATCGCGCCAAGCGCGAATTTTCGAAGACGCCGGAACCGGCGGGCGGGCTTGTTTCGGCCGACGGCAACCGCTTCGTCGTTCACAAGCATCATGCCACCGCCGACCACTATGATCTGCGCCTGCAAGTCGGTGGTGTGCTGAAAAGCTGGGCGGTGCCGCGCGGGCCTTCGCTCAACCCGGCCGACAAGCGGCTCGCCGTCGAGACCGAGGATCATCCGCTCGAATATATCGACTTCGAAGGCGTCATTCCCGAGGGCGAATATGGCGGTGGGCCGATGATCGTCTGGGACACCGGCACCTGGGCGCCGATGGACGATGTCGACAAGAGCTTGCGAACCGGCGCGTTCAAATTCCGGCTGGCCGGCGAAAAGCTCAATGGCGGCTGGATGCTGACCCGGCTGAAGCCGAAGCCCGGCGAGGACGAGAACAAGAAGAACTGGCTCTTGTTCAAGGAGCGCGACCTCGCCGCCGACACCAAGCTCGACATTCTCGAAGCGCGCCCGGAAAGCGTGAAGTCGGGCCGCCGCATCGAGGAACTGGTCGTGCCACCGACGAAGCCGGCGCGGCTGCCGCCAAAACCTGGCGCTCTGAAACCTGGAACTCTGCCCGGCGCTGTCAGAGGCGATCCGCCGTCGCGCATCGAGCCGCAACTCGCAACCCAGGTGCCGAAACCGCCGGGCGGGCCGGTTGAGGATACGGGCGAACTCTGGCTGCACGAAATAAAATTCGACGGTTATCGCACCATGGCGCATATCGCCGATGGCGAGGTGCGCCTGATCACCCGCGGCGGCATCGACTGGACGAAGCGCTATGGCGACCTGCCGCAGGCCTTTTCGCGCCTGCCTCTCAGCCAGGCGATCATCGACGGCGAGATCATGGTGCTGGACGAGAAGGGCATTTCGCGTTTCGCGCTGCTGCAGGATGCGCTGTCGGCGGGTGCGGGCTCCAAATTGCATTTCTATGCCTTCGACGTGCTGCATCTCGACGGCTGGGACCTGCGCAAGGCGCCGCTCATAATGCGCAAGGCACTGCTTGCCGAGCTTCTCGCCGGGATGGGCGCCAACTCCGCCATCCAGTTGAGCGATCATGTCGAGGGTGACGGGCAGGGGCTTTACGACCAGGCGAATGAACTCGGCCTGGAAGGCGTCGTCTCCAAGCGCGCCAATGCCATTTACCAGAGTGGCCGCACCAAGAGCTGGACCAAGGTCAAGGCGCTGCAGAAGGGCGATTTCGTCATCGCCGGCTACACCGTCTCAGACGCCGCCGAAGGATTGGCCGCGCTCGGTATGGCCGAATTTGTAGACGGCGAACTGCACTATCGCGGCAAGGTCGGCACCGGCTTCGATGCCGCAACCGCAGGCGACTTGCTGGCACGGCTGGAGCCGCTGCGCGATGGCGCGACGCCACCCGAGGGCGTGCCGCGCGAAATCATGCGCGAGATGAAATGGGTGCGGCCGCTGCTGTCGGCCCGCATCCACTACGCCAACCGCACGGCGGACAATGCGCTGCGCCACGGCGTGTTTCGCGGGCTTAGGGATGTCGGCCTGTCGACGCCGGTCTCGCCCAAGCGCAAGCGGCTGATCGCCGAAGCCGATCTCGCCACCATCTGGGTGACCAACCCGGAGCGCCGGCTGTTCGGCAAGACCGGACCGACCAAACTCGACATCGCCGTCTACTACGCGCTGGTTGGCGACTTCATGCTGCCGCACATTATGGGCCGGCCGGTGTCGCTGGTGCGCTGCCCGACCGGCCTGCCCAAGGACTGTTTCTTCCAGCGCCATGCCTTCACCGGCATGCCGCCTTCGGTGGTGACATTCGACAGCGTCAATTCCGAAGGCGAGACCAAGTCCTTCCTGTCGGTCGAGGGCGCCAAAGGCTATCTGGCGCTGGCGCAGTTCGGCGTTGTCGAGTTCCACACCTGGGGCACGCACCGCTTGAGCCTCGACAAGCCCGACCTGATCGTCTTCGACCTCGATCCGGGCGAGGGCATTGCCTGGCGTGAAGTGGTCGAGGCCGCCGTTCACATCAAGGGCCAGCTGGAAGGGCTCGGCCTGGTGCCGTTCGCCAAGACCTCCGGCGGCAGCGGCATCCACATCACGGTGCCGGTGACGCAAAAGCAGAACTGGAAGAAGCTGCACCAGGCAACCAGCGCCATCTCCACCCATCTGGCGGCCACCGCGCCCGACACCTTCACCACCACCATGGGCAAGGAAAACCGCAAGCGGCGTATCTTCATCGACTATCACCGCAACGCCCGCGGCCACACCTCCGCCGCCCCCTATTCGCTGCGCGCCCGCACCAATCTGCCGGCCTCGACGCCGGTGAGCTGGAGCGACCTGGAGACCATCGATGCGCCGCAGGATCTAAACTACTCCTCGCTGCCGGGGCTGTTGGCGACGTCGGGCGATCCCTGGGCGGACATGGAGGATTTTGCAAGGGATTTGCCGGCCTTCAAGATCTAGGTTCCTCGCCCCCCGTGGTACGGGAAGAGGAATCCAAATCCATCGACGCTTCAGGCAATTTGAATTATCCTCCCTCTGCGCCCCCTCCAATCCGCCTGGAAGGTTTCGTCAGGAATTTGCCGGTATGTTTGGGGCCGGTGTAGGATTTCAGCGGTGTCGTTCGTCCTTCGGACGAGCAGCACTGCATCGGTGTGACAGTGCATGGCCGCGTAGGAGTAGATCATGGCGCCCAGGGCAAGTTGGAAAGGTTACCTCAAGCTCAGCCTCGTCAGCTGTCCGGTCCGGCTCTATCCGGCAACGACGACCAGCGAGCGCATCTCGTTCAATCAGCTGCACAAGAAGACCCACAACCGCATCAACATGAAGCCGGTCGACCCTGAACTGGGGCTGGTCGAGCGTTCGGATCTGGTCAAGGGCTACGAGTACGAGGACAAGCAGTACATCATCATCGATGACGCCGACCTCGACGCGGTGCGCATCGAATCCAACCACACGATGAACATCGAGGCCTTTGTCGATGAAGACGAGGTCGACGTCATCTATCAGGACGCGCCCTATTACATGGCGCCGGACGGCGCCATGGCCGAAGAAACCTTCGCCGTGCTGCGCGAAGCCATGCGCAAGTCCGGCAAGCTGGCGATCGCCCGCCTTGTCCTGTCCAGCCGCGAGCGCGTGGTGACGATCGGTTCGCGCGAGAACGGCATGTTCGTCTGCACCTTGAGAAATCCGAACGAAGTGCGTGGCACGGCTGAATATTTCGGCAACATCCCGGCCGGCAAGCCCGACGCCGAAATGCTGCAATTGGCCGAAGCGCTGATCAAGCAGAAGGAAACCACCTTCGATCCGAAGAACTACGAGGATCGCTACGAGATCGCGCTGATGACGATGATCCGCGAGAAGCTCAAGGGCCACAAGCCGATCATCGCGGCTGCCCCCGAGCGCGGTAATGTCATCAACCTGATGGATGCGCTGAAGGCGAGCCTGTCGCAATCGGCCAAGCCGCCGGCCAAGTCGAAGAGCAAGGCCGACGAGGCGGAGAAGCCGGCCGCCAAGGCAAGCAGTGCTAAGGCTGGGGCAGGCGCGGCCAAGGAAAACCCGTTGAAGGCCAACCTGCTCAAGGCCGTCGGCAAGAGCAAGGGGTGACGGCGCCAACCGGTATAATCCCGGGCGCCGTCTTCGGCACCATCGGCGCGCTGGCGGCATTTCCGCTGCGGCTTGCCGCGCGCGAGGTCGAGCGCCGGCATGGCCAGTTGCGGCGCGGCGTCACCAGGCGCACCAGCCATGTCGTGTTCGGGCGCACGCTGCTCGCCAAGGCCGGCATGGCGAAGGCCGGCGATGTCGAGATCGAGCGCCGTGTCTCGGCCGAGCGCGCCGCCGGGCGAACACTTCTTAGCGAGAACGGCTTCCTGCGCCTGCTCGGCCTGATGAGGGCGCCGGATGCATCTTCGCTGTCCAGGCAATCGCTGATCGATCAGTCGAAACTGTCGGGCGCCGATGTCGACCTGCTCAGCCTGTTCGATGCTTTCGAGCATGATGCAGAACCCTACTCCTTCCGTGACCTGATCCTGGCCCGCAAATATGCCGGGCTGGTCGCCGGCGGCGCTTCATGGGGCGCGATTGCGCGCTCCGTGCACCGCTCCGGCCCGGTCGCCTCGCTCACCGCCAAGTCGCTCAATGTCGGGTCGCAGCATGGCCGGCCCGATGCGATCTATCTCGAAGGCGGCCAGAGCGAGCTTGACGGCCAGCTGCTGTTCGATCTCGGCAACGCGAGTGCAGCCGGCGACGACACGCTGGAGGACTTGTTCGCCGAGGCTGAAAGCGCGGAAGAGGAGGGCCGGCACGACGATGCGGCCGCCCTTTACCAGCGCTGCCTCAGTATCGATCCGAGCGACGCCATCGCCGCCTTCAACCGCGCCAACTGCCTGCGCGGCGCCGGCCGCACAGCCGAGGCCGCCCATGACTACGCAAGGGCGATCAAACTCGATCCGGCCTTCGTCGAGGCGTGGTTCAACCTCGCCGGGCTGATGAGCGACGAAGGCAAGATCGCCTCGGCACGCAGGCATTTGCAAAAGGCGATTTCGCTCGACAAGAGCTATGCCGATCCGGTGTTCAACCTCGCCCGGCTGGAATTCGACGCCGGCAATCTGGCAGAGGCACGGCGGAACTGGGTGCGCTACCTCGAACTCGACGCCGACTCCGAATGGGCGCGCACGGCGCAAAAGGGCATACAGTTCGTGGATTTGCAGCTGACGCGGAAGTCCGTCTCCTGAGCGCCCACTCTTTGCTCCACGTCCTGCCCTGGTCAAATGGGATAGGAGCCGGAAGGGCTATCAGGTTTCTGCAGGTGGAGGATCTGGTAATGGACTGGAAAGGCGGGGAGTTTCCCTTCTTGTGTTTGTTACTTGCGGTTTGTACGGCAGCTTTTCTTTTCTTGATGGTGCAGCAGATTCGTGAGCTGCACTTTTACAAGAGCAATCACTGGGATTTTTCGCAAGACAACAACATCAGTTTAAGCAAATATTGTCGCGGAGAGAGCTCGGATATCCGGGATCTGATGTCCAACAAGGAGCGGATCCTATTCGGTCGACCGATCCTCATTTTCCTAGCAGCAATTTTCTCAATTGCTCTCGCCTCCCTCGTCTTTCACCCGGAGGATTGGAGACGGGGTGGTTCCGAACTCTCCTATCTTTCTTTCGGGAGCCCGCAATCTAATGCCTACTGACTTCCTCTTCGACGGCTTCGACACCGCCCCGGTCACCATCCTGCTGGCGCATGGCGCCGGTGCATCGATGGATTCTCCCTCGATGACCGCCACCGCCAAGGCGCTCGCCGTTGCCGGCTTCCAGGTCGCGCGCTTCGAATTCCACTATATGGCCGCCCGCCGCTATGGCCAGCGCAAGCCGCCGCCGCGCGCCGAGACGGTCAACCCAGAATACATCAAGGCAATCGCCGACCTGAGAGCCAGGGGTGTCACGGGAAAGCTCATCATCGGCGGCAAGTCGATGGGCGGCCGCGTCGCCTCGATGGTCGCCGACGAGATGTTTGCCAAAGGCGAGATCGTGGGCCTCGTCTGCCTCGGCTATCCCTTCCATCCGCCGGCCAAGCCCGAGCAACTCAGGACCAAACATCTCGCCGGTCTGAAAACGCCGACGCTGATCTTCCAGGGCACGCGCGACGAGTTCGGTACCAGGGACGAGGTCGCGACCTACGGCCTTTCCGACACCATCGAAGTGATCTGGCTGGAAGACGGCGACCACGACCTGAAGCCGCGCAAGAGCGTATCGGGGTTTTCGACGGCGGACCATCTGAAGACGCTGGCGGAGACGGTGAAGGGGTGGGCGGGGCGGATCGCTTCCTGATCTCCGCCCCAAGGTCTGTTGAGATTCGGGTCAGGCCGAGTCGAAAATGGTTGATACCGAGAACCGGAGCGGAGCGTACTAAAAGTACGTGAGCACCGGAAGCGCAGGTGTCAGCCATTTGCAGGCCGGCATCATCCGAATATCAGCGGACCTTGAATGAAAATCGCCTCCTTCAACATCAACAACATCAACAGCCGGCTGCAGAACCTGTTGGCCTGGCTGGCGGCAGCCAAGCCCGATGTCGTCTGTCTGCAGGAGCTGAAGGCGCGCGACATGCAGTTTCCGCGTACCGCACTGGCCGAGGCCGGCTATGGCGCGGTGTGGAAGGGCGAGCCGACCTGGAACGGCGTGGCCATACTCGCGCGGGGATCGGAACCTGTTCTGACCGCGGACACGCTGCCGGGCGACGAGGCCGACAGGCAGAGCCGCTACATCGAGGCGGCCGTCAATGGTGTCGTCATCGCCTGCCTTTATGCGCCCAACGGCAATCCGCAGCCGGGGCCGAAATTCCAGTATAAGCTGGCCTGGCACGAAAGGCTGGAGGCGCATGCCGAGCAGCTGTTCGACACCGGCCTGCCGGTGGCGCTGGTCGGCGACTACAACATCGTGCCGGAGCCGCGCGATATCTATGCCACCCGCTCCTATGACGACAACGCGCTGGTGCAGCCGGAAAGCCGCGCCTCGTTCCAGCGCCTGCTCGAGCAGGGCTGGACGGATGCGCTGCGCAAGAAGCATCCGAAGGAAACGCTCTACACATTCTGGGATTATCGCCGCAACCGCTGGCCGCGCGACGCCGGCTTGAGGCTCGACCACATTTTGCTGTCGAAGAAACTGGCGCGCCGCCTCACTGCTGCCGGCATCGATCGTGATGTTCGCGGGCAGGACGGCGCCAGCGACCACGCGCCGATTTGGGTGGAATTGAAGTGAGCTTGGCTGTGTGATCGCGACCACTTCCGTGGACGTTGGTTTGCGCTATTTGTTTCGCTGCGGCTGGCCGCATGATGAGCAAGGTGCGTGCAGCATCGAGGGGGAGCCCGATGGACAGGTTGGCCGAAAGGCTGTTTGCGCTTCCGCTGCTGGCGGCCGCCCTGGCTTGCCTGGTGCGGGCGTATTTGCTGTTCGGCGACAAAGATTTCAGCTGGGACGGAATCATCCACATGCTGCATGGTCCAGCCACGCTGCAGCCGGTGGTGTTCCTGACCGTGGGCGGGCTTTGCCTGTTTGGCGCTTTGTTGTTCTGGGCCGGGCTGCTGCCCGGTCGGCCAGGCAAAACTGCGGGAGCGCCGCTCTTTGGCCGCGACGCCGAGATCGACCCGAAGGGCCGCCCTGGCTTGCGACGCGCCTTTCTCATGCTTCAGGTGATCGCCGTGCTGGCGCTGCTGGCCGACCAATTCACTTGGCGGCGTCATACCGGCCCGGGCGAAGTGGCCACGCCGAGCGAGCCCAATGAACCCAAGCAACATGTCAGCGCCCCACCGGTGCCGGAACCGGTGACACCACCAGCGCCGCCGCTAGCCGCCCCGCCGCCTGAGCAAGCAGCCAAACCTCCAGCAGCGCCGGAGCCGCCGCCGGCTCCGGCCTCGCCGCCACAAGCCGCACTTCCTTCGCCCCCGGAAACCGTGGCGCCCTTGCCACCGCCTCCGCCGGCGCTGCCGACCGAGCCCGACGGTCACCGCGACGCCGTCGTCTGGCTCGCCGTGTCAGCCGATGGCCGCGAAATCATGAGCGCCAGCACCGACCACATGATCAAGCTCTGGGACATCGCCGGCAAGCGGCTGATCCGCAACCTCGGTGAGCACAAGGACATGGCGCGCACGGCGCTGTTCATGCCCGACGGCGCCACCGCGCTAACCGCCGGCGACGACGGCGAAATCGTGCTGCGAAAGCTCGCCGACGGCACCGTGCTGCATGTCTTCTCATCGGGCGAGAATGGCGGCGTGCGCAAGCTGGCGATCAGCCGGGACGGCAAGCGTGCCGTCAGTGGCCACGACACCGGCAACGTCATCGTCTGGGATCTCGTCAACAAATCCGCGCTGCATGTGATGACCGGGCACGACTGGCCGATCAGCACGGTCGCCATCTCGCCCGACGGCACGCGCGCGCTGAGCGGCTCCATCGACGGCACACTGAAACTCTGGGACGTCGAAAGCGGCAAGCAATTGCGCAGCTGGCACGGCCACGAACAGGGCGCCTACGGCGCCGTCTTCACCGCCGACGGCCATCACGTCATCACAGGCAGCGGCGACTACACGATCAAGCTCTGGGACCTCGACACGTTTAGGGAGCTGCGCCGCTTCGAGGGCCATGAAGGCACCGTCTACACCCTGGCGCTGTCGGCCGACGGCAAGCGCCTGGCGTCAGGCTCGCTCGACGGCACCGCACGGCTGTGGGATGTCGACACAGGCAACCAGACCGCCATGTTCGACAGCCGCACCGGCCCGATCTACGCCGTCGCCTTCGCCCCCGACGGCACGCTGCTGACCGGCGGCGACGACCGCACCATCAGGGACTGGCCGGCGACAGGCGACGGCGAAATTCTGTTCGCCGGCGCGCCGCAGTGAATGGTCTGCACGACAGCTGATCTTCCGTGCGAAGGAGATGGCCAACAGACCAGCCGAACGCCGCGTCGGCAGCTTCGCTCAATCCTGACTCTCAACCAGCTCCGGACCACGCAGAAATGTGAGCGCCCCGGGCGAGGTCGTGTCATATAACGGACATCGGCACCGACTACCAAAACCTGTCTTTTATCTGTCAATTTTGGAGGTCACTTATGCTTCGCCCCCTCATCGCGCTTGCCGTTACGACAAGTCTTGCCAGCGCTGCTGGTGCAGCCACGATCTATCCTCTCGACCGCGCCACCATCCTCGCTCAATCGCCTTTCGACCTCAAGGTCGAATTCGACAAGGTCGTCACGCCTGACCAGGTCACGGTGACGATCAACGGCAAGCCGGCCGAAGAGGTCCTCGGCAAGAAGGTCGAATTTGTCGAGAAGGAAGAGGGGGTCGATGCCTCCGCGATTTTGATCCGCGCCGCCAGCATCGCCCAGCCCGGTACCTATGACATCGAAGCCAAAGCTGGCGACGAGACCAAGTCCGTCAAATGGGAGGTGTTCGGAACCTCGGCGACCCCGCGCGCGAAGAACGTCATCTTCCTGCTTGGCGACGGCCTCTCCGTTGCGCATCGCACCGGCGCGCGGATCATGTCCAAGGGCATGACCGAAGGCAAGGCAAACGGCCGGCTCAACATGGACGATCTCGATCATATGGCCTTTATCGGCACGTCGTCGACCAACGCGATTGCCACCGACAGCGCCAACACCATGTCGGCCTATATGACCGGCCACAAGACGGCCGTAAACGCGCTCGGCGTCTATGCCGACCGCACCAAGGCCAGCCAGGATGATCCGAAGGTCGAGACCATCGCCGAGGCGGTGCGGCGCACCGGCAAGAAGTCGATTGGTGTTGTCACCACGGCCGAGGTCGAGGACGCCACCCCGGCAGCCGTCGTCTCCCATACCCGCAGCCGCGGCGACAAGGCCGATATCGTCGGCATGTTCCTCCAGACCCAACCGGACGTCATCCTCGGCGGCGGCTCCGCCTATTTCCTGCCGCAGAGCACGGCCGGCTCCAAGCGCAAGGACGACACCGACTACATCGCCAAATTCCGTGATGCCGGATACGCCCTTGCCATCGACAAGGCCGAACTCGAGGCCGCCGCCAAGACCAACACCGGCAAGATCCTAGGCCTGTTCCACACCGGCAACATGGATGTCACGCTTGATCGCGACTTCCTCAAGAAGGGCACCGTGGAAACCTTCCCCAATCAGCCGGGTCTGGTCGAGATGACCAATGTTGCACTTGGTGAACTGTCGAAGAATCCCGAAGGCTTCTTCCTGATGGTCGAAGGCGCTTCGGTCGACAAGATGTCGCATCCGATGGATTGGGAGCGCTCCATGGTAGAGGTCATCGAATTCGACAAGGCGGTCGGCGTTGCGATGGAATTCGCCAAAACCCATCCCGACACGATGATCGTCGTCACCGGCGACCACACCCACAGCGTCTCCATCGTCGGCACCATCGACGACAGCAAGCCGGGTCCCGACATGCGCGACAAGGTCGGTGTCTATGCCGACGCCGGCTTCCCGAACTACGAGGACAAGAACAACGACGGTTATCCCGACAGCGTCGATGTCTCGCGCCGTCTGGCCATCTTCGGCGCCAACTTCCCCGACTATTACGAGACGTTCCGCCCGAAGCTCGACGGCCCGTTCGTGCCGGCGGTGCAGAACGAGAGCAAGCAGTATGTTGCCAACGAGAAGTACAAGGACGTGCCCGGCGCCGTGCTGCGCATCGGCAATCTGCCGAAGTCGGCCGAAAGCGCGGTCCACGCTGTCGATGACGTCGTGCTGCAGGCCAGCGGCCCGGGTGCCGAAGGCTTCAAGGGTTACATGGAAGAGAGCGACGTCTACAAAGTTCTCGCCGATGCGCTCGGACTGGCGCCGGCGACGAACTGAGCCGCGCAGTCTATGATGATCCCGGCCGCTTCATCCGGTGCTTGCGGATGGAGCAGGCCGGGACGATGGTTCGGGCGCCAGCGGCGCCCGTGCCAGTCGACAAGGGAAGAGCAATCATGGAGTGCAGACCGATCACCCGTCGCGGCATGCTGCTCGGTTCGGCTGCGGTCTGTCTTTCGGCGAGTCTGCGCGGCGCGTCGGCAGCGCCAGAGCCGCTCACCTTCGACGACCTCTACGCCAAGATCGGCGTGCTCGGCATGAGCTTCTCCGACAAGGTCAAGACGCTTGCCGGCCAGGATGTGACCATGCGGGGTTTCATGGCGCCGCCGCTCAAGGCCGAGGCGAAATTCTTCGTCCTGACCGAGATCCCGATGGCGCTGTGTCCGTTCTGCTCGTCCGACGCCGACTGGCCCGACAACATCGTCGTCATCTATCTCGACCAGGCGCAAACCTTCGAACAGGCCAACGCTCTCATCGAAGTGGCAGGCAGGTTGGAAACCGGCTCGTGGACCGATCCGGAAACCGGCTTCGTCAGCCTTTTGCGCATCGTCGACGCGCATTTCTACCGGGCGGCGTAGCGATCATGCTCGGCCTGTCCGTGCGCGATTTGCGGGTCTCCTTCCGCGACCTTGAGAAGCCTGCGCTCGCCGTGCCTGCGCTGGATATCCAACCTGGCGAAAAAGTTGCGGTCACTGGTCCTTCGGGATCGGGCAAGACGACGTTCATCAACATCGTGACCGGGCTGGAACGGACACGCCACGGCTCGGTGCGCTGGAGCGATACCGAGCTTTCCAGCCTCTCCGAAGCCAGGCGCGACCGCTGGCGCTCCGCGAATGTCGGCCTGGTCATGCAGGAATTCTACCTCAGCCCCGGCCTGTCGGCGCTGGAAAACGTGCTGCTGCCCGGCAGACTGTCGCGGGTCCTCCCGGTGGCCGAACTGAAGGCGGAAGCACTGCGGCTGCTCGAACGGGTCGAAATCGCGCGCCCCGGACAGCCGGTCGAAACCATGTCACGCGGACAGATGCAGCGGGTCGCCGTTGCCAGGGCGCTGGTGACGAGACCGGCCATTGTCGTCGCCGATGAGCCGACCGCCAGCCTCGATGCCGATGCCGGAATCGCGGTGGCGAACCTGCTCTTGCAATTGGCCGGCGAGGCGGGAACCACCCTCATAGTCGCCAGTCACGAGAAACGGCTGATCGAAAGGCTGGACCGGATCATCCGCCTGGAGGCCGGTCAGGTGACGCGCGACGCGGCGACATCTGAGGACATACGCGATGAAGCGTTTTGAGCTGGAAAAGGAATAGCCGATGCTCCGCTTCATAGCCGCGGATCTGAGACGCCACTGGATCGGCGTGGCCGCCGTAGCCCTGCTGATTGCGCTGCCACCGCGCTCGGGGTTGCGGTGACGCTCAGCGAGCGGGCGCTGCGGCTGGGCAGCGCGCAAGCCGCCGATGCCTTCGACCTGGTGATTGGCGCGCCGGGCAGCGAAACCCAGCTGGTGCTGTCCTCGGTATTTCTCCAGGCGGCACCCCTGTCGCTGATGCCGGGCGATGTGCTTGCCGGGCTCATCAAGGATAAGCGGGTGGCCTGGGCAGCGCCGGTCGGTTTCGGCGATTTTGTCGAAGACTTCCCGATCGTCGGCACCACGCAAGCGCTGGTCGATGGACTGGGCGGCATCTCCGAGGGCCGCACATTTGCGCTGCTAGGCGATGCGCTGGTCGGCGCCGCTGTGCCCAAAAGCGTCGGCGCTCGCTTTCATCCCGCGCACGGGCAGCTGCATGCGGCGACCGAGATCCACAATGATTTCACCTATACGATTGTCGGGCGCCTCAGCCCCACCGGCACGGCCTGGGACCGGGCGATCATCGTGCCGATCGAGGCGGTCTGGCATGTGCATAAACACGAGAACGGACGCGCCAGAATAGCAGCACTGGTCGAGCAGGTCGACGCGAAAGACGGTGCCGAGCCGCATGGTTTCGATGCGCCGATCAATCCCGATGCCGTTCTCGATCCCGCAGCGCCCGGCCTGCCGGCCGTCCTGGTAAAACCGCACACCATCGCCGACGCCTACAAGCTGCGCCAGCAATACCGCAGCGAACGCACGCTGGCGGTCTTCCCCGGCGAAGTGCTGACCCGGCTCTACGGAACCCTCGGCGATGCAAGGCGCATCCTGTCCGTGGTGGCGGCCGGCGCGCAATTCCTCGTCGCGGCGGCAATCCTTCTGGTCGTCATCGTCCATGTTTTGCAGCGACGGCACCAGATCGGCGCCCTGCGCGCCTTCGGCGCGCCGCGCGCGGTGGTGTTCGGGATCGTCTGGGTGGAAACCTTTGTCATCGTCGGCGCCGGCGTCCTGCTCGGCTTCCTCTTCGGCTATCTCGCCGCCCGAACGATCGCGCATACGATGGGCGAGGTGAGCGGTTTTTCCTTGCCGGTCACGTTCCGCATCGAGGACATGCGTTCGGTGCTGATCTTGCTTGTTGTGGCGGGCCTGGCCGCGGTGGTGCCGTCGATCCTCGCCTACCGGCAGTCGCCGGCGCAGGCGCTCAGGAATTGAACAGAGCCAAGTGTGGCGAGCCACGAGGATGGCTAATCTCCCCCCTCGTGGGGGAGATGTCCGGCAGGACAGAGGGGGGCGCGAAGGATCGCGACCTTGATCCGTTTCGCGCTACCGACGTGCAGTGATGTGACGTCGTCCGGTTTGTTGAGGGGCCGGCGGGACAGCGCCCCCCTCTGGCCTGCCGGCCATCTCCCCCACGAGGGGGGAGATCAGCAGCGTCGCCGTCGTGCCAGCCTTTTGAGGCGTGACACTTGCATCGCCCGATGCCAAGACTCCTTCGCCTGTTGTATCTTGAGAATCCCATGCCCCTCCACCTCGTCGAAGCCTCGATCGCCGACCTGCGCCGTGCCTTGGAAGACGGCACCGTCACCAGCGTCGAGCTGGTCGGCGCCTATCTCCGGCGCATCGCGCATTACGACCGCCATGGCATAGCGCTGAATGCCGTGCCGGTGCTGAACCCAAATATGTTCGAAGAGGCCGCCGCATCCGACCGGCGGCGCCGCAATGGCACCACGCTCGGGCCGCTCGACGGCATCCCTTACACCGCCAAGGACAGCTACAAGGTGAGGGGCCTGACGGTGGCCGCGGGCTCGCCCGCCTTCGAACATCTCGTCGCCAATGAGGACGCCTTCACCATCGCGCGGCTGCGGGCCGGCGGCGCGGTGCTGATCGGGCTGACCAACATGCCGCCGATGGCCAATGGCGGCATGCAGCGCGGCGTCTATGGCCGCGCCGAAAGCCCTTACAATGCCGATTACCTGACCGCCGCCTTTGGCTCCGGCTCGTCCAACGGCTCGGGCACCGCCACCGCCGCCAGCTTCGCCGCGTTCGGGTTGGGCGAAGAGACATGGTCGTCAGGCCGCGCGCCGGCCTCCAACAATGCGCTTGTTGCATACACGCCCTCGCGCGGCGTCATTTCGGTCAGGGGCAACTGGCCGCTGGTGCCGACCATGGATGTGGTGGTGCCGCACACACGCGGTATGGCCGACATGCTGGAACTGCTCGACGTGATTGTCGCCGACGATGCGGAGACGCGCGGCGATTTCTGGCGCGCGCAGCCCTGGGTGACGATCCCGAAAAGCGCTGATCTCCGGCCGCCAAGCTACACGGCGCTTCCGCTGGAGGGATCGCTGAAAGGCAAGCGCCTCGGCGTGCCGAAAATGTATATCGGCCGCGATGACGACGCGGAGCGACCGATCGAGACTCGCGCCTCTGTGGTCGACCTCTGGCGGCAGGCGGCAATCGATCTGGAAAAGCTCGGCGCCGAAGTGGTCGAGGTCGATTTTCCCGTCGTCTCCAACTATGAGCGCGACCGTCCAGGCGCGAAAACCATGGTCGAGCGCGGGCTGGTGCCGGAAGCTTTTGCCGAGCGCGAAATCTGGGACCTCTGCATCTGGGGCTGGGACGATTTTCTGCGCGCCAATGCCGATTCGGTGATCCCCGATCTGGCTTCGGTCGACGGCCCCAAAATTTTCCCGCAGCCGCCGGGCGCGCTGCCCGATCGCTATGGCGATGACGGATTCGACCTCGCCGACTATGTCACTCGGGCCAAGCAGGGCGTGACGTCTTTCCCAGACATTCCCACGCTGGCGGAAGGGCTCAAGGGGCTGGAGGCGACACGGCGTCTCGACTTCGAGGACTGGCTCGATGAGCACAAGCTCGACGCCGTGGTGTTGCCGGCGGTCGCCGATGTCGGCCCGGCCGACGCCGATATCAACGAAGCCTCGGCGGACCTTGCCTGGCGCAACGGCACCTGGGTCGCCAACGGCAATCTGGTCTGGCGCCATCTCGGCATCCCGACCGTCACCGTGCCGATGGGGACGATGGCCGATATCGGCATGCCGGTCGGGCTGACATTTGCGGGGAAGGCCTATGACGATGTCAGGCTGCTGCAATTCGCCGGCGATTACGAGCGCGCCACCCAACGCCGCACCAGCCCGCCACGCACGCCGGCACTGGCGGATGATGTGTTTGTGGGGCGCGGCGGATTGCGGGTCAGCGATGCAGCGCCGCCGGCGTTCAGGCTAGCCGCGGAAACGATACGGCAAGGAGACCAGGCCGAGATCGCTGTAGCGGTCGAACTCGATGCGAAGACCGCTGACATTAAGGTCCACGTCAATGGCGAACCTGTCGCCATGCAGCGAAGTGGCGCAGGTTTTCGCGGTCGCATCGTTGTGCCAGGCGTCGAGCATGAACGGACACACAGTGTCTGGCGCGGCGCTTACGGGTCGATCGTCACCGCGATTGTAAGACTGGAGGATGGGCGTACGGTCGGTGCTTATACAGTGACGGGCGGGGTCGGATGAGGCTAGCTGATCTCCCCCCTCGTGGGGGAGATGCCCGGCAGGGCAGAGGGGGGCGCTGTCCTGCCAGCCTGTCAGCCAAAGCCAGCTGTCTTGCGCAGGTTTCAGACGGGCCAGTGATTGAACGCCGCGATCCTTCGCGCCCCCCCCTCTGGCCTGCCGGCCATCTCCCCCACAAGGGGGGAGATCAGCAGTTCCTGCAGCTCCGCCCGCTTGACCCATCCGCCACCCGCGCTATCTTCGCGCCATGCCAAAAGCTCCCGCTCCGCTCATCGTCATCGATCTCCAGACCAACATGTTCGACGGGCGCGTCGAGCCACCAATCCACGATGCGCCGGTCATTGCGCAGCGCACCCGGTCGCTGATCGACTGGGCGCGGCGCAGCGGCAGAAAGATCGCGTTCGTCAGGCATGACGGGCCGGCCGGCGATCCGCTGGCGCCGGGCGAGCCGGGTTGGCCGGTATGGCCGGAACTCGGCCAGGCCAAGGACGAGCCGACATTCTCCAAGACCGTCCGCAACGCCTTCTCCAATCCCGAGCTTGGCGCCTGGGTGGCCGGGCAGGGTGCCGATGAAGTCGTGCTCGCCGGCGCGCAGACCGATTTCTGCATCGCCGGTACCGTCAAGGGCGCCTTGGCCGAAGGCCTTGCCGTCACTGTCGTGTCCGACGCCCACTCCACGCTGGATACGCCCGACGCGACCGCTGACGAGATCATCGCCCGGTACAACACGGACTTCACCAATGCCGGCGCCACGCTGGTGACGACCAAGGCGCTGACCGGCAGCTGAAACGCCCGGATCGCGTCGAAGACAGGAGACTGCCTTGCAAGTTTTGAAACTGCCGGCCGAAGGCGGCTGCCGCTGTGGGCGCGTGCGGCTGAAGATTTCCGCCAGGCCGCTTTTGACCATGGCCTGCCATTGCACCGGCTGCCAGACCATGTCGGCCAGTGCATATTCTCTGAGCGCCGCCATTCCCTCGGACGGGTTTGAAATCACCCAGGGCGAGCCGGTGGTCGGCGGCCTGCACGGCGCCTCGAAGCACTATTTCTGCCCGCATTGCATGAGCTGGATGTTTACCCGGCCCGAGGGGCTCGACTGGTTCGTCAATCTGCGCCCGACCATGCTCGACGAACCCGGCTGGTTCACGCCGTTCATCGAGACATGGACCAGCGAGAAACTGCCCTGGGCGACGACGCCGGCGGTGCATAGTTACGCGGCGTTGCCGGCGTTCGAGGACTATGAGGGGCTGGTGGCGGAGTTTGCTGGGCGCTGAAGCTGCTGAGCGCTTTACCTTCTCCCCTTGTGGGAGAAGGTGGCCTCGCGAAGCGAGGTCGGATGAGGGGTGCTCCAGCTTGGCGCACACATTCATCTGCATCCGCTGCTTGGCAACAGGAACACCAACGCCTCACTTCGCTGGATCACCCCTCAACCGTCTCGGCGCTAGCGCGCCGATCCACCTTCTCCCACAAGGGGAGAAGGAAGATACAAAAAATTCCATCGAATCGATTGCGCAAACGTTTCGATCACCCTAAGCTTCCCTAAAATCCGCCATCAGAGCGGACGGGAAACGCGATCGGGAGGAGCGCTTGCAGGCGCTGAGTTTCATTGCCGACAATGGCTGAAGTGGCGCGGCGCGCCGGCGTGTCGGTGTCGACCGTCTCGCACGTCGTCAACAACACGCGCTTCGTTTCGCTGGAGAAGGCGAAGCTGATCAACGACGCCATTGCAGCCATGGGCTACCAGCCCAACGAGCTGGCGCGCTCGCTGAAGGCGTCGACCACCAACAGTGTCGGCCTGGCGATCTCGGCGATCTCCAATCCGTATTTCACCGACATCATCTGCGCCGTCGAGGCAGAATGCGCGCGGCTCGGGCTGATGGTGTTTTTGTCCGACACGCAGGAAGACCCCGACCGCGAGTTGCAGGTGGTGCGCGCCTTCCACCAGCGCCGCGTCGACGGCGTCATCCTGGCGCCGTCAGGCTCGCCGCAGCGCGCCATCGACTATCTCGCCGATAAAAAAGTGCCGTGCGTGTTGATCGACCGTTTCGCCGACGACCGCTTCGACCAGATCGGCGTCGAGAACGACACAGCGATGCGCGCGCTGATCGACCATGTCGCGTCCTTCGGCCACAAGCGCATCGGCTACATCGCCGGCCAGCCCGGTCTGGCGACGACGCGCGAGCGCATCGAGGCGTTCCAGGCTTCGCTCGCCGCCAATGGACTTGAAAGCGTGCCGCACTATGTCTCGCCGGAGAATGTCGACACGGCGGCAGCGACCGCATCGACGCATGCGATCCTGTCGCTGCCAACGCCGCCCACCGCATTGGTCACCGGCAACAACATGACGACGATCGGGGCAGTCCGCGCCATCCGCGAAAAGGGTCTTTCCATCCCGCGCGACCTGTCGCTGGTCGGCTTCGACGATTTCGAATGGGCCGACTGTTTCGAGCCGCGCCTCACCTTGGTCGAGCAGCCCTGCACCGAGATCGGCCGCCAGGCGGCCGCCCTGCTCAGCGCCCGCATCGCCTCGAGCGAAGCTCCGCCCCAAGCCGTGCGCCTGCAGGCGACGCTGCAGGCGCGCGCGTCTTGCGGGAGACCGAAATGACCGCGCCGCTTCTGGTGATGACCGGCGCCGTCAAACGCTTCGGCGGCGTGCAGGCACTGCGTGGCGTCGACTTCGACCTCAAGGCGGGCGAAATCCACGCGCTGCTCGGCGAAAACGGCGCCGGCAAGTCGACGCTGATGAACCTGTTGTCGGGCGTCTACACGCCGGACGAAGGCACGATCGCGATCGACGGCAAACCCGTGCGCTTCAACAACCCGCGCGAGGCGCAAGCCGCTGGCATCGCCACCATCTTCCAGGAGCTCGACCTGGTGCCGTCGCTCGATGTCGCCGCCAATCTTTTCCTCGGCCGCGAGCTGATGCGCCCGGGCGGTTTCCTCGACGTGCCGGCGATGCGCCGCGAGGCGAAGAAGCGGCTGGAAGCGATCGAGATCGCCATCGATCCAGGGGCGATGGTGGCGGATCTCTCGATCGGCCAGCGCCAGGTGGTGGCGATCGTCAAGGCGCTGTCCTATGCCTCGCGCGTGCTGATCATGGACGAGCCGACGGCGGCACTGACCGTCGGCGAGGTCGACCGCCTGTTCGACATCATGCGCAAGCTTGCCGCCACCGGCGTCGGCATTGTCTACATCTCGCATCGGCTGGAGGAAGTGCCCGGCATTGCCGACCGCGTGACGGTGATGCGCGACGGCCGCGTTGCCGGCATCACCGAGCCGCACGCGCCGCAGGCCGAGCTGGTGCGGCTGCTGGTCGGACGACCGCTGGACGAGCTCTATCCGCAGCGCGCCAAAGGGGCAGGCAAGCCGCTGCTCAGCCTGAAGAACGCGAGCTTCAAACTCGCCCGCGACAGCGCCGGCTGGCAGGCGCCGCAAGGCGTGTCGCTCGACGTGCATGAAGGCGAGATCGTCGGCCTCGCCGGCATTATGGGGGCAGGGCGCACCGAACTGTTGTCCGCGCTCTACGGCACCGGCCTGTCGGGCCGCTGGGAAGGCGAGGTCGCCATATCGGGCAAGCCGGTAAGACTGGATTCGATCAGCGCCGCCCGCGCCGCCGGTATCGCCTTCGTCACCGACGACCGCCGCGGCTCAGGCCTGATGCTGCGCATGGCGGTCGGGCTCAACCTCGTCATGTCGGTCATCCGTCGCATCTCGCCGGCCGGACTGATGTCGCCAAGCCGCCAGGCGGAAGCGGTCAAACAATCTTTCGGCCAGTTCGACATCCGCCCGAAGAACCCGGATATCGCCGTCGGCGCGCTGTYGGGCGGCAATCAGCAGAAGGTCGTGCTGGCCAAGGAAATCCTCGGCAACCCGCGCCTGCTGCTCCTCGACGAGCCGACGCGCGGCGTCGATGTCGGCGCCAAGGGCGAGATTTACGCGCGGTTGCGGGCGCTTGCCGCGCAAGGGCTCGGCATTCTGGTGGCGTCCAGCGAGATGCCGGAACTGATCGGTCTGTGCGACCGCATCGTGGTGCTGCGCCAGGGGCGCAATGTGGCGGAATTCATGGGCGGCGTCGACGAGCACACGGTGCTGGCCGCGGCAAACGGCAGGGAGGCATGATGTCTGACGAGAAGATTTCGCCGGCCCCCGTGACGACGGCGCCGCAAAAACATCGCGATCCGCTGGCGCTCATCGTGCGCTTCCAGAGCCTGATCGGCCTGGTGCTGGTGGCGATCGGCGGCATCATCTTTTCGCCGCGCCGCCATGGCGAAATCCTGTTCCTCAACCCCGACAACATCGCCAACATCGTGCGCGCCGTGTCGGAGACCGGCATCATCGCCATCGGCATGACCTTCGTCATCATCACCGCCGGCATCGACCTGTCGGTCGGCGCGGTGCTGGGCCTGTCCAGCGTCGTCACCGCCTCGATGATGATCTCCGGCGGCTTCGGCTTGATCCCCACTATTCTCGCCGTGCTCGTCATGGGCATCGTCTTCGGCGCGATACAGGGCACGATCTCGACCCGTTTCAGGCTCGAACCCTTCATCGTCACGCTGGCCGGCCTGCAGGCCGCGCGCGGCCTCGCGTTGGTCGTCTCCGGCAACCAGTACATCAACATTTCCTATGGCGACGGGCCGGGCCTGGCGCCGCCTGTCTTTGCCGTGCTGGGCGAGCGGCTGTTCAACAACACCGTGCCGGTCGCCACACTGGTCTTCATCGTCTTTGCGGCCATCGCCACCATCGTGCTCAACACCACGCGCTTCGGCCGCTATGTCTTTGCCGTCGGCGGCAATGAGCGCGCCGCGCGCATTTCCGGCGTGCCGGTGTCGATGGTGAAAATCTCTGTCTACGCCATCACCGGCTTTGCCGCCGCCCTTGCCGGCATTGTGCACGCCGGTCAGTTCAATTTCGGCAGCGCCAATGACGGCATGGGCTATGAGCTGACGGCCATCGCCGCCGTGGTCATCGGCGGCACCAGCCTGTTCGGCGGCGCCGGCTCGATGGTCGGCACCGTCGCCGGCACCATCATGCTCGGCGCACTCGCCAACATCCTGCAGCTCAACAACATCACCCCCGCCATGCAGTTGCTCGCGACCGCCGCGATCATCGTTCTGGCGGCAGTGCTTCAATCCCTCGTTCGCCGCCGCGAGGGTTTGGGTCGTTAGTGCATGTCGCATGACATCGGTTTTGCGATGACGACATGCACCAACAAACAGGAGGAGACGGCAGGACGTCAACCAAGGTCTGGCCCCCGGCCCGACGAGGAGGAGAGTGAGTTATGAGAACCATTACAAGAGCATCGACCCTCAAGGCCGTGCTTCTGGCAGGTGCCGCCTTGTGCATTGCCGGCACCGCCTACGCCGCCGAGCCGCTGGTGAAAGCCTGCGCCAAGGACGGCCAGTTCATCATCGGTTTTTCGCAGGCCAACAATGCCGAGCCCTACCGCCAGCACGTCAATGACGAGCTGGAGGCGGCGGCCAAGGAAGTGCCTGGTTTCACGCTGCAGATCGCCGACGGCGCCGGCAATGTCAACACGCAGACCTCGCAGGTCGACAATTTCATCACCCAGAAGGTCGACATCCTGCTGATCTCGCCCTTCGAGGCCGCACCGCTGACGCCGGCGGTGAAGCGCGCCATGGATGCCGGCATCCCGGTCATCGAGCTCGACCGCAAGACGGTCGGCGACCCCGGCAAGGACTACACTGCCTTCATCGGCGGCGACAATTTCAAGATCGCCGAGGAAGCCGGAAAGTACACCGCCAAGACGCTGCTGCCCGATGGCGGCGAGGCAGCGGTGCTGCAAGGCCTGCCGAGCTCGACGCCGGCCGTCGAGCGCCTCAACGGCTTCAAGGAAGGCGTGAAGGGAAACCCGAAGGTCCAGATCGTCGCCGAGCAAGCCGCCGACTGGGTGCCGGATAAAGCGCAAGTCGCCTTCGCCGCCATGCTGCAGGCGCATCCCGACATCAAAGTGCTCTACGCCTCCAACGACATGATGGCCGCCGGCGCGCTGCTCGCCGCCAAGGGGGCAGGCAAGGACGTCAAGATCATCGGCACCGACGGCCTGCCGGGCCCGGCCGGCGGCATCGAGGCCGTGGCCAAGGGCGACTGGGTGGCAACCTTCACCTACCCGACGGGCGCCAAGGAAGCGATCGAGATGTCGAAAAAGATCCTGCTCGACTGCGCGACCGAGGTTGAGCCGACGGTGACGGTGGAGACGACGGCGATCACGGCCGAGAATGCCAAGCAGCTGATGGGGAAGTGAGGGGCGAGCCCGGCACTGAGGTTGATGCGCAAGGCCCCGGAAGGGGCCTTGTTTGTTTGAGAACGCCAAACTCCAAGTGCCGCTGAGGGCGGCCGGCCTTGCATCTCATGCAGGTGACGCTCTTATCGCCTGATGAATTCACGGCTTCGGATAACGCGTAGCTGGTGGGCATTCGACCGGACCGATGTTCGTACCTGATCGGCATTGACAGAATCGGTCAAGATCGATCCAAGACTAACAGGTCGATGACAGTGAAGGCGTACCGACTGGAGGGATTCATGTCGAGACGTTTACGCCTTACCAAATTTCGCGATCTGTCGACTAATGATCCATTCTTCGACAGCCTGAAGGTAGGCTACACTGAATTTACCGATTGGTTTTTCAGTAAGGCGAGCGAAGACGTCTACGTTGTTGATGACGGCGCAGAACTCAGTGGGATGATCTATCTCAAGCGGGAGGACGGCGCAGTCGATGATGTCGAACCTCCCCTGCCGGCGAAGGCTTGGCTCAAGGTCGGAACGCTCAAGATAGTCCCGAGAGGCACCAAGCTCGGCGAAAGGGTTATCAAGAAGATTTTCGATACAGCGCTCGATAGAGGGGCTGACGGAATCTACATCACAGTCTTCGAAGTCCACGACAGCCTTATCGCTCTTTTTGAGCGCTATGGTTTCGAGCGGACCGCGACGAAGACAACCCGAAACGGGAGGGAACTTGTTCTCACGCGATCTCTGACGGACTTTGCGGGCGACTCCCTTCGGGATTACCCGTTTATTCACACAAATGGCCAGTCCTACTGGTTGCTAGCGATCTACCCCGAGTACCACACGCGCTTGCTGCCAGATTCGATTTTGCGCAATGAAGCTCAAGAGATTGTTCAAGACGTTTCGCACACCAACACAATTCACAAGGTTTATATTTCGGGCCTGTCTCTTCAGCGGATGTCTCCAGGTGACGTGGTAGTGTTTTATAGGACCACCGATCGGCAAGGGCATGCTCACTATAGGTCGGTAGTAACATCGGTTTGCGTAGTAGAAGAAGTTAAATATAAGAGGGACTTTGTCGATGTCGAGGATTTCCTCGATTATACTAGGCCAAGAAGTGTTTTCACCGAGGACGAATTGCGGGACCAATTTATCACGCGAAGCCGGCTGAGCGTAGCCAAAATGACCTATAATGCAGCTTTCAATCGACGTACGACGCGTGGTCGCCTCATTGAAGAAGGCATAATGTCTGTTCAACCTAGATGGGACTTACGCGCTCTGACCTTGGATCAGCTAACTCACATTCTGGCTGCTGGAGAAATAAATGCGCGTCTTGTTGTCGATTAAGCCTATCCATGTCGATAATATATTAAGCGGGACAAAAATATTCGAGTTTCGTAGGAGAATTTTTGCGCGACGTGACATAAGCACCGTCCTAATTTATTGTACAAAACCAGTAGGAAGATTTGTAGGTGAATTTGACATTGCGGATATAATTGAAGATGAACCGGAGCGGCTTTGGGTGTCGACTGAGAGGGGGTCTGGTATCACTAAAAGCTACTTCGATTCTTATTTCGCAGGCCGGAAAAAGGCGTATGCGCTGAAAATCGGAGAGCTGCGCATCTTTGATGAGCCTATTGTTCCTGCTGACGTTATTGACGAATTCACGCCCCCGCAGTCGTACATGTATGTAGCTGGAAGCGGCGAGGATATTCGGCGCCGACAGCAGCTTCAGTTATTCTGATGGCGCGCGCCCCTCTGATCCTGGTCTTTGGGGTCTCGGGCGTGGGCAAAACGACGGCCTGTTTGACCTATACGAATGCCCATCCTGACTATTTGTATAGTCGCGCCAGCGCAATCCTTGAGAAGGCACATGGTCGGCCTATCGAGGCGCTACGCACGGCAACCGCAACCTCGGTGATTGCAAACCAAGCCGTTCTCCCGTCGGCGGTAGCGGCTCTCAGGGAAGCTGATTCTAATCGGACGATACTGCTTGATTCGCATGCTGTGATAGACAACGACGCCGTGATGGTGGAGGTGCCGCTGGATATTATAGGGGCTCTGGAACCTGATGGGTTCATTCTACTCGAAGCGGATCCCGCGACGATCAGGCAGCGTAGAGATGGGGCGTTGCGAGTCCGTCCATCCCGTTCAGTCGCTCAGATTGGCGACGAAGTACGTGCGGAGCGAAAAGCTGTAGCGTCCTACGCCGCTGCACTCAACAAGCCTCTAGTAACTGACGTTGTTGTGCAATCATATGATTTGCAACCCGCTATCGACCGGCTGCAGGACAAATTCGGTCACAAATAATGAACGAAGTGATCAGTTAGTAATGTCGTTGTAGCCAAGTTCGACAGAGGATGGCAAATAAAGTCCAGGAACGGACGAGGTTAGTTTAAAACCGTAGTATTCAAAAATTCGTTCGAACGATGGCAGCTTCTCAGTATTCACCGTTAGGTGGGGTTTGTCGTAGTCTAGCCAAGTCAAGAGTCTATCGAAAATACGAACACCAATACCTTTGCCAACGTGTGATGGGGCAATACGGACGGTGCAGATTTTTCTTTCGTTATCTTCCTTCTTGGCGATGCCGAGACCCACCAGATAACCATCGCGCTCGACGCGAAGGAGAGTCCGGGACCCATCGCGCAAGCCGGGTACGACCTTTGTCGCAAACCATTGATCGATACCAGGGTAGTCGTTCGACAACGGGAGAAGGAACTGTAGGGCCTCGGCCTCGGACGGCCGAAAGCCTATGCTAGCTCTGTCGGCTAGAGAGAGGGGCGCTGAAAGGCCAAGGGACATGGTCGACATCTTCACTCTTCGCTTCCTACACGGTTGATTGCGGCTACGGTAGGGTCCTTCATCCTTGTATCGGTTTGTTCAGCCGGATTCGTGGTCGCATTGATCGGGGCCGCGAGGCTAACGTTCGTATCCTTGGTCGTAGCGCCGTCAATGCAACTCTGCACGAAGTTTGCAGCGAGGTTGCCCAGAACTCCGAACACGAACGCGATTATGAGATAAGCTAGCCAGATTTTCCTGCTTGCCCGGCGTGTCGTGAGTTTCACGAACGCCGTAAAATCGGTAATCTCACTCGCAGGATCGCTTGCAATCGCCGGCGCGTTGGCTGAACGCTTCCAATGGTAGACCACCATGCCTTCTGGAATGCCACCGGGCATGTAGGTGCTCCACAAATCGTGTTCCAGCAGGCGCATCTTGTGGGAAGGTGTGTTTGAGATCGAAATCTCAGACTGAACCGGGATTGCAGTTAAGAATGCAACAAGGCGCATGGTCATCCCGGCTCCTCGTTCCTTCCTCATGTCTGATTCGAGGGGGTCGGGGAGAGTGCGGGCTTCATTTAGACGGAAATCAAGATATTCGATTTCATGATAGCTGCTTTGCAGAAGCTTATCTGGCGTTGATATCACCCTTTTAAATGGATTGTTGAGATTAATCTCAATCCGCAGTCGAAAATAAGATGCAGATCCTTTTTTGTGCGAAAGAGACGCATCTTTCAGTGTGTCATCCGAGATTGTTAATAGAGTCCCGCCATCGCGATTCTCCATAGCAAGCTCTTTGGTTACGATAACAGGTCCCGATTTAGTAAAGCTGTGGACTCGCGCGAAAACTGAACCGTCGCCTCTCAGCAGTTCAATACTTTTTGGTCCAGAACTAGCTGGTCCGACCCCACGTAAAAGTTCATTGAAAATTCCTTGCGCAATGTCGGCTTGCGTGAAGTAAGGCGAGCAGTCCGTCACCGCCCCCCTCTCAACTTCAAACGGCAGAAATATCCTGATGGAGTCCACCTGTGTGGGATCGTCGACCATCACGCCAACCTCGATAAAATCTGAGGTCGCCTGTGTGTCGTTCCTTCGGAAATTTATATCTCCAGCAATATACCAGTAGTTGAAATGTACCTCGATCTGCGTAGAAGATCTTTGATTCTTTGGCTTGCACCAAACGGCCAAGCTTACATTGCTCGTCACCCTGCACCCCCTACGTCTAAGAAATTTTCCCCCGGTTCATATTTATGACAGAAAATACTCTTTAGGGAAGTGGTCTAGGTAAATTTACACAAGATGGATGTGTGATTGATAGGCATGTCCCTAAGCTGACCTATGGATAGAAGGAATGCCGCATTCTTCTACTAAGTACCGACTTCTCCACTCCGAACCAACGCCTGACAAAACTTGTCACTGGGCAGGAGATTGTAATGCCGCAGGGTGGCTGCTGTCGGCGCAAATGCGGGTGCCTGATGCCGCCGTCTAAACAGTCCTGCGTCTCCGCAGACCACCCACAGCCCCTCCACCTCTGGCGCGAACGAAGACGCATGGGTGCCAATGACGCCGGTATCCGGTATAGGGATTTGCTCACGCCGGCCGATTAGCGCTTAGTAGGCGCGCGGCGCCGGGGCCACACGCCAATGCTAAAAAACTGCAGGCTCGACCAGTTTGGCGCGCCCTGCTAGCCGCGCCCCGCCACAACCTCATTCACGGCGTCGTCGTGAACCCGCTCTGCTCCATCTCGATCTGCTTGGCGATGCCGATGGCGTTCTGGGCTTCCGTCACGGTGCCGCTATCCACCGTCCTGTCCTTCAGCGGACCATTGCCGCAAATCGCGGATCGATTGGCCCCTTGCTTGCGTAATGCCTCATATAACGGCAATAATTTGGTTGCGGGACAGAGTGTGACGTAGCGGGGTTGGGGGTAAGCGTCATGGAAATGCTGATGCCGCTGATTGTGGTCGGGGCGATGCTCCTGATCGTTGGCGGCCTCGTCTACGGCGGGGCAAAACGCATTGCCGGGCTGTTTTCGTCTTCAAAGGAAAAAGCCAAGCCACAGCCAAGCCCTGCGCGACCCTCTGAAGCGGCCCACGCTATATCGCCCAAACCCAGCTCCGCGGCGGAAAAGCTGATCGCCGACATGCAGCAGCAGGCCAAGACCAGCGACGACCAGCGCAAGGCGGCGTTCAAAGCGCATGTCGAGCGCAAGATCCCGCCGATTTCCGTCGATGGCCGCGAAGCGATCGAACGTGGGCAAGCCGCGCGCATTGCGATCAGGCACGTCTTTCCGCCGCGTCTTCCCCAACGAAGCATGAGCTATTTTGGCGGGCTGCCGATCGTCCCCGATGAATTCGACTGGCCAACGGTTCACAATCGGGAGGGATTGCTCGAGCGCCTCAATTTCATGGCGCAGATTGACTGTTCGGATCTGCCGCCGGGGCCAGGACGGGATCTGCTCCCCGAAAAGGGCTATCTCTATTTCTTTGCGCCGATGTCCGACACGTTTGGGGCGGACGCGATGCACTTCGTGGCGCGCTACGAACCACGTCAGGCGACGCAGAAGTGGGCGCCGCTTGACATGCCCTTCACCGCCAGGATTCAGGGATCGGACCCCATGGAAGAAATCTTGCGGGGCAAGCGAACCCATTATGATCGGTTCGAGGTCGAGTTTGCCTGGATCGAGGAGCCGACCGACGCCGAAGTCGCGGCACGTGCGCACGAAGGTCATGCTTTCGAGGTCGCCGACAAAATTCGCACCGAAAGGGTCGACGCCTTCTACGGTCCGCCGGTCGCCCCTGATCCGCTGCTTTCCGCTCATCATGCGCCGAAAGACACGCTTTGGACGCCGTATCCGGGATTTCCGGCCAATTGGCATTCCGCGCGGACCGTTCGGAAGCTTGTGGAGGCGTATCATCGCGAAGAGGCTGCCGATGTCACGGCCCAACTGAAGGCGCTTGGCGATGTTGCCGAAGATAGTCCGGAGGCCAAGCGGCTGCGGACGCTGCAGCGCGAACTGTCGGCGTTCGGTTCGAAGATGTTCAACGCATTCTTTCCGACGGTCAATGCCGGACTGAAGGATTATGACGCACCGCCTCCCGAGGTGAAGCAGCAGATCCTTGCCTTTCTGGAAGACTTGGCAGTCAACGCTATGCCGTCATCCTCGGTACGGCGGCCGCATCATCGGCAGCTACCGCAGGTGATGAATGATTGGCTTTCAATGGCGGCCATCAAAGGTGCCGAGGGGGGACTGACGGATCCGGCCGGCGTAGCGCTGATCGGTCCTGACGTCGTAGCCGCCCTGTCTCACCGCCACATGTCCCGTAGCCATCAGATGCTTGGCAAAGGTGAGGTCGTCCAGGTCGCGGCAGACGAGATGAAGGACCGCTACCTGCTGTTGCTGCAACTTGGACCGGATATGGCGCTCAACTGGACCGTCGGGGAGATGGGCCCGCTGCAATATTGGATCACGCCCGAGGACCTCGCGGCCAAGCGATTCCAGAACACCATTCTGACGATAGAAGCCTACTGACTGACAGGGCTGACGCTGGCGCCGCGCACCCCCCGACCGGCAAGCGCGACCCTTGCCGCCTGAGGTGCCGTTGGCGGGCTTTGGCCGCCCGCCAGCGCGCCGTCGGGTTATTGCGCCGGCGCGGGCGCTGGTGCAGGCGCCGCTACCGCGGGTGCTGGCGCCGCTGCGGGTGCCGCCGCCGTCGTGAACCCGCACTGCTTCTGTTCCATCTCGATCTGCTTGGTGATGCGGATGGCGTTCTGGGCGTAGGCTTCGGTCACCGAGCCGCTGTTGACGGTCTTGTCCTTCAGCGGACTGACGGCCGCGCAAAGGTGGAAGACATGCTCGGTGGCGGACTTCGCGGCGCCGTTCTCCGGTGCGATCCAGTAGACGATATCCTGGCCGTTGGGGTGGGCCGCGTCCTTCGTCGCATCGGCCACCGTGGTGGAGTCGGTGGCGATCGCCTGCGCCTGGGCGGCGACCTCGGGCGAACAGGCTGTGGTGGGCTGCCCCGCCTTGATCTGGGCCGCGCACTGGTTCATGTCCTGTGTGTACTGCTCGACCGATGGCGGCTGGTAGCTGACCCCGATCAGCGTCGCCAGCACGGCCAGCACCGCGCCGACGCCGCCGGCAATCTTCTTGCTCTTGGGATCCATGTTCTTGTCGTTGAGGATCAGGAGAACCAGCGGCAGGAAGGCAATCAGCGTGATGATCGCGCCGAGCTGGTTCTGGACGAAGAACCGGAATGTGTCGGATTCGCGGGCCGGGTCCTTCCGGTTGGCCGCCTTCCAAAGCAGGCTGCCGGCGATGGCGAAAATCGCGATGCCGACCAGAATGCCGATCAAAAGCGGCAGGTTTCCCTGGTCGAACTTGTGCCGGTAGAGCAAGACAATGCCGGCGATCTCGCCGCCAATGGCGATGATCCATGACAGCACGGCGAAAAGCCGAAGGCGCGAGGCGCCGGACTTCTGGCCCTGCGATGCCTGCCAGTCCTTGGTAACGTCTGTTGTCGGCTTGTTGTCGGCCATGACCAGGTCCCCCGGTTTCGACACGTTTGCAGGGCGGCGTCATCGAACAGGCGCCCGGCGCAGCGTCATTGATCGAACGTCGCCTGCCTCAGCGATGAAAGCGCCACGGCAGACCGTATGCCAATCCTTATTGTGCATGAGGGGATTCGTCCATACCCACGGGGCAGGGGCCGGCGATGGTTGTGTTCTAGGCGCCCGATGGGGGTAAGTTCGCCCGGCAGCCGGCAGAGCAATCGCCTATGGCGCTCCCCCTCTCCGTCCGCTACGCGGCCACCTCTCCCCCATTTCATGGGGGCGAGGAAACGCTAATCTCGKAGGCCGCGCCCTCCGAAAGCTTGGGTTCCTCGCCCCCACAAAGTGGGGGAGAGGTGGCTCGGCGAAGCCGAGACGGAGAGGGGGCTGGCGCCCCACTCACCCCGGAAAGATCGTAAACCCGCCATCGACGCGGATGACCTGGCCGTTGATGAAGCGCGCGCGCGGACCGGCGAGGAAGGCCACCGCCTCGGCGATCTCTTCGGGCTCGGCATAGCGGTTCAGCGACTTCCGGCTCGAGTCCATGCGCTCAGGATCGACCGTGCGGGTCGCCTGGAAGCGTGCCGTCTTGGTGGCGCCGGGGCTGACCGCGTTGATGCGCACGCCGTCGTCGATCAGTTCCTTGGCGAGGCAGCGCGTGTAATGCACGACCGCGGCCTTCAAGGTGGAGTAGACGACCTCGGGCGAGCAGCCGAGATGGGCCGCCGCCGACGCGATGTTGATGACGGAGCCGCCGCCGCGCTGCTTCATCGGCGGCACGAAGGCCTGGCAGACCAGCATCGTGCCGATCAGATTGTTCTCGGTGAGCACGCGGATGTCAGCCAGTTCGATGTCGAGGGCGTTGTTCGGGTTCGGCTTGCCGCCCTTGGCGCCGATGTCGCCGCCGGCACAATTGACCAGCACATGCACGTCGCCGAGATCGGCCTCGATCTTGCGCTTCATCTCGGCCACCGCCTTCTGGTCGCCGATGTTGCCGGTCACCGACGTCACCTTCGTCCCATGCCGCTTGAGGCGCTCGACCACTTCGCCGAGATTGGCGAACTCGCCATATTTGGCCGGCGCTTTCTCGTCCATGTCGTGGATCGCGACATTGGCGCCGAGTTCGGCCAGGCGCTCGGCCATCACGCGGCCCAGCCCTCGGCCGGAGCCGGTGACGAAGGCGGTCAATCCATCGAGTTCACGTGTCGTCATCGGGTCTTCTCGCTTTCATCAAACCAAGGTTGCGCATGTTGGCGGCGCTGCGCCGGATCATGTCGAGCTCATAGGAAACCAGGGAACCGTCGTCCTCGCGCTCCCAGGGGGTGCGGGTGTCGGCATCGTCAGGCAGCCGATTGCGCTGGGCGGCCGCCAGGCAGGCGGCAAATTCGCGCGCCGTCTTCGCGGGATAGCCCTGCCACCAGTCGTCGCGCAGGTACCGGACATGCCGCGCCTCCAGGGCGCCCGGTTCGAGAACGGCGGTCATGCGATCGTGGTGTTTTCCGAGAATGGCGAACAGCTCTGCAAACGGCACCGCGCCATCGCCGATGGCGCAACGGATCAGCCGGTAGCCTTCCCCAGTGAACTGCACGCGGTAGTCCTTGAGGTGGACATGACGGACATGAGGTGCGATCCGCCGGGCAAAATCCAGCGGCGCTTCGCCGACCGGGAATGTGTTGCCGGTGTCGAAGGTGACGCCGACGCCGTCGCCGCCAAGGGCGCAGAAATCGACGAGCTCCTGGCTGGTAAAGTCCTGGTGGTTTTCGATGGCGAGGACATAGCCTTCGGCAACCGTGCGGGCGCCCCATTCCCGCAATCGCTCTCGAATGATGCCGGCGTACTCGCTCCATGTCTCGCCGGCAGCGTTGCGGTCGCCGCACAGAACCGGCGTCAGCGCCGTTCGGATGATCTTGGCCCTGAGCAGGCGTGCGGCCCGAAAGGCGTCGTCGAGCGGTTCGCCCACCAGCAGGCCGCCGCTGACGATCGGCGTGATGCCAAGGCCGGCGAGCCGTTCGCGCACCGCGATTACCGCGTCGTCGGAAAGCTCATTCAGCCATGGTACCCAGATCTCCAGCACCCGTGCGCCGAGTTCGGTCGCCAGCGCGATGAAACCGTCGAGCCCCGCCGACCTGGGATTGGCGCGTGGCGTGCCGCGACCCTGGAGGCCGAGATGATAGGTCAGGCCGTAGGGGTTGAGGCCGACCTCGAGCATGAAGCGATCCTTTGATTGGGTCATCGCAGGCCGGCATCCACGGTGATCGACTGCTTGGTGATCATGCGGCTGTCGTCGGCGGCGAGGAACAGCACCGTGCGCGCAATCTCGTCGCCGAGCAGGACCCGGCGGATCATCTGGCGCTGCACGACCTGGTCGACCGAGGCTTGCGTCTTGAACCACAGCTGCCGCTGCCGGTCGGTGATGACGGCGCCCGGCTCGATGGCGTTGACGCGGATGTTGTCGGGGCCGAACGCCTGCGCCAGCGCGAAGGTCAAGCCGACCACCGCAGCCTTGGCCGCCGCATAGGGCGCCATCTCGGCTGCGCCGAAACGCCAGGCGATCGAGGAAAAATTGACGATCGAACCAAAGCCCAATTCCTTCATGTGCGGATGCACGGCCTGGGCAGCAAAGAAGTGGTGCCGCAGGTTCACGTCCTGGGCGTGGTCCCAGCTCGCCTGGGTGATGTCGGCGACGGAGCGGCGATTGTCGTCGGCGGCGTTGTTGACTAGCACTGCGACGGGTCCGAGGCGCTCGCGCACCGTGCCGATTGCGGCCTGGAGGGCGGGGATATCGGTCACGTCGCAGCGCAGGAACAGGGGCGCGTGCGCTGCCGTGGCGAGTTCGCGCGCCAGCGCCTCGCCGGCCTCCTGCTGCAGGTCGAGAAGCGCGACGCGCGAGCCGTTGGCGGCGAAGGCGCGGACCGTGTCGGCGCCGATGCCCGACGCGCCGCCGGTGATCAGCACGACACGGTCGGTCAGGCTCGGATAGGTAGCGAAGGACAAGGCGGAACTCTCTTCGGATCAGGCGTTGGGTCAGATCAGGCGTTGGGTCGTCGGGTCGAACAGGCAGGCACGCGCCATGTCGATGCCGAGCGTCACCGTCTCACCCATTCGTGGCGTGCCGTCGGGGTCGAAACGGCCGGTGATCTCCTTGCCGCCCAAGCGCAGAACGGCCATGGTTTCCGCGCCTGTCGGCTCGACCAGTTCGACCACGGCATCGATTTGCGCGATGCCTGGCTTGCGACGCGCCAGATCGGGATCGAACCGGTAGATATGCTCCGGCCTTATGCCGAGGATGAGCTGCCGCGGCGTATCGGAGGGAAGGGTCTGGACGACCGGCAGGCTGGCCGTCTTGCCGTCGGCGGTCTGCAAGGCAACAGCGGGGCGGCCGCCTTCCTCTCTCAGTTCGGCCGGCAGAAAATTCATCGCCGGCGAACCCATGAAGCCAGCGACGAACATGTTGGCCGGACGGTTGTAGATCGTGGCCGGCTCATCGAATTGCTGGACCTCGCCCTGATGCATCACGGCGATGCGCGATGCCAGCGTCATCGCCTCGACCTGGTCGTGGGTGACGTAGACCGTCGTCTTGCCGACGCGGTGATGCAGCTTCTTGATTTCGGTTCGCATGTCGACGCGCAGCTTGGCGTCGAGATTGGAGAGCGGCTCGTCGAACAGGAACAGTTTCGGATCGCGCACCAGCGCCCGACCCATCGCGACGCGCTGGCGCTGGCCGCCTGAGAGCTGTCCGGGCTTGCGCCCGAGCAGCGGTTCGATCTGCAGGAAAGCTGCAACCCGCTTGACGGCCTCGTCCTGCTGCGGCTTCGGCACGCGGCGGCTTTCCATGCCGAAGGTGATGTTCTCGCGCACCGTCATCGTCGGGTAAAGCGCGTAGGACTGGAACACCATGGCGATGTCGCGGTCCTTCGGCGCAACCGAATTGACCAGCCTTCCGTCGATGCGAATCTCGCCGGAGGTAACAGATTCCAGCCCGGCGATCATCGCCAGCAAGGTGGACTTGCCGCAGCCGGACGGCCCGACCAGCGCGATGAACTCGCCGTTCTGCGCCTCGAGATCGATGCCCTTCAGCACCTCGACCGCGCCGAAGTTCTTGCGCAGGGATCGGATGGTCAATGTCGACATGCAATGCCCTTCTTCCGGGACGGGGTTAGGGCAATCGCATAGGGCGATGCCAGACCCCCACTCCGTCTCGGCTTCGCCGAGCCACCTCTGCCCCCACGTTCGTGGGGGAGAGGAAATGCTAATCTCGGAGGTCGCGGCCGTGAAAGGCTTGGGCTTTCCTCTCCCCCATGAACATGGGGGAGAGGTGGCCGCGAAGCGGACGGAGTGGGGGGCTGGCGATGCCATGGGCGATTGCCCTGCACACGGGTGATCGGCGATTGGAGGCTGGCTCCGCCCAAGTGATCGCGCCTCATTTGATCGCTCCTTGGGTCAGGCCGCGGACGAAATACTTGCCGCCGAAGAGATAGATCAGCAGCGGCGGCAGCGCGCCGATCAGCACGGCGGCGCTCATGACATCGTAGGCGCGAACATTGGTGCCGCTTGCCGTCAGTGCGACGAGCGCGGCCGTGATCGGCTGTTGCTGCCCGGAGGTGAAGACGACACCGAACAGATATTCGTTCCAGATGCCGGTGAACTGCCAGATCACCGTGACGATCAGGATCGGGGAGGAGAGCGGCAGAATGATCTTGCGGAAGATGCGCCAGAAGCCTGCGCCGTCGATGCGCGCCGCCTTGATCAGATCGTCGGGGATGCTGACGTAGTAGTTGCGGCAGAACAAAGTGGTGAACGAAATGCCCTGGATGACGTGGATGAGGACGAGCCCGTAGACCGAATTGCTGAGCCCCAGATTGCCGAGGATGAACGCCCACGGCATCAACGAAATCTGGCCCGGAATGAAGACGCCGAGCAGCATGCAGGTGAACAGCACTTCCGAACCCCTGAAGCGCCATTTCGACAGGATGTAACCGTTCATCGCGCCGACCGCCGTCGAGATGATCGTCGCCGGGATGGTCATTTTCAGAGAGTTGTAGAAGTTGCGCTGCATGCCTTCGCAGGTTCCGCCGATGCAATAGGTGCTCCAGGCCTGGCCCCAGGCTTCGAGGCGGAAGCTGCGTGGCAGCGAGATCAACCCGTTGCGCGCGATTTCCTGCTGGTCGCGGAATGAATTCAGCACCACGACCAGCAACGGGATCAGGTAGATCGCCGCGAAGACAACCAGTAGCCCATAGATGAGAAAGCGGGTGAAGAAATGCCGGCGCGCCGCAACCGTGGCGGCGCGACGATCGAGCGACTGGTCGAGTGAGACGTCAGCCATGGCCGGCTTCCTTGCGCCGCCGCCAGACCACCCAGAACGAGTAGGGCACCAGCACCACGGCCAGAGCCGCAAGCATCATGATGGCGGCGGCGGCACCTTCGCCGATCTGGCCGCGTTGGAACATCAGGTCATAGACGTAGATGGCGGGGAAGGTGGTCGAGATTCCCGGGCCGCCTTTGGTGAGGGCCGCCACCAGGTCGAAGGTCTTGATGGCGAACTGGATCTGGATGACGGCGACAGCCAGGAAGATTGGCGCGATCGTTGGCAGCAGCACCTTGCGATAGATGCGGAAGGTCGATGCGCCGTCGATCTGTGCCGCCTTGACGAGATCCTGATCCACCGAGCGCAGACCGGCGAGGAACAGCGCCATGGCAAAGCCCGAGGCCTGCCAGACGCCGGTGATGATCACCGCGTAGATCGCGTAGTGCCGGTCGCTGGCGAGTGCGAAACTGAAGCTCGTCCAGCCGAAACCACGCACCAGCGCCTGGATGCCGTCGACCGGGTTGTAGAGCCAGCTCCAGACCGTGCCGGTGACGATGAAGGAGACGGCCAGCGGATAGAGGAAGATCGTGCGCCAGGCCGCTTCGCCGCGCACGCGCTGGTCGATCAGGATCGCCAGCAGCAGTCCCACCGCCATCGAGCCGACAATGTAGAAACCGCTGAACAAGAACAAATTGTTGTAGGCGATGTTCCAGCGCCGGTTCGCCCACAGCGACGCATAGTTGTCCAGGCCGACGAAGCCGTAGGTCGGCAGCAGCGAGGAGTTCGAGAGCGAGATGTAGAGCGTCCAGCCGGTGAACACGAAGACGTAGACGAAGCTCGCCACCAGCGAGGGGCCGAGCACCAGCAAGGGCACCGCGGAGCCCAGCCGCTCCCGCCAGGGGCGGGCAGGGGCCGGGACCGACAGGATCAGGTCGTGATTTGACATTCAGAGCACGGGAATGGCAGGGCGCGGGACTGGGATGGCGGATGGCCGGGTGCGATAGTCATTGCGCCCGGCCGTTCCCTGTCTATTTCTGTGCTTCTGCCGCGTCGGCCATCGCATTGGCGCCATCCTCGGCTGACATGTCGGGCGTCGCCACGAACTCCGTGATGGAGTCCATGATAGCGCCGCGCATCTTCTGCGGGATGGTCATGTTGTGCGCCATCGAGCGCACCAGCGTGCCATCCTTGATCGACGCCTGCAGATCCTTCTGCGAGAGCTGCTGGCACGGATTGAAGCCCTTCGACAGATCGATATCCAGGCGTGCCGGGATCGAGCCCTTGGCCTGGTTGAACACCGTCTGGAAATCGGCCGAGAGGATCAGGCTGGCCAGCAGCTTCTGGCCGTCGATGTAATCCTGGTCCTTCTGCTTGAAGAACACGACCGAGTCCGAGTTGAGGATGAAGCCGGGCTTGCCCCAATCGGTCGGCGCCTGGGCGCAGACATAGTCGGTGCCTTCCTTGAAGCCGGCGGCGGTCAACAGGCCGATCGTCCAGTCACCCATGATGTGGAACGCCGCGTCGCCCTTGCCGACCAGCGCCGACATCGAATCCCAGTCACGGCCGACCATGCCCGGATCCATGTACTTGCTCGTCATCAGGCGCATCTGCTCGAAGGCCTTGACCATCCCCGGGCTGCGCATGGCTTCGACATCGCCCTGGACGAAGGCCTTGCGATAGAGATCGATGTCCTGGCCGTAGAGCACGACCTCGAACACCGTCGAATCCGTCCAGTCGGCGGTCGAATGCGAGATGCAGATCTTGCCTGAGGCGACGATCTTGTCGCACGCCGCATTGAACTCGGCCCAGGTCTTGGGCATTTCCGTCACGCCGGCCGCCTGCATGACCTTCGGCGAGGCCCAGAGCCAGTTGATGCGGTGGATGTTCATGGGCGCGGCGACCCATTTGCCGGTCGGCTTCATCACCGGCAGCAATTCCGGCGCCACCACCTTTTCCCAGCCTTCCGAGGCCGCCAGCTCGTCGAGATCGGCGGTCATGCCGGTCTCGTTCCACTCGGCGATTTCGGGGCCTTTGAGCTGCACGGCGGGCGGCGCATTGCCGGCGATCACGTCGGCACGCAGCTTGGCCAGCGTATTGGCCGTGTGACCGGCGATCGAGGTCTGTTCCCATTTGCCGCCCTTGGCAGTGAACATCTCGCCGAGCTTGGCGATCGCCTGGGCGTCCGACCCGGTCGACCATTGGTGCAAGAGGTTCGTCTTGGGCTCGGCGAAGGCTGCCCCGGCGACAAAGGTGCACGCAGCAGCAGCGACCGCGAAGGCGGTCATGACGGATTTCATGGTTTCACTCCCATATGTGGTTGCACGGTTCGTATCGACCGCTTAGGCCGCGGTTTGAAGCCGCCACCGGCGAGATGCGTTAATCTCGAGTTCTTTCCAAGATGACATATTGGAGCTATCAGTCAACGATGATTATGTTGGTCCATGACAAAACCTTCGCTTAGAACCTGGCTGATCGACAGGCCGTCCGCCTCGCCGGAGAGCATGATCGTGCGCTGCCTGAGCGAGCGCGGTGCACTCTCCGCGTTGCAGATCACGCGCGCCACCGGTCTGGCGCGCTCGACGGTCTCGACCGCGCTCAATGGCTTGAAAAAGTCAGGTATGGTGATCGAAGCCACGACGAGCAGCGATGGCATCAAAGCTATAGGCAGGCCGGCAGCGGCGGTGACGCTCAATCCGACAGCGGGCACCTGCGTCGGAATTCACCTGGCTCTTCACGAGATCCGGCTCATCGTCGCCGATGTCTCACATTCCGTCATTGCTGAACAAACTATTCCCATGGCCTTGGACTACCAGCCGCAACAGGCTGCCCAGGCGGTCAAATCGGCAATTGCCCAGTCTTACAAGGAAAACGGTCTGCCGGTGGCGGGGCTCCTGGGGGTTGGGGTCTCCGTCTCCGGCCCTGTCAGTCGCGACGGGATGGTGCTGCGCGCGAGCATGGTTCCAACCTGGGCCGGCGTCAACATCCGGGATGTGTTTGGACCCGTGCTGGAACAGCCGATCTTCGCCGACAATGAGAGCAACTGCGCGGCCATTGCGGAGCTGATGTGGGGTGCGGCCGTCGGCCGTGACGATTTCGTGCTGTTCAAGATCGATCTGGGGGTCGGTGGCGCCATTGTCCAGAATGGCCGGCTGGTGACGGGCATCGCCGGCGGCGCCGGCGAATTCGGCCACATCAGCATCGATCCCGGCGGCGATCTCTGCCGCTGCGGCAATCGCGGCTGCCTGGAGCTCTACGCGAGTTTTACCCGGCCGCTGGAACAGATTTCGCGTGTCGTCGGACGACAAGTCACCATGGATGATGTCATCGCCATGGCCGAACAGGGCGACGTCAGGGCGTTGCGGATGATCGAGGATACCGCCGAGATCGCCGGCCGCGGTCTCGGCCTGATCGGCTCGGTGCTCAATCCGCCGCTTATCATCATCGGCGGCCACATGGCCTTGGCCGGCGACATTCTGTTGACTCCGCTGATCGCCTCCTACGAACGCCACACCCTCATCAAGTCCCGCGACATCGCCCCGGCGCTGCGCACGCGCATCATCATCGGCAAGCACACCGAGAACGACGCCTTGCTGGGCGCGGTCGGCCTCGTGCTGCGACACCAGACGAAGGAACTGTCGTTGGGGTGAGCGTCAGCGCCAACCACACCTATCCACGCCCTTGAGCGCCTCGGCGCGGGACGATTTGGGCAGATCCGCGATCCGTCGAACAGAGGCGTAAAACCTTGGATAATCGCCGGAGCACAAGTCGAACAAGCGAAGAAAGGCCGGAACCTGTTCACCGTAGACAGCAGTCGCGGCGAGCTTTGCGTTGTTGATCGGGGCATTGAACCAGGCGTCGTATCCCCGGTATCCGGCCCAGTCTTTGTCGCGCATCTGCCGGTAGCGCATCCGCAGCCTGTCGATCGTGGCGGCTTTGGCAGCCGCCATCTGCTCCGGGGGACGGGGACTTGCATAGACCTGCCGTAACTCGTCGCGCGTTTTCGCCACCAGTCCGAGAAAATCGGCGTTGCGCTTGCGATCGGCTTCGTAGCGGCGCAATCCGGCCCGATCGCCGGCGGCGCGGAGCCACTTCCTGACGCCGCTGGTTTCGACGGCAACGGCGAAAGCCTCGTTGAATGCGGAATCGCCATCCACATAGAGGCGCTGATGCGCCAGTTCATGAAAGATCAGGCTTGCCAGATAGGTGTCGTCCTGACGCAGCATGGTGCTTAGCAGCGGGTCGCTGGACCAGCCCAGCGTGGAATAGGCGGTGACGCCCGAGACATAGACGTCCAGCCCCTGCTTATGAAGCTCGACGGCGCTCTCGGCCGCCGACTTCCGGGAGAAGTAACCCCGGTACGGAACGCAGCCGAAGACCGGAAAGCACCATGTTATGGGCGCGAGCGAGAATTGCGGCGCTGCAAAAACGGCAAGGGTCACGGCGTCGCGATGGATGTCGACATAGCTGCGGTAGCTGCTGTTGTCGGGCAGCGACAGTTCGTCTGTCGCAAACTGTCTTATGGCGCTCGCCGACGTCAGCTTGGCGCGCAAGGCCTCGGGCGTCGCAGGATCATGGATGAGTTTCCCGACATTCCTGCGCGCCGCCATGATCTGCACATGGCCCTCCAGCGACTGCGCGTAGTAGGAAATGCTTGTGCAGCCGGTCACCCCGGACGCCATGATCGCCGCGGCAAGCACCCGAAGAACGCGCTTCACAGTTTGCCCACCCTTGCTCGTCGCCCCATGCAGCGATGTCTCCCCGTTCTCAAACAGGCGCACCGATTTTCGTCAAGAGCCGCGCGGCAGCAGGTCGTACTTTCGACTTTGGCTGGTTGGCAATGCGGCCATTCGCCTAGGATGGGAGGTCCACCGCGTATCGGCGAAGCCGCGAATCTGTGTTAAGCCGCCGCTCGACCAACCAAAGGACGACAGCTGTGAGCGAACCCACCGTGGCCCAGGCGACCGAGAGCATTTATGCCTCGTTGCGGGCGGACAATGCCGACATCGACGCCCATATCGCAACGCTCAAGGCGGCGCTGGCCCGAGAAGGGGCAAAACAGGCGGTGTTCGATCCGGCCAAATTGGCGCAGAACAACCGCCAGGGCCGCAAGTTGATGCAGGCATATTTTCGCCAGCGCGGCGTGAGCGTAAGTTTTTCGGACTAGCAGAACCGCGCGCGTCGACTAGCTGCCGGCCATAGCCCAGACCGGAAACGCCCGCAGTATTGCCTTGTAATTGGTGGAGCGCTCTCTATCGAATAATATTGAGCGCAATATTGCAGTTGCCGCCGCCGCCATTTGAAATGGCCTGGCCCCAAACGTCCATTGCTGAATCAGCGCGCGGCAATCGGCTGCCTCACGAATCAACTTAAGTCAAGAGATACCGACTTGCGAGCCGGGTATTTTGCTGACATGCTCTGTTTTTTATGGGGTTTTTCACCTTGGCAGGTGTTCAAACGGAAGGGCAAAAGCATGGCAAAGGAATCTACAACTACCGCTTCTCCTGAAAAGAAGGCGGACGCAACTCTGATCGGTAACACAGAAGGAAACGGGCTGAACTTCATGGGAGCCCAGGCCCGGGAAAACGGCGGCGCCGGCGACGGCGTCGGCGTCGACAAGATCCGTGACCTGCTGTTCGGCAACCAGATGCAGGACTATGATCGCCGCTTTTCCAAGCTTGAGGAACGGGTCTTGCAGCGCTTCAAGGACGTCGAGTCCGAAGCCAAGCGCAACCTCGAAATGTACGAGTCGAACGCAAAGAAGCAGATCGACTCGCTTGCGGGGCAGTTGCGGACCGAAAAGGATTCGCGAGCCGACGCCGACAAGGAGATCGATCGGAATCTTCGCGAGCAAAACCAGGCCCTTGAAAAGCAGGTGCGCGCGTTGTCGGATCAACTGAGCGCGCTTGAGCGCGACGTTTCGGACCGGATAAATCGGAACGATCATTCGCTGCGTGAGGAAATCAAGCAGAAGAATGAAGGCGTTCAGATGCTGATCGAGAAAATGTTTGCCGATCTCAGCAACGTCAAGACCGACCGAAATCTTTTGGCTGGCCTGTTTGTCGAGGTTGCAAAAGCTCTGAATCAGGATCCCGTCGGCAGCAAGAGCAACTCGGACCGTAGCTGGAAAGTGAGTTGATGGGACCTTGACGTCAACCGTCGACCCATTCAACCTTCCGCAAAGAACAGCCTCGAACGATAAAGAGATTGATCGCGAGGCTCTGGCTCGTCTTTTGATCGAAATTGCCCGGAACGTTGATCCGGACTACCGTGCGCAGTTCGAGGCGGTTCCAACCGCCGATCCGCGCATGGAAACGCTCCGGCAGTTGCTGGTCAGCCGCGAAATCTCGGAGCTTTCACGCGTTACGCAGCTGCTCGACGAACCCGAGCAGCTTGCGGCGGCCGTGGGTGACGTTCTTCCCAGTGCGGCCGGACGAGCGCCTTATGCCCAACTCGGCGAGGCGCTTGCGCCAGCTGTCGAGCGGGCTGTGCAACGGTCGATCCAGAGAAGCCCGCGCACGCTGACGGATATATTGTACCCGGTGTTTCTGCCGGCAATTCGCAAGTCGATCGGCGAAAAGATCGACCAGACCTTTCAGTCGCTGAATGAAACGTTAAGACACATATTCACCTGGCACGGGCTCAAGTGGAGACTTGAAGCCTGGAGGACGGGGGCAAGCTTCTCGGCCGTTGTTCTGAAGCATTCCCTTGTCTACCGTGTAGAACATGCCTTTCTCATTCATCGCACGTCCGGTCTTTTGATCGCGCATGTAACTGCCGACAATGCGACGAGCGAAGATCCTCAGCTCATTTCCTCGATGCTCAGCGCAATTCAGGATTTCGTAAAAGACTCATTTAACGAGAAAGAGCAGAGCGGCCTGGACACAATCCGTTTCGGCGAGCTTCGTCTGTGGTCGGAAGTTGGACCGTTTGCGACCCTGGTTTCGGTGATCCGGGGAAATCCGCCGGAGGAATTGCATGAAATCGTTCGCGACGTGTTGCTTCGCATCCATGAGCAATCCTCAGAGGCTTTAGAGCAGTTTGACGGCGACGGTTCGCAGCTGGCCTCCGTAGAGGCGCAGTTGCAGACTTGCGTCGAGCTGAAGCAGGAGGAATCCAACGACGGATTTCCCTGGCTGGTGGCGGCCGTTGCCCTGTTGCTTTTGAGTCTGGCAGGCGGTTGGTATTTTCTGTCCTGGCAATCGGCGCAGCGCTGGCAGGCTTATGTAGCCCGCTGGGAGGCTTACGTGTCGCGGCTGGAGGCCCAGCCGGGCATCATCGTTGCCGAACAACAGGTGCGCGATGGCCAGTTCTATATTGCCGGCCTGAGAGACCCGCTTGCCGCCGACCCGCAGTCGCTGTTGTCAGGCACGGGGGTCGATCCGGCCGGGGTCCATTCGCAGTGGCAATTCTATCAGAGCCTTGAGCCGGCGTTCGTGTTGAAGCGGCTGACGGCGTCGTTGGCTCCGCCGGATACAGTGCGGCTTTCGATCGTCAACGATCGCATCGTTGCCGCGGGTGAGGCTCCCGACACCTGGATCGACCGGGCGCGCGCGGCGGCCCAGCAGCTTTCGGCAGGCGGGCCGGTCTTCGATATCTCGGGGGTTCGTGACGTGAGCCCCGAAGTGCGCGCTGCGGAGCGCTGGCAGACCTATGTGTCGCGACTGGAGACCCAGCCGGGCATCATCGTTGCAGACCAAAAGATACGCGACGGCCAGTTCTATATCGCCGGCCTGCGAGACCCGCTTGGCGTCGATCCGCAGTCGCTGTTGTCGGGAACAGAGGTCGATCCCGCCCGGGTTCATGCGCAGTGGCAATTCTATGAGAGCCTTGACCCGGAGTTCGTGTTGAAGCGCCTGACGGCGTCGCTGTATCCGCCCGATACAGTGCGACTTTCGATCGTCAATGGTCGCATCGTTGCCGAGGGTGAGGCTCCCGACACCTGGATCGACCGGGCGCGTGCGGCGGCCCGACAGCTTTCGGCAGGCGGGCCGGAATTCGACATCTCCAAGGTTCGTGATGTGAGCCCCGAAGCACGCGCGGCAGAGCACTGGCAGTATTATGTGTCGCGACTTGAGGCCCAACCGGGGATCATCGTCGCCCAACAAACGGCGAGGGGTGGACAGTTCTACATTTCCGGCCTGAGAGACCCGCTTGCCGCCGACCCGCAAGCCCTGCTGTCCGGAACGGGGGTCGATCCTGCCCGCGTTCATGCACAGTGGCAATTCTATCAGAGCCTTGATCCGAAATTCGTGGTGAAGCGGCTGACGGCGTCGCTGAACCCGCCGAAAACGGTTCAGCTTTCGATCATCCAGGGTCGCATCGTTGTCGTCGGCGAGGCTCCTGCCGGCTGGATCAGCCGGGCGCAGGCGGCCGCCGAACAACTTGCGGCGGACGGAGTGGTTCTGGATGTCTCGCAGCTCACTGAGCTGAACCTTGCAGAACTCAATTATTTGCGAGAGGCCATCCAGGCGACCAATGTCTTCTTCCCGTCCGGCAAGGTTGTGCCCGGACCTGAGCAGGCGCCGGTTCTCGACAGGTTGGCGGAGCAAATCAAGGAGTTCGCCGAGAATGCCCGCAAGTCAGGCGTAACAGCGCGGTTCATGTTGACAGGCCATTCGGACGCCACGGGTCGTGAGACGGCCAACGCGTCGATCAGCACCGCCCGCGCCGAGGCAGTTCGTGCGCTTCTCAACAAGCGCGGTGTCGCGCCGGAACTGCTGCTGGTTCGGGGCGCGGGCACCTTTGAGCCGCTGGTACCTGAAAATAGTCAAGCCGGGAGCTCCACCAATCGCCGGGTTTCGATTACTGTAAACCTGGACTAGTGGAGCCCAAGAATGTTGCAAAAAAAGATCTGCATGCTGGGCGGCTTCGCTGTCGGGAAGACGAGCCTGGTTCGCAGGTTTGTGCAAAGCATCTTTTCAGAAACCTACCTGACCACGGTGGGCGTTAAAATCGACAAGAAGAGTGTCGAACTCCCGGGCAAAACCGTGGATCTGATCTTGTGGGATCTGGCCGGCGAAGACGATATCGGCTCCTTCCGCGTCAGCTATGTCCGAGGTGCAACCGGGCTCGTGCTTGTCGTCGATGGAACCCGCGCCGCAACCCTTGCCGTGGCGCTCACGCTGCGCGAACGGGTCGAGGCCGAATTCGGCGCTATGCCGTTTATATTGCTGATCAACAAATCCGATCTGGCCGATCGGTGGGCAATATCGGATAGTGAGATTGACGAACTGAGGCAGCGTGGATGGCAAATCTATCTCACAAGTGCGCTCACGGGCGAGCATGTTGATGATGCGTTTCATCAGCTTGCCTTGATGGTCACAAAATAGACCATGCATGGATTGCCAAAAGAGGTCAGAGGTTGGATTTTCAACTTCTTCTCCAATGGGCACTCTGTCGCATATGTGAAAATCGACGGCCAGCTTTGCGTAGCTGCCAAGGGCGGTAATGTCGAACATCACGGGCTGTCGTCGCTCCGCATCGGCGAGCCTGTTGCCGAGCAGCTTGAGTTCATGGAAGGGCTACTGCCTTGCCCGGAGCTTCCGTTTCATATCCCGATGGTCGAACTGCCCAGCGGGCGTGTCGCGGATCTTCATTTTTTTGCTGACGATGACTGCGTGTGGCTGCTCTTTCTTGACGCCTCCGCCGAACGCGCCAACAGACAGCGGCTTCAGCAGAAGGCTTATGAAATGACGCTCCTGCAAGAGAGGGAGCGTCAACTCAACGAGAAATTAGTGTCGGCGAACGAGGCGTTGAGGAAGAGCCAGGAGGGATTGGCGCGTGAATATCAGCGCGCCGAAGCCCTGCTCCTCAACATTCTTCCGGCGTCGATCGCGGAGCGCCTGAAGGCGCACAAGAAAATTGCCGACAACCACGCAGAGGTCAGTGTGCTTTTTGCCGACATCGTCGGCTTTACCGAACGAGCGCGGACCGTCGGTGCCGTGACGACGCTCGCTATTTTGAACTACTTCTTCAAGGCGGCGGATCGGCTCTCCGAACGATATGGCTGCGAAAAGATCAAGACAATCGGCGATTGTGTGATGGTCGTCGCTGGCTTGCCCACCGCGCGATCCGATCATGCAAAAGCCCTCGCGCAATATGCCGTTGAGCTGCGCAAGGCGGTTAAGCGCGAGCGCTTCGCGGGAGAGCCGATACGGCTCAGAATTGGAATTCACTCAGGCCCGATCGTCGCCGGCGTCATAGGCAAGAGGCGGTTCGCCTATGACCTGTGGGGTGAGACCGTCAATCTCGCCTCGCGCATTCAAACGTCCGCTGAGCCCGATGAAATCCGTATTTCGGACGCAACGCACCAACTGCTCGGGCCGAAGTTTGTTTGCGATCCACTCGGGGAAACGGAATTGCGTGGTGCGGGTCGTGTGCGAATGTGGCGGCTCCCGGCCTGATTTGCCGCTTGGCAGTGACGACCCTGGAGCGCATTGCGTCTCAAGCCAGCCAAACATCATGGTTTTCGAATGTTCGCAGAGATACGGACTGTCCACTAAGGTTGCCGCGTTCCCCCAACCTGCCTGTCCGCTTGCGGTCCAAAATACTACAGGGCAGCAATGCGCCTCATGTCGGCCATAGAGGCGAACTTGCCTCCGCCCGGAAGCAGACACTGCAATTGACCACGCTGAAGGTCGTGGTCGCGCCAGAGCCTGCAAAGGCGCAACCCGGTACACGAGGGCGAACATTCCGCTGCGGAAACAACTTGAAGAAACGCTTCGCGACCCATAGCATGCCGCGCCATGGTGAAATCTGATCGGGAGGTCAGTGAGATCGGTCGGGTTTTTGAGCCAGTGCAAGCTAGGGAGGACAATAATTATGGCTTCCGAAGTACAGGCAAACAACGGCGTTAACGTAGAGGCGCTGCTCGGCGCACGCGAAGCGCTTACCAACGCCCCGGAGGCGGCGCAGTTCAAGTGGCGCGCGGCCTGCGAATGGAAGGATGGCACCCATAGCCACTCGTCGGTCGAGAGCTTCTACGGTCTCGGCGAGGATCAGCATCGCAAGACCACCTTCACATTCGACGCCGACCATCCGGAGGTCTTCGCTTCCCAGGACAAGGGCGCCACGCCCGTCGAATACGTGCTGGTCGGACTGGCGAGTTGCCTGACCGCCGGCATCGCCGCGGTTGCCCAGAACCGGAACATCCAGTTGAAGTCGGTGAAGGCGACCATCGAAGGCGACATGGATCTCGCCGGAATACTCGGCATCGACAGCGACGTGCGCAACGGCTTCAGCGGCATCACGGTGAAATACAACATCGACGCCGACGCCAAGCGCGAGGACATCGAGGCTATCGTCGCTCAGTCGCAGAAGCGGTCGGCGGTCTATGACATTGTCACCAATCCGACGAACGTCACGGTCGTGGTGAACTGAAAGGCGCTTCGAACCGTAGACTCTCCTGATGAGAGGGCGCGATTAGTTCCGTCACCACAGTGATCGTCGGCGCAGGGCACGCGGGGCTCGCGATGAGCCGCTGCCTCGCGGAGCGCTCTATCGACCATGTGCTGCTGGAGCGCGGCGAGATCGCCCATACCTGGCGCACCGAGCGATGGGATTCGCTGCGGCTGCTCACCCCGAACTGGCAGAGCCGGCTGCCGGGCTTCCGCTATGACGGCGACGACCCCGACGGCTACCGGACGATGCCTGAGGTGATCGACTTCCTCGGCAACTATGCCAAGGCGATCTCGGCTCCGGTCAGAACCCACACGACCGTTACCTCGGTTCGCAGCGACGGGGCGGGATATTTCGTACGCACCGACCGCGGCGAGTGGCGGTGCCGGACCGTGGTGCTGGCGTCGGGCGCGTGCAACGTCGCGCGCCTGCCCGATTTCGCCGTCCGTGTGCCGCCGTCGGTCGCCATGCTGACGGCGCAGTCCTACCGCAATCCGGGTCAAGTCGCAGACGGCGGCGTGCTGGTGGTGGGCGCGTCTGCCAGCGGCACCCAGATCGCACTGGAACTGCAGCGCTCGGGGCGTCAAGTGACCCTGTCGGTGGGCGAGCACATCCGGGCGCCCCGCGTCTATCGCGGCAAGGACCTGGAATGGTGGATGGACGCCGCCGGCGTGCTCGACGAGCGTTACGACGAGGTGGACGACATCAGGCGGGCGCGACGGGTTCCTTCGTTGCAGCTTGCCGGCACGCCCGACCGCACCACCCTTGACCTCAATGCGCTCGACGACCTCGGCGTCCGGCTCATCGGTCGTCTTGCCGGCATCACCGAAGACGGCAAGGCCCAGTTTGCGGGGTCGTTGCGCAACATGTGCGCGCTTTCCGATCTCAAAATGGCCCGGCTGCTCGACCTCATCGACGAATGGGCGTGCGCCAACGGCCTGGACGCTACGGTCGGGCCGCCGGATCGCCTGCCGCCGACCCGTGTCGAGGACAACCCGCCGCTCGGCCTCGATCTTGCCGGAGGCGCTATCAGGACGATCATCTGGGCCACCGGCTACCGGCCGGACTACTCCTGGCTGGACCTGCCGGTCCTCGACCGCAAGGGCCACGTCCGTCACGACGGCGGTGTAGTGGAACATCCAGGCCTGTACCTGATGGGGACGCAGTTTCTGCGCCGCCGCAAGTCTGCTCTGATCGACGGCGCTGGCGACGACGCGCGTGATCTCAGTGATCATCTGGCATCGTACCTCGGGCAAAATTCAGTCTGCTAGAGCAATTCAAGGAAAAGTGTGAGCGGTTTTCCGTCCGGAATTGCGTAAAAACAAAGAGATAGAGCAATTCGCCGTTTCCGTGAAACGGTGAAATGCTCTAGCAGAATCAACGAGACCCCAGAGGGAACAGGTTGGTTGCCTTGACAACCCCGAATTCTGCTCCCCTGCAGTCATATTCCCAGGTGCAGCTTCGGCTTCCAGAAGGGGCGGAACAGCTCGATCTTCGGACAGCGGTTCATCACCACTTTCAAGCCAGCTTCCTCCGCCAACCGGGCGGCAGCGTCATCGCGCACCCCAATCTGACCCCACAGAACCTTGGCATTGATTGCGATGGCCTCCTGTGCAACTTCCAGCAGATCCTCGGAGCGGCGAAAAACCTCAACCATATCGACAGGCCGGTCGATGGCCGCCAGTGACGGGTACACCTTAAGCCCTCGAATTTCATCCAGACCGGAGCTGGGGTTGACCGGGATCATGTCGTAGCCGGTTTCGTGCAGCACCCTGAGAACGCCATAGGAAAACTTGGTCTTGTCGGGGCTGGCCCCGACCATCGCGATGGTTTTGACCGATTTCAGAATCTCTTGCAGATAAGCCTCCGAATAGGGCTCATCATGGTTCATATGGGTCATGTCTTGTCGTCCAGCGGGGTCGCGATATCGGCTTTCAATTCATGCGGAGCCAGGGGGTCGAGGAAGGGGTTGCGATAGAGCTTGTCGTGGCTTTCAACGCCGACCTCCAGCGTGCAGTCGCTCATGGGCCGGGCAACGCAGAGGATTATGTAGCCATTGTTGATCTGGCGGTTGTTCAGCGCTCGCTGCGCCTTTTGGTCGACTTTGCCGCTGATCATCTTGGCCGCACAGCTTATGCAGCCGCCATACTTGCACCCGTAGGGCAGGTCCACGCCCTGCTCGCGCAAGCTTTGCAAGAGGGGCTTGCGCCGATCGACGTCAAAGGCCGCGCCGCCTTGATTGGCGAGAGTGATGGTAAAGTTGGTCATACCCAGATGTCACTCGTGCAATCACCGCCGGGATAACGGGTTTCGTGGCAGCGGCTTGGTCCATTTGGTTCCTTGCCAAAATCAACGACAAACAGCGGATCAATTTCCATGCCGCCGTTTTCCGTATCGCAATTGACCATCAGCATGCATCCGCCATTGGTGCGGATTTCCGGATAGAACTGATTGTCCCAGGTCGAGAAGAGCGAGGTCGTCACGTAGAGACGCTTGCCGTCGAGGCTGAGCTGTATCATCTGCGGCCCGCCAGTCACTTTCACGCCATTGACCTCAGGTGCACGGCCGAGAAGTCCGCCCATCCACACTTGTCCGGCAAGCCTGGCGTTGTGAGGGTCCGAGATGTCGTACTGGCGGATGTCGCCATGCAACCAGTTGCACAGATAGAGATATCTATCGTCCATGCTGAGCAGAATGACCGAGATCACGCCCGGTATCGGTATCGGCCATTCGGGATGCGGCTCATTGCCGACATCGACGATTTTTTCCCATTGCCAGTCGCCCGCCGCATCCTTCCACCAATGGATGATGTTTGCCGAAAGGGCCGCGCCAACAAATCCGTGACTGCTGTCGGGATTGTGATGGAATCGCACTTCCAGTGGGATCAGGCCATCTTCACCGAGATAGAATGTCTGTTTTGGCTCCTTCTTTTCAAAATCCCAGAAATGGATCTCCCGGCCATATTTAAGATGGCCAACCTCTTCCAGGTCAAAGCCAGGCATGAAGGTGTTGGGCGCGGCCCACTCCGAGCTGACCATTACGTTATGTCGCGGTTGGTACCAGAAATCATAACCAAACTTGATACTGCCCATGGAGTTTTCCCAGCGGCCGACAATCTCGAACTCCTTGCTGAGCTGCAAATAGCCGCCGGGGGCATTGCCTTGAGCGTCGCCAAGCATGGAAACGATGATGTCCGAGCCGAGGCAATGCACAGTGTGCGGAGCCGACAGATTGGTCCTGGCCTTGATGTCAGCGCCGTCTATGACCTTGAACAGGGTCGGATTGCGGGGATCGGTGCCACAATCGACAATATGCAGATTTGACGAGCGTACACCCGGCACGATGAGATATTTCCGCTCCATGCTCGCATCGCCATGGCACGACGAACAGGCATTCCAGCCCGAGTGATGAAGCTCATCGCCAATGCCCGGCATTTGCAAACGCGAAATCACCTGGCTGTAGGTCGAACTGTCCGGGTCGACATCGATGGTGCACAGATAGTCCGGCTTCTGAATGCCCGTGCCGGTGTAGATGGCAATCGTATAGAGCAGCTTTTCGCGAGGTGCCGTCATCGCCTCGGCTGGAGAAGCATAGCCCGGTCCACAGCAATGATTGGTCATGGGTACTTCCCTTTGAACAGATCACTGGCCGGCCCCAACGGGGTCGAGCTGGAATGTTAGTGCATGCTTGGCATTGGCGCTATGGCCGGGGTGGCTTGTGAAGTGCGCACGTGACGCACAACTTGGCGACAGAGCCCCCATGGGACGCCACGTATTGACCGCCCGAGGGTTATTGAGAACCCTTGCAGCGGCCCAATCATCATCGGAGCGTATGGCAGCGAACCATAACCAGGTCAGCAACTGGTCAGGTCACGCCGATATACGCACGGCGCTTAAAGGTCCGCTTCTGGCCTTCTGAGCCCCGAAGCAGCCATTCCGCTTTCGGCCCCATTGCCGTCATCTGCGAAGTTGCATCCGATTGGCCGTTCTGGCGCTTAGCCGGTCACTGAAGCCGCAGAACATCATCCATGGAACGGCAATCGTGGCTCAGGCTCTGTCATCGCGCAAGGCATGCTTGCGTGGTCAAATTGCCAGGTGCTCCAACTCTAGATCAGCCCGCGCATCGTCAGTTCAGCCTTCAGATAGGCATAATAGATCGGCGCGGCGACAAGACCCGGCATACCGAACCAGGCCTCCATGAAAACCATCGCCAGAAGAAGCTCCCAGGCACGCGCATTGATCCGCGAACCGATAATCTTGGCGTTTGCGAAGTATTCGAGCTTGTGAATGACGACGAGAAAGGCAAGCGAGCCTATTGCTGCAAGGAAGGAGATGCTGAGGCTGACAACCACGATCACCGTGTTGGAGATCAGATTGCCGACGACCGGCAGAAGGCCGGCGACGAAAGTCAGCGCTATCATCGTCCTGATGAATGGCAGATCGATGCCCAAGGACGGCAGAACAGCGACGAGATAGATCGAAGTTAGAAACGTATTCAACGCAGAAATCCGGATTTGCGAGAACACGATGTTGCGAAAGGCCTTGCTCAGTAAGTTGACACGATCCGCCAGCGCGTCCGCCAATGGGCCAGGCTCGCCCGATGCCGCCGCCGAGCTTACCGCGATCAAGCCGCCGATCACCATGCCGACGATAATGTGGACCACCAGGACGCCGAAATCCCGACCGACGAGTTGAAGCTGGCCAGCATGTTCGCGGAGCCATCGGGCAGCGAAGACTTCCAGTTCCTCGATGTTCGACGGAAAATAGTCCATCGCCCAGGTTGGGAGATGGACGCGCGCGGTATCGATGATCTCGGCCATCTTCTTGAGGAGCGTTACGACGTTCTCCGAACCGCCAGTCAATTGCGACACGCCGCTAAAGATAGCAACGGCGATCAGGAGCATGAAAATCAATGCCACCAAGGTCAGCGCAAGGCTTTTCGTCAGGCTGCTGGAGACCCCGATTCGATGGAGCATCGGTGCGGCGAAATGAACGAGGTTGAACACGAGAAGGCCCGAAAGCAGTGCCGGAAGCAGGCCGAGCTCGAGAACGGCGACGAGCGCAACAAGCGCGAGCAGGCACGACGCGAGATAGAACCCTGGGAAAGTCAGCACTTTTCACCTGCGGAGGCAGCCAAGTCCTCTTCGGTTTCAATTAGTTTGATACCCGGTGATGCGCAAGCGAACAAGCGCGCCCAATACGTGTGTTAAGCTGTCCGAGTGCGATCTGAAACGCGATATTTGGATATGAAATCACGGAGCCCAGCTTCTGGCGCAAAGCGGTCGGCATTACCCTGGATGAAAAGGTCGGCTTTCTAGCCCCATCATCCCGAAAGCGGACGTTCCGCTTCCGGCCCAAATGCGACATCAGTTCTTCCGTTGAACATCACGAACTCCGCCAGCATCTGCCCCGATAAGCCCAAAGCAGCTTGTATGATTCAAGGCTAATATATGCTATCCCTGCGTCATGCGCGGACTGCTGGCACTTGGAATGCTGGTATTGGCGGCTACGACGGCAGCCGCAGGTGAGCCGTTGTTCGACTCCATCGCCGCCGGCGACAAGGGTGCCGTGGAGCAAGCCCTGGCAGGCGGTGCGGACGTCGACAGCCGGGCACGCGACCAGGCAACCCTCCTCATCGCTGCAGCGCTCGACAACCAGCCCGAAATCGCCGAATTCCTGGTGGGCAAGGGCGCCGACGTCATGGCGCGTAACTCGGGCGGTTTTACCCCGCTTCATGCCGCGGCCTTCTCGGGCAGCCTGCCTATCGCCAAGCTGCTGCTGGAGAAAGACGCGGTGCTCGACGATGCCGCCAACAAGGCGGGCGTTACGCCGTTGCTGGTGGCCGTTGAGGAAAACCACCTTGAACTGGCCGAATTCCTTATCGCCAAAGGTGCCGATGTGAACCATCCCGAGGGTCATGGTTACATGCCGGCAACGCGCGCATTCTGGAAGGGCAATACGGATATCTTACGACTGTTGAAACGCCATGGTGCTACCTGCCAAGCCAAAATCCTTGGCGAGGCGAACGCGGCGAAGTGCGCAGAAATCCACGATTGACGGAGGATGCAGATGAGCACGATGATCAAGTCACGACTGGTTCGGAATCTGGGGGCGGCGGCCCTGGTCGCTGTAGCTGCCGTCGCCGGCGCGGGATCGGCCTGGGCCGACGACTCGGTAAACACCGGCTATTTCGGCGGTGTGGCGATCATGGGCTACGACACGGTCGCTTATTTCACTGACGGCAAGGCCGTGAAGGGCTCCGAAGAATTCACTTATGAATGGCTGGGGACACCTTGGCATTTCGCCAGCAAGAAACACCAGGAAATGTTCATGAGCGAGCCGGTCAAGTACGCTCCTCAATATGGCGGCTACTGCGCTGGCGAAGTCGTGGGCGGTGGGGTCACGGTCAATGTCGATCCGGAAGCATTCAAGATTATCGACGGCAAGCTCTACCTGATCTACGACGTCGACAATGCGGATGATTTCGCCGCACATGCGGCTGAAAACATACCGAAAGCCGATGCCAACTGGCCGCAGGTCGCGGCCAATCTGGAGCTCGACAAGTACCACTGAGCTAGAGCAATTCCAGGAAAGGTGTGATCGGTTTTCCCGGGAAAAGCGCGAAGCGCTTTCCCTTGGGAATTGCGTAAAAACAAAGAGATAGAGCGGTTCGCCGTTTCCGCGAAACGGTGAAATGCTCTAGCTTCGTCTACTGGACGACCGTGAAGTGAAACACCTTGCTTGTGTTGACATAGGAGTAGCCTGTGCCGGCTGCGTCATTGCGTCTGTAGACGGAACCGCAGTCGGGGCGCCCGAACAGGTTCTCGCTCTGCTCGCACAAGAGATCGCCATCGACGTAGACGGTTTCGGTGACCAGCCGCGTCGTCGTGCGGAAGGCCGCCTTGCCGTCGCTCCCGATCTGAAGGAAGGCTGGTCGTAGAGCGGGTTCGATCTGGCCTTGCAGTGTATGGCCAAGGACGAGGGACGCGATCTCCGCACCCTTCAACCGGTCGCGTTCGTCCGCGGCAAAGCCGTAGGGCCATTCGGGTAGTCCTGCCTGGCGCAGCGCATTGACGATGGTCGCCAGATCCTGCGGGTTCCGGAAATGTTGAGTCATCTGCCACCCAGCCAAGGAGTCCACGTAGCTGGACCCTGCTCCGAGGCGGAGCCCATCGGCAATTGCGGCTTTCGCATCCGGTAGACGGCCGCCGCGGACATACGCCGCAGCGAGCGTAAAGCGAAAATTGGCAACTGTGGGCGCGTCGTCGCGTGTGCGTTCGAGAGTCTCGATCGCTTTCTCGGCATTCCCCTGCAGAAGAAAAACCAGTCCGGCAGCTTCCCGGTTGATGGGTGAAAGGTCGGGGTCGAGCCTGAGCGCCGTCTCGACCGCATTGGCAGCTTCGGCGTGATTGCCGGCGTATAGTTGAACATATCCAAGGGCTGCTTGCGCCTCTGCATCGCCCGGACCGAGTGAAACAGCCTTCTTGGCAGAGGCAATCGCATCTTCGTAGCGGCGATTCACGACCTGCATGATACCGAGAATGGCATAGGGCGACGAAAGGTCCGGTTCGAGTTCCAAAGCTCGGCTCGCCTTCTCATAGGCTCTCTTTTGTGCGGGCGCGCTCTGGATGATGTCGTTGAAGGCCTCGCGCCAGACATAGACGGTGGTGCGCGCGTCGGCCGCAAAGGCTTCGGCGAAGGCGGAGTCGAGCCCCTCCGCCTTTTCATAGAGCGCCAGCGCCTGCCGCAGACCGGCCAGAAGGCCGCTGCGTGACGCCGTCTCGGCTTGTAGATAGTAATCGTAGGCCTCGAGATTGTTCGTCGGCGGGCGTGCCATTCGCTCGCTCTCCGTTGCCGAAGCCTGGATACCGAGCGCTTTGGCGATCTCCCCGCTCATCTCGTCCTGGACACTAAACACGCCAGCCATGCCGCGGTCGAACCGGTTGGCCCACAGATTATCGCCGCTTGCTGTGTCGATGAGCCGGGCATTGACGCGGATTTGCTCGCCGGTGCGGCGCACGCTCCCCTCGACGACGTAGCGGACGCCAAGGTCGCGCGCGACGTCCGCCGGCGCTGCAGGCTTGTTCTTGTAGGCGAACACCGAGTTGCGCGCGATGACGTCCAGGCCGGAAAGCTTGGTGAGGTCGGTGATCAGATCCTCGGTGATGCCGTCAGCGAAATAGTCCTGGCCTGGATCGCCGTCGAGGTTTGTAAACGGCAGCACGGCAACCGATGGTCGGTCGGCCCGGGAAGATGTCCTCGATTGCCACGCAAACCATCCTGCAAGGAGCACGACGAGCAGGACCGCGATTCCTGCCATCCCAATCGCCCGGGGGGATACCGGCCGGCGAACGGCCACCTTGATTTTCCCTGCGGCTGCGGGATCCAGCAGGAGCCGGTAGGCGCGAACGGGATCGGCGATGTTCTTGAGGCGCTGCTCGCCAAGACTGGCAAAGCCGACATCAACCTTGTGCAGCGCGTGATCGAACGCCGTGCCCGAGATGCATACACCCCCTGGCTCGGCCATCGACTCCAGTCGCGCGGCGATGTTGACGCCATCGCCGTAGATGTCATTTTCCTCGACAATGACGTCGCCGAGATTGACGCCGATGCGAAACCGGATCTGGCGGGCATCGGCAGTGCCTTTGTTGCGATCGGCCATCCGACGCTGGATCATGGCAGCACACTGGACGGCATCGACGACGCTGGCGAACTCGACCAGCGCGCCGTCGCCCATGAGCTTGATCATGCGCCCGTGGAATTCCTTGATCGCGGGGTCGACCAGTTCGCGACGGCAACTTTTCAACCGCTCGAGCGTGCCGACCTCGTCCTCGCCCATGAGGCGGCTATAGCCAACCACATCGGCAGCAAGGATTGCGGTGAGCCGTCGCTCCATACCTGCCTGCGCCCTCCCGTCCGATCACGCGGCTTCGCTGCAGCCTATTCCAGTCCCGCGTCGGACGCGAGCGTGCGCAGCCGCTTTCCAGAGGGATGTCCTTCTATCCGCGAGTCCTGAGATATCACCCAGACGCGCATCTACTGAACCACCGTGAAGTGAAACACCTTGCTTGAATTGACGAAGGAATAGCCGCCGCCTTCATCGACATGGCGCCTATAGACCGGTCCGCAGTCCGGGCGCCCGAACATATTCTCGCTCAGCTCGCACAGCAGGTCGCCATCGACACGGACGGTCTCGGTGACCAGCCGCGTCGTGGAGCGGAAGGCTGCCTTGCCGTCGCTCCCGATCTGGAGGAAGGCTTGTTGGAGACCTGGTTCAAGCTGGCCCTGCAGCGTATGGCCCAGCACCAGCGAGGCAATCTCTCCACCCTTCAAACGATTGCGCTCGTCGCCGGTAAAGCCGAACGGCCATTCGGGCAAGCCCGCCTGCTGTAACGCGTCGATGATGAGAGCCAGATCCTGCGGGTTGCGGTATTGCGCACCGTTGACCCGGTATGCGGACAACGAATCGAACCCCGGTGTCGACATGGCAGCCAGTCCCTCGGCGACCGCCGCCTTGGCATCCTGCAGCCGGCCGGCGCGGGCGTAGGCGGCACCGAGCGTGACCGTGAAGTCTCCGACTGACGGTGCGTCGTCGCGGGTGCGTTCGAGCGCCTCGATCGCCTTGTCGTTGCTCCCTTGAATGAGAAAGACCAGACCGGCAATTTGCCGGTTGATGGGTGAAAGGTTGGGATCGAGCCTGAGCGCGGTCTCGACCGCTGCGGCTGCCTCGGCATGATTGCCGGCGAACAATTGCACGTACCCCAGAGCTATTTGCGTCTCCGCATCGCCGGGGCCGAGTGCGACGGCTCGTTCGACCGAAGCGATGGCTTCCTCGTAGCGGCGATCCACGACCTGCATGATGCCAAGAATCGCATAAGGCGACGAAAGGCCCGGGTCGAGTTGCAGCGCGCGGCTTGCCTTCTCATAGGCGCGCTTGCGCGCGGGCGCGCTCTGCAGAATGTCGTTGAACGATTCGCGCCAGATATAGACTGTTGTGCTTGCATCCGCCGCGAAGGCTTCGGCAAAGGCGGGATCAAGTTCCTCCGCCTTGTCGTAGAGCGCAAGCGCCTCCCGCAGCCCGTCGCGCCGGCTGGTCCGTGCTGTCTGCTCGGCACGAAGGTAGAAGTCGTAGGCTTCGAGGTTTTCGGTCGGCGGGCGCGCCATGCGCTCGCTTTCCGCTGCTGAAGGTTGCATGCCGAGCGCTTTGGCGATCTCCCCGCTCATCTCTTCCTGGACGGCAAACACGCCAGCCATGCCGCGGTCGAACCGGTTCGCCCATAGATTATCGCCGCTTGTTGTGTCGATGAGCCGGGCATTGACGCGGATTTGCTCGCCGGTGCGGCGCACGCTCCCCTCGACGACGTAGCGGACGCCAAGGTCGCGCGCGACGTCCGCCAGCGCTGCAGGCTTGTTCTTGTAGGCGAACACCGAGTTGCGCGCGATGACGTCGAGACCGGAAAGCTTGGTGAGGTCGGTGATCAGATCCTCGGTGATGCCGTCGGCGAAATAGTCCTGGCCAGGATCGCCGCCGAGGTTTGCAAACGGCAGCACGGCAACTGACGGCCGCGATGGCGCTGAGAACTTCTGCCATGCGAAAATGCCGGCAAGCACGGCGAATGCCAGAGCCGCGACACCCGCCATGATCATGACGCGCGATCCCGGCCGGTGTGGCGCGGCCACGACCTTGCCCGATGCCGCGGGATCCAGCAGCAGCCGGTACGCACGAACCGGATCGGCGATGTTCTTGAGGCGCTGCTCGCCAAGACTGGCAAAGCCGACATCGACCTTGTGCAGCGCGTGATCGAACGCCGTGCCCGAGATGCATACACCTCCCGGCTCGGCCATAGCCTCGAGGCGCGCGGCGATGTTCACCCCATCGCCATAGATGTCATTTTCCTCGACGATGACATCGCCGAGATTGACGCCGATGCGAAACCGGATCTGGCGGGCATCGGCGGTATCTTTGTTGCGATCGGCCATCCGGCGTTGGATCATGGCAGCGCACTGGACCGCATCGACGACGCTGGCGAACTCGACCAGCGCGCCGTCGCCCATGAGCTTGATCATGCGCCCGTGGAATTCCTTGATCGCGGGGTCGACCAGTTCGCGACGGCAACTTTTCAACCGCTCGAGCGTGCCGACCTCGTCCTCGCCCATGAGGCGGCTGTAGCCAACCACATCGGCAGCAAGGATCGCGGTAAGCCTTCGCTCCATGTGCGGTGTCTTCCCCCCCCTAGGTCAACGCCTCGCTGACGAGCGTATTCCAGTACTCCGTTGATTGCGAGCGTTCTCGGCCCCCCTGGGGCGGCGGTCAATGCAATCACGCAGCCCCGGTCACTTACTTTACGTTCAGCTCCATCATGTAAGGCTTCGCACTCCCGGGGGGCCGTACGCCAATGCTGGACAATTACGAGATCGACCGGTTTGGCGTGATCCACCAGATCGACGTCACGCCGATCAAGTACGACAAGAAATACATGTCCTACTACGAGGACCTGAGCGACCGCACCATCAAGCTCGGCTATCAGCGGCTTGGCTGGGTGCTGGGGATCACCGGTGAAATACCGCGGTCCGTGCTCGAGATCGGCTATGGCACCGGTACCTTCATCGAAGCCGCGAAGATTACCGGGGTTGCCGACTGCGCCGGCTGCGACATCACCAGGTTCCCGCTGCCCAAGGGTGTGCGCTTTGTCGATTGGGAGGAAGCGCTCGCCGGTTCGTGGGATCTCGTGGCCATGTTCGACGTGCTCGAGCACATCCCTGACCTCAGTTTTCTTGCTCGCCTTCAGGCCCGCCATGTGGCCATCGCCGTTCCTTACTGCCGCTGGCGTGAGCTCGGCGCCGATGGCGACGCGTGGTTCGAGACGTGGCGCATGCGTCTGCCCAACGAGCATTTGCACCATTTCGATCGGGAGTCGCTGGTGGCGCTGCTGGCGGACCACGGCTTCGAATGCGTGACGCTGAATGGATTCGAGGACGGGATCAGGTTGCGGCCGGGCGAGGCGGGTCCGAATATCCTGTCCGGCTTTTTCAGGAAGCTATAGGCCGGTTCTCTCCGCGGCAGAACCTCGTTCAAAAAAACGAGGCCCGCGAACGGGCCTCATCCCGTTGACGGCTGGCCGCTCAGCCCTTCTTCATTGCCTTCATGGCCATGTCCATGTGCATCACGCAATCGTCGGCCTTGTTGGCCTTCATGGCTTCCTTTGCCATGTCCATTTCCTTCATGGCTGCGTCCTTCTTCATGGCGTCGCCGGCCATGGCGTCCATGTCGGTCTGCAACTTCATCATCGATGCGTCGTCGCATTTCATCATCGCATCGTCTGCGAATGCCGGTTGAGCGACGACCATAGCCAAGGCTGCGGCTGCAAGTATGGATTTCAGCATGACGTTTCTCCTACCTTTCCCAATCGGGGATGAATCTCCCCCTTGTTGTTTCGGTGGCAGGCAAAAAACGTTACGCTGGCGGCCAGTTTAATATTTTCGTTCTCTCGGGGAACCTCTTCAGAGAACCAGATTTCGCGGAGCCCTGCAGGAGCGTTGCCTGGCGCGTCACCCCTTGGCCTTCACCAGCCGCTCCAGCGCATCCACGATCAGATCGCAGAATTTGGAATGGTCGAGCTTCATCGCCACGGTGTGGCGGAAGTCGGTCTGCTCGCTCGCCGTGCCGCCGAAATGGTGCATGCCGCCCATTTTTTCGAAATTGCAGACCGTCATGCCCTTGGTCCACCGTCCGGCAAGCTCGACGCGGATATCGGCCTTCTCGGTGGTGAAAACGCTTGGGTCGATCATGGCAGCCACGCAGCAGGCGTCATGGATGGCGGGATACTCGATCTGCAGGAGGCCGCCATGCGTGGTGGCGATGAATGCCCAGATATCGAGAATGAACTTGGCCATCGGGCCGCCAATGGCGCGCACCCGGTCCTGCAGGTCGGGCGTCGCCAGCGCCTGGTGCGTGAGGTCGAGCCCCACCATGGTGACGTCCCAATTGGCGCGGAAGACCACGTCGGCGGCCTCCGGGTCGCCATAGACATTGAACTCCGCCCCAGGTGTGATGTTTCCCCGCGTGTAGGCGCCGCCCATCGCGACGACCTTCTTCACACGGCTGACGATGCGCGGGTCCTTGCGCACGGCAAGCGCGATGTTGGTGTAGGGACCGACCGGCACCAGCGTGACCGTCTTCGGCTCGTGCGCCATGACCGTGTCGATGATGAAGTCGACGGCATGGCGCTTGTCGAGCTCGAACGAGGCCGGCGGCAGGTCGGGGCCGTCGAGCCCGGTCTCGCCATGGATCTCGACGGCCAGCATCTGGTCAATGAGGAGCGGGCCGGGAGAGCCTTTCGCCACCGGCACCTTGATGCCATAGGCGGTGCAGACCGAAAGCGCATTGCGCGTGGTGTTCTCGACATTGTGGTTGCCCGAAACCGTAGTGATGCCGAGGAGGTCGATGTTCGGATTGCCTGCCGCCAGCAGGATGGCGATCGCGTCGTCATGCCCGGGGTCGCAGTCGAGAATGATCTTTTCCATGGTGGTTCCTCCTCCGTCGGCCGAGTCTGCCGGGACAAGAGACTGGCGTGTTTGCGCCGTCAAGGTTCTGGTTCTCGACAGATGTAGTGCCAACCCGCTCTGCCCGACGCCGGCATCCGAAGGTTCGCAGGCTCCGGAACAACGGCTTGGCCGACAGCGGCTGAATCGACACTTCAGGCCAGCAGGCCAAGTGTCTGACATCGTTGGCGCGTTTACTCAGGCGCCACCCTTGGTAGCGCTTCTCCCATCCCCTGAACTGATTTGCATACAAATGTTTCCGGGCGGGCACGCTATGTGAACCGCTTCACCGTTGCCGCGAAATCGATCGGTTACAGAGGCCGTGCAAGAGCGGGCTCGAGGCAGCGCTCTGCTGCTGCATGGAGGTAACCGATGTTTGAAAGTCTCACCAGAATTCGCGCCGCCTTGGCGCGCGCCAGCAGGCACAGGAAGACCGTGCGGGCACTGAATGCGTTGCCGACGGAGATCCAGAAGGACATTGGCTGGACGGAATCGAAGGCGATCGATGAGATACGGCTGCCGTTCTAAGCGCAGCAACGGTCTCCTCAGATGGAGGGCAGGCTCTTGCTCTCCTTGCCTACCCCAGCCACCACCACAGCGCCGCAAGCACAAGCACGATCGCGGCGATCGACAGCCCCAGCATGATGTAGCTGCCCTTGATGATGTCGCGGATGATCTTCTTGATGCTTTCGCGGTCGTTGAGGTTGGGGAACGGCTCGTTGGGCAGCGCCACGCCGAGGAAGGCGCACAGCGGCGCCCAGCCGTCGCTGACCTTGAACACCAGCAGCTTTTCCGGTGGCACCGCCGCTATCACCTCCTCGGTGTAGGCGTTATAGCGTGCGATCGCCTTGGCGCGGTCGTCCATCACGCCGGCCAGCGTGCGCCCCCAGACCAGTTTGCTCGACATATCGCCGAATTTCCGGCCGAAGGGCGTCAGCCACTCCAGGATCTTGAACTGCCAGACATTCTTGGTGAAGTAGATCGTGTCGATGGTGCTGTCGTACCAGGCTTCGGCGCCGCGCGGGTGCAGGGTGAGCAGCACCTTGGCGTCGGGATAGGCGGCCATCAATTCGCGCCACACGCAGCAGCCGGGATTGTCGACCGTCGCCTTGTAGTTGGCAAAGACTTTGGTCCAGTCGTGCTGGCTGCCGGGCGGGCTGTTCGCCACCTTGCGCCAGAAGTCGAGATGGCCCTTGTTGGCCTTGTTGATGATGACTTCCTGCATGTGGTAGCTGGGAAAGCCGAGCCTGTTCAGCGCGGCAAAGGTCGACCATGTGCCGGTGCGGCCGAATCCGGCCCCGATGAGCTCGAGTGTCATTTACCCCCCCGTTCTTGAGACCGCTGTTCTTTTTATGCCGGTCGTCTCGAAACGAGGTTGCATCCACGCCTTTGGACGCGCAACAATTTTCCCTGTGCGGGGGTGAAAATGTGTTTGCTTTTCCACCTGGGCCACGCGGAATGGCTTTCTGGCTATTCCAGCGGGATAATAGGTCAGCTAGATTGACCTAAATTCGCATGGTCGGAACGATCATGCTGGACCAGATGCCGTATCCGGGGAGGTGGGCTGATGAGTTTGATGGACCTGTTGGCGTCACGCGCCTCGCGCATGAAGGCGTCGGAAATCCGCGAGCTGTTGAAACTGCTCGACCAGCCCGACATCATCTCCTTTGCCGGCGGCATTCCCGATCCCGCTTTGTTTCCCTCGCAAGCCATTGCCGATGCCTACGCCTCGGTGCTCGGCGGCGCGGAGGCGAGTGTTGCCCTGCAGTATCAGGTCTCCGAAGGCTATCTGCCGCTGCGGCGCTGGCTGGCCGGCCAGATGGGCAAGCTCGGCATCGCCTGCGACGAGCACAACATCTTCATCACCTCCGGTTCGCAGCAGGCGCTGGATTATCTGGGAAAACTATTTCTGTCGCCGGGCGACACCGCGCTGGTGACGTGGCCGACCTATCTCGGCGCGCTGCAGGCCTTCAATGCCTATGAGCCACGCTACGACCGGCTGACGCCGGATGGCGGCAACATGACGCCGGCCGCCTACCAGGCGGCGGCCGCAGCTGCCGGCGGCAACGTAAAATTCGCCTATCTGGTGCCCGATTTCGCCAATCCGACCGGCGAGACGCTGAACCGCGCGCAGCGCGAGGCGGTGCTCGATCTCGCCGGCGAGCTCGACATCGCCGTCATCGAGGACGCCGCCTATCGCGCGCTGCGCTATGACGGCGAGGGCGAGCCGCCGATCCTGGCGATCGACTGCGAACGCTCCGGCGGCATCGAAAATGCCCGCACGCTCTATTGCGGCTCGTTCTCAAAAATCCTGTCGCCGGGCATGCGCGTCGGCTGGGTCTGCGCGCCGCGCCGCGTCGTCGAGCGCCTGGTGCTGATGAAGCAGGCCTCGGACCTGCACAGCCCGTCGATCAACCAGCTGGTCATGCACCGCGTCTCCGAGGCGGTGTATGACGGCCAGGTGGAAAAGCTGATCGATGCCTATCGCGGCCGCCGCGACGCTCTGCTTGCCGCGCTCGAGGCCGAAATGCCCGATGGTGTGAGCTGGAGCCGCCCCGAAGGCGGCATGTTCGTCTGGCTTACGCTGCCCGAGGGCTCGGATGCCACGGCGCTGCTCGCCCGTTCGGTCAAGGAAGCCCGCGTGGCGTTCGTGCCGGGCAATGCGTTCCACGCCGACGGCTCAGGCCGCAACACGATGCGCATGAGCTTTACGCTGGCGGATAAACGCGCCGTGGGTGAGGGCGTGCCGCGGCTGGCGAAGTTGATGGGATGAGCTCCCTACCTCCCCCTTGTGGGGAGGTCGGACCGAAGGTCCGGGTGGGGGTGCTTGGCGCCGACCCCCACCCCGATCCGCTTTGCGGATCGACCCTCCCCACAAGGGGGAGGGTAAAAAGTCACTCCGCCGCGACCAACTTGTCCTGCGTCTTGGTCTCGAAATCGCCGGCGTCGTGGCGTTCGTGCAGCTGCATCGCCGGGTCGCCGAAGGCGCGGTTGACCATGCGGCCGCGCTGCACCGTCGGGCGGGCGTCGATCGCTTTGGCCCAGCGCTGCACATGCTTGTAGTCCTGCACCGACAGGAACTCGGCGGAATCATTGTACATGCGGCCGAGCGCCAGGCCGCCATACCAGGGCCACACCGCCATGTCGGCGATCGAGTAGCCGGCGCCGCCGAGATATTCGGTCTCTGCCAGCCGCCGGTCGAGCACGTCGAGCTGGCGCTTGGTCTCCATGGCAAAGCGGTCGATGGCGTATTCGAACTTTTCCGGCGCATAGGCGTAGAAATGGCCGAAACCGCCGCCGAGATAGGGCGCCGAACCCATCTGCCAGAACAGCCAGGACAAGGTTTCCGCGCGCGCCGGCTGTTCGGTCGGCAGGAATTCGCCGAACTTTTCCGCGAGATAGAGCAGGATCGAGCCGGATTCGAAGACGCGAACCGGCGTCTTGCCGCTGCGGTCGAGCAGCGCCGGGATCTTGGAGTTGGGGTTGACCTCGACGAAGCCCGAACCGAACTGGTCGCCATCGTTGATCTTGATCAGCCAGGCGTCGTATTCGGCGCCCTTTTGGCCGAGCGCCAGCAGTTCCTCCAGCATGACAGTCACCTTGACGCCGTTCGGCGTCGCCAGCGAGTAGAGCTGCAGCGGATGCTTGCCCACCGGCAGCACCTTGTCGTGCGTCGGGCCGGCAATCGGCCGGTTGATGCTGGCGAACGTGCCCCCATTGGCTTTCTTCCAGCTCCAGACTTTCGGCGGGGTGTATTCGGTCATGCGGAGATTTCCTCAGGGTTTGGCGGGTCGAATATGCTGCCAAACATAGGTGCAAATTAGAAAGGTTCAACTTGTGTTGAACTATTATCGATAGGGGCGTTGGTTTTTCCTTCTCCCTTACAGGAGGAGAAGGGAAGAGCGCCCCTTGCGTCTCGCCCAGCGCGGCATACCTATAAAGGGTAATCTCCGCCCGCCAGGATGAAAGCATGCCCATAGATCCTCTGTCCCCGCTTTTGCGCTCCGTCGTTGCCGTGCGCGCCACGGTGCCCGACGACGCCTTTACGGCGAACGCCTTGGGCACGCGCCGGGAAGGCAGCGGCGTCGTCATCCGCGGCGACGGGCTGGTGCTGACCATCGGCTATCTCATCACCGAGGCGGAAGAAGTCTGGCTGACCGACCAGGACGGCCGCGTCGTGCCGGCGCATGCGCTGGCCTACGACCAGGAAACCGGTTTCGGCCTGGTGCAGGCGCTGGCGCCGCTCGGCCTGCCGGCTGTTGCCTTGGGTGATGCCGAGAAAGCCAAGGTTGGCGACCCCGTGGTGTTTGCCGACGGCACCGGCCGCTCGGTCAAGGCCCACATCGTCACCAAGCAGGAATTCGCCGGCTATTGGGAGTATCTGCTCGATGAGGCGATCTTCATCGCCCCGGCGCACCCGTCCTGGGGGGGTGCTGCGCTGCTCGGTCAGGACGGCAGCCTGCTCGGCATCGGCTCGCTGCTGCTGCAGATGAGCCGCAACGGCGAGGTGGCAGACATCAACATGGTCGTGCCGATCAACCTGCTGACGCCGATCCTCGACGATCTCTTGACACGCGGCCAGGTGGCGAAGCCTCCACGTCCGTGGCTCGGCGCCTTCTCGGCGGAATCGAACGGCGCCGTCATCGTGATGAGCGTCGCCGAAGGCGGCCCCGCCGCCAAGGCAGGCCTGCGCCAGGGTGACATCATCTCCGACGTGCGCGACGGCGAGGTCGACGGTCTGGCCGATTTCTACCGCAAGCTCTGGCAGAATCCGGCGGGTTCGGAGATCCCGCTGAGGGTGGTGCGCGATGGCCGCGAGACCTGGCTCAGAGTGAAATCGGCCGACCGCAACAGCTTTTTGAAGAAGCCGCATTTGCAGTAGGGCTCCCCCTTCTCCCCTTGTGGGAGAAGGTGTCGCCGAAGGCGACGGATGAGGGGTGTTCCAGGGAACGCCAACGCCTCACTCCGCTGGAACACCCCTCATCCGTCTCGGCGCTACGCGCCGATCCACCTTCTCCCACAAGGGGAGAAGGGAAAGCGGCGCCCTCGACGCAGCTGACAGAAACTGGCATCGACAGCCGGTAGAACCGGTCCGGCAACAAACGAGGTGATGATGGCGCCGTTCAAGGTCGATCCGCAAAGAGTCCGGGAATTCCCGGATCCGGATAGTTTCTATGCCTGGTTGCGCGAGAACCATGCCGGCGAGAGCGAGGTCTGGATCAAGGTGCACAAGGTCGGCTCGGGCCTCGCCTCGATCACACCCAAACAGGCCATAGACGTGGTGCTGTGCTTCGGCTGGATCGATGCCATACGCAAATCGCTCGACGACAAGAGTTTTTTGCAGCGCTACACGCCGCGCGGCAAAAAGAGCATCTGGAGCAAGATCAACATCGACAATGTCGCCCGCCTGATGGAGGAGGGCCGCATGACCGAGCATGGGCTAAAACAGGTCGAGGCGGCCAAGGCCGACGGCCGCTGGGACCGCGCCTATGCCTCAGGCAAGGATATGAAGATCCCCGACGATCTGCAGGCCGCCATCGACGCCGAACCTGAGGCGAAAGCGATGCTGGCAAAACTGTCCGCTCAGAACCGCTTCGCGCTGGCGTTTCGAACCCACAACATGAAGACCGAGGCGGGGCGCAGGAAGAAGATCGAGGCCTTCGTCGAAATGCTGAAACGCGGCGAGACGATCTATCCGCAGAAGCGGTGAGGGTGGCTCGCCTCTTCACTCATGCACCCCATCGCATAGCGATTGCCGTCCCAGGCTCTAATCAATCGATCCGGCTCATGCCATCTTCTCGGGAAAATCGAGATGGACATGAAACGATGAACACCCACTCCGGCAAGGTCGCGCTCGTCACCGGCGGCAATCGCGGGATCGGCCTGGAGACCGGCCGACAGCTGGCGGCGCTCGGCTTCACTGTGCTCATCGGTTCGCGTGATCCGGCCAAGGGCGAGGCGGCGGCGCGACAACTGGGCGGCAAGGTGGAGGTCATCGCTCTGGATGTCGCAGCAGTCGATGCGGCAGCACTTGCCGTGGCCGAAATCGAGCGCCGCTTCGGCCGGCTCGACGTGCTCGTCAACAACGCCGCCATCCACTATGACCCACGCGCGCGGGCGCTGAAGCCCGACTGGACGGTGATCCGCGAAGCCTTCGAGACCAATGTCTTCGGCGCCTGGCGCATAGCTGCCGCCTGCGCGCCGCTGCTCAGCGCCTCCGGCCATGGCCGGCTGGTCAATGTGTCCTCCGAGGGCGGATCGCTCGCGTCGATGGGCGCCGGCGCCCCGGCTTATTCGACCAGCAAGGCGACGCTCAACGCGCTGACCTGCATTCTCGCCGCCGAATTGCGCGGCGCCGGCGTGCTGGTCAACGCCATCTGCCCCGGCTGGGTCGCGACCGACATGGGCGGTCCCGGCGGACGCCCGGTGGCGCAAGGGGCAGCCGGCATCGTCTGGGCCGCCACCTTGCCGGATGACGGCCCGACCGGCGGCTTCTTCCGCGACGGCAAAAGACTGCCGTGGTGATGGGGCAGGAGCCGTCCAGCGATGCTGAGTGCACTGGATTGGATGATAACATATTATTTTTGTTGAGTTTTCCACTCAATTCGGCAGAAAGTGATTTGGTAGTGGAAAAAATAGAGCAAATTATTGTTATTTAACATTTTTCCACTATGGTATTGAAAATCACGCGCAAGAGTGGAAAACAATGCTGAGCGAGTTGACCGGCGAGCAACGGCGCCAACTCATCGACACGCAGCAGGTCTACGAGGCCTGGTTGCATGCCAATGCCGAGCGCCAAAGGCGCTTTGCAGGCAGCATGCGCTGGGTCGAGCGCAACGGCGCTGAGTATCTCCTGCGCAAGGTCCGGCAGGTCGAGAATTCGCTTGGACCGAGAAGCAGCCGGACGGAGAAGGCGTTTGCCGCGTTTTCCGAGGGCAGGGCGCAAAACAAGGATCTGCTGGCTGGCCTGTCCAATCGCCTGAACAGCCTGGCCAAGGTCAATGTGGCAATGGGTTTGGGCCGGATGCCGGCAATCGCTGCACGGATATTGCGGCGGTGCGCCGAAACGGACCTGCTCGGCAGGCAGTTGATGGTCGTCGGCACCAACGCGCTATTCGCTTACGAGGCTCTGGCCGGTGTCCAGGTTACCAGCGGCCTTACGGCGACTGGCGACATCGACTTGCTTTTCGATTCCCGCCGCCGCATCAGCTTCATGACCGTTGAGAAAGTGAGCCAGTCCGGTTTGATTGGGCTGTTGCGCAAAGTGGACAGATCATTCAAGCCGCTCCAACCCCGCGCTTTCAGAGCAACGAATCGTGATGGCTACCTGGTCGATCTGATCCGCCCACAGGCAAGACACATCCGCAAGGACAATGCCCCTACCTCCATTACGCCGCTTGCCGATGACCTCGACAGCGCGCCCATGGTTGGGCTGCAATGGCTCATCAACGCGCCGAAGGTGGAGGCTGTGGCGATTGATGAGCGCGGCTATCCCGTAAGCATACCGACGGTCGACCCCCGGATTTTCGCCTTGCACAAGGCCTGGCTGGCCATGCGGCCGGACCGGTCTGCGGTCAAGGCGGTGAGAGATCGCGAGCAGGCGGAGGTGGCTGCCCGCATTGCCACCGACTATCTTTCCCTTCCGCTGGACAGCGAACATCTCAAAGGGCTTCCGGCGGCACTGCGTGAAGCTGCGGCCACGACGCTCTCACCGCCGGGATCGCGAGGCTTTTCCGAAGACTCTCGAATCGAGCCTGACTGGTAGCGGCGACCCGCCCCGCGCGCCATGCTACGAAAATAGCATTCTCGCCGCGCGAAATGTGATGCTAGGTTCCCGGTGCACCCGGGGCGGAGGGGCGCTACAGGAGGAGTGGCGGGCGCGACGGCCCGAATTTCAGCGAGAACCGGACGGAACTGTTGAACCATTGCAAGGCTGCCGCGTTTCCCGGCGTCGGCCCAAGGGAGGAACCACCTGTGAAAGCATCCTATCTCGTCTCAGCCGCTCTGCTCGCGGCGACTGCGATGCCGGCGGCGGCCGGCGAAATTTCCGACGGCAAGGTCAAGATCGGCATCCTCAACGACCAGTCGGGCGTCTATGCCGATTTCGGCGGCAAATGGTCGGTCGAGGCCGCCAAGATGGCCGTCGAGGATTTTGGCGGCAAGGTGCAAGGCGCTCCGATCGAGATCGTCAACGCCGACCACCAGAACAAGCCCGACATCGCCTCCAACATCGCGCGCCAGTGGTATGACACCGAACAGGTCGATGCCATCATGGAGCTGACGACCTCCTCGGTGGCGCTCGCCGTCCAGGGGCTGTCCAAGGAAAAGAAGAAGATCGACATCGTCACCGGCGCCGCTTCGACAGAGCTGACCGGCAAGCAGTGCTCGCCCTATGGCTTCCACTGGGCCTACGATACCCATTCCCAGGCGGTCGGCACTGGCGGTGCGCTGGTGCAGCAGGGCGGCGACAGCTGGTATTTCATCACCGTTGACTATGCCTTCGGCTATTCGCTGAAGGAGCAGACCTCAAAGGTGGTTGAAGCCAGCGGCGGCAAGGTGCTGGGCGAAGTGCGTTACCCCTTAGGCTCGACCGACTATTCCTCGTTCCTGCTGCAGGCGCAGTCCTCCGGCGCCAAGGTCGTCGGTCTCGCCAATGCCGGCCTCGACACCTCCAACACGATCAAGCAGGCGGCCGAGTTCGGCATCGTTGCCGGCGGCCAGCGGCTGGCGGCCCTTCTGTTCACGCTCTCCGAAGTGCATGGGCTCGGCCTGCAGGCGGCGCAGGGCGTGGTGCTGACCGAAGGCTTTTACTGGGATCGCGACGACAAAAGCCGCGACTTCGCCACCCGCTTCTTCAAGCGCACCAACCGCATGCCCAACATGGTCCAGGCCGGCACCTACTCGGCGGTGTTGCAATATCTGAAGGCCATCGACAAGGCCGGCACCGACGAGACCGAAGCGGTCGCCAAGCAGCTGCATGAATTGCCGGTCGACGACGTCTTTACCGCCAACGGCAAGGTGCAGGCCGACGGCTCGATGGTGCACGACATGTATCTCTACCAGGTCAAGAAACCCGAGGAGTCGAAGAAGGACTGGGACTACTACACCTATCTGGCGACCATTCCAGGCGACAAGGCCTTCACCAAGGCCGAAGACAGCGGCTGCCCGCTCGTCACCAAGTGACGGTGGCGCAGGCTGAAGCCGTCCGGGCGGGCGGCACAAAAGACACGCCGCGGGTGGTGCTTTCCGCCCGCGGCCTGCGGCGTGATTTCGCCGGTTTCGTCGCCGTCAACAATGTCGACCTCGACGTCCATCACGGCCAGATCCATGCGTTGATCGGGCCGAACGGCGCCGGCAAGACGACGATCTTCAACCTGTTGACCAAATTCCTGCAGCCGACCAGCGGCCGGATCGAATTGTTGGGCAGCGACATCACCCGCACGCCGCCGGCCAGGGTGGCGCGCATGGGCCTCGTCCGCTCGTTCCAGATCTCGGCGATCTTTCCGCATCTGAGTGTCCTCGACAATGTTCGGGTCGCCCTGCAACGGCCGAGCGGGCTGGGCTTCCAGTTCTGGCGCTCGCTGTCGGCACTCGACAAATTGACACCAAGGGCGCGCGAGCTTCTCGCCATTGTCGGCCTCGACGATGTCGCGCATCGGTTGGCCGGTGATCTCTCCTATGGCCGAAAACGCGTGCTCGAGATCGCCACCACGCTGGCGCTCGATCCGAAAGTGCTTCTGCTCGACGAGCCGATGGCCGGCATGGGGAATGAGGATGTCGGAACGATTTCGGGCATCATCCGCTCGCTGGCACGCGACCGCGCCGTGCTGATGGTCGAGCACAATCTCACCGTCGTTGCCGACCTCTGCGACTGGATCACCGTCATGCAGCGCGGCCAGGTGCTCGCCGCCGGCGACTACGCAACGGTGAGCACGGACGAGCGCGTCCGCATCGCTTATATGGGGACCGAGCATGAAGGGGCGGGGCATGAGTGAGCCGCTGCTTGCCGTGCGCGATCTCCACGCTTGGTACGGCGAGGGCCACGCGCTGCACGGCGTGAACCTCGATGTCTTTCGCGGCGAGACGGTAACGCTGCTCGGCCGCAACGGCGTCGGCAAGACCACGACGCTGCGCGCCATTATGGGGCTGGTCCGCAAGCGCAGCGGCAGCGTCACCTTCGACGGCAGCGACCTGATGCGCCTGCCGTTGCATCGTGTTGCGCATAAGGGTCTGGGCTTCGTACCTGAGGAACGCGGCATCTTCGCCACGCTCACTGTCGACGAGAACCTGATCCTGCCGCCGGTGGTGGCCAAGGGCGGCATGAGCGTCGAGGAGATATTCGACCTCTTTCCCAATCTGAAAGAACGCCGCAACAGCCCCGGCACCAAACTCTCTGGCGGCGAGCAGCAGATGCTGGCCATTGCCCGCATCTTGCGCACGGGTGTTCAGATGCTGCTGCTCGACGAACCGACCGAGGGCCTGGCGCCGGTCATCGTCCAGCGCATCGGCGAGTTGCTGGCGACCTTGAAGAAGCGCGGCATGACCATCCTGCTGGTCGAGCAGAATTTCCGCTTCGCCGCCCGCATCGCCGACCGCTTCTATCTGATGGAGCATGGCAAGGTGGTGGAGGGTTTTGCCGTAAGCGAGCTTTCTGCTCACACCGAACAGCTGCACGAGGTGCTTGGGGTATGATGACGCCATGACGATGATCTTCGGCATCCCCGTCCAGGCCTTGCTCGGCCAGATGCTGGTCGGGCTGATCAACGGCTCCTTCTACGCCATGCTCAGCCTTGGGCTGGCCGTCATCTTCGGCCTGCTGCGCATCATCAACTTTGCCCATGGCGCGCTCTACATGTTCGGCGCCTTCATCGGCTATCTGATGCTGGTCCATCTCGGCATCGGCTACTGGCCGGCACTGGTCCTGGTTCCGCTCGTCGTCGGCGTGTTCGGCATGGCGGTCGAGCGCCTGGCGCTGTCGCGGCTCTACCGGCTCGATCCGCTCTACGGCCTGCTCTTCACCTTCGGCCTGGCGCTGGTCATCGAAGGCGTCTTTCGCTTCTACTACGGCGTGTCAGGCAATCCCTATGCCGTGCCGTCCCAGCTCGCCGGCGGCACCAATCTCGGCTTCATGTTCCTGCCCAACTATCGCGGCTGGGTGGTGGTTGCTTCGCTCATCGTCTGCATCGGCACCTGGCTGCTGATCGAAAAGACCAGGCTCGGCTCCTATCTGCGCGCCGCGACCGAGAATCCGGAGCTGGTGCAGGCTTTTGGGGTCAACGTGCCATTACTGCTGACGCTCACCTATGGGCTGGGCGCGGCCCTTGCGGGGCTCGCGGGCATTCTGGCGGCACCGGTCTATCAGGTCAGCCCGCTGATGGGGTCGGATCTTATCATCGTCGTCTTCGCTGTCGTCGTCGTCGGCGGCATGGGCTCGATCCTCGGGGCCATCGTCACCGGCTACATGCTCGGGCTCGCCGAGGGCTTGACCAAGGTGTTTTATCCCGAGGCGTCGAACCTCGTCGTCTTCGTCATCATGGCGATCGTGCTTCTGCTGCGCCCCGCCGGCCTGTTTGGAAGGGATGCCTGAGATGAGCGAGGCAACCCTTCACGAGCAGCGCACCGCCGCTTCCGTCCGGCTTGAGCGGGTGCTGATAGCACTGGCCATACTGGCGCTCATCGCCGCGCCCTTCTTCGTCTATCCGATCTTCCTGATGAAGATGCTGTGCTTTGCGCTGTTTGCCTGCGCCTTCAACCTGCTGCTCGGCTACACCGGGCTGTTGTCCTTCGGCCATGCCACCTTCTACGGCGCCGCCGCCTATTTCTGTGCTTACGCCGTCAAGGACTGGGGCTGGCCGCCGGAAGCCGGCATCCTGCTCGGCACCGCGGGTGCTGCCGTGCTCGGACTGGTCATGGGCTTCCTCGCCATCCGCCGGCAAGGCATCTATTTCTCGATGATCACGCTCGCGCTGGCGCAGATGTTCTACTTCTTCTGCGTCCAGGCGCCGTTCACCGAAGGCGAGGACGGCATCCAGGGCGTACCGCGCGGCACGCTGTTTGGCGTCATCGATCTCAACGTCACCTTGAACATGTATTTTGTCGTGCTCGCCGTTTTCCTCATCGGCGTCTTCGCCGTCTGGCGTATCGTCAATTCGCCCTTCGGGATGATCCTGCGTTCGATCCGCGAGAACGAGAACCGTGCCATTTCGCTCGGCTATTCGGTCGGCCGCTACAAGCTCGCCGCCTTCGTCATGTCGGCGGCGCTCGCCGGGCTTGCCGGCGCCACCAAGGCGATCGTCTTCCAGTTCGCGACCCTCACCGACGTCACCTGGCAGATGTCGGGCGAGGTGATCCTGATGACCCTGCTCGGCGGCATCGGCACCATGGTCGGCCCGGTCGTCGGCGCCGGCCTCGTCGTCGGCCTGGAAAACACGCTCGCCACCTCGGGCTTCCCGGTGACCATCGCCACCGGCCTGATCTTCATGATCTGCGTGCTGGTCTTCCGCCGCGGCATCGTCGGCGAGATATACGCGCGGTGGCTGGCGCCGGCCGACGCCGGCCGCGATCAATAGGTGATGGTCACCACCACCGTGTCGGTATAGACGCCGGCCGAGGGCGTGGCCTGTGGCGGCACGCGGCCGTAGACGGTGAGGGGTTGCGCCGCGCCCGTCCCGGTGCCGGCCACCGTGCTTCCCGGCGTTCCGGCATCGCCCCAGGGCTGCGAGCGCGCATTGTCCTTGTAGAGGCCGTACGTCACCCGCTCGGCGCCCTTGGACATCTTGCGGTTGGTCGGCGTGCCGCCCGTCGTGCCGCCGTTGAGCGACACCGTATAGGCGGTGGTCGGCGTGCAGGTGACCGAGACCTGGCCGGTGGCGTCGACATTGGCGTCGAGCACGCCCTTGGGGCCGAAATCGATATTCTGGGTGGCGACCAGGCAATTGGCCGGCACCGTGGCATTGACGGTGAAGGTCGGAGACGGCGCCGTGAAGCCGAACCCAGTGTTGCAGCTGTTGCCGAGCAGGTCGTTCTGGTAGCGAAACTCGAGCTGGCTGCCGGAAAATGTCGACAGATAAGTGCCGGGCGGAACCGTCGACTGGCCTCCGGTCACCCGGCCATAGATCGTTGCGCTGCCCGATGCGTTGCCGATCAGAACCGGCAGCGCGATGACCGGTGGGCGCGATGCATAGGGCCAGTTATAGGAACCCCACACGACGCTCATTCCGGGGTCCGAATAGAGCTGGTAGTTGAGGCTGTTGGCGCCGCTCAGCATCTGCCTCGCTGCCGCCGACGTCGCACCGCCGCTGCCGGCGCCGATATGCGGACAGACCAGGATGCGCACCAGCCCGCCGGTGCAATTGATGTTCAAGGTCGCCGTCGCGGTGGCCGCGGTGGCCGACAGCGTGTCGATGAGGCCGAAATTGACGTTGGTGACGCTGAAGCTGCAGCTCTGCGCGCGGGCAAGCGATGGCAAGATCGCCAGCAGGATGGCCACGATTGCGGCGCGCAGCATTTGGCCCGGCATTGTCATTGGCACACCACGTCCTTGATCGTCACTTGCCGGCCGCGCACCGCCTCGAAGGGGAACGTCGCCCGGCACGAACTGCCGTCGCCGCGATCGACCAGCACTGAATTCTGCCGGGCGAGGCCCTTGATATAGGCCTGCCCATCATAGCCGACGACGAAGTCTTCCGCGCCGCCGTCGAGGCGTCCCGACAGCCCGGCTTCGAGCGGCGTTCCGCTCGCATCGACCAACGTCACAAGGGCTGCCTGTGCCGCCTCCGACACGCCGAACTTCAGCACCACGCCATTGCGATCGGCCGGGACGACGGTCTCCTTTGTGGTCGGGACATCGGCGTCGACGGGCAAGTTCTTCGGGTCGATGGAGACCGTGTTCAGCTCATACGAATTGAGCCCGGTGACCAGGATGCGGCCTTTGCTGTCGGTCTTTCCGACCGGCCTGTTCTGATGCAGCACCTCGACGTCAGGCGTACCGACATCGACGACGGCAAACGCATCGTCGATGCGGTTGGTGGCGAACACGCCGCCGCCGGCGACCGCGATGGCCCCGTCCATCTGCCCGGTCACGCGAAAATCCTTGTCGAACTGCTGGGCGCTGGCCGCCAGGCGCGCAAACAGCGCCCGATAGCTGACCGATGCCGAGCGGTTGGGCGTTTCACCTTCCGACGTGCGCAGCCGCCAGCCGACGCTGCCGACCTCCGCCTGTTCGGACTTGGCCAGGTCGGCAACGACATTGAGGCCGTCAGGCCCTTGCTCGACGCCTGTGGAGGCTGTGATGTCGTCGTTGAACGGGATCGAAAGCCCGGCGAACACGCCATAGCTGCTGTCGTCGTCGAGATCGGCAAAGGCCGTGGCATAGAACGTGCTGCGCTTGAAGATCGCCTGGCTGTAGGAGAGCCCGACGATCTGGCTGGTATCGCCCTCGGCGCTTTTGAGATGGGTGTAGGAGAGGTTGAGGCTGGAGAAATCGATCGGCATCGGCACGCTGAGCGTCACCTGGTCGACCGCGCGCGGCACGCCGGCGCTGAAACGCGTGAAGTCGTCTGGATCGAGAACCGGCTGCGCCGTCACCGAGGCGATGTCTTCATAGCCGCCGAAGGCCCTCTGCATGTGCGCGTTGATCGCCCAACCTTCATAGCCGAATTCGACGCTGGCATCGACCAGCGAGCCGGTGCGCCCGTCATGATGGCTGCCCGCCATCGCCGCCGACGCCGCTCCATAGGGGCCGAGCGGAAAGGCAGCGCCGATGCCGCCATTGATCAGATCGGCACCGCCCTCGGCATGGGCTTCCAGCGTCAGCTGGTCGCTCAGGCCATAGCGCGCCGTGGCGGCGCCCATGACGCGCCCGTCATAGTCGTCGGAGGAGATGCCGAAATTGCGCCGCGCCATGCCCGCCTCGACGGAAAAATCGAGCAACCCTTTGCGCAGCAGCATGTTGGAAGCATAGAACGGCAAGGTGGCGGTGGTCTCGCGCCCGAGGCTGTCGCGCAGCACCACCTGCGCCTGCCCGGCGCCGGTGAACACCGGCAAATTGGTGACCTGGAACGGCCCGGGCTGGATGTCGCCGGAATAGGTGCGCACGTTTTGCGTATAGACTTCGAGGGTCGACGGCACCGCCGCCGTGCCGCCGAAGGAGGGCAGGGGTAACGTCACCAGATCCGAGCGCAGGCTGAAATTGCGCTGCGCCTGGATGCCGCCGAGATAGACGGGCCGCGTCCACGACAGGCCGCCGGAGACGAAGTCGCCGGCCCGGTAGGTCATCAGCCGGTCGGGGTCGGAATAGCTCCAGGTCGTGTTGAGCCGGGTGAAGCCGCCGAACCTGTCGTCGGAATAGCCGGCGATGAACGACTGGCCAAGCGTTCCATAGGGGCTGAACACACGCGTGTCGAAGCCGCCCGAGATGCCCTGGAACAGTTCGTTGTCGCCGTCGAACAGTGTGTTGGAGCTGGCAAACAGCGAGTAGTTGATTACCGCGCCATAGCCCGATTGCGGCGCCGGCCGGTCCTGCAAGCGCAAGCCGAGATCGATCATGCGCGCCTCGCGGCTGTCATTGGCGGCGGTGACGTAGAGGCGCTGCGCCGCCTCGTCGATCTGAAACGACACGTCCGCCAGCTGGTCGAGCCTGACCAGGCCGCCGGCGTCGACGGCACCCTCCGGTGGCTTCAACCCGACCTCCTTCAGCTCTTGCGGCGTCGCCGCCAGGCCGCCATCCGGCATCTCGGTGAAGTTGCCGATGAGTTTCGTAGAGGCGTCGTTGATGAACACCTCCAGATAGAGGCTGCGGCCGGCTGGCAGAACGGGATCAGGCTTTTCGGGGTTCGTCACGGCCGGCAGTTCTTGCGAGTTCACTGCCGGGCAAGGTGTGAAAGTCGCGAGCGCGACGACAATCGCGGTGCTAGCGGCCCTTGACGGCAACTTTGGCATCGAAGGGTCCAAGATCGCTCTGTGCCTTCAAAAGCACGGAGCCCGCGGACAGTGACTTGCTGCTGCCGATCGGCCACTGCATGGTCGCGCCGCCCAAGATATAACCGACAAGCCCGTTTCGGTTGCCGAGCTTCTTGCCGCCCTGGGTCAGCATCAGGTTGGACAGGCGAAAGCGGCTCTGGCCGCTGTTGCTGGCGGTGAGCATCAGGCTGCCGCCATTGCGCGACAGGCTCCACGCGATCGCCGGCGCGGCTGCGTCGGCGTTGCGGAAAAACACCGGCACCGAATAGCGCAGCGCGAGCGCGACTGTACCGGCCCTCTTGCGCGAGGGGTCCGGCAGTTCGTCGATGATGACGCGGTAGCTCTCTTCGGCGCGCACCGGCGCCTTCGAGACGCGCACGACGCGAACCACGTATTGGGCGTTGGGTCCGAGCTTGGTCGATGGCGGGCTGGCGACCACGTCCGTGGTTGGCGTCAGCGTCTCGATGCCGCCGGACTGGCTCCATGCGAAGACCCTGATCTGCACATTGATCGGCCGCTTGGTGTCGTCGTTGCTGAGGTTGAGGACCGCCGCGCTGTCGGGCGCGATAAGCTCGAGACCTGTCGGCGCCACCCTGAGCGAAGCGGCGTGTGAGAGACCGGCGCACAGCAAGAAAAGAGCCGTGGCGCCGATGCATGAAAGCATGGATCGCATGGTCGTCCTCGTATTGGCGTCGTCGGTCAGTAGGTTACGGTGATCGCAACGGTGTCGGTGTAGACGCCTGCCGCCGGCGTCGTTTGCGTTGGAACACGGCCATAGACCGTGATGTTCTGCACACTGCCATTGCCGGTTCCCGAAACCGTTTCGGTGGGGATCGTTGTCCCCCAGAGCTGCGTGCGAGTGCTTTCCCTGTAGATCGTGTAGTTGATTGTCGCCGACGCCGGTCCGGTCATCTTGCGGACCGCGGTGGTCGCGCCCGCGCCAAGCCCGACGCCCAGACCCACATCGTAGGTCTTCCCGGTCGTGCATTGCACGCCAATGGTGCTTGTCTGGTCGAAATTCGTATCGATGACGCCGTGCGTGCCGAAATCAAGATCGCTTGCCGTCTGGACCTTGCATTCGTCGATAATGGTGATGCGCACCGTTATGTTGCCGGACGCAGTGGCGGCGATCGCGGGCAGGGTTGGAAGCAGCGACGCTCCCAGCAGCAGCGCGTATTTCAGCAATCTCATGCGTATGTCCTCCGTCGGGCGGACCGTTCCTCGCGAACAATCCTGACCCGGATTTCACCCCTGCAGCTCCTCCCGCTGCATGCTTCGCAAAGACATTACCATATCGGTAATATCAAAAGCGAACTTCGTAATGATTATTACAACTTAGATTCGGATTGCAACAGATGAATAACTGCAAGACTATCAGATAACTTTGGTTAATATTTGGTTAATTAGGGTAAAATCGACATATTATGGAAGTGAAAATTCGTCTATCGATAATTTATTTTGGACTTTTCGCCGAAAAGGCGGAAATTGATATCAAATCATCTTGATTTGATAGAGTCTGGCCTTGTTGTCTCCCATTATCGATTATTTCGCAGCGTATGCCGGCGCCAAGCGGCCGTCGCCGTCGCTGCGCCGCTAGGGCCGCATTCCCCAAAACCCTGTTCCGCCCGGCCCAAGCATCGCCGTCCCGGCTGAGATAAATCCACCGCCGTCGGATCCAGGGAAACACATGCGAATCATTCTTGCCACGCTCGCCCCGGTTTCCTTGGGCAGCGCATCCGCCGGACGGGAGATGCGCCTGTTGTCCCATGGAGCCATGATCGCACGGCCGGCAGCCGCGCGGACCGACCGCCAGAGCGTCAAGAAAGGAAGAACGATGAAGAAGACCTATGAAAAGCCAAGGCTTCAGAAGCGCGAAAAACTGACCGGCGTCACGGCAGTGATCATCGTGTCGAGCCCGGTCGAAAACGGCAGCTGACGCCTTGATCGGCATCGGACCACTGCGGACAAGGAGAACGGCTATGGATCAGCATGCGAACCTGTCACCGGGCTTTCGGCGCAATCCGGGCAAGGTGATCACCGTCGAACCCTTCAAGGGGCGTGTCGTCGTGTTTGCCAACAGCGTCATCATCGCCTCGTCGGCGAAAGCCAAAATGGTGACCGAGCCGCCTTACCCCTCCCGCTTCTACATCCCGTTCGAAGACATCGATTTCCGCAAGCTGGAGAAGACCGACCTGTCGACCGAGTGCCCCTACAAGGGCGTCGCCAGCTACTGGAACGTGCTGCCGGCGGCCGAGGCCGGCAACGATGCGATGTGGGCCTACGTGCAGCCTTTCGACGAAATGGCGGCAATCCGCGACCACGGCGCCTTCTATCCCGACAGGGTCTCCATCGATGCTGCGCCGCGCTGAACGCGGGCAGCGATTTTCATGCTGGCCAACGCTGCCTCGGGCCGAGCCTGAAGGCGCTTTGGTTTTGCATCGGCGACAAGCCGACAACGAAGACAACAAGGTCATGGACGAAAAGCAGAGAGCCATCCTCGACGAGATCCCGCGTCTGCGGCGCTATGCGCGCTCGCTGCTGCGCGACCGCGATTCCGCCGACGACCTCGTCCAGGATTGCCTGGAACGGGCGCTCTCGCGGCTGGACAACTGGCAGACGGGAGAGAGCCCGCGAAAATGGCTGTTTACGATCATGCATCATCTGTTCATCGACCAGATGCGCAAGGTGAACCGGCGTGGCGAAGCCTCGATGCTGCCGCTGGAAGCCGGCGAGGTGCAGGCCTCTCCCGCCGACCAGCTGGAGAACGTCGCCGCGCGCGAGATCATCGACGCGCTGCAGGCGATCAGCCCCGACCGCCGTGCCGCCCTGACCATGGTCGCCATCGAGGGCTTTTCCTACGCCGAGGCCGCCGAGATGCTCGGCGTGCCGGCCGGCACGCTGATGTCGCGCATTGCACGTGGCCGTGAGGAACTGCGCGGTCTGCTCGAGGACAATGCGCGCCGCCGCGCCATAAGGATCGTCGAACCCGGGCCGGGCCGGGCAACTCCAATCAGGGCGCCCATGGCATGACGAACCCCGATCGCATGACGAAGCCTCGCGGCATGATCCGGCACCATTGCAGGTCTTGCGCCTCGTACGCGCACGCATCCGGTAACGGATTCTTGTCTGCTTGCGTGTACAATGGCGCCGATGGGGTGGACGAAACCAGGGCATGGCTGAAGAGAAAAAACGCAACGGCGAGTTCTGGGCGCTGGCGCTCGAATGCGCTCATCTCGGCGTATGGGACTGGGATGTTTTGAGCGGCGATTGCTTCTATTCGCCGACCTGGTCGCACATGCTGGGTTACGAGGATGGCGAGCTTGCCAACAGCAGCGATCTCTGGCTGAAGCTGACGCATCCCGACGACCGTGAGCGGGCGCTGGCCAGCGGCGAGCGCCACATTGCCGGCCTGACCACGTCGATCGAGACCGAGCTGCGCCTGAAGCACAAGGACGGCCACTGGATCTGGGTGCTGGACCGCGGCGGCATTGTCGAGCGTGACGCGACAGGCAAGCCGGTCAGGCTGATGGGCGTCCAGACCGACATCAGCCGGCAGAAAGAGGCCGAAGCCGAACTGGAGCGGGTCAATGTGCGCTTCCGCCTGGCGCTGGCGGCCAGCGGTACCGGCATCTGGCATCACGATATCGACGCCAACAAGAGTTATTGGGATGCCCGCACCAGGGAGATTTTCGGCCTCGTCGCCGACACGGACGAAGTGACCGCCGACCTCTGGCACACCTATCTCCACCCCGACGACAAGGACGCCACCGAGCGCGCCCATCTGTCGCCGCTTGCGACCGACGGGGTCGTCGCCTCGCAATACCGCATCGTCCGGCGAGACGGCGAAATCCGTCATGTCGAATCGCTGGTGCGCTTCATCGCAGCCCCAGACTCCGCGGGCCAGATCCTCGGCACCGTGCGCGACATCACCGAGGACAAGAAGCGCGAACGCGAACTCGCCTACGCAGCCCACCACGATGCGCTGACCGGCCTGTTCAACCGCGCCGCCTTCGACCGGCTGCTGGCCGAACACATCGCCACCGAGCGGCTTCTGCCGCTGGCGGTGTTCTATGTCGATCTCGACTACTTCAAGGCGCTCAACGACTTTGCCGGCCACGCCGCCGGCGACCTGGCGCTGAAGGGCGTCGCCGCCGGCATAGTGGGCTGCCTGCCGGCATCGGCGCGCGCCGCGCGCCTTGGCGGCGACGAGTTCGCGCTGCTGGTGCCCAATTGCGAACCTGCCGAGGCCGAGGCGCTGGCCGTCGCCATTCTTGCGGCCGTGCGCGACGCCGATCTCGGCCTGCCAGTGACGTCGCGCAAGCTTGCGGCCAGCATCGGCATCGCCTTCGTCGACGACACCACCACGACGGTGGCCGATGCGCTGGCCTGTGCCGACGACGCCTGCTACGCGGCCAAGGCCGCGGGGCGCAACCGCTTCGCGGTGTTTTCGGCCGACGCGGCGTCGGGTTCCGGCGGCCTCAACGCCGCCCGCGTCGCCGCCGACACGGTCGACGCGATGGATGACGGGCGGCTGAAACTGTTCGGCCAGGAGATTCATCTGCTGGGTCTGCCCTGGCGCGAGAGCCGCCATGTCGAAGTGCTGGCGCGGCTTGTGGGCAAGAATGGCAAGCTGATTCCGCCGGGCGAGTTCATTCCGGTCGCCGAGCGCTTCGGCATTGCCTCGCGGCTCGACCGCTGGATCATCAAGACCGCACTGTCGCAGCATGGCTCGGCCATGAAATCGGGCGCCATCACGCTCGGCTTCAACCTGTCGGCGCAGACGCTGAGCGACCCGCTGCTGTGGGATTTCGTCGACGCCGTCATCGCCGAGACCGGAGCGCCGCATTCCGGCATCGGTTTCGAAATCACCGAGACCGCCGCCGTCACCAATTTCGACGCCGCCGAACAGTTCGTGCGCAAGGCGCGCGAGCGGCAATGCCGCGTCAGCCTCGACGATTTCGGCGCCGGCATGAGCTCGTTCGAATATCTCAGGCGCTTTCCCGTCGATCAGATCAAGATCGACGGCTCGTTCATCGAAAACATCGCCCAAAACCGGTTCGACCGCGAGATCGTTTCGGCCATAACGGGCATCGCCAAAAGCCTCGGCTGCGCGGTGGTGGCCGAAAAGATCGAAGAGCAGGCCGCGCTCGAGATTTTGCGCAGCATGGGTGTCGCTTACGGCCAGGGGTTTCTGCTGCATCGGCCGGAGCCGCTGGAGGCGATCGTCGCAAGGGCAAGCGCCGAGGCGCCGCGCAAGCGCTTCGGCTGACGCGGCCGAGCCGTTACCGAACCGCCCGTTGAGGTGCGTTCCTCAGCTCAACCGGCGTCGGCCTTTTCCCGCTTTTGCTGCTCGGCTTCCTTTTTGCGGCGCAGCACCTCGTCGGTGCCGACAATCTCCTTTGCTCCGCCGGAAATGGAGGTCGAGACGACGGCGGGCGGATCGCTGGCGGGAAAGCTGTCTTCCAGGCCTGATTGCAGCTGTTCCTCGAGCGTATCGGGGTTTTCGGAGCGGCCCTCGGTGCGGCGCTCGCCAACGGCCTCGACATCGCTTTTGGTGTCGGGATGAGCGCGGGCTTCGCTGATCGTCGACACCACCAGCTCGATGGCAAACTCTCTCATCGCCTCGGCTTGCGGTTCATCTACCTCCAGGCCTTCGATCAGGCGGATGAGCGACTTTTCCACGTCGCCCAGTTCCTTGGGTCCCTGGCAGCGCGCCAGCCGCCGGGTAAGCGAACCGATCAGCACCGGGGCGAATGTCGAATAGGCAAGCCGGCGTGTGTCGTCGACATGTTCGGGATGAAGCTTTTGCAAGGACATGGGTTCGTGCCTCCGGTCAAAATCTGCTCGGCCAGCAGCGTCCGCCGCTGGTCCTCCCTTAGGAAACAGAGGGGAGAGCAAGAGGTTCCATGGTGCGGTCAACAGCGACGCCGATACTCAGCTCCACAGCGAAGCCATGGTCAGCGACGCTTCGAAGATCTGCTCCCTGTTCTGGTTCAGCATCTTGACGGTGATCTGCCGATGCTCGCCCTCCGGCATCTCGTCGCGGGCGACATCGTGCAATATCCGCAGCGCCTCGGCTCCCGCACGCTCGCGGCTTGGGAACAGCTGCCCCTCTTCATCGATCTGGTTTTCGGTGTTGTAGAGATCGAAATAGAACCGTTCCATGGCGCAAGCATCCTGTATGAAACGCTAAACCCCTGTCCGCAGCCATGGTTCCATCCGGCTGATTCCCAAACAGATTCTCGCCATCGCTAACTGGGGAGGGAGCCGCAGTGCCCGGCCGTGTGCAACCGCACCCGATCTCCGGCGTTGAGCCACGGCAACCGATCCCGGATGGAAGAACCCCTCAATGCTAGAATCGCTCTATCTGAACCTTGGCCAGCATGACGCCCTCTCAGAAGAGGAGAAGGGCCTGCTGGCCGGCGCCATGACGGTCGAGATGGATTTTGCCACCGGCCAGGACATCGTTTCCGAGGGATCGAGACCCGGCTACAGCACGCTCATCATCGAAGGGCTGGCGGCGCGTTACAAGGTGCTGGAGGATGGCGGCCGACAGTTCACCTCGTTGCAGGTGCCCGGCGATTTTGTCGATCTGCACGCCTTTCTGCTCAAGACCATGGATCATGGCATTATCGCTTTGTCGCCATGCCGGGTCATCGCCGCCGACCACAGCCGGCTTCGCGCCATCACCGAACAGGCGCCGCATCTCACCCGGTTGCTGTGGCTGGACACGCTGGTCGACGGCGCCATCCACCGCGAATGGATCGTGGCCATGGGCCGGCGCTCCAAGACCTCGCATCTGGCGCATCTGGTGTGCGAGCTGTTCGTGCGGCTTCAGGTCGTCAAGCAGACCAACGGGATGAGTTTTCGTCTGCCTTTGTCGCAGGCCGAACTGGCCGACGTGCTGGGGCTGTCGATCGTTCATATGAACCGGGTCATCGGCGCGCTGCGCAGGCTCGGCGTCATCGGCTGGGCAAATCACATGGTGACGATCCTGGGCTGGCAGCGGCTTGTCGAGATCGCCGAGTTCGACCCGACCTATCTCAGCATGAACCGCGAGCCGAGATAGGTCATCGGCGTTCCAAAGGGACGCGACTTCGCCTCAGCCGGCCTTTTAGTGATGCCCGCCCAGCGACGCCAATTCGTCGAGCATGGCAAGGGCAGCGCTTGGCTTCGCCGGCTTCAGCAGGCCCTGTTGGGCGGCGGCATTCTTGAAAGCGGCAAAGGCGATGGCCGGGCGGCAAATGCCGTTCAGCGCGTCATCCACCAGCCTGGCGGCCGCCTTGTAGCCCTGCGCGTCCTTGTTCTTCCACTTTCCGTCCAGCGCCTTGCTGGCGTCGGCGATCGACGACACCGTCATCATGCTGCCGTCCACGAATTTGATTGTCAGGGGAAGAAATCGGCTCATGAGACATTCACCATCCGAACCATTCGCGCGTCCGCCACAAAAGCCCGGCAAAAGGCGCGACCAGGAAGGCTGCGGCGCCCAGAACCAGAATGGGATTGTTTATCGATTTCATGGATAGCCTCCGTGAATCGGGATCGCCATAAACGAGGAAATCGCGAAGTGGTTGCAGGCTTGCGCAAGCTACATGTTGCTTGCCGGCCGGATCGGTTGGTGTGGCCGGTAGGGCGGCCGCGACTGCGGCTTCAACGGGATGTCGGCGAGCGAGTTGCGGATCGGCCTGAACAGTATTTGTGGAGCAGCAGTGCGCCGGCGCAACACTGTGGCCGACAGTTTGGCAATCAGATTTCGAACGTCCATGGACTCCTCCTCTAGAGTCCCCCATGCCCGATCAACTACCACCTCGCGACCGCTGCCCGCATTTAACTTTGATGTAGGCAGGACGAATATGCGAGACGTCGCAGACGCTGCTGCAACCGGATGGGTTTTCGTGCATTCTTGTGCATGGCCATGACGCTTCGCCTCGACATGCCGGCAAAATGCTGCTCCTACTGCGGCTCGCGCGATCACGACTATGAGGATTGCCCGAAGCGCAAAGCCGACGCCGAGCGACAGAACGAGGAGCAGCCAGGGCAGGGCCCTGCGCGTGAGAGACTTCTAGCCACCTGAATTCAGCACATTGCGCGAAGACGAGCCGCCGCCGGCGTCAGCCGATGCTCGACCATCGCCCCTCAATTCGATGTCCCTGACGAAGGCCATGAGCAATTCCATTCCCTCCGGCCAGTCGCCCAGCCCGCTGTCGCTGTTGATATGGCCGAGCGGTCCGGCGCTGTGCAGCGCGCTGCCCCATTGCCCGGCCTTCGCCACGGCATAGCCATGCGGGTCGTAAGGATCATCGGTGCTGGCGACGATCAGCGAAGGAAAGCGGAGCGGCCCGCGCGGCGTGTCGGCGAAGGGGCGCCCGTAGGCGGGATAGACCGGCGATGCCGGATCCGGAACCGCAACCAGAAACGCGCCGGCGATCTGGCGGCTCGATGCCGCCTGCCAATGCGCCACCAGCAGGCAGCTCAGGCTGTGGGCGATGAGCACCGGCGGCGTTGTTGCCTGTGACACCGCGGTTTCCAGCGCTGCCACCCAGTCGTCGAAATCCGGCAGGTCCCAGCTCGCCGGGCTGAAGCGGCGCATCGCCGGATTGGCCTGTTGCCAGCGTGTCTGCCAATGGGCCTCGCCCGATCCGCCGCTGCCCGGCAAGATGATGAAGTCGGTCATGGACTGTCCTGTCTCCTGGTGAACGATGCCGGCCAATTCTAGGTCTTCTCCTCATCCGCGGAATGAGAGATCATCGGAAAGCAGCGAAGAATTCCGATGGATTGAAGGTGCTCATGGCAAATGGCGATTACCGGCCGCGGCTCGACCCCACCGACATGGCGATCATAGAGATCGTGCAGGAGGATGGCCGCATCGGCATTTCCGAACTTGGCCGCCGCGTCGGCCTGTCCCAGCCCGCCACGTCGGAGCGGGTGAAGCGGCTGGAGGAGCGCGGCATCATCGCCGGCTACCGGGCAGTGATCGATCCCGCCGCTCTCGGTCTCGGCACCATGGCCATGATCCGCCTGCGCACCACGCATGAGCACATCCAGACCTGCCTGAAGAAATTCGCCGCCATGCCGGAAGTGGTCGAGGTGCTCAGGGTGACCGGCGAGGACTGCTTTCTCGTCAAGGTCGTTGTGCCGTCGCCGCCCGACCTCGAAGTGATCGTCGATGCCATCGGCCGCTACGGCGCGGTGACGACCAATGTGGTTTTGCGCGCCGAGCCGCCGAAGCGGCTGGGGCGCGAATTGATGACGCGGCCCTGACTTCGAGCCGTGACTTTTTCTGGGATGGATTGAAAAACCGGTGTTGAATCGGTCTATGGTCGGGACGGGTTGCGCGGGTGGCGGATGTCGTCTCAATCAGAAGTGGCGGATGTCGCCTCGATCGGAATTGGTGCGGGCTCTGCCGGGGCGGCGGGACGCCTGCGGTTGGCCGCATTCGTCGCGATCGCCGGATTCATGATCGCCGGTCCGGTCGCCGAGCAGGTCTTCGGGGTGCAATCGGCATGGCTGCGTTCCTGGACCATGTTCAGCGCGATCGGGCTTGGCGTGATCGACGCTTCCTTCGAAATCCGCCAGCCCGATGGCGGGCTTGTCCCGCTCGACCGCTTCGAGATGCTCGGCGCTCCCCGCTACGGCAAGCTGAAGTGGATCCAAGATCGCGAAGAACTGGCTTCCGTCATCCAGCGGCTCTGCACGGCCGCCGGGCAGGGCGCCGACATCCGTGTCCGCGCCCGGCAGGCCACGAAGAGCGGCTGGCAGATCATCCATACCGATGCCGAAAATGCCTGTGCCGGCTGACGCCATCGCCGACTGGCCTGGCTGGCGGCTGATGCACGCCATCGCCGCACGCTTCGTCGACTGGGCGGCCTATTCGGAGGGCTCGTCGCGTTCGTCCGCGTTGATCCGCATCGGCCTGGCCATGCTGTTCTGGTCGCGTTGGGCGGGCGAGTTGTTGCTCTACAGGGATCAATCGCCGGTCGGCCTGTTTCTGGCAGTCAATTTCTTCCTCGCCACAACGCTGCTCTTCATCGGCTATCACAGCCGCATCGCCGCTGTCTGGGCCGGCGCCGTCGGGCTGGTGATGTACCACTATTTCGGCTTCCAGCTCGGTCGCGAACCCTGGACCCACCACCATGCCTATCTGCTTGCGGTCGCAGCGCTGCTGATCGCGCTCACCCCCTGCGGCCGCTCGTATTCTCTGGACCGCTACCTCGCGGTGATGCGCGCCGAACGCGCGGGCCTGCCGCCGCCGGCGGAGCGCGGCAATCTGTGGGGGCTGCGGCTGATCGTGGTGCAGCTCTCGGTGCTCTATTTCTTCGCCGCCTTCGACAAGACGAGCTACGCCTTTCTGAGCGGCGCGCGGATCGAGGCGATATTCCTCTGGTACTATGCGGGTTCGGACTATCCGGCCGGGCTTGCCTGGCCGGCGACGATCATGTCGCTCGCCGTGGTCGCGCTCGAATATTGCCTTGACTTTGGCCTGCCGTTTCGCACGACGAGGCGCTATCTGCTGCTGCCGGGCCTGGCCTTCCACGCCATCATCTATCTGACGCTGCCGGTCTATACGTTCAGCGCCACCATGGTGTTGCTCTATCTCGCCTATTTCGATGCCGATGCTGTCGACAAGGTCATCGCGCGTCTCCAGGGGATCGGATTGGCAGGTACTGCCGGAGAGGAAATTTCGTGAAGCGTGGTTTGTTGTTTTCCGTCTTCGTCGCGGCGGCCATCGGCCTGGTCTGCGGCGCGGCGCGTGCCGGCAGTGCGCAGGACTACTATCCCAAGCGTGCATGGGGGCCCTTCAACGGTGGCCAGATGAACACGTCGCTGCTGGTGTTCCGCGACCTCAACCGCAACGGCGTCTACGATCTCGGCGACCGGCCGATGTCGCGTGTGGCTGTCGAACTCGACAAGCCGAAGGGTGACTCCATCATGCGATTGACCAATGTGAGCGGCTTCGCCAACTTCCGCATGTCGGTCATCCAGCGCGATCTCGAAGTCGTCGATCCCGGCCATTACGCGTTCAAGGTTGTGCCTCCGCCAGGGTATTCCGTCACCACCGGCAACGCCTCGCAGGAAAGCGACTACGTCGTTTCACCTGGATCGCCGGGCGACATGATTGCCTCGCGCACGACGCACCCGGTCGGGCTTGCGGCGGACTTGACGATCAGCGGCGTGGCCGCCGCCGGGTCGCGCGTCTCCCTCACCGGGCCGGGCGGCGCCACTGCCGCCGCCAAGGTCGGCCCGGATGGGCGCTTCAGCGCAGCCGTGACATCAGGCGAATGGCTGGTCGATTTTTCGGCCAACGGGGTGACTGAGCGGCGCAAAATTGTGGTCGGCGCAGCACCTGTGGTGCTCTCCGCGTTTTCGGGCAAAGGCGGACCTGCCGAGCAGCCGCTGCCCAACCAGCATGTCGTCGGCTTCGACGACCTGATGACGACGCCGGGCGTGTTCGAGGTCCCCTCCGGCTATGGCGGGCTCGACTGGTACAATCTCGTTGCCATGCACCAGCGCTTTACCGACGGCCCGGGCTACATCAACACCACCATGTCGGGCGAATTCATCGCCTACAACAGCTCTGGCCATCCGGCCCAGGTGTTCAGTGACAAGCCGTTCGATTTCACCGGCGCCTATTTCGGTGCCGGCTGGGACGGCGCTGAAGGCGAGACGCTCATTCTCAAGGCCTGGCGGGGCGACGAGCCCGCCTATGAGGATCGACTGGTGCTGTCGGCCAACGGACTGATCTACTTCGCGGGTGACTATCGGCGCATCACGCGGCTCGAAATCCGGACACAGCATTACTGGCAGGCCGCGATCGACGATTTCGCCTATCGCACCGGTCCGTAGCAGCAAGCAAACGTTGCGGCCGTTGCCGGTGATTCCGAGGTGGCCTGAGGCTAGGCCACGTCAGCAAGACGTTCTCTGGGAGGCTCCGCAGGAACGGGCGCCGTCCGAATGAGCGGGAGTGGTGGTGTTGTGATGGCCGCCGCCATTGCCGCCGGCACTGCCATTGCCGCCTGAACTGCCGTTTCCGCCGGAGCTGCCATTTCCGGTACCGCCATTGCCGCCATTTCCGGTACCACCGTTGCCGCCGTTTCCGGCGCCGCCATTGCCACCGGCGCCGCCGTTGCCGCCATTTCCGGCGCCACCGTTGCCGCCATTTCCAGCACCGCCGTCGCCGCCATTCCCGCCGGCACCGCCATTACCGCCGTTTCCAGCGCCGCCGCCATTCCCACCGGCGCCGCCATTGCCGCCGTTTCCAGCACCGCCGGCGCCGCCGTTCCCGCCGGCGCCGCCATTGCCGCCATTTCCAGCACCGCCGTCGCCGCCATTGCCACCGTTACCGCCGTTGCCGCCATTTCCAGCACCGCCATCGCCGCCATTCCCGCCGGCACCGCCATTCCCGCCATTTCCGGCACCGCCGTCGCCGCCATTTCCACCGGCGCCACCGTTGCCGCCGTTTCCAGCACCGCCGTCGCCGCCATTCCCACCGGCGCCCCCATTGCCGCCGTTTCCGGCGCCGCCGCCATTTCCACCGGCGTCGCCGCCATTGCCGCCGTTGCCGCCGTTTCCACCGGCGTCGCCACCATTGCCGCCGTTACCGCCGTTGCCGCCATTTCCGCCGGCGCCACCACCATTGCCGCCGTTTCCACCATTCCCGCCATTCCCACCTGCGGCTCGCGCCAGCAGAGCGCGCTTGGCCTCTTGCAATTGGGCTTTCGGATCCATCGGCCCGTGGAATCCGTCTCGCGGGTCCGGCAGGACCGACGCCGCGCGGGTTGCCATCGGCAGCAGCATGGTCGACGCCAGCAGCGCCGCCGCCAGAATGCTCCTGAATTGCGGGAAGGGACGGCGCGCCATATTGGCATTCGCCATGGATGCTAAAAACCCTGAGCGTCCTGCCGACCCGACAGGCTCCGCACCGATTCTCATTGAGACCAAACCCGCCATCCGACTATCCCGCCCGGTCTATAAACCGCTTCGGCGGGTGTTTTTCGACCCACCCCAAAAAAAGTCAGGGCTCGCCACGGGGCGGCCTTCGCCGGGCGGTGAGCACGGGCGGTCCGCGGCTCGATCAGCCATCCGCAGATGCTGGGTCAGGGGAGACCGCCCAGACAATTTTTCTTAACCCCTGTCGGAACCGCCGCCCTTCCTCCGTCCTTGGAGCATCAACAGCTTCAACCCTGGAGGACATTATGGAAACCGTTCAATCGCCGTGGCAGACCGCGGCCCTTCTCATCGCCCGCCTGATCCTGGCCGCCATGTTCGCGATGGGCGTGGCCTTCAAGTTCATGGATTTGGGCATGACCGCCGGCTACATCGCCGCCGCCGGTTTCCCGTTCCCGCTGTTTCTGGCCTGGTGCGCCGCGATCCTCGAAACGCTTTTGGTGATCGCCTTCCTGACCGGCGGGTTCTTCACGCCGGCGGCCCTGGTCGCCGCCGTCTACGTGGTCTTCCTCGGCTTTGCCTTCCACGGTCCGTCGCACTGGGCCGGAAACCAGGCCGAGTTCGGCGCCTTCATGTCGCATTTCCCGTTCGCCGCCGGCCTGCTGTTCGCCGCCGTGCACGGCCCGGGCAGCGTGCTGGCCTCCAAGCTCGGCCGGTGGTGAACGTCTGCCCCTTGGGCCGCGGCGACGGCGACTAGTCTGGCCTAAGCCTTGCGGTTGAATACGACGATATTGTCACTGTACTTGCACGTTTTGGCGCGATAAGCACGGTGACAGGTCCAAGGGGGAATTCATGAGCATTGCCACGCGTTTTGCTGCCGTTCTAGTCGGCACGTCACTGGTTGCCGGCTGTACTTCGCTGTCGGAGGGAGAGTTCAACACCGTGCATGCCTATCTCGGCAGCCCGGCCGCCAAGCGATCAGCCATCAACGATTGCATCACTGACGAAAGAGCCACGTCGCAGTCCGACAAGAACAATTTGTCGGCGCTCATGAATGTCAGCCCGGCACGATACGAAACCGCCTTCTGCAATCGGGTCGTCAATGCCCTGGCCACCGGCAAGATCACCTACGCCGACTACCGCAAGATGCTGTCGGCCAGCGCCGACAACAGCAAGCTCATCAAGATCCTGCAGGGGCGGTATTGAGATCGGCTGCCTCGCGCGCTGGTCACAGCTCCGAGTAGGCCAGCCTCACATCTGGTCGTTGTAGGGTTCCTTCATCTGGCCGACCATGCGGGCCAGTTTCGAGAAGGACGGCATGTCCGTCTCCGGCTGGCATTGGTTGGCCAGTTCCAGAAGCCGGATCGGGAAGTTGACGGCGTCCCGGCTCGACTCCGACATGCCGCTGGACCGCTCCTCGCCGGTTTCGCCGGCTTCGGCCTTGCGCAGCGCGATATCGATGTCCTCGACCGTGAGCACGCCCTTGCGGACCAGCACCTGGTTGATCGAGGCGACGGCCATCAGCAGGCCTTCGAGTTGCAGATTGGCGACGTTCATGGCGTTTGCTCCCATTGGCTAAAGCAATTCCAGGAAAAGTGTGAAGCGGTTTTCCCCAGGAATTGCGTCAAAAAGATTCCAGGCTCAACGCATGAGCCTCCATTACGATCCGAAGCCGAAATCCGTGCAAAGCCCGGCCAGGTCCTCACGGGGTCACGGCGTTAAGGACAAGGAGCGCGTGGTCGAGCCGCCATTGGTCCTCAGGCCTGACCTGTGCCGACAGCAGCAAATCCAGAACCGCCTCGCTGCGCAGCCAGCCGCGCATGCGTTCGATCGCGGCGTCGCCGGCTCCATCCCAGAAATTCCGCTCGGCCCTGTCCCCGATGAGTGGCTCGGCATTGCTCCGAAAGAACTCCACAAGCTGCAGCACGGCGTTAGGCGACGCCGAGGAAAGCCATGCCTCCAGGGCCGCGTCGAGACCGCCGCCGATGATTGCGATGCCGCACAGCCAACCGCTCGGGTCGCTTTCGTCGGGATGCTGCTCGAAACCATAGTGCCAGGCTTCGGCAAACAGCGCGCGGATCGCGGCCTGTTCCTCTGGCGGCCAGGTCTGCCACCCGCCATGGTTCAACTTGCCGGCGATGATGGGCGGGTCGAGGCCCTGCCATCTCGCATCGAAGACGGCCAACTCAAGGATGCGCGGCAGGAAATGTCTGTAGTCTCTGTCGTCACCGACCGTCGTCATCGCCCAGCCGGCATAGGCACCGAGTTGCTCGCCGGTCAGGTCGCGCAACGGCGCCGAGGTCAGCGTCTTCAGAATGGCGACCGGGTCGCGCAATGGCGAGGCATCGAGCACGCGCGGTGGCGGATAGGAGGCAAACACCTCATAGCAATCGTCGATCAGGTGCTGGAGCTGCATGCCAGCTTTATATCTCTGCGGATCGCCGTGCGCGAGGCGTTCGGTCCTACTCTTCCATCCAGCGGCGGCCATACTCGGCCCACAGCGCCTTGACCTCCCGGCTGCCGAGGCGCGGGGCCGAGCCGTCGCCAAAGGCGATCGAGACGGCGCTGATATCGTAATGGGGGTCGGCGTCGACGACGAAGCGGATCGCCTCGCCAAGCGGCCTTCTGCTGATGACCGGATCGGCCTGGCCCCGGCCGACGCTGCGGACGCCCGAAACAGTGGCTGGCGCATGCCGCATCCTGAACACGGATGCCATGGCTGGTTTGTCCATGCTGCATTCTCCCCGAGTCGGAGCGGAATGATTCCATAAGCGCCGGCTAATGGCCAGTCGGTGGTTGCAGCCGGTTGACGAGCAGGGTCAGCAGATAGGGGAGTGACGCCTCGGTCGGCCGCACGACGGCGATGGCGACGCTGGCCCGCGCTGACGCAGTCACTCAGCTCAGCCGATCCACCGCCGGCGGCCTGGCGGGCAGGCTGAGCCTGGTCCGCTCGCCATCGGCAAAATCCTCGGCCGCTTCCTGGGCTTCGAACAGGCGCTGGGTCACCGTGCCGTTCTCGGCAACCAGCACCGCCCATTGGCGGCGATCGACGCGTTCGACACGAACGTCATTGGGCTCGTCGGCCACCATGATCGTCCTTCCGGGTGACGCAAGGGGCGTCGCGTTACGCCTTGGTCTTGCGCTTGGCCGGCGCCTTGGGCGCCTCTGTCCGGATGCCGAGCCCGAACTCCTTTGCCAGCTCCGATCGCTTGGCGGCGTAGCTGGGCGCCGTCATCGGATAGTCGCCGGGCAGGTCCCATTTGGCGCGATAGGCCTCTGGCGTCATGCCGTGGGCGGAGCCGAGATGGCGCCGCAGCGACCTGAACTTTTTGCCGTCCTCGAGGCAGTAGATGAAATTCGGCGTCACCGAGCGCTTGCGATTGATGGCAGGCTCCGGTGCCGGCTGCGGCGGAGCAACGGGATTGTCCACGGCCGCGAGCGCTGAATTGACGCTCTCGATCAGCGCCGGCAAACCGTCCGGAGGTACTGAATTGTTGCGCACGAAGGCCGCGACGATGTCGGCGGTCAAATTTATATTTCGGATTTTGTCGTCAGACATGGCTTCTTTTGCCCCCATAATGCCAACGAATAAATTATCAGACAAAACTCGCCGGCGGCATGGCACTTTAGAACATACGCATATGACTTGACGCCAAATATGGTAGCGCTATCATCGCTGAGTCGCTGACCGATGTAGGAATTGTTTCTTATTTCCTATTGACGGGATGAGGGCAGCTATCGTATCATTTCTCCATGGTGCTGATTTGCGCCAGTAACCCGCCGCCGAGGCGGGTTTTGTGTTTCAGGGCCATCGGTCGCCAATTCCGGAAGCCGGCRGGACAGAGGGGGGCGCGAAGAAACGCCGTCTTCGGTTCATTCTACACTCTCCGCGAGAAACCCCATGTCCCACCGCTATGCCACCATCATCACCGACGATGACGGCCGCGAGGTCGTCAGCGCCATCGGCCTGTTCGAAGGCACTGCCCCGCAGGCGCGGATCGGCCGCATCGAGCCGGTCGCGCCAAGCGTGCTGATTGGCATGGTTCGCGGCGGTCCCGTCGATGCTGTCAGTGGCTTCGGCTTTCCGCGCGGTGCGCACACCGTCGACCGAAGCGCGATCGGCCTTGTCAGGGCAAGCCTGAAAGCCGCAGCTGCAGAAAGGGGCGAAGCGCCGGCCGATGCCGCCGATGCGGCCGGCCGCAAGGCCACCCGGAAACCGGCGAAGGCAAAACGGCGCAAGCCGACCAAAATCAAGCGGGAGAGACCGGCAAAGCAGACCTTGGCCGAGCCCGCCGCGAGGCCGGATCATGGCTGACCGGACGGCGCGAGCGCGCCCTGGCCGCAAGGCGCCCGCCGCCGCGCGCAAGCGGACGAAAAAGACGCTTGGCGATGATTTTCTCGACGCGGTGCGCGCCGATTTCCGCACCCACGGCGCCGGCGTGATTGCCGCGGTCCGGGCCGACAAGCCGGACCAGTATCTGAAGATCGTGCAGTCGGTTCTGCCCAAGGATCTGGCCAACGATCTGCATGCCTCCGCCGACACTCTGGAGAGCCTGAGCGATGACGAGATCCGCCGCCGCATCCGCGGCCTCGAAGCCGTCCTCGGTCCGTTCGGCGACCAGCCGGGCGGCACGCCGGGCGATTGCGGCACGCCGCCACTACCTGGCGCTGCTGCAGGAGCTGGACCGGAGACGCAGGACTAACCTGCTGGCGTCTTACACGCCGTATGAACGCCAGGCCGAGTTTCACGCCGCCGGCGCCAAAAACCGCGAGCGGCTGTTCATGGCCGGAAACCAGCTCGGCAAAACCAGGGCCGGCGGCGCCGAATGGGCCATGCACCTCACCGGCCGCTATCCTTGGTGGTGGCAAGGCAAGACTTTCGACACGGGTGTCCGCCTATGGGCGGCCGGCGTGACCGGCGAGGGCACGCGCGACAACCCGCAGCGCGTGCTGGTCGGCCCGCCGCAGCAGCAGGCCGCCTGGGGCACCGGCATGATCCCCGCCGACGCCATCCTGCACACCACCATGGGCCGCGGCGCGCCGGGCGCACTCGACAGCATCGTGGTGCGCTGGGGCGGCGGCGGCGACGTGCAGGCCGATGAGTCCGTGCTGTCGTTCAAGAGCTATGAGAAGGGCCGCGAAAAGTGGCAGGGCGAAACGCTGCACGGCGTCTGGTTCGACGAAGAGCCGCCGCTCGATATCTACTCCGAAGGATTGACGCGAACAAATGCGACGGGCGGGATAACGATCGTGACGTTCACGCCGCTGCTTGGGATGAGCGATGTGGTGCTGCGGTTTTTGGATGCGCAGGGGGCAGGATCCTTTCCTTCCCCCCTTGTGGGGGAAGGTGGATCGGCGCGATAGCGCCGAGACGGATGAGGGGTGTTCCAGCGGAGTGAGAGGTCGGCGTTCCCTGGAACACCCCTCATCCGACCTCGCTTCGCGAGGCCACCTTCTCCCACAAGGGGAGAAGGCAAGAACCGCCGCGCTCGCCGAAGAAAGTGCGCGCAAACAACAGATTATCACGGCATCCTGAATCAGTTCCGGAAATCCCGTGCCGGCAAGGACGAATGCCAGACGGCGTGGTGCGATATCTGTTTGTGCTCGATGCAATCCGTTGCCAGTTTGCTGATTTCAGGATCAAAGGATGCCCGCGCCCATTCGACAAAGGCATCGACGACCACCCATCTCGCCCGGCCGGCCAACCCACAACCGTAGCGCCGCACCACCGGCTCGGCATGATCCAGCATCGCGCGGATCATGCCCGATGCATCGTCGCGCCATTGCTCGGAGACATCCGCTATCGCCGAAAACGCCGTTTGCGGCCTGAGCAATGCGGCGTGCTGGCGCGCAAGCTTCAGCTGCCAGTCTTTTGCAAATTGCACAAACTGGACGGCTCCCATGCGCACGAACTCATGCTCGTCATCAAGCGCAAACAGGGCTTGCGCCAGATGCTCGCCATCGTCACGTGTGCTGCATCGCAAGATGGACTCTACGGCATCGAAGCGGATGCGCGGGTTGTCATCCCCCAGCAACGCGGCCAGCTCGCCCACCATCGAACTGATGTTCTGGTTTTGAAACGTGGCAAGAAACGCGCCTGCCCCTCGCGTCTTAGCATTGTCCGATGTGAGCAGGAGACGCAGCCTTTCCAACGGAACCGTCCTGCCAAGCTCACCAAGAAAGTCGTTGGCAACAGCGCCATCGTCATCGTCGGGAGGCGACAGCAGCCGCTGAAGCATTTCCTGACCTGTCATCGTACTTCTCGATTTGCCGAGCGGCAGCAGGATCTTGCCGCCTTCGCTGAAATAAAGATGAGCAACCTCGCTGTCCTCGGCGGACAGGCGCATCGCCTCGAATAGATCTGTCATGGCAAAGAGTGGCTTTCCCACCCGCGTAGAGGAGAGGCCGCGCGCAATGCTCCGGCCCAAGATGCATCGGTGTCGCCGATGCGGGGCAAGACCTATCGCATAAAACGACAAAGGAAAAGATGCGAGGGAGGGAGCAGCGGCCTCCGATATCTTCCGACCTGGCGAGGAGCCCAGGCTTTCTCTGGGTGCGGCGCGTTGCGGAATCGCGATACACGGCTAGACTGACGGTTGGGCTGTCGAGGAATCGGACCAATGAACAGGCGGCAAGTGTTGATGGGCGGTCTGTCGTCGCTTGTCGTGTCGCCGGCGGGCAGCACCGAGGTGCCAAAGATGTTTCCTCCGGTGCCAAAATGGCGACCCTCTTTCTCACAACCCATCGACCGCATCGAGGAGCGGTTCGGCTACTACTTCGACAGGGGGCGTGACTTTGCCATCCTCGAAAACGGCACCTGCGTGCTGACCGAGGCCGGCCTTTCCGATGACGCGGCAGCCAAGGCCGCGATCCAGACACTTTCGCTGATCTACAACTACCACCCGGACATGAAGCCGTCCGACATGGATGATGGCAATGTGCTGGTCAGCTACAATCATCCGGCCTTCAATGTCGTGCTTTCCGATGTTGCGAAAGCGCATTGGCAAGAGATCGAGACCCGCCACCAGGATGGGCTGGCGACAGACGAAGTGCTGATCACGCCGCTCGGGCAGAACGTGTTCGACGAGCTGGGCAAAAAAGCGCTGCTCGGCAGGTGCTACATGTTCATGGACGCGCAGGCGCCAAAGGTGATCCGCATCAAACGCCGGGCTGTCTGATCCTGGTTGCGGCGGCCCTGATCAAGGATATTTGCTGCCCGCAAGCTGCCTGGCGCGAGCTTTGGGATCGGTTGCTTTCCGGGTGAGCGGTTGGCACCATATTCTTTGTTCGCCCTTCTGATTGGACCAGACATTGCATACTTTGTTCGGTGTGTCCGGGGCACAAACTTTGTGTTTGGCTCCATAGAGGTCGTAAATCTTGCAAGTCTGTTTACTCGTGTCATAAGACACGTTCGATTGGCAAGCCGTGGTGCTCGCGGCAATGGCCAAAATGATTGCTACACGGATCATATATCCCCCCAAGTCTGCCAGCAAATTCACATTTGTAAACAGTATTATCAATGGCGATATTTGGTTCCGGCATATAATTACGGTGCGCTAATATGTCCCGTCACGTCACCTTCATGACCATCGACGATGCTGGGCATTACACGCCCGAGCAGCGCCAGGCGATCATCGAAGCCTACCCCGAGCATGAGCGCGAAGCGCGGGCCAAGGGTATTCCCGTCATGGGTTCCGGCCGCATCTTTCCGATCGCCGAAGAGCTGATCGCCTGCGAGCCGTTCCGGCTGCCACGCTACTGGCCACGCATCGGCGCGCTCGATTTCGGCTGGGACCATCCGTCGGCCGCGGTCGAACTCGCCTGGGATACGGAAGCCGATGTCGTCTATGTCACCAAAGCAGCCAGGGCCTCGCAACAGACGCCGGCGATGCAGGTGCTGGCGCTGAAGCCGTGGGGCGAGTGGCTGCCATGGGCGTGGCCGCGCGACGGCCGCCGCGAGACGCTGGAAGGGGCGGGCACAGCGCTTGCCAAACAATATGCCGCGCACGGGCTGAACATGCTTCCGGGCCACGCCCGCTTCGCCGATGGCTCGGTCTCGGTCGAGGCCGGGCTGATGGACATGCTCGACCGCATGCAATCCGGCCGCTTCAAGGTATTTTCGACGCTGCTGCCCTGGTTCGAGGAATTTCGGCTCTACCATCGCAAGGACGGCCAGGTCGTAAAACTGCGGGACGATCTGATGGCCGCGACGCGCTATGGCGTGATGATGCTGCGGGAAGCGGTGATCGATCCGGCGGAGTTTCGGAGCGCGCGGCGGCAGGTGGGGCAGAGTGATCCGCTGGGGGCGTTCAGGTGAGCGAATGGGTACACCCCCGGCGGCGAACCACTTCATCAATATTGCAAGCTAGAGACTTGCCTTTATGCGTGCCGGCGGCAATAGAGGACGTCACGGCATCAATAATTCGGGGGTATTATGGAATCGGAAACCAGCATTCTCGCATACGTCATTTCCTACCTGCCATTGCTGGTCTATCTGGTGGCGCAGCTTTGGGTGAGCATTTGGCTCACATTCAAAATCATCCGGGTTCAGCAGGCGATGGTGCGAGCGCAAGAGGGCATCCTGGCCAAACTGACCGATATGGACAACCGGCTGGCGGCAAAGCCGAACCGGGACTGAGCATCTTATTCGGGGTGCGACCCCTCGCCAGCTTCTACTCCACGATCTTCCAGTAAGAATCCTTGCGGATCACCTTGCCGTCGCGAAACGTGTAGAAGTCGCAACCGCGGACTTCCTTTTTCACGCCCTCGCGGGTGGTGCCGGTGAGGATCCATTTGGACATGCCGGTATCGGCAGCCGCATCGACGAAATGCTCGCCGTCGCCGTAGTGGACATCGGGCAGGCCTTCGAAGCGTGTCGCCAGCGCGTCACGTACGCTGCGCTTGCCCTCGAAGCGAGCGCCCCAGGGGTTGCTGCCCCTCGGCATCTCCAGGACGCAGTCGTCGGCAAAGAACGCCATGATGCGATCGAGGTCGTGCGCGTTGAAGGCGTCGCATAGCTCCCTCAGTGTCGATCGAATGTCCATTCGCCCGTCTCCTCCAGTCGCATGACCACTATGCCGATATCGGCACAGCGATGGAACATTTCAGCCTTCGGCTGTCGCCAAATTGGTGCTGACCTCGAAAGCTAGCCCCGATCCATCGGCGTAGGGGTGCAGCACGGGCGCACTTTCGCTCACGATGGCCTCCACGACGCTGTTGCGTTCCTGATCACCCATTTCCCTGCCGACGGCGCTCATGCCGACGAGCGCCATCGTGTTCAATCGCAGCAGGGGTTCGCCGTCCTGGAAGCGTATTGTGCGCGATAGCGTCTTTGACCGGACTTCGTGGAGGCCGGCGTCCCGGAGCAGTGCCTCAAGCGCGGCCGCGTCGCCAAAGCTGTAGCGCTGATCCGCGATGGCGCCCAGGCGGCGCTCCGCCACGCGGCGCAGCTCCCGAAAGAACGGGATTTCATCGTCGGATCGCCATGTGGCTACCGCCAGCCTGCCGCCCTTCGCCAGCGCCCGCCGCATCTGCGCCACCGCCGCGGGCTTGTCGGGAAAGAACTGCAGTCCCTGCTGGCAGACGACAATGTCGAACTGCTCTCGGTCATGGAGAGGCAGGGCGTTGGCATTGCCTTGGCGCCAGTCGATGCCCGGTGCCACAGCGCGCGCAACGGCAAGCATATCCGAACTGACGTCGATGCCGACGATGTATCCGGCGTCACCGAGCCGCTCCCTTGCAACGCGGGCCACTATTCCTGTTCCGCAAGCGATGTCGAGGACACGATCGCCTGGAGATATTTTCACCTCGTCGAGAATCATTTCGGCCCACGGCTGGAAGAGTGGGCCCGCGAGCCACCGCTCGTACATCTCAGGGAAACTTGCCATCATTGCCCCCCAATGCCGACATACCGCGCCGGAAGGTCAAACTGCGGTTCCAGCTCTCCCGCGCGACACAATCCGGCACTCGGCATTATGTTTCTTGGTCGTGCGCGTTCGAGGTCCGAATTAGCTCACCGGCGATGGGGCCGGTCAAGACCTCCGACGCGCTGCCCGATCTTCGACCTGACAAACCCAAAACGCACGCACGCCAGCACGCACGCGATCGGCCGTCCCGCGATCTCCGATGCCGCGCCCTTGTTTCAAGTCCAACCATGCAGGAAAACCAAATGGTTCACATCATTCCCATGTCCGTCGCTCGGCGCCGGAAAGACAACGGGGGCCAGCACCCGGCCGGTGCGCAGGCGGGCGGTGCTGTCCAGCCGCTTGACGAATACTGGCAGGCTGTCGCCGACCGGTACCAGCAAATGATGGCGCAGCAGAAGGCATTCGACACGGAGATCGCCACGCGCGCGCTGGACGGCGAGCTTGCCAAGGCGGAAGCCGACGCCGTCGCCAATGCGTCCGCCGATGGGGCGGGCCTGCACGATGGCATGTACGGACAGGTCGACCCGCACACCGGGCGCGTTTTGCAGACGGGCCGGTTCGACACACTGTTCGACAATTTCCTGAAGCAGGCACCGGCGGCGATTCGTCCCGATCTTGCAAGCCGTAAGGCAGCGCTGCGCGAGGCGGGCGCCATGCGGATGGCACAGCAGCAACTTGATCGCCGCAGGCAGTACGAGCAAGACCATCTGGCCGGCGTCCAGGCTGCCGGGCTCAACACGATCACGCTAAGCGATCCGAACGACCAGCCCACTTTCGACGCAGCCCGCCGGACCGGCCTCGATCTTATCTCCAAGATGGATCTCGATCCGCAAGCGAGGCTGCGGGCCGAAGCCTCATGGCGGGAGAGTACGGCAAAGACACGGATGGAAACGCTGATCGCGCAGGACCCCAAGCGCGCGCTGGCGATGTTGAGTGCCGCGGTCGGTCAGCGGGGCAAAGCGCCGCCCGCTGCTCAGCAACCGTCTGGGGAATATGGAGGGCAACAATAATGGAGACCGGCAAAGGCATGATTCTTGATGGCGCTGATGGGCAGCCGGAGGACACCGGCGAACTGGCCGGCGCTCAGGACCAGTCCGCCGCGCTTGCGCCGCTCTATGAAAAGATAGAGCGGGTGCTGGATGGGGATCGGCCGGTTGCTGCCCTGCTTGCCGACCTTTCGCCCGAGACCACCAATGGTCTGCTGCGGCAGGCGCATGCGGCAAACGCATCTCAAATGATCGGGGCAGGCGCCGACATTTCTCTTGCCTCTCAAAACGCGCCGAAGGCCTTTGCCAGCGATGGCAACTACGCCGGCGTGATGCCGGGGCCGGAAGCGTTCGTGTCGGTCTATGGAGCGAAGGAGGGCGGCCGGCAATTCGCGAAATTCGACCAGGAGGTAAAAGCAGGCATGCAGGCTTTTGAAATGCTTGCCATGCCGGATCGGGACATAAAGGCTCAGCTTCTCGAAGCGGCGGCTGCCGTAGGACATTCCCCTGACGGCCAGTCGCGATATCAGGTGACTGCTGCTGCGGCTCAACAAGCGTTGGAGGCCAGAAGGAACGATCCGGCCGGCCAGGCCAGCAAAGCTTTTCCGCAAGTGGATGCGGCGTGGCGCGCGGCATCCGACCGAGGCTGGCAGGACACCGCCCTGGTCCAGCACGCGCTGGCCGTCACAGTCGCGGCCCAACGCTATCTCGGCATCAAGAACATCCAGCCCGTGCCTCAGTCGGTGTTGAAGGGTTTCGGCGGACTGCCGCCTCAGGAGGTCCAGGCGCGGATGAATGGTCTGCAAGCGGGGACCGCTGACCCGGTCGTCAAGCTGGCAATGTCGAGGCAGTTTGCTGAAGCCGGGTTGGTTGGAGGGCTGGCGATGGGGCCTGAGGCGGCACCGCTTGGGCAGGATGGTCTCGGCGACCGTATAGGACTGCCCTCGAAGCCACTGTGGGAAGGCGAGAACGCATCGCCTGTCACGCGGGCACTTGCTCAATCGAATGAAACCCTTGGCGCTAACAACTCTCCGGGCGCCGCCGATGACGAACCGCGAGCGGCTATGTCTGGCCTGATCGATTCTGATCTGCCCGCTGGCCTGACTCAGGCTCTACCAGAGCAGATGAATCCGCCACCCGAGCGCCCGGACGTCGTTTCTGACAACACAGCGTTGTCGCAGTCCGACGATTTGTCCAAAAAATGGGTGGGTCATAGCACGACAAATATTTCTTTGTTGCCGGAAGATATTCAGGGAAATGTAAAGCCGTATATTGATCTCTTGGGAAGGAATTTCGGAAACGGCGAATGTGCCGCGCTCACAAAAGAAGTGGGCGGCATGAGTGCTACGTCCACATGGAAAAAAGGGGAAAAAATACAAGGAAATAAGACGATTTTACCGGGTACGCCTATTGCTACGTTTAACGGCGATTGGGGCGATGGGCGCGGTAAGGTCCACTACGGACCAAAGGGGGAGCCAGGTGGCAAAAGTGGCCAAAGCCACACGGGTATTTATCTTGGTCAAGATGAGGATGGAATATACATAATAGATCAGTGGAACAACAGGAAAAGAGACGAAAATGGAAATAAGATAAAGGTACCCCAGAGAGCTCGCATTACATACAGGCCTTGGGAGGATAAACGTCAACGCCTTGAGAGCGGCTCTCATTATTACGTCATAGAAAAATAGCCAACTGACGGGGATTATTGGCTTTCGGAGAATGACCGAGCGATGCGCTCGGCGATTGGACCAAACATCGCCTGATCCTTTTTACTCCAGGTCATATCGAAACAGGTAGGGTTAGCGGCATGACCCTTCTTGCACATGCCGTAAAAAACTATGGTGCCATTCGCGTAAGTCCCCGAAATTGCGCCGAGCGACGGCTTGTTAAGCTCATACGTTACTTTGTCCTTGGGGTTACGGAACTCATCGTCTGTAGCATAGTCGGCATCGTAGTCGGCGCTGCCGTCAACGAGCAACGCCTTGATGCAATCAAATGGTTTCGATGAGCTGTTGGCTTGGTATTGATTAAGCTCGGCGTCCGGATAGTTCCTCGGCTGAAACTTTTTTCCTTCGGCGAATACATGTATGGGTTCAATTTTGCCGTCTGCAAAGAATGAGGGAATCTCGATCTGGCTTCCGCCGCTCAAGGATGTGATCCATTTGATCGGCTCCTCTGCCCCGGTATGAGGGGCAGACAGCACCAGAAAGCCAAACGCGAAGCCAATTGCTCTTATGGTACAGGCTCTCCGAGCGACAACCGGGGCGGGAAAGAATGATTGCAAGGGTGCTCTCTTGGATTGCATTGCGTAGGCTGTGGCGCCTTTATAATTGTAGCAGAAGCTGCAGCGGCCGCGAAGTCATTTTACGCGGCCCCCAGGCATGATTCCATGGATAGCCTCAGCATCGCCTTGGGCCGGGATGACGTTGGATGCGATTGCGGTTGCAATCTCAGTGCATGATTTTCACGTTCACTAGCATTGCAGGAAGGTCACACTAAGGGGCCCCTGCGATGCCGAGGCTATTCGGATATTTCATTGCTTATCAAAGCGCCGCTGATAATGTAGCTGGATTCAATGCTTCGATGGAGCGCGCGCTTGGCCAGAACAATAACCCGGCTCACGCCTGAGCAGAGAAGGTTGTCTGAAGAGCGGGCCTTTGCGGAGTTCGCCAGGCGAAAGCAACACGCTCTCGACAATCCATTGACTGCTGAGCGATTAGCGTTGATGGACGAGCAGGCTTCTGCGCAGATCGCTTGGCGCAAGCGTTTGCGTGAATGCGACCCGAAAGATCGCAATGCGCTAGGGGCCGAATACACCCAGGATATGGAAGCCTGGTTCAAGAGGACCGGCTTCAGGCTCAGGGTGTTCCTCGCCTCGGATATTGTTCGGCTTCCCGATAAATTGCCGAAATTGCGGTGAACTGCGGTCGAGATTTTGATGCGAGCACGTCAATGCGTCTGGCCGTATACGGATGCCTCGCAATCAGCCTGGTCTATGTCGCTCCCGCGGCGGCGATTACCCTCTCCAGTAAAGAATGGAACGCGTTTTCCTGCGTCCTGAAAAAGGCGCGCACTATGGGTAATCCAGAGGTGGCAGCAAACTTTGCCATAGATGAGTGCCCGACATCGGGGCTGACAGAGGCGCAGAAAAAGCGGGTTGTCGACCTGGTTATTGGCCGCTTGATGAGGGAGCGTGGGTTGAAATGCATCGGAACCGGCTGCGGGGACGGCGAGTGAGGGAGCAATCTGGGAGTTTGTGGAAGGCACGTTCAGTCCTGCTCGCGAGCCTTTCCATTGGCCTTGTCTACGCCGAACCCGCTTCGGCAATCACCCTCTCGAAGAAAGAATGGAAGGCGTTTTCCTGTGTTCTAAGCAAGGCTCGCGATCAGGGTAACCCGGACGTCGCTGCCGGCTACGCGATCGACGAGTGTCCGACGGAGGGACTGAGTGACGCGCAGAAGGAGCGGATCAGGGATCTGGTCACCCGCCGGCTGATGAAGGAATACGGCTTGACGTGTATCGGAACCGGCTGCGGGGGAGGCGAGTAAGGCGAGAGCCTCCGTGCTGTTTACCGCGGCTCGCCTATTACCGATTTCTGCGGAATGACCGGGCGATGCGTTCAACGATTGGGCCAAGCAACGCCTGGTTCTTCTTGTCATAGAAAATGTCAAAACAGGTAACGATAATCCGCTTTTGACACATGCCGTAAAAAACCTGTGTGCCATCCGCTGAGGTGCCAGAAATTACTCCAAGTGATGGCTTGTCAATTTTGTATGTCGCTTTGCTTTCGCCTGAGGTCTTTTCCCTAATGTATTCGAACGGACGCTTGCCTGGCTCGTCAAATATTCTGTATTGACGAAGATAGATGCCATACTCTTTTGGGGAAAACGTTGTGCCGTGGCTTTCGCCGTCCGTCAAAAGCTCTCGGCCATCGCCATCTTCAAAGAATTCGGGGATCTCGATTTTGCTTCCGCCGCTTAAGGACTCGATCCACTTGATCGGCTCTTCGGCTAAGGCAAGCGGCGGCGACAGCACCAGGAGGCCGAAGGCGAAGCCAATTGCTCTCATGGCGTTGGCTCTTCGAGCGACAACTGGGGCGAGAATGAGCGGCTGCATAAATACCCTCTTAAATTGCATGTTGTAGGCTATAGCGCCATCCAGGTTGTAGCAAGCGCTGACCGCGCTGGGAAGAATATCGGATAGGATTTTATTCTTAAATCCGTTGACGGGTGAGGGCAGCAATGGTATATTTCTATCCATGGTGCTGATTTGCGCCGATGACCCGCCGCAAGGCGGGTTTTGTTTTGGGGCGATAGGTTGTGCGGCTCTCGCAGATGACACGGGCCGCGTGGTTTGCGGCTTCGCTTCTCGCACCGCCATAAACTGACGAAGAAGGGCGCATCAGCGCCTGCGTTTTGATGGCCTCTGGCTGACGAGGTCGACGTATGACCCTCCGCATCATTCCCGCAACGTTACGCGATCTCTCCTACATCGCCGCCAACCTGCGTGCCGAGGATCGGGCAGAGATCGACTGCCAGCTTGACCATTGGTCGCCGGCGCTTTTGGCACTCACCGCGCTGCAGGGCTTTGCCTATGTCGCCGAGCTCGACGGTAATCCGGAAGCAGGCTTTGGCGCCGCCGAGCAGCGGAGCGGGCTGTGGATCGCCTGGAGCTGGGGCACGCGCCGCATGAAGCGCTGCGTGCCCGGGATGACCGGTTTCTTTCATGCCGTACTCGGCCCGCAAGTCGCGGCGCGGGGCGCCTGGCGGGTCGAGGCGCGGGCGCTCGCCGCCAACCAACTCGCGCTGCGCTGGCTCGTCCGGCTCGGCGCCACGCAACGCTGCCTGCTGCCGGGTTACGGCAAGAACGGCGAAGACTTTTTCCTCTACGACTGGACAAGAGAAGGCTGGAACCATGTGTCTCTTTCAAAAACCTCCCGCACCGAAAGCTCTGCCATCGGTGCCGACCGCTGAAGACGAGGACGTGCGGGCGCGCGAGAGAGCCTTGCGGGACGAGCTCGAACAGCGCCAGGGCACGCTGAGCACGGTGAAAACCGACCTCGCGCCCGGCGACATCACCGGCCAGCGCCGCGTGCTTTTGGGGATGTGACGCCATGACCGCGATGAAACGCAGTTTCCGCAAGCGCGTGCTGGATTGGTGGTACTGGCGCCGGCACGCGAAGAGGCTGAGACGGCGAGGCTGAGCGCTCTCTTCCTTCTCCCCTTGTGGGAGAAKGTGGCCTCGCGAAGCGAGGTCGGATGAGGGGTGTTCCAGGGAACGCCAACGCCTCACTCCGCTGGAACACCCCTCATCCGTCTCGGCGCTGCGCGCCGATCCACCTTCTCCCACAGGGGGAGAAGGCAAAACCCTCCCTTTCCTGACCCAGCGAGCCTCCCATGACCGATTCCCGCGCCCGCGATATTCTCTCCCGCCAGTCCGAGCTCGAGACCGAGCGCTGCCAGTATGAGGCGGTGTGGGAGCAGGTGGCGGAATTTTGCGATCCCGATGCGCCCGATGTCTGGAGCGGGCGTAGGAGCGGCGGGCCGGACTCGCAGGCCGAGCGGCAGGAGCGGCGTGGCGCTCGCGTCTATGCCAACACCATCAACTCGGCCGCCAACCGGCTGGCCGCGGGGCTCGAAAGCCTGATCATCCCGCAGTCGGAAAAATGGCACGGGCTGACCACGGCGCAAATGAACGACGAGGAGACCGACGAGGAGAAGGAATGGGCGGAAAGCTTGCGCGATTTCCTGTTTGCGCTGCGCTACTCCGCCAATTCCAATTTCGTGCCGGCAACGCAGGCCTGCCTGCGCAATGTCGTGCGCTATGGCCCGGCCTATCTCTATGCCTAGGAAGGCTTTGGCGGCACGCTGATCCGCTATGCCTCGATCCCCGTGGTCGAGGGTTATCTCGCCCGCAACCGCTGGGGCCAGGTCGACATCTTTCATCGCCGCTACGAGCGCACCGCCAGGCAGGCGGCGCAGCTGCTCGGCTACGACAAACTGCCGGCGCGGATAAAAATGCTGGTCGACGATCCCGCCAAATGCGAGACCAAGATCTCGCTGATCCAGTGCATCCAGCCACGCGACGAGCGCAAGATGTATCGGCTCTCGGGCGACTACCAGTATCTCGACACGGCTTTCGCCTCCTATCACGTCATCGAGGACGAGGAAGAGATTGTCAGGGAAAGCGGCTTCCGCTCCTTCCCGGTGTCGTGCTTCAACTGGCGCCGCTACGAGGGCGATCCCTACGGCATTTCGCCCACCATCGAGGCGCTGACGACGGTGCGCGAGGAAAACGCCGTGCGCCGCTCGGGCCTGCGCGCTTTGCAGCAGATCACCGATCCGGCCACGGCGTCCAAGGCCAGGCTCGACTATGTGCCGGTGCTCAACCCCGGCGAAAATTATCCCGGCCTCATCGACGACAATGGCAGGCCGCTGATCCAGCCGATCGCGACGGGACAGAACCCGACCTACGCCTTCAACTACGCGGCGACCCGCGCGGAAGAAATCCGCGACATGATGTTCGTCAATCTGTTTCAGACGCTGGTGCAGAACCCGCAAATGACGGCGACCGAAGCGCTCATCCGCCAGGAGGAAAAGGGCGCGCTGCTCGGCCCCTCCGGCTCGATCATCCAGGCGGGTTTTGCCAGCAATCTCGACCGCGAGCTCGGCATTCTGGAGGACAAGGGCCTCTACGATGAGGACAGCCGCTTCGCGCCGCCGGACAGCCTCGCCGGCAAGGCGGTGCGGCCGACCTTCACCGGCCCGCTCGACGTGCTCAGGCGTTCGGCCGAAGCGCGCGACACCATCCAGCTGGTGACGACGGCCATGCAGATGGCGCAGTTCGATCCCGGCATCATGGACAATATCGATGGCGACGAGGCGCTGAAGATCGTGCAGAGCGCCGGCCGCAGCCCGCAGCGCATCTTTCGCCGCAGGGATGAGGTCGAGGGCATGCGTGGAGCCAGGGCACAGGCAAGCCAAGCGCAGGCCGGCATGGCGGCGATCGCCACCGCCGGCAAGGTCGCCAAGGATGCCGTTCCGGCAGCCGTCCAGGCGCGCGACAGCGGCCTGCTCGACGCACTGATGCAGCAGGCCGGTGGGCAGGCGCCGCCTGGAGCGCAAGGCGCCGGCGCACAGACCGGATCGCCGGAGCAGGGCGCATGAGCGCCAAACGCTTCGCCCGCGCCAGTCAGGCCGGCGGCCCGGCCAAGGCGCGCGACGCGCTGGCCAAGGCCTATCTCAGGGTCTTTTCCGGTGAGGACGGCGAGATGGTTCTGGCCGATCTCGCCGCCACCGTCGGCTACTACCGCCGCCCGTCCTATGGCGAGTGGATGGCCAGGACCAGGACGCCCAACGGCTTCGAACTGCACAGCGCACTCAGCAATGCACGGGCCGAGGTGGTGCAGCACATCATGGGCTTCCTGACGCTGGACGCGGCGCAACTGGCGGCGCTGGAAAAGGCGGCGCGGGCGGAGGAGGGGTGAGGCGCTGAAGCTGCCTTCCTCGCCCCGTTTACGGGGGTCCGAAGGACGGGTCGAGACAAGCGGCTCGACCCCTGATGCCGGCAGGCAGGTGAGGGGCAGCGCCAGCTTCTCAGAAGGTCGCGCTGCCCCTCATCCGCCCTGCGGGCACCTTCTCCCCGTAAACGGGGAGAAGGAAACTTCGCCGCTGGTCGGCTTCTCCAAAACCCATCACTCCAAATGCCCGCAAAGCCCCGCGATCGGCATGCGTTGCGGCTTGCCATGCCGCGACCTCCGGCAAAGCGCTCCATTGGCAGGAAACAGACACATGGTGCACATCATTCCTCTCTCGGTTGCCCGGCGCCGGTCCGGCAACGCGGCGCAAGATGGCTCCTCGCCGGCAGGCGGAGCGAGCCAGCAGCTCGACGGCTACTGGCAGGAGGTTGCCCAGCATTACGCGCAGCGCAAGGCGCAGCAGCAGGCGTTCGACACCGAGATCGCCGCGCGCAAGCTGGATGGCGAGATCGCAAAGGCCGAAGCGGACGCGGTTGCCAATGCGCCGGCGGATGGAACCGGCCTGCACCAAGGCATGTACGGCGAGGTCGACCCGCATACGGGGCGTGTGCTGCAGACGGGCCGGTTCGACACGCTGTTCAAGGGCTTCCTGAGCCAGGTGCGGCCCGAGCTGCACCCTGGCCTGGCCGCCCGCAAGGAAACGTTGCGCACGGAGGGTTCGTGGCGGATGGCTGCGCACCAGCTGCAACGCCGCAGGGACTACGAGAAGGCTGCGGTCGACGCAACGCTGACGACCAACGCCATCGCCATCGGCAAAGCCGATCCCGACGACCTCGTCACCTTCGAAGCCGCCCGCCAGCAAGGGCTCGACCTGATCGACAGGATGGGCGTCGACCCTGGCATCCGGCAGCAGATGGCCAAGGACTGGTACAGCACCGCCGCTAAGGCGCGGTTCGAGGCGCTGATTGCCAGGGATCCGGATCGTGCGGTGCAGGTGTTTGGTGCCCGCTCGCCGGACGTGGGTGGCCAGCCTGCAAGCGATAGCGCTCAACCTGGTGCCAGCGCCTTGTCGCGCAGCTCAACGGTGGGGCCCGGCGGCACCCAGACCCCGGATGAGCGTATAGCGCGCGCATTCAGGGACGATCTGCCCAAGGAAGAACAGGATGCGCTGGCCCTAAAGGCAAAGGTTTCGAAATTCACTCGGGATGTAGACCTGCGCGTCGCGATAGCTAGCGCCGAGGCGGACGCGCCAGACGAAATTGCCCGGAAGGGCGCCTATTCCGGCAAGATGCCCGGCAAGGATGCGTTCAGGATCGTCTATGGCCTGGACGAGGGAGACAGGCGCTGGCGCGTCTTCAAAAGGCAATCCGATGTAGGCCGTCAGGTTTTCGGCATGCACAGCATGACGAACAAAGATATCCATGCCGCACTTCGCGATGCCGAGTCGGGGCCGGTCAATTCACAGGAAGACCAGGATCGCCGCGACGCGAGCGCCACTGCGGTGAAGCTGGTCATGGACCGCAGACGAACCGATGCAGGACGCTACGTCGGTCAGTCTCCGGAAATTTTCGCAGGTTGGACTACTGCCTTCGCTACGGACCCTTCTGACCCGAAGGCCTATGATCAAATCAACTACGACAAGACGATCGCCCTCTCGGTCGCCATGCAAAAATCATTGGGTGTTGAGGACGAACATCTTCAGCCCATCCCGCTTTTCATTCTCCTGAAGCTCGCCGACGACCGCGACAGCGGCAACATGTACCAGATGGAGAACTACGCCCGGTGGAGCGAGGTGTTCGCCCGCACCAAAGATCCTGTGGTGCGAGCAGCCCTGGGCCGGGAATTGGATGATGTCGGCTTGGGCGGAATTCTCCCCAGCGGCAGGCCAGGCCTTTCGACAGGCGAGGTGTTTCAATCGGAGGGCAAAGGCCTTGGTAAGGCAATAGCCAATGCCGCGGTTGGCGCCGGCAGACTAACGAGATTGGGCGGTTACGGCGTCTCCTCCGGATCAATCGACCCCTCGGCCTACAAGAGGAGAATGACCGATTACGGTGGTCGCGTAAGCGAGGCGTCCCCAGAGATCTTCGAAGGCTGGAAAGCCGCACTTGGCAATAGCCCATCCGATCCTGAGTCATTTGATCAGGACGCATACGATAGAACAATAGAATTGTCCGTTGCCAAGCAAAAAGAACTGGGCATCGATGACGAAAATCTTCAACCCATTCCGTTCTCTTATCTCCTCAAGATCGACGAGGATCGCAACAGCGGAAACATGTACCTCATGGACAACTATGCGAAGGCAACCGAGTTGTTCAGGCGCACTAAGGGCCCAGTCGCGCGCGCGGCCCTTGCCCGCCAATTGGATGATGCCGGTTTGGGTGGGATACTTCCCGAAGGCAAGCCACGCCTTTCGATGGCCGAAGTGTTTCGAGCGGACGCCAGAGCCTTTGCCAAGGCAGTTACGAATCCAGGGATCATAACCAACTCAAAAGATTGGGTTGCTCGCGGCATGTCCGAAGGAGGCAACAGCCTTTCACACGACGAGGATGCGTACTATCAGCCTTCGAACAATACCGAGAAGGTGATGATGCGTCAGGGATACGGCGCATTGGACTGGATGCCTGTGCCTGTTTTAGGTCGGGCAGCCAAGAAAGTAATGCCGCGCGCATTTGAGCCGGTTGGCCCTGAAGCCGCCGGGCGAGCGGATGACCCAATCGCCACCAAATCGTTCGCGAACTCGGAAGCTGCGAATAACTCAATTTCAGAAATTGCTCGCGGCAAGAAAGCTAGAGCTCAGAGTGCACAGACGGCAAGCCAGGCGGGTGGGCACACGATGTCTGCACCCAGTTTGGCAAGCAGGTCGCCGCTCAAAATCCAACGGCCTGAAGGCTTCAAGCTCGATATTTGGACAGCGCCGATGGTGGATGCTGCTCGTGAAGTGCTTCACTACGCTCGCAGTAAGTTCTCTGGAAAGGTCGTGGTGAATGCAGAAGATGGGTCAAGTATTATTATTAGAGCAAAGAGTCTTAAGCATTCGCTTTCGTCTGGTGCAGGGCAAATATCACGGAGTGCGTTGGCTGCTGCTCTCAAGCTTGATGACCTGATAGCGTCGGCGCATTTTGTCGAAACGGTACCGGATCGTCTAGGGCGAGCCGAAATAATAAATGTGCATCACTACGAACGCGCGATCACAATGGATGGTCACGATGCGCTCATTCACATCGTAGTTCGCGAAAACAGAGACGGGCGACGCTACTACGATCACTATGAAATCCGGAGGGTCTCGTCTCCGAAGCCGAAATAAGTTTCTAGCGGTGATGATCGATCAGACTACGGACAAGGCAGGTAGGCGCGCCTCGGCAAAGGGAGCGGCAGTGGTTCCCGACCCGGGGCCGGATTTTGGTCCAACGCGTCAGGTAAGTTGGGGAGCCACTGCCTAGTCGATCATACCGCAGAACACTCCAAAAGTCGATTGCGAATGCAATAAAGGGGAATAGTGTCCTAAGTGAAAGCCTAGGATTGCAGGCCGGATTACGGTCGAAAAGATAGTGACACCGTCGGTACGCGCTCCGACGTCAGCCAGTGCCAGGTACAAGGCCGAAGGCAATGAGGTGCCTATCGGCCACGACGTGGATCATGTACACGATTTGCAATTGGGAGGTGCTGAGGCAACGCATAACATGGTTCCGCTCGATTCAAGCGTCAACCGCAGCCTAGGCCCCCAGATATATCATCAGATAAAGCATCTGCCTCACGGGACGAGAGTTGGCAAGGTAACCATCGGAGATCGGTAATGTTTCAAAAATTTCGGCAAAGCTTTTCTCCAGACGCAAGTAGCAGGCCTGAAGTTGTCAGTATCGACACCGGTGTTCCGAGCCTGAATGATCTGCTTTCAAGCTTCAGTGGTGTCTCGTTCAATCACGGGCTTTACCGCATTGTCCGCGCTCAGGATTTGCCAGTCTGGAGCAGCAGAATCATCTTGGGCTTCCCTGCATTTGCCGGGCGGATCACCTGTTTTGGGTACGACTGGCTGGGGAGGACATTCGCGGTCGATACCAAACGAATAGAGGAAGGCGAGCCTGGTGTGGTGATGTTCGAACCTGGTACCGGCGAAGCGCTGCAAATACCGGCCAATGTCCGGACCTTTCATGAGACCGAGTTGCATGAATATCAGGACGCGGCGTTAGCCTCGAATTTTTACGCGACATGGCGTGAAAATGGTGGCGCCGCACCGGCCTACGACCAATGCATCGGCTACAACGTCCCACTCTTCCTGGGCGGGAAAGATGATAGCGAAAATCTGGAGCTGACTGATCTGGAAGTCTATTGGCACATCACGGCTCAGCTTATTGCCAAGGCGAGGGGTTTGGCTCCTGGCACGCCGATAAACGTCAAGGGCGGCGGCTGAAGCTCCACGAGGTGTTTAGGGCCATGATTGGGCGATAATGTCAGGGCCGTGGTAAATAATGCCGGGACTTTGGACGCCGAAGAGCCGGGCACGAACGATCAATATGACGTCGATCGACTGCCAGCAACCGATCCGCGCTTTGCGGACGTTTCAAGGCTGGTTGACCGGCATCTGTTGCACCGTGCGGCGGGTGCGCCTTCCATAGTGGGCAACTACCTGGGCTAGCCGCGCTGACGGGTGGAACGCCCGCATCCCACGCTTTGGCGCTCCCCCTCATCCCCTGCCGGGACCTTCTCCCCGTGAACGGGGAGAAGGCGGCTAGTCCTCAATAGTCGCCGTTGTAATACCTGTCGTCGCACGGCGCCGTGTAGATCCGGCCGCGGCGGTCCTGGTAGCGGCAGAGCTGTTCGCCGCGGCGCTGCGGGGTGGTCGACTGGCCGATGACGGCGCCGAGCAGGGCGCCGCCGGCGGCACCGACGACCGTGCTTTCGGTGTTGCCGCCCAGAGCCTGGCCGGCAAGGGCACCGACGCCGCCGCCGATGAGCGCGCCGGTGGTCGCCCTCTGCTGCTGTTCGGTCTGGGTGGCGCAGCCTGCAAGTGCTGCAGTCATGAGCACGGCGGCTAGGGCTTGTCTGATCATCATCTTGAAACTCCTTTGAAGCCCCAAACGCGGAATGGGGCGAATGGTTGCCAGTTGCTGGCGCATTGCGGCCAAACGGCGGCACGCAGGCTCACGAAATGAGACATGGTTTCTCAGGCCTTGAAGATGATGGTCGCCAAAGCGGAAACGCCTTTCGCGAACAAAACGATAGCGCCTCGGCTTGAATCGATGCGCAACCGCTGATCCGGCGCTTTCTGAACACGTCCTTCCCAGAAATTTCCCGAACAGAAATGGAGAAATGCCATGACCCGAGGTCTTCCCCGGACGCTGTCGCGCGCCGCGGCGCGCGAAGCCGGACTTGCCCCGCCCAAATTCGGCCTCAAGGCCGTCACCACAGGGCAGGGCGGCTCGTATCGCACCGTCTTCAGCCTTTCAGGCATGCAGGTGCCGGTCGCCGATGCGCTGGCCTATGCCAGCCAGAAACTCTTCGACTTCGCCGACGGCAAGGTGCGCATCAAGGGCGGCACAGCCAGGCTGCAGTTCGCGGTGCTGACCACCCGCGCGGCGACCATCAACGACAATGCAGCGCTGACCTGGTCGCTGGGCTCGGCCGCGGCATCGAGCGCGGCGCTCGCCGGGACCATGGTCAACGTGCTGGCTTCGACAGCCCGCACGCTGGACGGCGTTGGCGCCGCGCTGTCGACTGCCTCGACCGCCGATGTCGCGGCGGCAGCAACGCTGGATGGCACGGTGACGCCGGTGGATCTCTATCTCAACCTGGCGTTTGCGACCGGCACCGACATCGATGCCGACGGCACGCTGGCGGTGACGGGGACGATCACGCTGCTGTGGGAGAACTGGGGCGACAACGCGTAGGCCGTGCCGCCTTTCCCTTCTCCCCCTGTGGGAGAAGGTGGCCTCGCGAAGCGAGGTCGGATGAGGGGTGTTCCAGCTTGACGGAGCCCTTCGTCACAGTCGCGCACAGGCGTGAAAATCGCCCACGCCTCATTCCTTCCAGCACCCCCTCAACCGTCTCGGCGCTGCGCGCCAATCCACCTTCTCCCACAAGGGGAGAAGGAGAAGAAAGGAAACATCAGATGACAGATCTGGCAGACGCCGGGTCCGTGGCTTCGCGGCCGGCGGGCAACCTGGCAACGCCTCCGGCTGGCGGGGACAACGGGTCCGCCCCGCCGGCCGGCAAAAGTTGGTTTGACGGTCTTTCCGAAGGCAACCGCAAGCTCGCTGAAGCCAAGGGCTGGACCAGGGCCGAAAACCTCGATCGGGTTTTCACATCTTACGCCGAACTGGAACGGCAGCAGGGCGAAAGCCTGCGCGTTCCCGGACCCGACGCATCGCGGGAAGACTGGGACAAGTTTCATGCCCGGCTGCCCGAGACCATGCGTCCGGTGACCTCATCCGAAAAGGTCGAATACCGACGGCCGGACGGCTTGCCGGAAAACTTCGCCTATTCGGACGAACTCGCCAATGCGTCCAAGGCCTGGGCGGTCGAAGCGGGTGCAAGCCCGAAAACCGCGCAGGCCTATCACGACAAGTTCGTCGGCTACATGGCCGAGCAGGGGAGGGCACAGGAAGTCGCCCTTGCCCGCTCGGTGGAAGCCACCCATGACGACCTCGTGCGCGACTGGGGACCGACCGGGAGCGATGGCTTTCGCCAAAAGCTCGAGGTCGCCAACCGGGCGATGAAGAAGCTCGGCCTGGTCGACGCCTACAAGGCGAAAGGCATCCTTCTGCCTGACGGGGCGCTGACCGATCCGCAGATCGCCAAGGCATTCCATGCCATCGGCGAGGCGATGTTCCGGGAAGACACGATCGACGGCGGCGGACGTTTGAGCGCTGGCAATCCGTTCAAGCGCAACGCCTCCGGCGAACGCAACATTTCGGCGATTTCAGCCCTTGTCAAAAGCGACCCCGCCCGCGCCCGGCGGCTGGCACGCGAGGCCGGTGAAAATCCGGATCTCTGGATGCCCAACAATCCCCTTTAGCCCTCCAAAGCTCGCCGCCAACCCAACCTCAAAGGAAATGAAAAATGGCAGACGCCTATACCCGTATCGCGGACGCGATCGTTCCGTCCGTTTATGCCCAGTATTCGTTCGAGGAGCACGTCCAGTCGCTCGAAATCTTCCAGGCCGGCATCCTCTTCAACGATCCGGCCATCACCGCCAAGCTGTCGCTGGGCGGCCGCTCCGTTGATATGCCCGGCTGGAAGGATCTCGGCAACGATCCGTCGGAACCCGTCAATGACGATCCGGCCGATTCCATCGAGATGAAGAAGATCGGCGCTCGCCGCGAGGTCGCCGCCCGCAACGTGCGGGCCCAGGCCTGGGGCGTGCCGGACCTGACCTCGATCCTGGCCGGCGACGATCCGCAAAAACTGATCGTCAAGCGGCAGACCGAATACTGGCAGCGCGCCAACAAGCTGACCCTGCTCGGCATCCTGAAAGGGGTGGTGGCCGACAACATCGCCAATGACGGCGGCGACCTGGTGCGCGTCACCGGCGCCTCCATCGTCGACACCGACATCATCGAGGCCGCCTATCTGATGGGCGACCGCGCGGACAAGTTCAAGACGATCTGGATGCACTCCAAGCAGATGAAGGCGCTGAAGCTCGCCGACCTCATCGACTATGTGCCATCGTCCGAACAGGGCGGGCCGCTCATCCCCTATTACATGGGGCTGCGCTGCGTGGTCGACGACGACATTCCGGTGGCGGCGGGCGTCTACACCGCCTTCATGTTCAAGGACAAGGCGATCCTGTGGAACGAGCTGCCGGTCAACACCGAGGGCGGCCCGCTGGAGTTCGACCGCAAACCGCGCCAGGGCCATGGCGGCGGCGTCACCGAAATGGTGGGGCGCCGGCATTTCGTGCCGCATGTGCCCGGCACCCGCTTCCTCGATGCGTCCTCGGCCGGCGAATTCGCCACCGATGCCGAGCTCGCGTTGGCGGCGAACTGGGATCGCACGGCGTCCAGCGTCAAGAACATGACCTTCATCGCGCTGAAGACGACCGAGGCGTAATTAGACGAGGGCGGAGCAATGCTCCGCCCTCGCCACTATATCAACTTGTAATCGGAGGTGTAACTGTTTCCTTTCCGAGAGGGCTTAGAATAGCAATCTACTGCGGCGCGAGAATATTAGTTTGAACTGGTTCCTCCTTGCCATCACGATAGGCCTTATCCTGTCCGCGCCGTTCCATTTGTATGGGGGCCATCTTCTCGGAGAGGAAGTCGAGGCAGACCCTCCAAAGGGCAAGTCCCTGTACTCAATGCTCTATTCAATTTCGACCTGGGCAAAGTATGGCGCCCTCAAGCGGCAGGCTGACCGGGGCGATCGTTTCGCTTGGTGGTGCTTGCTCTTGTTCGGCTCAGGGCTGGTATGGTGTGCTCTCATCGTTTTGGCGATGTTCTCCAGCCCGATCTGGCGCAACTGGCTGCTCTGACAGGCCAGAAGCGGCTGCGCACCGGTTCTTGACACCGCACTCTTTCGCGCTCCCTGCAGATAAATTCCCGAGCCGCCTTTGGCGGCTTTTTTCATGCCCGAACCTTGACCCTTGCTCAATTCACGAGGCGCTGCTCCATGGCCATCACACCACTCGACATCGCCAACATGGCGCTCGCTGTCCTCGACGAGGCGCCGATCGACAGTCTCGACCAGGACGTCAAGGCGGCCCGTCTCTTGAACCTGCATTTCGACATCGCGCGGGAAGCCGAACTGACCAGGCACGCCTGGGTGTTTGCCATCCTTGCCGCCAGCGTCGCCGGCGCCGATACCGGCAGCGGCGATTGCACCTTGAATTTCGCCTATGAACTGCCCGCCGACTGCCTGCGGCCGTTGCCGCTGACCGCCAATGGCGAGCCCGACGGCGTGCCGATCTCATGGCGCCAGGAAGCCGGGCTGATCTACTCAGACCGCTCCGGTCCGTTGACCATTCGCTACGTCGCCAACCTCACCGATCCCAACGATTGGGATGCGCTGTTCACCGAAGTGCTGGTGGCAGCCCTTGCCATCAAGATCGCACATCCCTTGACGCACAAGGCGGGCATGATCGACATCGCCCGCTCGGCCTATGACCGCGCGCTCGATGCCGCCTTTTCCGCAAACGCCATCCAGCGCGGCGGCCGGCTCTACACCGGCTCGTGGGCGCAGCAGCGCGGCGACTTCAGGGTGTCCGGCCGATGACCGCGCTTTACCCCATCCAGGACGTCTTCACCCGTGGCGAAATCTCGCCCCGGCTGCATGCGCGCGCCTCGCTCGATCTCTATCGCGCCTCACTCTCCAAATGCGAGAACTTCATCACCCTGCCGCATGGCGGCATCAGGAAGCGTGGCGGGACCTATTTCGTCGGCGAGGTAAAAACCCCCGCCAAGGCGACGCGGCTGATCCCGTTCATCTTCAGCGCCGACCAGGCCTATGCGCTGGAATTCGGCGACCTTTACATCCGTGTCTACGCCTATGGTGCGCGCGTCGGCACGGTCGAGGTGGCGAGCCCGTATCTCGAGGCTGACCTGTTCGATCTGCAATACGTCCAGTCCGCGGATCAGATGTGGATCACCCACCGCAGCTACCCGCCCAAGGTGCTGACCCGTACGGGGCACACGATTTGGACGCTGAGCGATTTCGAGTTCCTCGACGGGCCCTATGACCCGATCAACACAACCGGGACGACGATGACGCCGGCCAGCTACGGTGGCTACTCACCCAAGATGACGAGCAACACAGCACCCAGCGGGGTGGTAAGTGCATCGAACGCGTCCAGTGATGCCTATCTGATCATGGACAAGAACAGCAGGACGGTTGCCGAGGTGGGCTCGGGAACAAATGGCTGGATACAGTACCGGCAGCCGGGTGGCGCGCAGAAGGTCTGCAACGCCTACTGGGTTCAGGCTGCCAACAGTGCTTCTGAAGCCGAAAACATACCGACGCAATGGGAAATCCAGGGCTCCAACGACGGGTCGACATGGACAACCATCGATTCGCAAGTAGGGCAGATGGGATGGGGAAACTCCGAGCGGCGTTTCTTCGAATTCGTCAACAAAACTGCTTTCGAATATCTGCGCATGGACGTGGAAGGCGGCGGCGGTAGCGACAGCACCAGAACCGATTTCGCTGAGTGGGCGCCCAACGAAGACGGTGACACGATGACCCCGTTCAACCTGACGGCGTCATCGATTGTCGGCATCAACGACGGCGCCGGGTTTCAGACATCGGATGTCGGCCGCGCCATCCGGCTGCTCGGTTCGGACGGACGGTGGCGCTGGGCCAAGATTGCCGCGCGAACGAGCGCGACGGTTGTTACCGTTCGCATGTATGGACACGCCTTGCCGGACCTGAGCCCGATCACGCGCTGGCGGCTCGGCACTTTTGTGCCCGGCAAATATGTCGAGAGCGGCTCCCTCTATGAGGAGCGGTTGGCCTTCAGCCGCAAGTTTTCCGTCTATGCCTCGCAGACCGGCGACTTCGACAATTTCGCGCTCGGCGAAAAGGACACGGATGCACTGGAATTCATCCAGGCCGGTGGCGGCCAGGCCAATGACATCGCATGGGTTGCCGACGCCGATGGCGCGCTTCTGATTGCGACCGCCGCCGGTATCCGGGCAATGTCGGGTTCCGGCGTCGATGAAGCCCTGACCCCTTCGTCATTCAAGAACAGGAAATCGCGCACGTTTGGCGCGGCTCCGATCCGGCCGGTCGATGCGGGACAGTCGTTCCTCTACGTCACCCGCTCACGCATGGCGATCGCCGAGCTCGCCCAGGCAGCGACCGGCAAATACACCTCGGACGATGTCGGGCAGATATCCGAGCACATCCCGAAGAAGGGTGTCATCGAACTCGCCTTCCAGACCGATCCCGATCCGTTGCTGTGGTTCCCGCTCGATAATGGCGAGTTGGGCGGCTACACGCATCAGCCCTCACAGGAAGTTCGAGGCATGCATCGGCACGACATCGCCGGCTCGTACTCCGGTTCGGCCTGGGGCATTGTCGAAAGCGCATGCGTCACGCCCGGGCAGAATGGAAATGACGATCTGTGGCTGATCGTGAAGCGCACCATTGGCGGCGCGACCAAACGCTACATCGAGATCAAGACGTCACCCTTCGAATATGGCGACATCGGCGATGCTTTCGAGGTCGACTGCGGCCTGACCTATTCGGGCGCGGCCGTGGCCACGGTTTCCGGGCTCTCGCATCTCAACGGGCAATCGGTGGATGTGCTGGCCGACGGCAAGGTCTACAAGAGCCTGACCGTCGGCTCAGGACAGGTCACGCTTCCCGGCGGCGCCACCGCGGCGAAATGGCAGGTCGGCCTGCCCTATGCGGCCGAGGCGGCAACCCTGGAACTGGACGTCGGCGGCAGGGACGGTTCAATCGTCGGCCGCCGCAAGAAGGTGGCCCGGATCATCCTGTCGCTGCTGGAAACCGACACCACCGGACTTGAGGTGCAGTCCTTCATCCGTGGCCGCTGGGAACCGGTACGCATGCCCAGCATCGTCGCGCCGGACGGCAAGGCGAAACTGTACACCGGCAATGTCGACGTGCCGATCGACGACAGCTGGGAGGGGCAGGGCAGGGTGAGGATCCGCCACGTCAATCCCACGCCCTGCACGATCCGGGCGTTCACGCCGGTGTTTGACGCCGAGCCGTAGAAACTGCTGATCTCCCCCCTCGTGGGGGAGATGGCCGGCAGGCCAGAGGGGGGCGCTGTCCCGCCGGCCTCTCGATCGATTTTACCAACCGACGGCAGCATTCCGCTGATCGTCAGCTAGCCAGCAACGCCGCGATCCTTCGCGCCCCCCTCTGCCCTGCCGGGCATCTCCCCCACTTGGGGGGCGATTGGCAGCTTCGCCGCCTCGCCCATCCCATCTCACCAAGGAACCCACACCCCATGACCCCCCATGCCGAATTACTCGGCAGGGCGCGGACGGCTGCCGATTTCGCTGCCGTCATCGCCTTGCTCGACACCGACCTCAACGACGCCATCGCTCGCCGGCGCGCGCTGGAACAGGCCGAAGATCGGGCCGTGTTCGGCGACGGTGATCTCGCAGCCGCGCGCGCCGCGCTCGATGCCTGCAACGACGCCATCGCCTTGCTGGAAAAGACCATCTGCGTCGCCGACACGCGCCGCATCGAAGCCGCCGAGAGCGAAGCGCGCGCCGACATTGCCGCCCTTGGCGAGGAGATCGCGGCCAAGGCTGAAGCGCTTGGCATACGGTGGCGCACGGCTGCCCGCCTGGTCGAGCAATTGCGACAGGAATTGTTCGAGGCCGATGCGCTTGTCCGCGCCATCGCCACCGCCAACGGCCTGTTCGATGCTGCCGGCGTCGACGACCCCAAGGTCAACCTCACCGCCGCCCGCCGCTCCGCTATGGCCGGCGCGCGGGCCGCCGCACCGGCGCGCCTCAGCCGCGCCGGCCTGCAGGCCGACCGGCTGCTTCTGTCCCTGCTTGCCACCGGCGGAGCGCTCGACCCGCGCCCACAGCTCGGCGCGCCGGTCGCCGGCGTCAAAACCAAATTCATCCCCGCAACGGCACGAGGCTGAACCATGTGCACACTTGCCCTTCTCGGCACCGTTCTTTCCGTCGGCGGCGCGCTGGTTGAAGGCCAGCAGTCGAAGCAGATGGCCGACTATCAGGCCAAGGTCTACGAGCAGCAGGCGCAGGCCGAGGCACAAAGTGCTGCCTTTGAACAAGGCCAGGAGCGCCGCAAGCAGGACTTGGCTCAGGCGCAGGCCCGCGCCAAGGCCGGCGCGTCGGGCGTGGGTATAGCCGGTTCGCCGACGGAAGTGCTGGCGGCCAATGCCAGGCAGGGGCAAATGGCCCTCAAATCCATCCAGTACAGTTCGCAACTCCACCAGAACAACCTCATTGATCAGGCAGCCATATCGCGCTTCCAGGGCAGGCAGGCGGTGACGGGGTCGATCTTCAGCGCCGGCAAAGCCCTGGTTGGCGGTCTCTCCGACATCTACGACCCGACCAAGTCCGTGACATTTGGAAAAGGCCCATTTCCGCCGCCGCCGCGCGGATTTGGAACGGGAGGTCTCTACTGAAATGGTTCACGTCATTCCCCTTTCCGTTGGCCAGCGCCGGTCCAAAACCGGAAATCCCGTTCAGAATCCGCAAGGGTCGCAGATCGGCCAAGCGGTGCAGGGCCTTGGCGACGAGTGGCAGGAACTCGCCGAGCATTACCGTCAGACGAAAGAGCGGCAGGAAGCTTTCGACGCCGAGCTGGCGCGCCGGGGTTTCGATCGCCAGATTGCGCAGGCGGAAGATGAGGTAACGGCGAAGGCCCCGGCCGATGGCAGCGGCCTGCATGACGCGATGTACGGCCAGCTCGATCCACGCACGGGCCGGGTGGTCAAGACCGGCCTGTTCGACACGCTGTTCGATAACGCCTTGCCAAAAATGCCCGACAGCCAGCGCGCCGGGTTCGCCAGGCAAAAGGAAGCCCTGCGCGCGGCAGGTTCGCTGCGTATGGCGCAACGGCAGATCGAACGCCGTGACGAATATGAGAGAGCCGAGTGGGCCAAGGTCGACAACATCTCCACCAGCGCGATTGCAAAAAGCGACCCGAACGACACCGCGTCTTTCGAGGCGATCCGGCAGAGCGGGTTCGATCTGATCGCCAAGATCGGCAACCCGCTCGCCCGCCAGGCCGCGGAAGCAGCGTGGCGCACCAACACGGCCAAGGCGCGGATGGAGGCACTGATTGCGAAGGATCCGCGTCGCGCGGTTGAAATTCTGAGCGCAATTCCAGTGGCAAGTGACGGCATGGCCGAGACCGTGCGCGCGCAGCTCGCCGCCGGCGCGCAAGACGGACGGGCGGCGGGAAAAGGCGACCGTATCAAGAAGTCACCAGATCGGATGGTGGCACAGGCATTCGAGGAGAGGCCAACCGAAGCCAACGCAAAGGCTGATGCCGACGGCTCCCATCAGTTCATCGCCGGCATGACGGGCGAACAAATCGACGAACTGTTTCGACGGGCCAGCGTGGCAAAAACGGCAAACATGATCAACACGCGGGCTGATATCGAGCACGCTACTTCAAACGCTCCAAGGGAGCTGATGTATTGGGGCACTTACTCCGGCAAACTCCCCGGTGAGGGGGACTTCGATCATGTTTTTGCCGCTGAGGAGGGAGCCAGACAAAGGACAGCTTCATTAGAAAAATCAAGATCGGTCGTGCGGCATTTGAGTTGTTGCCACTACCGAACGACGCACTTGAAGCCATCGCAGCTGAGGCTCAACCCGATGCGGAGAATGCAACCCAGTCGGGTGGCCAGGAAAATATTGCCGCCTTGGCGGCCAAGCAAATTTTGCAGGAACGACGCGATCCTGGACGGTTCCTTTCACTGGCGGATCCGAACACGGCCGATGCATGGAATGCTTGGGTCAATCCACACCAGCGGTGATTCCGTCGCTCTTAGGCGCGCGGTCGCTTTATCGGTTGCAGGACAAAAGCAACTTCATATCGCCGAAATTCTGCCGTTTCCGCAGGACGTTTTGCGTTACATCAACAGTCGACTGAACGACCCCAACGCTTCGCAGAAGGACAAGGACGCGCTTGTCGATGAGTTGTCATCTGCGACGGACGATCCAGCCGTCCAGGCAGCCATGTTCCGGCAGCTCTACCATTTTGGCTTGGCCCGACTTGTCCACAACACCGCGCTGGAACTCCAAATGACCCCGGCTGAGGCGCAAGCTGTTGAACTTGAGCATGCAGCGAAGTCCGGTCTTCGGACCAAAGGGCAGATTTGGGAATACGATCCGACGCTGCGTGAAAAAGCCGGAGGATTTGTAGCCGGTGAGGCGCGGCCCTACGGCTTGCGTGCCGATCTGGCACGAGCGCTTGTCGGATCTACGGGACTTGGAAACGAAGGCATCTCGGCTGTTGACGTCGCTCCTGTCATAGGCGGTGTGTTTTCCTCGCAGGAGGCTTTGCGGGCGCTGGAAGCCGGACATTATGGCGAAGCGGCGCTGGATGCTGTAGGCGCAATACCGAGCGGTGGTCTCGGCGGTAAAGTTGGCAAAAAGCTAGCTGAGAAGGTCGCCGAAGAGATTTTTACCAATGCAGAAAAAGAAGCTGTTTTGCTAGGCAAATCATCGCATTCCACGGGCGTCAGGCCCACCGAATATATCGACCCCAGTCTGGGCAGCCTGCCCGGCGAAAGTGATGGCTCAGTTCGATATTGGACGGCCAATGATGTGGTAGCCAAGTACCCTAGTGTCCCGCGGAAATCAAAGCGTCCGTTTATACTTGACTATTTTCGCGGAACTCCCGAATACGATCCGACGACAGGTAAGCTACTCAAAGATGTTGATGGGGATGACCTTGTTGCCCAGTTTAAGGCAGGAAGGGTTACGATTGGAGGGGTCGACAAAAGGTTAAATAGAGAGCAAATCCTATCTGCAATAAAGCAGATTAAGCCTGGTGTCGAACTAAAATACTATACAAAGAACGAGATCGAAGCTTTCAAAGCGAAAAACCAGATAGTTTGGGGAGCTGTCGAGCGAGATCCGATTACCCGTGAGCCGGTATTTGTAAGAGTAAAGCCGGGGCTGACGAGAAAAGAAGAAACCCTCGTGCTTGCTCATGAGTTCGGGCATATACTCGACGATCATCTAAAGTTAAGCATAAAAGGATATGAGAACGAGCTTGGGAGGGGCTATTCGGAGACAAAATTGGGAAGGGATGATCTGGACGAGGTACTGACCCCCGTTGATAAAGGATATGATCCGGCGCAGGTTCCTGCTGAACTCAAGGCTCAAGGCGGTGGGCTGGCGTTCTTCGATCCGAACTATGCCAAAACCGTTATGCCTGAGTTCTATGCTATGTTGCGCCGTGCAATAAAAAACGACGAAGCGCTTAGACGAATAATTCAGCTGAATACCGTGATGTTGGGTGCCGGCGGGTCGGCAGCGCTTGGGTCTCAGCCTTCTGCAGGTGGTTCAAGGGTAAACCCAGTTGAAATTTGGAACAAATCGTGAAAATTGGAAGGCCGAGAACAGCTGCACTCGGTTGGAACATGGGCGGGCGAGCCATGACGAAGAAGGATGGGACTGAGCCGCTTGACGAATGGAAGCGAGCGCTTTTGTGGTATCACAAGAGCGATGTCTGGCTATGGCGGCTCCAGACATGTGATCCTGCGGATAGGCCCGCGCTGCAAATCAAGGCAGATGAACATTCCACGTTGCGTGACGAAGCGATCGGGAATGTCTATTTCATCTTTGGCCCTACCGATCTAGAAGGGATCGGACGATCTGTCATGGAAGACTACACGCCGGAAGGCGCAGCCCTGCGCGTCGAACTGGGGCTGCCTAGGGGCTATGCTTCCGAGGAAGAGCGCATTCTGGGCGACGTCGGAGATGGCTACATGACGCCCGCTCAACGCAAGCGGCTGCGCTACCTGCGCAAGCATCGCGATGAGGGCTAAGGTTGCCGCGGCTAGGCGTTCGTAAGTGTCACCGTGGGCCGCGGCGTTGCCAGGCAACGCCAGGGTTGGGTGCTTGGCATCAAAGGCCCCGTCGTCGCCGCCGGACTGGCCGGCGGCGTGCTGCGGGCGCTGTCACGCCATCGCTACAAGCTGCGCGAGATGATCGCTTCGCCGATCTGCGGGGCGCTCGCCGCCGCCTATCTGACGCTGCCTACCGTCGCCTGGTTCAAGGCGACCGGGGTTCCTATCCCGGATCCCGCCGACGACACCACGACGCTCGCCGCCGCCTTCCTGATCGGCGTCTCGGCCATGTGGATCTCCGACATCGTCTTCGACGTGATCGTGCGGCGATTCAAGCCGGTTGGCGACAAGTGATGCACTTGAGGTGCTGGAAGAAGCCAACGACAATGCCTACTTAAGGAGCAATCCAAAGGAGGTATGATATGGCGACGTCCACCGAACGTGCAGTGCTTGCCGGCGGTTGTTTCTGGGGCATGCAGGATTTGATCCGGCGCTATCCCGGCGTGATTTCGACCCGCGTCGGCTACAGCGGCGGCGATGTGCCCAATGCCACCTACCGCAATCACGGCACTCATGCCGAAGCCATCGAGATCATTTTCGATCCGGCCAGGATCAGCTTTCGCACGCTGCTCGAATCCTTTTTCCAGATCCACGATCCGACCACGAAGAACCGCCAGGGCAATGACGTTGGATTGAGCTATCGCTCGGCGATTTTCTACACCAGCGATGAGCAGAAGCGCGTCGCCGAGGATACCATCGCCGATGTCAATGCCTCGGGGCTGTGGCCCGGCAAGGTCGTCACCGAACTGGCCCCGGTGGGTGATTTCTGGGAGGCCGAACCCGAACATCAGGACTATCTCGAGAAATATCCCAACGGCTACACCTGCCACTTTGTCAGGCCAGGCTGGAAGCTTCCGGTCCGAGAAAAGGCAGTTTCGTAACACAGCCATTGCCGGCGGATACCGATTCAGAGCGCCGCACCTGAAAGGGTGTGGCGCTTTTTCGCATTTGTTCGCGGCGTTTGCGCCGCGAGCGTATCCGCAGAGGGTGGCCTAGAAGCCGAAGAATTGACGGCCGACCATGTATCCGAGCGCGACGACGACCAGCGGAAACAGAGCAGGTGCCAGCCGACCAAGAGCGGAGCTCTTTGGTTGTTGCCTGGGGATGGTCCTGGGTGCGTTGCCGAGATTCTTGGTCATTTGGCATAGTAGCAAGCGCTGATTAACGATTCCGTAACCCGGTGATAAAGGCTGACAGCAGGCGCGCTTTTCGCGATTCTGGCGCGACCTTGACAATGCCCGGCCCGTGACGCAACTGAACCGTCTTTGACAGGGATTATGAGGCAGTATCAATGCGGGTGACGCTCGTTTTGAAGGGCGTGATAGCCTGTCGGGCCTACGGCGGGATTCAGCGTCAGGTCGAATGGCTGGCCAATGCCGCGCAGCCAATCCGCAGGACCTCGACGCTCCGTGTCCTCCACGGCGAAGCGCTTGCTTGATGACCGGTGATCCAATCCTCTTCGTCGGCTTTCCGGCGGTCGGCGACTTCGTCCGTTGCCACTCCGCCATCCAGATCATTGCCGAGCGATTTCCTGACCGCCCCATCGATGTCGTCACCTCGCCGGTGGCAGCACCGCTGGCACGCCTGATGCCGCATGTCCGCAAAGGTTGGGCGCTTGCCAAGCGTCATCAGCGGCCAGGTTTTGCAGAGCGCGGCCGCCTTGTCGGCGAGCTACGCAAGGAGAACTATCGCACGGCCTATCTGATGACCAGCAGCACCAAGGCGGCGGTGATGGTGTTCATGGCCGGCATAGAGGAGCGCATCGGCTATCCGCAGGAGTTGCAATTCGGCCTCCTCAATCGCTTCCCCGCCGGCTGGTTGGCACATCTATGGGCCTTTGGTCCTCGCAAGACGCGGCTCTTCGAGGAAGTCTGCTCGATTGCCTCTCTTGGCGAAAAGCCAGCTGCGGGGACAGAATGGCCGGCGCCCCGGCTTGTGGTCGAACCGGCTGAGTTGGACGAATGGCGCCAGCGCCACAAGATCGATGCCGGCCGGCCGGCGCTGGCGCTGTATACGGCAGACATCGAAAATTTCCGCTCGTGGCCCATCGAGCGCTTCATCTCGGTCGCCAGAGACCACCATGATCGCGGCTGGGCAATCTGGATTGTCGGCGGACCGCGCGAGCGCGCCGGCGCTGCAAAAATCCGCGCGGCCATTCCCGAGGCAATCGACTTCACCTCGACCCCGTCGATTGCTGATGCGATGTGCCAGATCGCTGCATCGACCATGTTCCTCGGCGTTGACGGCGGCATTTCGCACGCCGCCGCTGCCCTGAACGTCCCATGTGCGCTCATCTACGGGCTAAATCGCCCCTACGTGCACGGTCCGGTAAACAGCCATGTTCGCTTCATCGAGCCGCCGCTCTCGACGCCCAGCTGGGTCGAGGATACGCGTGGGATCAGCGAAACCCGGGTGAGAGAGGCGTTGGCTGGCCTTTCAGCCGGTAGTCACAACTGACAGTAGGCTGGATGGCCTCTGGCGCCTGATCCAAAACGCGCTCGTGAGGGCGCCGCCATCGCTCCGTTTCGGCTTTACCCCTTGGCCCTGCGGCTTTCGGGCTCGTGATTGCCGACCCAGTGTGCACGGATGCGATCGCTGGCTTCAAGGTAAGCCATGTCGATGAGATAGGTCAGAAGCTTCTCGCCGTCGGCTTCGGCTTTCTGCCGAAGTTCCCGCAGTATGCCTTGCGCGAACTGCAGGTTCTCCATCTTGCTCGGCTGGTCCATCGGTGCCCCCAATGTCTGCGCAGGAACTTTGCGCCGACTATGCTTGCATGAAGATTGCGAAAAAGCTCAYGGTGGAGCTGTATCAGGTTGTATTAGCGCTCGATCAACGACCCTATTGCGCTTTCTGCAAAAATGTCGATATTTTACGCCGCCAATCGGACCGCGACGATGCACGAAGACGAGGGCAGTTTCCCCGAAAAGTTGCAGGCCATGATGGATGTCATTGGCGGCAGCGTGTCGTCCAGTCGGGACGGACACGCCGACCTTGGCCGACTCAGGGTCGACGCCGCCAGCGCCGCGACGGTGTTGGTCGAGTTTTACGGCGACGCTGCTCTTGAGCGCGCCAGCCTGTTGGAGCGCCGCTCGCCTCAAAGCCATTTTGCCCGCATGGTGACAGCTGAACTGCGCGGCCGCGGCAAGGTTTCCCGCACAAGCTAACAAGATCTGCTCCAAGCCGATTTGCGCCTCGTCGCCCTGCCGTCAAGGCGTTGCTGCGCCTCTTCCTGGGCATTTTCGAGAAGGTAGAACAGCAGGTCCTGCCCAATCGATTGCGAGATTTCCTTGGCCTGTTCGATATGGCGGTGGACCTCGCGAAGTGCTGTCTCCCCCGAATCGACATTGCGGGTCAGATCGATGAACCAGCCAGGGTACAGGGCTGCTTCTCCCTGACCGTCCACATAGCATTGGCCAACCGCCAGTATCCGGCGAAGCCCCATCTTGTCTGAGCGGACCTGATAGATCTCCCTGAAACCCGCTCTCCGCTCCACCGCCTTGCGGATCGCGATATGCACCCGGGGCCGATCTTCGGCGTCGATGCTCTGCATGCATCTCTCCATGGATGCGCCATGCGAGAACTCTTCAAGCGTCAGCCCAAAATAGTCGGATAGATTTGCGTCGCCGTAAACACGGTCGCGCTTGATGTCCCAGGTCCAGAACCCGTCAATCGGTGGATATTGCACGTGCGGACCGCGACCCTGTCCAGACGCTGGCTGCATGAAAACCGCCCCATTCGGCTTCAAGATTCGCCCCACTATGTGACAAAAAGGGAAATAGACAAGGTGTCCTTTTGTACGAGGTGGCAAGATTTCGTTGTTTCACGTCAAAAACATACTTGGACAGCTTAGTTGACGTAGCGACATTACGTGGTCTTAAGCTCTCGTTCTTAAACAAAACCAGCACCGCTCTGCAACCGCAAGACGAATTCCAACTGACTCGCGGCCCGGTAAATCGATTACGGGTTACAATAAATCGATTTCCCAGTCACAAAAAACTAGCGAGCTTTGAGCCGTGCTTGGGCAACGATGGTTCCGCGGCAGCCGGCAGCGCAAGCCAGGCAATCGACCGCCCGCCTTTGGCTCGACGCCAAGGCAGGTCCTTTTTGCGTTTGGCTTCCGTCTGGTGAAGTGGTGTCGAAACCCGGTTTTGTCGCATCGGGCGGTGTTCGATAACGATTCCTGTCTGCCGACCGGCTAAGGCTCTACAGCGCGTACACTAGGCGGATTTGCGTCGCGAAAAATCGCTTGACGGCGTCTCGGCGTCTTCAGAAACCAGTTCAACTGTCAGGCTATCATTTGTCGGACCATCTTCCACCCGGTCATGCTCAAACTGCCGGGCGCCAGGCAACGGTTGCAACCAGTGTTCACGGCGGTTGACCCAGAGTTCATAGCTGGGCTCCAGCCCTTCGGTGGGCACCTGATCGAGGCTGCCAATCGTGACCTCGACTTCATCTTCACGAACCAAAGGCACACGGCCGCCGCAGGTTGGACAAAAGCTTCTGTCGCCATAGCTGTTGACGATACCCGTGGTTTCAAACGCCTCAAGCGGCCACACCGCGAACGCCGAAAAAGTCGACCCACTGGACTTGCGGCAGTCCTTGCAATGGCAAAGGCCGATCCGAAAGGGATCTCCCGTCACTGAAAACTGGATGCCGCCGCAAAGGCAGCTGCCGCTTCGCCTTGTATCATTGGGCATGACCGCTCCTCCGTCTTGTTGGGCATCACATTGCTACACCTTGCAGCGCCGTGCGCAGAATCAATTCACGCGAAGCGCAAGGGTTCCACGTCGCCTCGCGGAGTGCTTTGCAGGTGCCGTTGGCACCCCAGAAGGTTCAATCAGTTCGGGAAGTCGAACACCGGCTCCCGGCACCAATAGACGCGGCATTGTCCATCGCGTGTTGGAACGGAGGCGGCGACCGGCACCTCCGGCCAGTCGCAGTCGTTGCCAAATTGACGAACGTAGCGATCGTAAGTGTTTCGGCCTGTCGTCAGCACGGCCGAGTGATGGCTCTGGATCAGGCGCTGTGTCTCATCGCAGGTCATTTTGCGCGTGTCCGGTCGCGCGTATGCCGTGGTTGTTGCAGCAAACAACGCTGTTCCGACGATCCAGGCGAGCCTTTGGATTCTCATAGCGGTTCTATACTAGAACACCGCCAGATATTTCAGTAGCGAAATGATGCCGATAATGATCACAACGATCTGCGCGATCTGTCTCGTGCGGCCGTCGAGTGGCAGGCGCTGGACGAGATAGAGCACCAGGATGATCACCAGGAAGGTGATCAGGATGCCGATAAGTACCGATGAAGCCATGTCCCTCACTCCGTTTGGCTATATCTGAAAAAGAGTACGCAGCGGCAAACGCTCCGACCGTCAATTGGTTCCTGTCGGTGCGATGCCGTGCCCTTGGTAGATACGGAAGTTGCGGCTTCATTGTCAGCATTCGCGCAAGCGCCCCCGATCGACGCCGCTTGCCGGGGAAACCGGCGCGGCAGACGACAATGCCGCATCTGAAGGGGCGGCGGGAACCGAAACCTTTCCCGGGCATTTCAGTTGCTGGTAGCAAGCGCTCAAAATCGAGGGGCTAGGGGAATCCGTGGCAGGGGAATACGCTGATGTCATCCAACGGCTGGAGCCAGGAATTCCAGGAATTTCCTCTGCCCATTTGATGGAGGCGTTGCCGGTTGCCGTCTACACAATCGACAAACAGGGCCGCATCACCTTCTTCAATGAGGCCGCGGCTGATCTGTGGGGACACCGCCCGGTTATAGGCCGCGACCTTTGGTGCGGCTCCTGGAAGTTGCGCCATCTCGATGGCCGGCCTATGGCGCATGGCCAGTGCCCAATGGCAATCTCCATGCTTGAAGGACGCGATATCCCGTGGGATCAGGCGATTGCGGAGCGACCGGACGGCGAACTTGTTCCGTTCAGAGCCCACCCACGCCTGCTTCGCGACGCGTCAGGCGAAATTCTCGGCGCCATCAACACGCTGCTTGATCTGCGCACGCAGACGCAGGCCGACGAGGCGCGTATGCGACTTGCCGCGATTGTCGAATCGTCCATGGACGCAATCGTTTCGAAAGACATCAACGGCACCATCACCAGTTGGAACGATGCAGCCGAGCACTTGTTCGGCTACACGCCCGCAGAGGCAATAGGCCGGCCGGTAACGATGCTTATTCCACACGAGCGCCTCGGCGAGGAGGCCTTGATCATCTCGCGAATACGCGCTGGTGAGCGTGTGCCGTCATACGAAACCATGCGCCAGCGCAAGGACGGCAGTCTCGTCCCGGTCTCGCTGACCGTCTCACCGATCCGCGACGGCATCGGGCGGATCGTCGGCGCTTCCAAGATCGCGCGTGACATCAGCTCCCACAAGGAGAGCGAGCGACGCATCCGTCTGCTCATGCGCGAAGTCAACCATCGCGTGAAGAACCAATATTCGGTCATCATTTCGATGATCCGGGAGACCAGCAAATCGGCGGGCACGCCTGCGGCTTTCCTCGAACAGGTCCGAGAGCGCATCGCAGCGCTTTCGCAATCTCACGATCTTCTGGTCGACGCCGAATGGCGCGGCGCGACCATCGGCGACCTGATCAAGGCGCAACTCAAGGCCTTCGCGGTGCAGGACCGTCTGTCGGTGGCTGGACCGGTGATCACGCTTCAGCCGAATGCCGTCCAGTATCTCGGTATCGCCTTCCACGAACTTGCCACCAATTCGGCCAAGCATGGAGCGCTGTCGCGCCATGGCGGACGAGTCGAAATCGAATGGGATACGGCCCCGGCGACCGACGGCACCGATGCCTTTCGCCTGACCTGGCGCGAACTGGATGGGCCGACCATGGGCGGGATCACGCGCCGCGGTTTTGGATCGGTGGTCCTCAAGCGGGTGGCGCCACAGGCGGTCGGCGGCACCGGACAGTTGGATTTTAAGGAAGAAGGCGTGGTCTGGACCCTGGAAGCGCCGCTGCGCTCCGTCCAAACGTCTTTCGCCGATATTGCGCTCGATTGAAGGCAACAATCGTTCTGCCCGCGCGATCCTGCCATACCGAGAGAACGCACGGTCGATGGAAAATGACGAACGTGCCCGGAAGATGGACGAAGAGGCTCTCCTGGCAGGCGCACTGGCCAAAGAAACCGGCATCACATTGGACGAGGCGCGCAGCCTCATCGAGATGATCGGGACTGATCGCAACTCCTTGTTGCGCGAGGCGCGAATACTGAAGAACAGATAGAGCAGGGCCGATTCGCCGGCAGATGGTGCGGCTACCCCTCCAGCATGACACTTCGGGTATGGCTATCGATGGCGTCGACATTCTCGCCAGGCAGTCGATCCCGATTTTCCGGCAATGGGTCGAATCTCCCCGCTTCGATAGCCGTCAGCCCGTCGAATTCCATGACCGCGCCGTAGAGTTGCGCCACCTGCATCACAAGGCGCTCGACGTCTTCGAGCGCAATGTTCTCCTCCAGATTGCGCAATCGCACTTGCTCTGCGACCGTCGCGATATTGATTATCCCGCGGGACCGAAGGGCGGCCAGGACCTGTGCGTTGAGGTCCTCCCGCAGCCGATCCGAATATCCGTAACGCATGGAAAACCTCCCTTTCAGAGTGGTTTATCCCTCCTCATCAACATGCGCCGGTCATCGTCGAATGACAAGCGAAATCTCAAATATTATCAAATAAATCAATTAGTTAGCAGACTGCGCAGGTTGTGCAATCGACGCTTCACTCTCATCGTTGGTCTTGGATGTGAGTTACCAATCGCACGCTCTTGACGCATTGTGCGGAGACTCCTAATTATGCTCTTATTGAGACACATACTAACTCGTTGTATTTTTGGTCTTGGCGGTTGGAGCGCAAAATGGCCGAACTGGAACGACCCGAGCGACTGCAGATCATGCTAACAGCCGAGGAATTGGCTGCCCTGGAAAACTGGCGCTTCGAAAAGCGCATGCCAAGCCGTTCGGCGGCGGTGCGGGAATTGCTGCGGCGCGGCCTCGATGCCGACGGCTTTCTGACTGCTGGACAAGGAGCAAAGTCGCAGGACTTTGGAATCCTGGGCAGCAGCACGAATGGCGACGGATCGGCGGGCGAATAATCCGGCGCGGCTAGCCCCTAATCACTTCGTTTGAAAATGCCATCAGTTGATTGCAGCCGTGTGTGGTGAGAACGCGCGCGGCCCGTTCGCCGTGGTTGGCGCCATCGTCCGGTCTTGCCTCCGCGATATCGCATCGACATTTCGAGCAAGCTTACCCATTGATTCGTTTCTAATTTTCATCATTCCTACAGCAATTCCGTAACCAAACTTATAGTTGTATGATAAAGAAATGCAACTAAAACTAGAGAATTTTGTTGTTCCTCCATGCATCCCGGGAATCCGGTTTGCTTCAACCAGGGAGAGAGCATCATGAACATTGTGAGCAGGATTGGCATGACATTGGCGGCCGCTACGATTCTGGCTGGCCTTGGCATGCAGGCCAATGCGGCCGGAATTGGCGTCGGCGCCGGTGCCTCCGTCGGCGGCAGCGGCGGCGTTAACGCCGGTGCCGGCGCTTCGATCGGTGGCAGCGGCGGCGTGAATGCCGGTGCTGGCGCTTCGATCGGCGGCAACAGCGGTGTGAATGCCGGTGCGGGCGCTTCCATCGGTGGCAGCAACGGCGTCAATGCAGGGGCCGGCGCATCCGTCGGCGGTGCGGGCGGCGTCAATGCCGGCGTCGGTGCAACCGTTGGCGGTGCAGGTGGTGTCGGAGTTGGTGCCGGTGTCGGCATCGGCATCGGCAATGGAGTCGCTGCGGGGGTCGGTGTCGGCATTGGAACCAACCCGTCCAATCCGGCTAATCCCGCTACCCTGAAGACGCCTGGGCTGCCGAGCGCCATCGCCAATATGTCGAACAGCCAGCTGGCGAAAATGAAGCTCCGCTGCGCCGATGTGCTGAGCTCAGGTGCCTATGACAGCGACCTGCGTGCGCTGTGCCTGATGATCAAGACGGCCAACCGTTGAGTTGTTCATAGGGAGTGCCGGTGGCATTCTCCGCTTATGGTTGCAAGCCCGTCCCGGTTCGCCGGGGCGGGCTTTTTTCGTTTTCAGGGACGTTTTCCCGGCAACCTCTGGGGCGGTCGAACCAGAATATCCTGGACGGTCGACGCTGTCGTAATGGTTTCAAATCAGCTCAAGAGTCCCGTCCGCCGCACTCCAGGCACGCGACGCTGTGACCTGGGCAGTTGAGCCGGTGTGTTCCCCCGGGGCAGCAATGGCCATTCGAACTCACCCACCTGGCGCAAACAAAGACCTTGCGAGCTCCCTGGCAGCGCGGACATTCCATCGGGCGCGTCAGCAGGTTCTCCCTCGCCGAAGCAGGAGATTCCCTCTCAAGGCTCTGGACCATCTGAAAACCCCAAGGCCGACATACGGTTAAGCTATCCATACCGGAAAAGACTAAATTAGAGTTTAATCATATGAGTCACGGGCTTGGCGACGCAGAAGTTTCGCGACGCCGTGTCAGCCACAGGCCGCCGGGACACGCCGCGCCGATGGTTGGCTGTGTTCGCTTCAGTCCGCCCGCGATTGCCCACCGATTTTCACGCTCGGATTGTCATAGGCGCTTTCGCTTTGCTGGAGCGGCGTTAAAGCTGCGCGGCAAATGCCTGAGCGGGAACGATCCATTCCGGCGTCGGTTCGTTTGAAACGGGAATGGTCTGCCAATGACATTGACGGGCGCGGCGGCATTGCTGATCCTCATCCTGACCTATGCCGGGGTCGCTATCGGCAGGATACCGGGCCTGCGTCTCGACCGGGCAGGGATCGCCTTGCTCGGCGGCGCTGCGATGATTGCCATCGGTGCGCTCAGCATGGAAGACGCCTATCGCGCCATCAATTTCGACACCATAACCCTGCTGCTCGGCATGATGATCGTCGTTGCGCATCTGAAGGTCTCGGGGGCCTTCCGTGCTCTCGGCGCCTACGCCATCGAGCATGCGCACGCGCCGTTCATGCTTTTGGTGATGGTGACGCTCCTGACCGGCATCCTGTCGGCATTCCTGGTCAACGACGCCATCTGTCTGGTGATGGCGCCGATCGTCGTCCACGTCACCCGCGTCATCAACCGCAATCCCATCCCCTATCTGATCGCCACCGCCACCGCGTCCAACTGCGGCAGCGTCGCCACCATCACCGGCAATCCGCAGAACATGGTCATCGGCGCCCTGTCGGGAATTTCCTATCCGGCCTTTTCGGCCGCACTTGCGCCAGTTGCCTTGTTCGGCCTTGTCGCCGTCATCGTCATCGTGCGCATCGTCTACCGCACCGAATTCGCGCGCAGCGCCGAACTCAGCCCGGAAGTCTATCGCGGCCGCATGCTGCCCGGGCAGGTGCTGAAAGCGGTGGTCGTCTGCGTCGGCCTGGCGGTCGCCTTCTTCGCCGGCGTTCCGGTTGCCAAGGCAGCACTGATCGGCGGCGCCATTCTGCTGCTCACCCGCGCCATCAAGCCGGCGCGCATCTACCGCGAGATCGACGGCCCGCTGCTGTTCATGTTCGCCGGCCTGTTCATCGTCGTCGCCGGCGCCGAGAAAACACTGCTGACGCCCGATATCATTGCTTCCGCCAAAAACCTTGGCCTGGAAGACGTCTGGCGGCTGTCAGGCTTCACCGCTGTACTTTCCAACGTCATGAGCAATGTTCCGGCGGTGCTGGCGCTGAGGCCGTTCATTCCCGGTCTTGAAAACCCCGAGCGCGCCTGGCTGGTGGTGGCGATGAGTTCGACGCTGGCCGGCAACTTCACCTTGCTCGGCTCGGTCGCCAATCTGATCGTCGCCGAACAGGCGCGTGCCGCCGGTACGCAGCTGTCCTTTTCGGCCTTCTTCAGGGTCGGTCTGCCGTTGACGCTGCTGACGCTTGCCGCAGGCACGGCTTGGCTGGCGGCCGGCTTTTAGACAGTCGCTGATCGGGACCTTGCCCGGACCAGCATGGCCGCCGCACGTCCGGCCGCCTCGACATAGTCGGGGTTGCGGTGGACCAGCATGATCGAAAAGGCGCCGTCCATCAAAAGCACGATTTCGCGCGCCAGGATTTGCGGCTCGTTGACGCCATGATCCGAGAGTGCGCCGGCCAGCCATGCCTCGAAATTCTTCTTGTGCCGTGACCCGGCTTTGACCGCCGGGTGTCCGGGCATCGAAGCGAGCTCAGCTGCCGTGCGCAGGAAGCCGCAGCCTTTCCATTTGGGATGTCGAGCCACACGCGCCAAATTGGTGAAGATGGCCTCGACCTTACTTTCGACATCGCCTTCGGCCGCTTCGAACCAGCCCCCCATCTGTCTGACGTTCGGCTGGTCACGACCGTCCAGGTAGGCGGCGATCAAGTCATCTTTGCTCTTGAAGTGATAGTAGAGCGTGCGCTTGGTAAGCCCGGCTTTTTCAGCCACAGCATCGACGCTGACACGGCCGATCCCTTCGGCATAGAACAGCTTCGTTGCGGCATCGACAATGCGTTTGCGGGTGGGGCTCGGTGCTTCGCTCATGGAACAAGTATACCGACTAGTGAATATACACACAATCGAAAGCCTGATCCTTTCCGGTGGCAAACGCAGGAAAGGGAAGAGACATGACCGAGCTTGTGCTCACCGAGGCCCGCAACGGGATCGCCATCCTCACACTCAATCGGCCCGAAAAGCTCAATGCCTTGAACTATGCGCTGATTGATCGCTTGCTCGCGCTCCTTGATGCGATCGAGACAGACGATGCCATCCGCGCCATCATCCTCACCGGAGCTGGCGAGCGCGCCTTCTCTGCCGGCGGCGACATCCATGAATTCTCAGGCAGCGTGGCCAGCGGCGCCGATGTCGCGCTGCGCGATTTCGTCATGCGCGGGCAGCGGCTGACGACAAGGCTGGAGGCGTTCCGCAAGCCTATTATCGCCGCCGTCAACGGCATCGCTTTCGGCGGCGGCTGCGAGATCACCGAAGCCGTGCCGCTTGCCATCGCCAGCGACCGTGCCTTGTTCGCCAAACCTGAGATCAACCTCGCAATGCCGCCTACCTTCGGCGGCACGCAGCGGCTTCCCAGACTGGCCGGGCGCAAGCGGGCGCTCGAACTGCTGCTGACCGGCGATTGGTTCCCGCCGCCGCGCGCCCTCGAACTCGGCCTCGTCAACCAGGTGGTGCCGCATGAGGAGCTGATGCCGGCCGCGCTCGATCTCGCCCGACGCATCGTCGTGCACTCGCCTGCGGCAATTGCCGCGATCCTCACTGCAGTGGCGCGCGGCCTCAACCACAGCATAGCCGAAGGTTTGCTGGTCGAGGCCGAGCAGTTCGCCCGCATGGCTCCGACCGCCGACTTGCGCGAAGGCCTCGACGCCTGGATCGAACGGCGCAGGCCCGGCTATGACGGTTCATGGACGCATGTCACGCGGCCGGACGAGGCAAGGCGCAGTTCGCTGCGGCTCGACCAGGCCCCGCAGGGCGGGGCTCCTAAGCCACCTGCGTCGCGATCGAAGGCGGGATGAGGCGTCGATAGACCTAATTTTTCTAAGCCTAGGCGCTAGAACTACTCGTTTGCGTCAGGCCAGCCACCAAAGCCACCATCGCTCATCCAATGCCGGCATCGGCGGTTGGCAGATCGGAGGCAAAAATGGTCGCTCTTGCTCGCAGGCCCTGGGTTCCCTCGCATTGCGACGACTTCGCGCAGCGGCTCGCCCAGACGACGAGCGGGGAGGGCAGTGCGGCCGTGCTTGCTGCGATCGAGAACGGCATCGCCCTCAACCGGTCGATCCATGAGGCCGACTGCATCAATCTCAACCCGGCAACCAATGTGATGAATCCGAAGGCCGAGGCGGCGCTGTCATCCGGCCTCGGATCCCGCCCTTCGCTCGGTTATCCCGGCGACAAATATGAGATGGGGCTGGAAGGCGTTGAGCAGATCGAGGTCATCGCGGCCGAGCTCGCAGCTGAGATCTTTGGCGCGAAATATGCCGAGATCCGCGTGCCGTCCGGCGCCATCGCCAACCTCTATGCCTTCATGGCCGCAGCACGGCCGGGGGACGCGATCATCGTGCCTTCGCCTGCCATCGGCGGCCATGTCACGCATCACATGGCAGGCTGCGCCGGGCTCTATGGGCTCGACATCCATGCCGCACCCATCGATGCCGATGGCTATACGGTCGATGTCGCAAAGCTGCGCGAACTCGCCCGCTCGATCCGGCCGAAGATGATCACGATCGGCAGCAGCCTCAACCTTCTGCCACACCCAATCCGCGAGATCCGCGCGATGGCCGACGAGGTCGGCGCGCTGGTGCTCTTCGATGCGGCGCATCTCTGCGGCATGATCGCCGGACACGCCTGGCAGCAGCCGCTGGAAGAGGGCGCCCATCTGATGACGATGAGCACCTACAAAAGCCTTGGCGGGCCGCCCTCGGGCCTGATCGTGACCAACGATGCCGATGTCGCCGAGAAGCTGGACAGGATCGCCTTTCCCGGCATGACCGCCAATTTCGATGCCGCCAAATCAGCCGCCCTGGCTATCACGCTGCTGGACTGGAAAGACCATGGCAAGGCCTACGCGGCCACGATGGCGGGGACGGCCAAGGCATTGGCGCGCGAACTTGCGGATCGCGGCCTGCCGGTCTTCTCGACGAGCAAGGGCCACACGACCTCGCACCAGTTCGCGGTTCGCGCCGCCGAATTCGGCGGCGGCCAGGCGGCGGCAAAGAAACTGCGGCGGGCCAACATTCTGACCTGCGGCATCGGTCTGCCCATCGACGCAGTCGAGGGCGACATGAACGGCCTGCGCTTCGGCACACCGGAGATCGTGCGCTGGGGCATGACCGAGGATGACATGCCCGAGCTGGCCGCCCTCATCGCCAGGGGGCTGCGCGGCAACGACGCCAGCGAAGCGGTCGCAGCCGACGTCACGCAATTCCGGCGCCGGTTCCAGAAAATGCATTTCGTGAACTGACCGCCTGAACCCGCGGGCAAAAGCCCGCTTTCTCAAAAACAAAGGGGAATAAAATGCGCATGATCTTGCGGATGATGACTGCTGCCCTGATGACGGCCGCCGCCGTCGGTGTTGCGAGGGCGGACATCGTGCTGGGTGTTGCCGGTCCGATGTCGGGGCCGAACGCCGCCTATGGCGAACAGTATCGCATCGGCGTCGAAACGGCGGTCGAGCGCATCAACGCCAATGGCGGCGTGCTCGGCCAGAAGCTTGCAGTCTCTGTCGGCGACGATGTTTCCGACCCGAAGCAGGGCGTCTCCGTCGCCAACAAATTCGTGGCCGACGGCGTCCATTATGTCGTCGGCCACTACAATTCCGGCGTCACCATTCCGGCTTCCGAAGTCTATGCCGAGAATGGCGTTCTGTTCGTCACGCCGACAGCCACCAACCCGATGGTGACCGAGCGCGGTCTGTGGAACGCTTTCCGGGCCTGCGGCCGCGACGACCAGCAAGGCATCATCGCCGCGAAGTTCGTGCTCGAGCGCTTCAAGGACAAAAAGATCGCGATCGTCGACGACAAGTCGACGGCGGGCAAAGGCCTCGCCGACGAGATGGCCAAGGCCTACAATGCCGGCGGCGGCCAGGAAGTCCTGCACGAAGAGATCAACCCCGGCGAGAAGGACTACGGCGCGCTCGTCGCCAAGATCAAGCAGTCGGGCGCGGACCTCGTCTACTATGGCGGCCAGCACACCGAGGCTGGGCTGATCGTTCGGCAGATGCATGACCAGGGCGCCTCAACGATCCTGATGGGCGGCGACGGCATCTCCAACAGTGAGTTCGGCGCCATTGGCGGCGCGGGCGCTGCCGGAACCTTGATGACATCGTTTCCCGACCCTGCCACCTTCACCGAGGCCAGGGACGCGGTTGCCGACCTGAAGGCCAGGAACGTGCCCACGGAGGCGGTGACGCTTTATGCCTATGCCGCGACGCAGATCATCGCCGAGGCGATCGCCAAGGCCAAGGCCGACGATCCCAAGGCCGCTTCCGACTATCTTCATTCCGGCGCCAGCATCTCGACCGTGCTCGGTTCGATTTCCTATGACGGCAAAGGGGATATCAAGCAGCCGGGCTTCGTCGTATTTGAGTGGCGGGAGGTCAACGGCAAGCTAACCCCCGTTGCCCTCAAATAAGATCGAACTTTGCATCGGCGTCGAGGCAACCCGTCGCCGATGCTTCTGGGAGCCGGACGATGGCCGTCAACCCGCCTCGACCCCGAATGCCGCCGCTCAACGCTTTGCGGGCTTTTGAGGCGGCCGCCCGTCATGAAAGCTTCGCCAAGGCTGCGGACGAGCTCGGCGTCACGCCTGCGGCCGTATCGCATCAGGTCAAGGCGCTCGAGGCATGGCTGGGCTCGGCGCTGTTTGCGCGCCATGCCCAGGGATTGCATCTGACCGAGGCCGGCCGGGCGGCGTTGCCGGCCTTCTCCACGGCGTTCGACGCCATGGGCCTTGCCGTTCAGGAACTGCGCATCTCGGCGCCGAGGCCGCAGGTCAGCATCGCCGCGCTGCCGTCGATCGCCCAGCTTTGGCTGGCGCCGCGCCTGCCGGCGCTGCGCTCAGCCCTTCCGGCGCTTCGCCCATCCATTCATGCGCTGGAGGAGCCGCCGGACTTCAGGCGTGAACCGTTCGACCTCGCCATCTTCCTGACCAGGCATGCCCCGGCCGGTAGCCGCGCGTTCAAGCTTTGCGACGACGTCATCTTTCCGGTCTGCGCGCCGGCCCTGGCGCGGCAGCTGAAAACGCCGACCGATCTGTCGTCGCAGCTTCTGCTTTGGGACACCACCTGGACCGGCGACTGGAGCCTGTGGTTCGAGGCTGCCGGCGTGAAGGGGCCATCGATCGACACCGGCTCGGAGTTTTCGCTGTACAGCATGGCCCTGCAGGCCGCCATCGACGGTGCCGGCGTGTTGATGGGACACGAGGCGCTGGTGTCGCGCGCGCTCGCCGCCGGTTCCCTCGTGGCGCCGTTCCCGAGGCGCGTCGCCACCGGCCTCAGCCTGTCGATCCTGGCGCCGGACCGCCCGCCGGCACAGGCGGCGCAGATGATCGACTGGCTGCTTGCGCAGGAGCAGGTCTGATGCTGTCGGCGAGCCGGCGGCGGTTATCTTTCCGCCGCCAACCCTTATGGGTTCACTGCGCTACATCCAGATGGCCCTTCATATTGGGATGGAAGCGGCAGAAATAGTCGATTGCTCCTGCTGCTTTCAGGGTCATTTTTCCCGTTGACTTGGGCGGGATCGTCACCTCCCAGCCGCCCTTCACCGTGGCGGTGTGGGCGAAAGCATCCTTGTTCACCCACTCGATCGTATCGCCTATCTTGGCCTCGACGCTTGCCGGCGAGAAAACGAGCTTCTCGATCGTAACCTCGATCGTTGCCGCCATCGCCGGCGACGCGGAAAGAACCAGCGCGGCCGAGAGTGTCGATATCCGCGCAGCCATAGTCATTTCAGCATGCCGGCGACGTGTTCGGCATGCTGCTCGTGGCCCTGGAAGATCTTGAGGCCGGTTTCGAGCAGGTCCTTCAGCTCAGCATTGCTGGCGGAGGGGATCAAAAGCGTCGCAAGGGCGCCATTGACCTGCTTGTGGTAGGCGACCTCGTTTTCGATATAGGCCTTGTCGAAGGCGGCACCTTCGAGCTTGGCGAGCTTGGCACGCTCCTCTTTCGCTGCCGCGCTCAGCGCCTGACTGGTGGCGTTGTCTTCCGGCGTCACCTTGAGCTTCTTGACCAGGTCGAGCGCCTGTTTGTTGACCGCCTCATGGTCGCGCTCCATGTCCTTGGCGAAATCGACAATCTCCTTGGTCTTTGACATCTTGATCGCCAACTTGGCCGCCTCGATGTCGATCGCGCCTGCGGTGTAGGCGATATGAGCGATCTGCGGATCGGTAGGCTTGTCCGCAGCCTGCGCAAGCGGGGCCGTGCCCATCAACAGGACGGTGGCGAGTGCGGCTATGTGTCGGGTAATCATGGCATCTCCTTCGCCCGGCCGCGAAGGCAGCGGGCTTCATCTGGGTTGACGCGTATTGGATGCGGGAGGGGAAGAAACGTTCCCTGGGAATCGGCGAAGACCGAAGATCAGCTTTGCAAGCCGAGCCGCTTCATCACTGCTTCGGTCAATCGCTCGCAACGCCGGCCCGCGAAGGGAAATGCATCGAGCAGCACCGGGCCGATTTCGTCATCAAGCGCCTTGCGCACCAGGGCACGCGCCCGGTGCAATCTGGTCTTGACGGTCTCGGGGCGCACGCCAAGCAGATCAGCCGTTTCCTCGATGTTCAGGCCCTCGATAACGCGGGCGATGAACACTGTCCGATAGACGTCCGGAAGGTTGTCGGTGGCTCGCTCGACCAGCCTGAGGATCTGCCGCTGCGCCATCGTCCGCTCCGGATCGTCGCTTGGGTTGAGGGGGAACTGGATGATTTTTGCTTCTGGGCTCGTAGGCATCGCCACGGTGCGCCGCCTCTTGCGCAAGCGGCCGAGCGCTTCGTTGATGACGATGCGCGACAGCCAGGTCGCCAGGGAAGCGTCGCCACGAAACGTCGCCAGGCCGGCAAAGGCTCGGACATAGGCCTCCTGGACAATGTCCTCGGCCTCGCTGTCATTGCGCACGACGCCGCGTGCGATGCGGTAGAGCCGCTGGTTGTGCGTCTTGATGATGGCGCGGAAGGCGTCCGCCTCGTGCGCCATTGCGCGGTGGACAAGCTGCATGTCGCCGGGCGCGGAAACCGCGACAGTTTGAATTGCTGACTTCCTGGTCACGACCGCTCTCCCTGGCCAGACGCTTGATCGGGACATTGGATGCTGCCGCAGACAAAAGGTTCCCGACCTTTCTCTACCTGGAGCGATCTATCCTACAGCCTCTGGCCGCGCCTTGTCTGCCGTCTGTATCCGCGCCGCTGCGGCCAGAAGATCGGTCTGCGTGATCAGGCCGAGGATGCGCCGCTCGCTGTCGATGATCACCACGGCGTGGCTGCGCCCGTCGGTGAGCACGGGAAGCAGGCTCATCGCCGGTGTGTCGGGGGAGGCGGTGCCGGCGTTCGACATCACGCCTTTCACCGTCTCGGCGGCTCTCGTCAATTCGCGCAGGCCGACGGCGCCGACCAGCCTTCTCTCAGCGTCGACCACCGGCAAGGTGCGGATGTTGTGATCGAGGAGTTGCTGCCGCGCCTGGTCGGGCGAGGCCTGTTCAGGCACCGACACCACATCGCGCGACATGATGTCGGCGCACAGCAACGTCCGGTGCGAGCGGACCATGGCCTGCAACTCGACCTGGCGCAGCAGCAATTCGAGATCGCTGCGGTCGATGTCGAAGGTCTCGTCCAGCGCGCCGAGCGCGGCATCGATATCCTCGGGCCGGAAGCCGACGCGCTGCACCGCCGGCGGGTCGGCCGTTCCGTGGCTGTTGGCGGCAGGGGCGGGCCGGTGCGGGTAGCTGCGTCGCGACAGCCTGTGGAAAGCATAGCCGAGTGCGACCAGAATGATGGAGTTCAGCGCCACCGGCACGAAGGGAAACAGGAAGCCGGCGCCGGTCACGGCCGGACCACCGAGCACGGCCGTCAATGCGGCGGCTCCGCCCGGCGGATGCAGGCAGCGCGTGAACGACATGGCGGCGATGGCCAACGCCACGGCCAGGCCCGTGGCGAGAGCCGGCTCGTGCACGAAATGCGCAACGATCACGCCGATCAGCGCGGATATGGTGTTGCCGCCGATAATCGACCATGGCTGCGCCAGCGGGCTCGCAGGCACCGCGAACAGCAGCACCGCCGACGCGCCCATCGGCGCCACCAGCAGCGGCACATGCGGGCCGTTGCCGAGCACCAGCGCGCCGATCGCTCCGGTCAGCGCAATGCCGATCATCGCGCCGATACAGGCGATGACGCGCTCACGCAGCGTCGCGCCGGCGAGAATGGGGACAAAGAGACGAAAGGCCATGGCAAGCTCGGGATAGCTGGAATTGCGCTCGATGCGCCTGCAATGAGGCCGGACTGCCGACTTTGAAAGTCAAACCAATCCGGAAAAGCGCGCATTGGGGAAAATAACACTGCGCGCGATCGGGCAATGAGCGGCTTTGCGACGCCGATCGTCCTGCGAAAGCCGCCTGGCCAGCCTTTTCAACACGTTGGGCAGGTTTGCGGAATCAGCGTCGCAGGTATGCTTGCGTCATGCCGCAGCAGCTGCAGCGGCCAGTCCGCGCAGGATGTCGGCCTTGAGGTCCTCGACATCCTCGAGCCCGATCTGCAGGCGGAGCAGCGGGCCGTCATAGGGGCCCTTGGCGACGGTGCGGTCGCCGAGGAAGACCGGCACGGCAAGGCTCTCATAGCCGCCCCAGGAATAGCCGAGGCCGAAGATCTTCAGTGCATCGAGGAAGGCGTGCTGCTGTTTCTGGCCGCCGCCCTTGAGCACGATGGAAAAGATGCCGCTCGAGCCGCAAAAATCGCGCTTCCACAGCGCGTGGTCGGGATGGCTGGGCAGTGCCGGGTGCAGCACGCGCGCAACGCCGGGCTGGCTCTCCAGCCAGCTGGCAATGGCAAGCGCGCTCTTTTGGTGGTGATCCAGCCGCACGCCCATGGTGCGCAAGCCGCGCAGCACCTGGTAGACGACATCGGGACCGGCGCAACAGCCCATTGTGTAGAACGTCTCGCAAAGCTGTTTCCAGCACTCGGCATTGGCCGATACCGTACCCAGCAGCACGTCGGAATGGCCGGCGGGATATTTCGTCGCCGCATGGATCGAGATGTCGACGCCGTGGTCGAGCGGGCGGAAATAGAGCGGCGTCGCCCAGGTGTTGTCCATCATGACGATGGCGCCGGCCGCGTGCGCCGCCTTGGCGATGGCCGGTATGTCCTGCACCTCGAAAGTGTTGGAGGCTGGCGATTCCGTGAACACGACCTTGGTGTTGGGCCTGATCAGCTTGGCGATGCCGGCACCGGCATGCGGATCGTAATATTCGACCTCGACGCCCAGCCGCTTCAGCATCGTATCGGCGAAATTGCGGGTCGGGTGATAGACGGAATCGACGATCAAAACGTGGTCGCCTGCCGAGAGAAACGCCAGCAGCGGGATCGTTACCGCCGCCAGGCCCGACGGCACGATTATCGTGCCGGCCGAGCCTTCCAGGGCATCGATCGCATGCGCCAGCGCGTCGGTGGTCGGCGTGCCGCGTGTGCCGTAGGTGTATTTCTGACTGCGCGCCGCCATCGTCGCCGCATTGGGATAGAGCACGGTCGAGGCATGCACGATCGGCGGATTGACGAAGCCGAAATAGTCGTGCGGATCGTTGCCCGAATGGGCAAGCCGCGTGTTGATGCCCAGTTCGGTGCCGTCTGTCGCCATGGTTCGCCGCCTGTCAAAGGATGTTTGGAGATCAGCCATAAAGCGGCGGCAGAGCCCGCGCAACAGCCGTGGACCCGCCAAGCGGTGGGGTTTGCATAGGCCAAACCATCGCTTCGCGCCTCCGGCAAAGCATAGCTGTAGTGATGGCGGAGTTTGCCGGGAGCTATGGACTTGGTCGGCTGCTTCTTTGACTGATTTGTTTGCACGGGTTGCCGATTTCCTGGTGTCCCTGTGCGCATTTCAGGCATTCGCGGCAATTGGTTTTCAAAGCTGTCGTGAAACGGTCATTTCCCTTGACCTCACAGGAATAATCGCCTTCGATGCAGTTCGTGAATGGGAGGGGCCGGGCGTCGGTTACGACGCGGGGTTCCGGAATGCACCGGATGGGAGCCGGGTTCACGCGGGAAAAAAGATCAGGATTTGCCTGAGGATCAGGGTTTACCTGAAAACAGAAAAGGGTCTGTGGGTTATGAAACACATTGCAATTGGCATTCTCGGCGCCGCTGCGCTTGGATGGATGGCTTCGTCTGCGTCGGCGACCACGCTCGACACAGTCAAGGCGAAGGGCTTCATCCAGTGCGGTGTCTCGACTGGTCTGGCCGGTTTCTCGGCGCCTGATGACAAGGGTGAGTGGAAAGGCATCGATGCTGATTTCTGCCGCGCTGTCGCGGCTGCCGTCTTCGGCGACGGCACCAAGGTCAAGTTCACCCCGCTTAGCGCCAAGGAGCGCTTCACAGCGCTGCAGTCGGGCGAGATCGATATCCTGTCGCGCAACACCACCTGGACCATCAATCGCGATACGGCGCTTGGCCTGAACTTCATCGGCGTCACCTACTATGACGGCCAAGGCTTCATGATCAACGCCAAGAAGCTGCCGGGCGTCAATTCGGCGTTGCAGCTTTCGGGTGCGGCGGTCTGCGTGCAGAGCGGCACCACGACCGAGCTCAACCTCGCCGACTACTTCAAGGCGAACAAGATGGAGTACAATCCGGTCGTCTTCGAAAAGCTGGAAGAGGTCAACGCCGCCTATGACGCCGGCCGTTGCGACGTCTACACCACCGACCAGTCGGGTCTCTACGGCATTCGCCTGACGCTCAGCGCGCCGGCCGATCATGTCGTGCTGCCCGAAATCATCTCCAAGGAGCCGCTCGGTCCGGCCGTGCGCCAGGGTGACGACCAGTGGTACCACATCGTCAAGTGGACCTACTTCGCGCTGTTGCAGGCCGAGGAACTGGGCATCACCCAGGCCAATGTCGAAGAGATGAAGGCCTCGGACAGCCCTGAGATCAAGCGCGTGCTCGGCCAGGAAGCAGATACCAAGATCGGTACCGATCTCGGCGTCTCCAATGACTGGGTCGTCAACATCGTCAAGGCTGTCGGCAACTATGGCGAAATGTTCGAACGCAACGTCGGTTCGGGCAGCCCGCTGAAGATCGCGCGCGGCATCAACGCACTGTGGACCAAGGGCGGCCTGCAGTACGCTCCGCCGATCCGCTGATCGAAATGTGATCCGGAAGGCAGATTCTCTGCCTTCCGGTTTCTCTTTCCAGGGGACGGTCAAATGGCATCGCAGGAAGTTCTTCGCGAGGAGCCGAGCCGCGGTTCCTTCATCAACGATCCAAAAGTCCGCAGTTTTGTCTTCCAGACTGTGGTCGTCGTCCTGCTGGTGGGTGGCGTCTACTGGATCGTCAACAACGTCATCGACAATTTGACACGACTTCACATCGCATCGGGCTTCGGCTTTCTGAGAGGGCGCGCCGGCTTTGACATCAGCGACAGTGCGATCGCCTATACGTCCGATTCGACCTATGGCCGGGCCATCCTCGTCGGCATCATCAACACGCTGATCGTCGCCGCCGTCGGCATTGTCACAGCCAGCATCATCGGTTTCTTTGTCGGCATCGGCCGGCTGTCGCACAACTGGCTGATCCAGAAGATCTGCACGGTCTATGTCGAGGTTTTTCGCAACATCCCGCCGCTGCTGGTCATCTTCTTCTGGTATTCCGGCGTGCTGGCCGTGCTGCCGACACCGAAGGAAAGCATTCATCTGCCCTTCGGCTCCCTTCTAAATCAGCGCGGCGTCTACTTTCCGCGCGCTGTCTGGGGCGACGGCTCCTGGCTGATCTTCGTCGCTTTTCTGGTCGGCATCGCGATGGCGTGGTTCGTCGCCCGCATGGCGCGTCAGCGGCAGATGGCGACCGGCCAGCAATTCCCCGTGTTCTGGACATCGCTGGCGTTGATCGTCGGACTGCCACTGCTGGCATACGCGCTGGCCGGCTTCCCACTAAGCTTTGATTTTCCAAAACAATCGACCTTCAACCTGACCGGCGGCTTCGTGGTGAAGCCGGAGTTCCTGTCGCTCTATCTGGCTCTGTCTTTCTATACGGCAGCGTTCATCGCCGAGATCGTGCGCGCCGGCATTCGCGGCGTGGCAAGGGGCCAGAGCGAGGCCTCGGCAGCGCTCGGCCTGCGGTCGGGGCAGGCGTTGCGCCTGGTCGTGGTGCCGCAGGCGATGCGCATCGTCATCCCGCCGCTGGCGAGCCAATACCTCAACCTGACCAAGAACTCCTCGCTGGCCATCGCCATCGGCTATCCCGATCTGACGGCAACCGCTGGCACCGTGCTCAACCAAACCGGCCAGGCGATCGAGTGCGTGCTGATCATGATGACGGTCTACCTGTCGATCAGCCTGCTCACCTCGCTTTTCATGAACTGGTTCAACGCCAAGATGGCGCTGGTGGAGAGGTAGGGCCATGCAAGAACACGATATGTCTTGGGTCCGCACCGAAATGGTGCTGGCGCAGCCTGCCCCAGCAGGCGTAACCGGCATGGGCGCCTGGGTTCGCAAGAACCTGATCGGTTCGGTCAGCGATACTGTCATGACGATCATCGGTATCGCTTTGGTGGCGCTGATCGTGCCGCAAATTATCAACTGGGCTTTCATCAATGCCCAGTGGACTGGCCCTGACCGTACGGTCTGTCTCACGGCAGCGCAGGCGCAGGGCGGCATCCAGCCGGACGGCTGGTCCGGCGCCTGCTGGGCCTTCGTCAACGCCAAGTTCGGCCAAATCATGTTCGGCACCTACCCGATCGAGGAGCGTTGGCGGCCGATCGTGGTCGGCATATTGCTGGTCGTGCTGCTGGTGCCGATGCTGATGCCTAAGGCGCCGCGCAAGGGCCTCAACGCGGTCCTTCTGCTCGTCGTCTTGCCGATCGTGTCCTTCTTCCTGCTTTCCGGCGGGGCGTTCGGATTGCCTCACGTCGAGACACCGCGCTGGGGCGGTCTGCTGATAACGCTTAGCTTGTCCTTCGTGGCGATCGTCGTGTCACTGCCGCTCGGCATCGTGCTGGCGCTCGGCCGGCGCTCGAAGATGCCGATCGTCAAGATGCTGTGCGTGATTTTCATCGAGGCGGTACGCGGCGTGCCGTTGATCACCGTGCTGTTCATGGCCAGCGTCATGCTGCCGCTGTTCCTGCCGGCCGGCGTCACTTTCGACAAGTACCTGCGCGCGCTGATCGGCGTGTCCCTGTTCTCGGCCGCCTATATGGCCGAGGTGGTTCGCGGCGGGCTGCAGGCCATTCCGAAAGGCCAGTATGAAGGCGCCGACTCGCTCGGCCTTGGCTATTGGCAGAAGATGTATTTCGTCGTCATGCCGCAGGCGCTGAAGCTGGTCATTCCAGGCATCGTCAACACCTTCATCGGCATGTTCAAGGACTCCAGCCTGGTCTCGATCATTTCGATGTTCGACCTGCTGGGCATCGTCAAGCAGAACTTCTCCGACCCCAACTGGGCGACGCCGGTAACGGCCAAGTCCGGTCTCATCTTCGCAGCCTTCGTCTTCTGGCTGTTCTGCTTCGGCATGTCGCGCTATTCCATGTACACGGAACGCCGGCTCGACACCGGCCACAAACGCTAAACAAAAGAACAAGGGGAACCTGCCATGGTCATAGAAAACGCCGTCAGCGCCGAAGAGATCAAGGTCGATGCCAAGAAGATGCACATCTCGACCACCGATGTCGCCATCGACATCATCGGCATGCACAAATGGTATGGCGAGTTCCATGTGCTGAAGGACATCAACCTGAAGGTGATGCGCGGCGAGCGCATCGTCATCTGCGGCCCCTCGGGCTCCGGCAAATCGACCATGATCCGCTGCATCAACCGGCTGGAAGAGCACCAGAAGGGCAAGATCATCGTCGACGGCAAGGAGCTGACCAACGATCTCAAGAAGATAGACGAGGTGCGCCGTGAGGTCGGCATGGTGTTCCAGCACTTCAACCTGTTCCCGCATCTGACCATCCTGGAGAACTGCACGCTGGCGCCGATCTGGGTGCGCAAGACGCCGAAGAAACAGGCCGAGGAAATCGCCATGCATTTCCTCAAGCGCGTGAAAATCCCGGAACAGGCCAACAAATATCCGGGCCAGCTGTCGGGCGGCCAGCAGCAGCGCGTGGCGATCGCCCGTTCGCTGTGCATGAACCCGCGCATCATGCTGTTCGATGAGCCGACTTCGGCGCTTGATCCCGAAATGATCAAGGAAGTGCTGGAGACCATGGTGGGCCTTGCCGAGGAAGGCATGACCATGCTGTGCGTCACCCACGAGATGGGCTTTGCGCGAAAAGTCGCCAACCGGGTGATCTTCATGGATCAGGGCCAGATCGTGGAACAGAACACGCCGGCCGAGTTCTTCGACCACCCGCGCCATGAGCGCACGAAACTCTTCCTTTCGCAGATCCTGCACTGAGCATTTTTATGCAAACCAGAAAGAGCCCGGCCGCAATGCGGCCGGGCTTTTTTGCTATTTGGGTCCGGCGATGACGACGGGAGACCACAAGGCCGCCGCATGAGAAAAGCCCTGCGTTTCCTCGCCATGCTGGTTGTCGCGGTCGCGCTTGCCGCCGCGCTCGGGACGCTGGTGCCGCGCCCGCTCTGGCCGGCATCAGCAGCGGGCGAGGGCACGCGCCATATTCTGGTGCTGAAGAACCCGATCCACACCGACATCGCCATTCCGGTCGACGATGCCGTGCGCCAGCGTTTTCGTTTCCTGGTCGATGCCGGCATCCCTGCCGACGCTCCCGAGGTGCGCTACATCGTCTTCGGCTGGGGCGGCCGCGCCTTCTATCTGGAGACGCCGACCTGGTCTGAGCTGAAGGCGGTGCCGGTGCTCAAGGCGCTGACGCTGGACGCCTCGGTCATGCATGTCGATATCGCCGGGAACATCGCAGAGCCGCATCCCGCCGTCACCGGCTTCAACATCGATGAGCAGCGTTTTGCAGCACTGCTCGATTACATCGACGCGAGTTTCCAGCACGGGCCGAACGGTCCGGTTGTCATCGAGAACGCCGCATATTCCCGCTTCGACCGCTTCTTTGAGGCGAACGGCCATTTCAACGCGCTGGTTGGCTGCAACACCTGGACGGCTGCAGGCCTGCGCACCGCCGGTCTGCGCACCGGCTGGTGGAACCCGCTGCCGGCCTCGCTCGGCCTGTCGATGCGGCTTTACAACTAGATGAAAGCTTTCGGCACGCCGGCGACGTCTAGCGCCGGATGACTTTCTGCGGCTCCCATCCATAAAGCCAGTCGAGATCGGCGGCGAGCTTTTGGGGCGAGCGCATGGACAGGAACAGGTTGCGGGCGACAGCCACCGGGCCGGCGGCATGCCAGGCAAGGCGGTTGACGGCGCCGCGACGTGCGGCTTTGGCCACACGCGGCCGCCGCAGGTTTTCCCAGATTTGAAGACTGCCCGCCACATCGGCTGGGAAATCGGCGAAGACGTCAGCCAGCGTCACGGCATCCTCGATCGCCATGGCCGCACCTTGCGCCGCAAACGGCGTCATCGCATGCGCTGCATCGCCGATCAAAGCGATGCCCTGCGGGCTCGTCCACCGCTGTTGCACAACCGTATGGATCGGAAAGGCTGTCCACGGGCCGGCCAGCGCCACAAGCTTGGCCAGGCTGGGCGCAGTGCTACGGGTGGCGCCGACGAGGATGGCTGGGTCGGCATGGCCCGACCAGCCTTCGGCAATACGCTCGCCCTTGGTGAAGGCGGCGAGATTGAAGGCGCGGCCGTTGCTGACGGGATAGGCGACCATGTGGAAGCCGGGATGCAGGAACGTGGTGACGCAGTCCGCGGCGCCGATGGCGGCAAAAGCTTCGCCAGCGGCGCTCTCGGCTGCGATCGTTGCCCGCCAGGCGAGCTCGCCCGAGAAGCGGCTTTTGCCGAAGCCTGCGAGCTGCGCCCGGACCGACGACCAGACGCCATCGGCGCCGACCAGGAGCCGGCCGCTTGCCTCGATCGCGCGGCGATCCGCTTCGGCGGTCACGACAACACCTTGCGGATTGATGACGAGCCTGCTCACCCGTGCACCGGTGACGAGCTCAATCTCCGGACGTTCGGCCACCTGCGCCAGCAGGGCCGCCTGAAGGTCGGCGCGGTGGGCGACGAGATAGGGCGCCTGCCAACGCGCCTCGGCGGCTTGCCCAAGCGGCACCCGGGCCAGTTCGCGCAGCGTCTTGGCGTCCTTCAACACCACCGCTTCCGGCTGCAAGGCCGCCGGCAGCAGGCGGTCGAGCACGCCGAGTTTTCGAAGGATGCGTGTTGCATTGGGCGAAAGCTGGATACCGGCGCCGGCCGCTTCAAGGCGCTGCGCCTGTTCCAAAAGCTTTACGGGATAGCCGCGTTCGGCAAACGCAAGGGCAGCCGTCAGCCCGGCGATGCCAGCCCCGGCGATAATGACCTGCCGGGCCTGTGCGTCCTGCATCGGGCTTGTCGCGAAAGGCTCAGGCGGCCTGGTCGATATAGAGGCAGCCGGGTGGCTGGGTTTCCGTCGCCTTCAGCTTCGCCGAATAGCGGTAGAGCGTCGAGCAGTAGGGGCAGACCTTTTCATTGTCGTCGCCCATGTCGAGAAACACATGCGGGTGGTCGAAGGGCGGGTTGGCGCCGGTGCACATGAATTCCCTGACACCGATGTCGATCGCCGGATGGCCGGCATCGTTCTGGAAATGGGGAATGGAACCGCCTGCCATCGTCGTCTCCTTAACGCAGTCTCGTCTGCATCTGGATCATAACAGCTCTCTTTGCAAGATCGATGAAATGAAACTGTCGCAAAAGGCTGGCAGAGGATAAGTTGAGCCGGTTAAGCGCATGACCCCGGAAGCCGAGCGATTCCGCGACGGATCGTGCGTCACAAAGACATGTTAGAGCGTCCATGGCCATCTCGGCGATGCGGCGCTCCAAAAGGAACGGTTGCGGGCAGGAAATCATGAATGAACTGAAGCCGGTGTTGAGCGAATTCATCAATGTCGAGGTGGCGAGCCCCGAGGGCGGCAATCCCGACCGTTTCGTCAACCGCGAATTCTCCTGGCTGCAGTTCAACCGGCGCGTGCTCGAGGAATCGCAGAACGCGCACCACCCGCTGCTCGAGCGTGTCCGCTTCCTGTCGATCTCGGCCGCCAATCTCGACGAGTTCTTCATGGTCCGCGTCGCCGGCCTTGCCGGCCAGGTGCGCGAAGGCATTGCGCTGAAGAGCCCGGACGGGCGTACGCCCGAGCAGCAGCTCGAACAATTGCTGCGCGAGGTCGAGCGGCTGCAGGAGGACCAGCAGAACAGCCTGTCGGCGCTGATGCTGCTGCTCAACAAGGAAGGCATTGAGAGCATCACCCGCGACGCCCTGACCAAGGATGAGAAGGTCTGGCTGGAAGACCATTTCCAGGACCAGGTGTTCCCGGTGCTGACCCCGCTGTCGATCGATCCGGCGCATCCGTTCCCGTTCATTCCCAATCTCGGCTTCTCGATGGCGCTGCAATTGCGCCATCGCAAGAATGGCGAGGAGATGAGCGCGCTTCTGCGCCTGCCGGTGGCGCTGAAGCGCTTCATCCGTCTGCCCGACCGCAAGCAGAATGTCCGCTTCATTCCGCTCGAGGAGGCGGTCGGCCTCTATATCGGCAAGCTGTTCCCCGGCTACGAGGTCAAGGGTTCCGGCACCTTCCGCATCATCCGGGACAGCGATATCGAGGTCGAGGAGGAGTCGGAAGATCTCGTGCGCCTGTTCGAGACGGCGCTGAAGCGCCGCCGCCGCGGTTCGGTCATCCGCATCGAATTCGACAGACTGATGCCCGGCGAATTGCGCGAGTTCGTTGCCGGCGAACTTGGTGTCTCGTCGAGCCGCATCAGCGTTCTGACCGGCCCGCTGGCGCTCAGCCAGATTTCCGAGATCGTTGCCGTGCCGCGCGACGACCTCAAGTTCACGCCTTACAATCCGCGCTTTCCCGAGCGCATCCGCGAGCATGGCGGCGATTGCTTCGCGGCCATCCGCGAGAAAGACATCGTCGTCCACCACCCCTATGAATCCTTCGACGTCGTGGTCCAGTTCCTGCGCCAGGCGATGGCCGACCCGGAAGTGGTGGCGATCAAGCAGACGCTCTATCGCACCTCCAACGACAGTCCGATCGTGCGCGCGCTGGTCGACGCCGCCGAGGCCGGCAAGTCGGTGACAGCACTTGTCGAGCTCAAGGCGCGCTTCGACGAGGAAGCCAACATCCGCTGGGCGCGCGACCTCGAGCGCGCCGGCGTCCAGGTCGTGTTCGGCTTCCTCGAGTTGAAGACCCACGCGAAAATGTCGCTGGTGGTGCGGCGCGAGGACGGCAAGCTGCGCAACTACGTGCATCTGGGCACCGGCAACTACCATCCGGTCACCGCGCGCATCTACACCGACCTGTCCTTCTTCACCACCGATCCAACGATTGCGCGCGATGTCGCGCAGCTGTTCAACTTCATCACCGGCTATGCCGAGCCGACCGATGAGATGCGGATCGCCATTTCGCCGTTTACGCTGCGCAGCCGCATCCTGAAGCACATTGCCGACGAGATCGCCCATGCGCTGGCGGGCCGGCCGGCGCGCATCTGGATGAAGATGAACGCGCTCGTCGATCCGAACATCATCGACGCGCTCTATGATGCCAGCCGCGCCGGCGTCGAAATCGACCTCGTCGTACGCGGCATTTGCTGCCTGCGGCCGCAGGTGCCGGGCCTGTCGGAGAACATCAGGGTCAAGTCGATTGTCGGCCGCTTCCTCGAACACAGCCGCATCTACTGCTTCGGCAACGGCCATGGCTTGCCGTCGGACGAGGCGATCGTCTACATCTCCTCGGCCGACCTGATGCCGCGCAACCTCGATCGCCGCGTCGAGACCATGGTGCCGATCACCAATCCAACTGTGCATGAACAGATACTGGGGCAGATCATGCTGGGCAACATCATGGACAACCAGCAAAGTTTCGACGTATTGGCTGACGGGACCTCCCGGCGCGTGGTGCTGGAGGAGGGGGAAGAGCCGTTCAACGCGCAGGAATATTTCATGACCAATCCGAGCCTGTCCGGACGGGGTGACGCGCTGAAGTCGCATGCGCCCAAGCGCATCGCGCAGTTCAAGCGTCGCAAGAAAAACGCTGCAGCGTCCGGCTGATGATTTCAACTTCCCAGGGCCGGCTGCAGGATCGCCGACCGCTGTCCATCATCGACATCGGCTCGAACTCGATCCGCCTTGTCATCTATGAAGGGCTGGCGCGCTCGCCGACCGTGCTGTTCAACGAAAAGATGCTGGCCGGCCTCGGCCGCGGCATCGTTTCGACCGGCAAGCTCGATCCCGAGGCGGTGACCCGCTCGATGGAAGAGTTCCGCCGCTTCCGCGCGCTGTCGAACCAGGCCGGCGCGGAGCATATGTATGTGCTGGCAACGGCCGCGGCCCGCGAGGCGATCAACGGCCCCGACTTCATCCACCGCGCCGAGGATGTGCTCAAGACCGAGATCCGCGTGCTGACCGGCCGGCAGGAGGCGCATTATTCGGCGCTCGGCGTTATCTCCGGCTTCCACCCCGCCAACGGCATTGCCGGCGACCTTGGCGGCGGCAGCCTGGAACTCATCGACATCAATGGCGAGGCGATCGGCGACGGCATCACGCTGCCGCTGGGCGGCCTGCGGCTGCAGGATATGGCCAAGAATTCGCTCGCCCAGGCGGCCAAGATCGCCCGCGAGCAATTGGCGCGGGCCAGGCTTTTGAAGGGCGGGCAGGGCAGGCCGTTCTATTCCGTCGGCGGCACCTGGCGAAACCTTGCCCGGTTGCACATGGAAATGACCAACTATCCGCTTGGCGTCATGCACCACTACGAGATCGGTGTCGAAAGCGCCGCCAACTTTCTGCGGCAAGTCGCGAAAGGCGAGATCGAGAAGGTCAAGGGTATCGAAGGCGTCTCCAAGAACCGCCGCTCATTGCTGCCCTATGGCGCGGTCGTGCTGCAGGAGATCATGGCGGCGATGCAGCCGTCGAAGATCATCGTTTCGGCGCTCGGCGTGCGTGAAGGCTTCCTCTATTCGCTGCTCGACCAGGCCGAGCAGAAGGCCGATCCGCTGGTCTCCGCTTCGGAGGAACTGGCCCGGCTGCGCTCGCGTTCGGTCACCCATGCGCATGAGCTTGTCGAATGGACGGGTAAGACCTTTGCCGCCTTCGGCATCGACGAGACCGAGGACGAGGCGCGCTATCGTCATGCCGCCTGTCTGCTGGCTGATATAGGCTGGCGCGCGCACCCGGAATATCGCGGCAAGCAGTCGCTCAACATCATCGCCCACGCCTCCTTCATCGGCGTCGATCATCCCGGCCGCGCTTTTCTGGCGTTGGTCGGCCTGTTTCGCCATGAGGGTGTGCTCAACGATGCCGCCCCGGAAATTCGCGGCCTGGCGACGCCGCGCTATCTCGAACGCGCCCGCATCCTGGCGGCGGTGCTGCGCGTCGTCTATCTGCTCACGGCGGCCATGCCCGGCGTCATGCCAAGACTGAAATGGGAAAACCGCGGCAACGGCACGCTGGCGCTGGTGCTGCCGGCAGCACTTTCCGACCTCTACGGTGAGCGCCCGGCCGGACGTCTGGCGCAACTGGCGCGGATTACCAACCGCCGGCTTGTGCTGGCGGTCGAGGGCGGGCAGAGCGTGTCGGTGAAGTAGTTTTGGGTATGGTGCCTGGTTGGACGTGCCGAGCCGGATGATCCGGAACTGTGGAGGGGGACCATGAAATCCGGTAAAATCTTGCCCTTGCTGCTTTCCGTCCTGTCACTCCTGATTATTGATGGAGCCAAAGCGCAGACAGTTTCCAATGTGTCTCTTGTCGCAAAAGGTGCGTTTGAGCTCGACGGAAATTACCCAAAAGGTAGAGACGGCAAGGCGTTGCTCAATCTTCTTCCAGGTTTTTTGAAACCTGAGAATGGGCAAAAGATAAACTATTTTGTATTGGGAATGAGCGATGAAATGGTCAAATTTCAAAGCTCAATTTCAACAAACGCGTACGCGGACATCAACCCGTGTTCTGGTGCTGTCGATCGATCTCTCTCCGACATCGCCCAGCCGCTTGGCGGCTTTCTTGAGCCTGTCGTGGGTCGAAACGACCTGTTGCCTTACCTGAAGCGGTCAAGCGTGATCAAATCAGGCAACTACCTCTACATCGCGCTCGACAGCAATCTTCGTAGCTACTCCAAGGGCACAAACGAGTACGGGTATGAATGGCTGCCCCCTGCGGTTCAAAGCAAGCAAGTTTGCCTGACCATCAGCGTCGGTCGAATGGGGCACGGCGCCTTCCTCTCCCAACCGATAAACATCAGCAAGCTTGCCGAGTTCGTCTTTCTCGACAGCGAATGAACCGGGGTTGGGCGCCTCGCTCAGCTGCGGCCCGCAGCCATCCGCCCGTCGATCGACCAGGCGCCGGCACCAGCCACGGCCAGTGCCAAAAAACCGCCGGCGATGGCAATGTCCTTCATCAGCATCTGCTGGTGCAGGAAAGCCAGCATCGGATCGTCGCCGCCCTGGCCGTAGTGGCCAATGGAGCCTGCGGCGATGCAGAAGGCGGCAAGCAGCAACGCGACCACCGGCGTCTGAAAGCCGACCACGATCAACAGCCCGGCGATCAGCTCGAACAGCCCTGTGCCCCAGGCGGCAAGCGTCGGCAGCGGCAGGCCGAGATCGGCGAAATAGCCAGTCGTGCCGGCAATGTCGGCAAGCGCATGATAGCCGGACGGAATGAACAGGGCGGCGAGCAGCAGCCGGGAAAGCAGAATTAGTGCATTGCGGGGCATGGTCATTCTCCGTTGTCTGTCCGTCGGCTGTTCTGCCATCGATCCTAGCAGGGATGGGAGGCGGACGCGCTTGGACAGACAACGAAAAAGCGGCGCGGAAAATTCCGCGCCGCTCTTTTTCAGGCTTGGGAGGGAAAGCTCAGCCGCGCCTGGCGTCGATCGAGTAGGCGCCGGGGCCAGACGAAGCCAGCAGCAGAAAGCCGCCGGTGATGGCTACGTTCTTCAGGAAGTGGATCATCTGGTTCTGGTCGGCCCAGCCGGTGTGGGCCACAAGAGCCGTTGCGATGGTGAAGATGGCAAGCACCCAGGCGGCGATACGGGTCTGGAAACCAACGAGGATGGCAAGGCCGCCGACCAACTCGATCAGGCCGACGACAATAGCCGTTACGGTCGGCACCGGCAGACCCATGGCGCCGAAGTAACCGGCGGTGCCGGCAATGGCGGTGAGCTTGCCGAAGCCGGAAAGCAGGAAGATGGCGGCGAGCAGAATGCGGCCAAGCAGGATGGTGGTGGAGCTGTTGGACGCGGTGCCGGCGCCGGCGGTGGAAGTGTTGATGGACATGGTGGCTCTCCGAAATGGGTTGATGCCCTGTCAGATAGACCAAGCCAACTGTTCACCAAAGCCGTCAGTTCGGCGACGCATTGTTCACAGAGCGTACATTTCCGTGATCGGTCGAAAGGCGCAAAATTCCTGTCGGATCAGCCTTCAACGGCAGTACATTTTCCCACCGCCAAATTCCTGACGGCTGGTCGACGCATTCCCCCAGGGAATCGCGACGCGCCTGGAGTTGCTTATCCCGGATGCGTCATGTCCTCGGGCCGCACCAGCCGGTCATAGTCGGCCGCGCTGACCAGCCCGGTCGCCAGGGCTTCCTCGCGCAAGGTCGTGCCTTTCTTGTGCGCGGTCTTGGCGATCTTGGCGGCATTGTCGTAGCCGATGGTCGGGGCGAGTGCGGTTACCAGCATCAACGAGCGGTCGAGCGCCGCCTTGATGTTGTCCTCACGCGCCTCGATGCCGACGACGCAATTGTCGGTGAAGGAGATCGAGGCATCGGAGAGCAACTGCACCGACTGCAGGAAATTGTAGGCCATCAGCGGGTTGTAGACGTTGAGCTCGAAATGGCCCTGGCTGCCGGCGAAGGTCAGCGAGGCATTGTTGCCGAACACCTGCACGCAGACCTGCGTCATCGCCTCGCACTGCGTCGGGTTGACCTTGCCCGGCATGATCGAGGAGCCCGGCTCGTTTTCCGGCAGCGACAGTTCGCCAAGGCCCGAGCGCGGGCCGGAGCCGAGGAAACGGATGTCGTTGGCGATCTTGAACAGCGCCGCGGCGGCCGCGTTGATGGCGCCGTGTGAGAACACCATGGAATCATGCGCGGCAAGCGCCTCGAACTTGTTCGGCGCGGTGACGAAGGCGATGCCGGTGATGTCAGCAATACGCGCCGCCACCTTCTCGGCAAAGCCCACTGGCGCGTTGAGGCCGGTGCCGACGGCGGTGCCGCCCTGGGCCAGTTCCTGCAGGCCGGGCAGCGTCATCTCGATGCGCTTGATCGAGGACGCCACCTGCGCGGCATAGCCCGAAAATTCCTGGCCCAGGGTGAGGGGGGTGGCATCCTGCGTGTGGGTGCGGCCGATCTTGATGATGTGGGCGAAGGCCTTGGTCTTGGCCTCGAGCGCCGCATGCAGATGCTTCAGCGCCGGCAACAGGTCATGCACAATGCGCTCGGCGCAGGCGATGTGCATGGCCGTCGGATAGGTGTCATTCGACGACTGGCTCATATTGACGTGGTCGTTGGGATGAACCGGCTTCTTCGAGCCCATGACGCCGCCCAACAATTCGATCGCCCGGTTGGAGATCACCTCATTGGCGTTCATGTTGGACTGCGTGCCCGAGCCGGTCTGCCAGACCACCAGCGGAAAATGGTCATTGAGCTTGCCGTCGATGACCTCTTGCGCCGCCTCGACGACCGCCTTGCCGATGGCCGGATCGAGCCGCTTCAGCTCCATATTGGCTTCCGCCGCCGCCCGCTTGACGATGCCCAGCGCGCGTACGATCGAGGCGGGCTGCTTTTCCCAACCGATCTTGAAATTGCCGAGCGAACGCTGCGCCTGCGCGCCCCAATAACGGTCGGCGGCGACCTCGATGGGGCCGAACGTGTCGGTTTCGGTTCTGGTCTTGGCAGCGGTCACTTGTCTCTCCGACGATCGAATTCGGCAACGGCGTATCGCGTTGCACAATGGCCTTCAAGCAGAGATTGCAGTGGTCAAGGATACAAATCGGTTGAAGCGCCCTGAACGCCGAGCTGGCAGCTGTCAGCTCGGAATCTTTTTCCGCCAACGGCGCAGCCTGGTTCGCAGATAGGACCTATAGCCGAATGGAAGTGTCCGCCGTCCGGACGGCTGATACGACCGCTCCTCCAGCCGTCTGTGCACGAGGCCCATCAGTCTGCAACGGGCCGGAGTTTCGAGCATTCGCATGCGTTTGACGAGGCTGTCGGGCAATGGCTTTGAGCGCCAGGCGAAGTAGGCCTCGTACTCTTGCGGTGTTTCGATCAGGTGCTGGAGATAGGCTGCGAGTTCCCTGGCGCTGGCGAAGGCACTGGCGTCGATATAGGAATTTGGCGGCACGAACTCATCCACGTTCGGAGCGCCGAGATAGATCGGCACCGTGCCGGCCAGGAGCGCGTCATAGATTTTTTCGGTGACATAGTCGGCCTCGATCGCGTTCTCCATCGCGAAGCAGAATTTGTGCCGCGCGATCGTCTCGATCTTGGTTTGCGGCCCGAGATCGGGGCCTTCGACAGATCGATTGTTGAGATAACGGCCATAGGAATCGATCTTGATGTGGCGCGCCAGTTCGGTCGCCAGATCGACCCGCCTGCTGGAATTCGTGCCGGCTGATTGGAAGAGTGCGACAGGTGCTTCTTCTGTTTTGGGCATGATTGGTTTCGTCAGCACGCCCTTCCACCACGGAGAGGGCGGCAGATAGGGCGTCCAGACATCGGACCGTGATTCATGCGTCATCGTGATGTCGAAGTGCTGCAAGAACTTCGGATCGGCGACGCGTTTATAGTTCTGACCGCATTCCATCGACCAGGCCACCCAATATTGGCCGGGATATTTGTAGGCATCGCCGATTTCGCGAAAGTCCGGAAGATGGAAGACGACCGCCGTTGCCTCGGATGCCTGGCGTTTGTCCAGCGTCCACCTCCCGGGCATTCCGCACTGTATTGACGCTAGGTCGACGGGTTTGCCGAAGACCGTCGTGTAGAAAAGAATGAGGGGATCGTTTGACGGCATGGCGCCATGAGTGTCTGAAATATTGCTCGATGCCTAGACAGACGCGGGATTGAAAGTCTGGTCAAGCGCTGCTTGGTCGAGACAGCCACGAGGGTCACCCCGCCGTATACCCGCCATCGATCGCAAAAATGCCGCCGCTGGTCCACGCCGCCTCATCGCTGGCGAGATAGACGGCGATGCCGGCAAGGTCCCTGGTCTGGCCGATGCGGCCGAGGGGGTAGCTGCGCTCGACATAGGCCTTGAGGTCGGCTTGCGCAGCCGCCGGCAGGTTTTCGATCGACTTGCGCCGCATGGCGGTGTCGACCGTGCCGGGCGCGATCGCATTGACCCTGATGCCGCGCGGGCCAAGCTCGAAGGCCAGCGACTTGGTCAGCGAGTTCAGCGCGCCCTTCGACAGGGAATAGAGGCTCGATGGCCGCTTCGGGATCATCTTGTTGGCGAAGTAGGACGAGATGTTGATGACCGAGGGTTTGTCCCCGAAATGCGGCAGCAGCCGCTGGGTAAGGAAGAACGCCGCCGTCACATTGAGGGCGAAGGATTGCTGGAACTGGTCCTCGGTGACGGTCTCGAACGGCACCAAATAGGCGACGCCGGCATTGTTGACGAGGATGTCGAGCGGGCCGGTTGCTTTCACGCGCTCGACCACGGCATCGATACCGGAAGAGGTCGAAAGATCGGCCGACTGGGTCACGACGCTGCCTGCGGCCGCCAGTTTCCGGCGCGCCGCTTCGAGCTTTCCGGTGTCGCGGCCGACGATCAGAACTTCGGCGCCTTCGCGCAAGAAGGCTTCCGATATGGCAAGGCCAATGCCATCCGAACCGCCGGTGACCAGTGCCCGTTTGCCGGAAAGTCTCATCCAGCGCTCCTGCTGTTGCCTAGCGTCAGGAAAGCAATGCCGATCGGCGAGGGCGGTCAAGCCGCCGGCCTATCGCTCAGTATGAACTTCAACTGGCTGCGTGCCGATCCGGTTAGCGCAGCAAAGATTGCGACGTCGGCGACAGGCGCAAGGTTTCGGTCGGTCTGGTCAGATCGGCCGCTTGCTGAAACGCCTGCCACCGGGGCGAAGCGGCAAGCGCTGCGTCATGGCTCGCATGCGCTTCGACACTGTCGAAACCCGTGACGGCGATAAAGACGTTTTCGCCCAGGCGCACGGGCAGGCGGGGAAAGCTGTTTTCGGCGTGTTCGGTGATGAAGGCGCCGAGCAATCTCCCGCCGGCGGTGGCAAGGATCGGAACGGCATCTGTTTCGAAGCGGCCGATGAAATCGGCCTCAGCACCCAGCCGCAGATGGTGAATCCGGATGACAACAATCCTGGTCAAGCGATTGTCTGCGCTCGGCTTTCCTTCCTCTGGCAAAGCACCTCGCTGCGCGCCCGACAGGTCGAAGCCGGCGCCTGGCCATGCCGGCTTCAAGAGCAGCACATCGTCGGAATCGATCATCGTCGCATTGGCGGCGTCGCGGTGTGCCGCCCACACCGGCCCGTCATAGAAGGCAGTCAGCGCATTCTTCCGCGCGGCCATGTCGTCAAAACCGCGCAGCCAGACGAACATGTCGGGCCGGTCGAGGTCGCGAAACTGGCCGATGATGGTCATCCCGGCGTCTTCCTGGCCTTCGATGAAGTGGCCGTCGAAGATGTCGATCAGCGTCTCGCGCCGGCCGGGTTTCAGCGTGTATTGCCGCAACTCGACGACCGGCGAGGCGAGCGGACCGGCCGTTGCAGGCACATTCAGGGGCATGGTCATTGGTGTCGTCTCCAAAACAGGATGATCATCCGGTTTATAAAACAGACCGGTTGTCCTGTTTTGTCAATCTGCTATCGTCCGCAAATGTCAGCAGAGATTGCCGGGCGCTCGAAAGGGCCGCCGCGAAAACGCACCAACGATCCCGAAGGCCTGCGCAACAAGGTGCTCGATGTCGCCGAAGCGTCGTTCCAGGCGCGCGGCTACAATGCCTCCAGCTTCGCTGCCCTGATGGCTAACGCCGGCGTCAGCGGCGGCGCGCTGCATCACCATTTCCCGACCAAGAAGGCGCTGGCGTTGGCCGTCATCGAGGAGCGGGTGGCCGCGGCCCTCGACGAGACCTGGATCGCGCCGGTGCAGGCCGCAGGCTCGGCGCGCGAAGGCGTCCGTGCGGTCTTCGAAGCGGTGGCGGCCGAGCTTGAGCAGCAGGGCTTTGTACGCGGCTGCCCGCTCAACAATCTGGCGCATGAATTGTCGCTCGCCGACCCGGATTTCCGCGCCGCTTTGGCCGGCATCTTTGCCGGATGGCGCCAGGCGATCGCCGACAAGATCAGGGCCGATCAGCAGGCGGGGAGGGAGCAGGGCACCGACCCCGAACGCTTTGCGGCGCTCGCCATCGCTGCCTATTCCGGCGCCATGTCGATGGCCAAGACGGCGCAGGACGCCAGCGTGTTGCGCGATTGCCTGGCGGCACTGGAACCGAGCGGATATAACAGGGCCGTCTAGTTACTGAGGTTCTCAGCGTCCAGGGCAAGCGCATGCGAGACCTCTGACGCCGACGGATACAAAGTAGCGTTCGGATAGATCGCGTCACCTGGTCCGGCAGACCAAACCAGATGTACGATTGCGAAACAGCCATCCGTCAGACGTACCAGAACGTCATCGGCAGCCCTGTTTTGTCCAATGACGAATCCTTTTCGACCCCACAGCGGATGCAGCGACGAAATCTCCAACTGATACTGGCGCTGCAGGGCAGCTCTCAGCTTGTCATCCTGAACCTCATACCATGGCTCGCGGTATTCTATTGCCACAGTAAACCTCGCCTCAACGGACTGACTGGCTACTCCGCCAGCGGTTTGATCGTCTCGTAACCGTTCACCGATTCCGAGCTGGTGCCTTCGTCGTAGCGCCGGGCGAGGGCGGCTTGCAGGTCGGGCGCATAGAGCGCGGTGAATGTGTCCAGCGTCTCGCCGGCGCCGTTCTTGAAAGTCTCCGTGACGGCCAGAACATTGTATTTGCAGCCGCCGACACTGAACGTCTCCTTGCCCTTGACGACCAGGCTCAATGTCTTGGTGCTCTTCGGCTGTCTGCTCGGCGACAGCTCGACGAATTCAATCGTGCTTTTTGCCCCGGTCTTCAGCGGAAACAGTTTTCGCAGATCCGAAAACGGGATCGAGGCCACCCGGCCGGTATCGCTGTCGCGAAGCACTTCGACCAGGCCGCGGAACAGGTATTGCGTCTGCGGCGATTGCGATTCGTAGGCGTTGGTGACGGAGACCATGTCGCCGGCCACCGGCCGAAACTCGCTGCGGACGCCGGGCATTTCCAGCACGAAGCCGGCTTTGGCGGATTTCGCGTCGACGCAATCGGCGGCATGCGCCGCACTTGCCGACAACAACACAACCACAATCATACCGATCGATGCGGTTTTCATGCTTCCCCCTCTGCTCAGTCTGCCATGCGCCAATATTAGCAAGAAATGCCGGAACTATGGTGCACTATTGATTGCCAATCGTGGCAACTGGACGGCGGGGCATCGGCTGTGCTGAAACTCAGGCCATGAATCGCATCTCGACCAGGCGCAATTTCCTCGCACAGGCAGCCGGCCTTGCCACGGCTGGCCTGCTGCCGCGCGCCGCCTTTGGCCAGACCGGAAAGCGCATCCAGCCCATCGACGCCACTTTCCTCTTCATCGCCGACGTTCACGCCTGTCGCATGGCGAGCGGCTTGAGCCCCAATTGCCTGCAGGAAGGCAAGACCGACGCCGCCCTGTTGCGCAACGTCGCGGCCCTCAATGGCTTGGCCGACCGGCAATGGCCGGCCGAGATCGGCGGCGTTGCCACTGGCCTGCGTTCGGCCGGCGGCCGCATCGGCGCGCCGCTCGGCCTTGTCGTCGGCGGCGACATCACCGACGATGGCGGCGGCCAGATCACCGAGCCCAGCGAAGGCACGCAGCTTTTGCAGTTCAGCCAGCGCTATCAACAGGGCGTCGGCCAGGACCGTGTGCACATGCCGGTCTATGTCGGGCTCGGCAATCATGATCTCGACCAGAACGGCTCGCCGCCGCATGTCGACTGGTACCGGCGTGAATTGCGCGACTATGTCGAGGTCAACCACCGCCCCGGCGTGTTCTTCAAGCCACCGGTGCCGGCCACCGAATACGATGTCGACACCGACTGCTACTCCTGGGACTGGGGCGGCCTGCATCTCGTCCAGACGCATCGATTTGCCGGCGACACCGGCCACGGCGCGGTGAGCAGCCTGCCATGGCTGAAGCAGGATCTGGCGACCTACGCCGCGGACGGCCGTCCCGTCATCCTTTTCCAGCACTATGGTTGGGATACTTTTTCGGTCGAGCGCTGGGACCCGGCAAAGCGCACCTATGACGATGAGGGCTCAGGCCCGCCACATTGGTGGAGCGAGGCCGACCGGCAGGCGCTGCTGGGGGCGCTGAAGGGCTACAACGTCATCGCCATCTTCCACGGCCACCAGCACGAAGTGCCGATGATCTACAACAGCGATGGCCTCGACCTGTTCAAACCCAAGGCCGCCTATATGGGTGGCTTCGCGCTGGCCAGGGTAACCGGCGAGGCCATGGATGTGGTGCTGGGCGAGGCCACCGGCGATCATGGCGAGGTAAAGTTCACCAACGCCTTCAGCAAGAAACTGACCTTCTGACACCTCCCACGAAAAAGGCGGCCTTGAGCCGCCTTCTTCATTGCCTGCAAAAACCATGAACGGGTCAGAGCGCTTTCTTTATCTTGTCCTTCACGTCGCCATAGCCCTTCTGCACTTTGCCGGCGATCTTGTCGGCCGTGCCTTCGGCTTGGGTCTGACTGTTGCCGGTCGCCTTGCCGGCCGCCTCCTTGATCGAGCCCTTGACCTGCTTGGCTACGCCAGCAACCTGATCCTTGTTCACCATCTTTGCATCTCCTGGGATTTCATTTCGCCAGAGGCAAACGGAGCCGGCTGGCTTAGGTTCCGATGAGAACGCAAATCATCGTCGCATTGGTCGCTTATCTGGTCGCCGAAGCGCTTTGCCGCCATGATATCGAATGGCTAGTGTTGCGAAAATTTTGGGAGACCGTCTTGGCCGAATTCACGCTCATCATCGCCAACAAATGCTTTTCGTCCTGGTCGCTGAGGCCATGGGTGGCGATGAAGCATCTGGAGATACCGTTCGAGGAAGGGTTTGTGCGCCTGCGCACGCCAGACACTTTTGCCAACCTAGCCAAAGTGTCGCCGACCGGCCTGGTGCCGGTGTTGAATCACAATGGCAGGATTGTCTGGGAAACCCTTGCCATCCTTGAATATCTGGCCGACCTGTTTCCCGAGAAAAAACTCTGGCCCGATGATATCGGCGCTCGCGCCTTGGCGCGGTCGGTGGCGACCGAGATGCATTCCGGCTTTCGCGAGGTGCGCTATGGCTGGCCGATGAATCTGCGCCGGCCAAAGGGGCACAAGCCGCTCGACGCCGAAGGCGAACTGCAGCGGGCTCGCATCGAGGTGATCTGGCGCCAGTGCCGGGAACAATATGGCAAGGGCGGCCCGTTCCTGTTCGGCCATTTCACCGCGGCAGATGCAATGTACGTGCCGGTCGTCACCCGCTTCGACACCTATGGCGGCGAACTGGCGCCGGATACACGCGCCTATGTCGACGCGGTGCTGGCAACGCCAGCGATGCGACACTGGTATGCGGAAGCGGCGAAGGAGACGTGGCCGGAGCCCGGCCCGGACGAATAGGACAGCATTTCGGGGTATAACCGATGGCCAACAATGACGGCGTGGCAGAGACCAAAGCGCCCAAAATCTTCCACTGCCGGCTGATCCCGCCTCGGCCGGACTTTGCCTTCACCATGACGGAGGAAGAGCGGGAGTTGATGGGCCGGCATGCCGACTATCTCAGAGGCAAGCTGCGCGAAGGCACCATGATTTTGGCCGGCCCGGTCGCCGACCCGGCTGGACCATGGGGTCTGCTGATCCTGCGTGCCGGCAGCGAAGCCGAGGCGAGGGCGGTGACCGACGGCGATCCGGTGTCGAGTTCGGGCCGCGGTTTCCACTACGAGATCCTGCCGATGATCAGCGCGATGCTGTAGGCCGCCAGAGCAATACCAGGAAAAGTGTGAGCGGTTTTCCCAGGAAATTGCGTCAAACAAAGAGATAATCCGCACACAAAAGAACGCCTCTCGCACCGTTTAATGTGCGGGAGGCGTCCTGTTCCCAGCATTCTGAGATTGCTCTCTGTACTGCTGACACCATAATAATGCGCCGGCTTGGGATTGGTTCCGGCCTTCTACATTTTTTTACGCCTGCCTCACGCTGCGCCGGCTCGCCAGTTGAGGCGCCATCCTTCAGCATCTCCAGGTTGAATTCTGGCTGCAGGAAAACCAGAAATTGACTCGGTGCCAAAAGAAGTCTACAAGACATATGTCGATATTTGTTTGACCGACTTTTGTTATCCGCGCACAGCATGCGCGCCTTTGACGAACTTCCCCATCAAAAATCGAGACAAACGCTGTTGTGCAGTCGCACAATGGTGAACGAATATTTGCCAGGGAAAGGGTTCTTCATGGCCACCGGCACAGTGAAATGGTTCAACGCCACCAAAGGTTTTGGTTTTATTCAGCCTGACGACGGCTCCGCCGACGTTTTCGTCCACATCTCGGCCGTAGAGCGCGCCGGCATGCGTGACATCGTCGAGGGTCAGAAGCTCGGCTACGAGATGACCCGCGACAACAAGTCGGGCAAGATGTCCGCCGACCAGTTGAAGGCGGCCTGATCAAGAAATTCAGCCTTCCGGTGACCACGGATGTACTGGCACCGATGACAGGCTGAGAAGAGTGCCTTGCGCATCCAGCTGGATGCGCGGCGCTTCCATGGAAGGTCAGGCGGTGCCTGGCCTTTTTCATTTTGCGTGTCATGCCGCTAAAAGTGCGCTGCACGCCGGCCGGAACGTGCTAAGGGACGCTCCAGCAATCTGAACCGCCCATATTGCCCCGATGCCGTATTGCTTTGGTCGTGACCAACGACCGGTCTCGCTCTATCGGCACCAGGCTCCCGACAGGAGAACGTTTTTGACCACTCAATCGAAGACCGCCGAACAGGCCGGCTCGCTGTTCAGCAAGACGCAGACCCAGTCGATGTCGCTCAACCGCATTCTGTCCGAGCGTGATGCCGTCAGCGAGGCACGGGAAGCCAAGACCGCGCGCTTGCGCGAACTGCGCAAGGAAAAGGAAGCCGACGAGATGGCAGCGGCCGCGGCACTTGCGGCTTCGCCGAAGCGGGCAGGCAAACGTTGATGGCCACCAAGCGCGTACCGCCTACACCGATCGATGCCGATTCGACGATTGCGTCGATGGTCGAAGGCCTGGACAAGCCGGTCGAATATGTCCGCCGCGTGCTGGAAAAGCTCGAGCGCTGCAAGCGCGCGCATGGCGATGCCCAGGTGCGCGTCGGCGTGCGCGGGCGCGCCGAAGCCCCGAACTACCTGATCGAATATGTCCGCGAGGACAAAAAGACCTTGGAGCGGGTGACCTACCAGGACGCCGCCTATAGCGGCAGCACCCATCGCGAACTGGCGGCGCACCATATTGCGGAAGCCAGGAACTGGTCGCCCGAGGAAATGAACATCACGGCGGTCTCGGCGCTGATCGGCCGCTTGCGCAATCCGCGCGCACCATCATCGCGTTTTTCCGACGAGGACTGACATGGCCATAAAGTTTTCCGCCAAGGACCAGCCGGCAGCGCCGGCTGCCGCTGCAAAACCTGCCAAGCCCGCTGCCGCGCCGAAGGCTGCTGAACCGTCCGCGACCGATCTGTTCGAAGCGCCAGCCGCCACGCCATCGCGCAAGGCAGGCAAGAAGAAATAGCGCCTTGCCGCACCCGGCCGATCGCAATCTCGCTGGGCTGGCCGCTTTGGCCGCCAGGGACGTTTCGTCACCGGACGAGGGCGCTGAGCCGGTTTTCGACTGCCAGAGCTGCGGCGCCTGCTGTTCCTATTCGGCCGAATGGCCACGCTTCTCGATGGAAGACGATGCGCAGCTCGACCGGATTCCGGAAGAATTCGTGGCGGCCGACCTGTCCGGCATGCGTTGCGAGGGCGTGCGCTGTACGGCGCTGACCGGCGAGATCGGCAAGCACACAGCTTGCAGCATTTATGAGATCCGCCCCGACGTCTGCCGCGCCTGCATGCCCGGCGGCGATGATTGCCTGATGGCGCGCAAGGCGCACGGGATGCCGACGATCTAGCCGATCGCCCCGCTTGCCTCGCCTCACGCCACCCGATAGCTTCCAGCCGGGCAGGGCGTTGGAGGATCCATGAGCATCGAATTCCTGTTGACGTCGCTAATCGTCGTGGCTTCGCCCGGCACCGGCGTTCTCTATACGCTGAGCGCCGGGCTTTCGCGCGGGGTGCGCGCCTCGATCATTGCCGCTTTCGGCTGCACGCTCGGCATCATCCCGCATATGGCGGCCGCCATCACCGGCCTGGCGGCGCTGCTGCACACCAGCGCTGTCGCCTTCGAGACCCTGAAATATCTCGGCGTTGCCTATCTCCTGTACATGGCGTGGAACACGCTGAAGGAGAAGGGCGGTTTGAGCGTCGACGAAAACGCAGCACCCCGTTCAGCCGCCAAGGTCATCACCTCCGGCATTCTGATCAACATCCTCAACCCAAAGCTGTCGATCTTCTTCTTTGCCTTCCTGCCGCAATTCGTCAGCACCACCGAACCGAACGCTTTCGCCAAGATGCTCGAACTCTCGAGCGTCTTCATGCTTTTGACCTTCGTCGTGTTCGTCGGCTACGGCATCTTTGCCGCCTCGATCCGCAGCCACGTCGTGTCGCGGCCGATGGTGCTGACCTGGATGCGCCGCACCTTCGCCGGCGCCTTCGTCATGCTTGGCGCCAAGCTGGCGCTGGCTGACCGGTAGGAAAGATGCGGCGCGGCGCTATCCCTTCACGTAGCCCATCGCCTCGACGATCCGCCCATCCGCGACGCGCATCAGATTGACGCCGCGGATGGAGTTGCCGCCGGCCATGAAATAGCGCCAGCGGATGGTTGCCCGTTCGCCGGCGACAAACGTTTCCTCGAGGTCGAAGCGCGTGTCGGGCTGGGTGGCGATCGCCGACCACAGGGCAACGCATGCCTCTTTGCCGGCATGGCGAGCGCCGTCCGGCGCCGGCACCGTATTTTCGATGACGCAGTCCTCGGCGACCAGGTCGCCGAGCGCCGATGGATCGTGCAACTGGAACACATCGTTGAAACGCCGCATGATTTCGGCCGTCTGCCTGGAGCGGTCGTCCGGCTGAATGGTCGTGATGCTGTTGTGGCTCATCTCACATCTCCTGGTTTCATTTTGCCGTGGCAGTGGTGGCGACGAGCTCGGCCTTGAGCGCGATGGTCGCAACGCCGGCCAAAGCGCGAGAGACGAGGCAGGTCGTCTTCGCCGTCTCCGCCATGCGCTGGAATTCGGCAGGTTCGAGGCCCGGGATGTCGGCTAGCGTTTCGAGATCGATGCGGGTGATCGTCGGCCCGGCCGCGGTCGCACCGAGATGGACCTTGGCGACGGTGCGAATGCTGCGGGCAACATGGCCGTCCTGGCCGAGGATGAAGGTCAGCGCCATTGAGAAGCAGCCGGCATGGGCCGCCGCTATCAGCTCTTCCGGGTTGGTGCCCGGGCCGTTTTCAAAGCGCGACGGAAAGGAATAGGCGCCTTCAAAGACGCCGCTGCCGAGCCGCAGTCGGCCCGCGCCTTCCTTCAGTGTCCCTTGCCATTCTGCGAAAGCTTCACGGATTGTCATGGTCGTTCTCCTTCGTTTGGGGTTGACAATGATGAGCGGGCAAACGGGTCAGGCCCTTCTATGACGACCTTCCCGAACACGTCGCCTTGCTGGAAATAGCGGTAGGCTTCAGCGGCCTCGGCAAAGGGGAGGACCTTGTCGATGACGGGCTTCAGGCGATGCTGCGAGACGGCGCGCAGCATCGTCTCGAGATTGCTGCGGCTGCCGACGAACAGGCGGCTGATGGTGACGAGGCTGCGCTGATAAAGCGCTGCCGGCATCTCGATCGATCTGCCTTTGGCGTCCTGCAGCGTCAGCAGCACGATGTGCCCGTAAAGCGTGCTGGCGATCAGCGACTGCGCGAAGGTGACCGGGCCGCCGGTTTCAACGACGAGGTCGATGCCGCCCGTCTGTTCACGTACCCAGCCGCCCCATTCCGGCGTGTCGGTGCTGGAGACAACCAGGTCGGCGCCCAGCGCTCGCAACCTGTCGGCCTTCTCGGCGCGCGACGTGACAGCCACGACGCGGCAGCCTGCGAGCTTGGCGAACTGCATCGCAAACAGCGCAACGCCACCCGAACCGATGACCAGAACCCATTGACCGGGTTTGAGAATTCCGGGACCCGTCACTGCGTTCCAGGCCGTCACGCCGGCGCAGGTCAGCGTCGCCGCCTCATGCCAGCTCAGATGATCGGGCAACCGCACCGCCCATTGCTCGTCGAGCACGGCATATTCGGACAGCATGCCGTCCAGCGTGCAGCCGAGCTGGTCGATCAGCCCGGCATTGATGCGGCCATCGATCCAGCGGGCGAAGTAGCTGCCGGTGACGCGGTCGCCGACGGCAAAGCGGCTGACCTGATCGCCAATCGAGACGACCTCACCAGCGCCGTCGCTCAGCGGCACGATGCCTTGGCGCGGCGGCAGCGGATATGTACCGCCAAGGATCATCGTGTCGCGGCGGTTGAGCGAGGTGGCGCGAACGCGGATCACAATCTCATGCGGTTTTGGTTCTGGCCGCGCCTCGTCGCGCATCGCCAGGGATTCGGCCCCGCCAGACCCTTCGAGACGGTAGCTGCGCATATCGCTCTCCTCAAAGTATGTAGACTGATCTACATATTATGTAGACCGGTTGTCATATTTTCTGCAAGGCCTATAATGGCCACTCCTGACAGAGGCTGACATGGCAAACGATACCCGCACCCGCATACTCGAGACGACGGCGCTGCTGCTCAGGCAGCGCGGCTATCACGGCACTTCGCTCAACGACATCTTGAGCGCCAGTGCTGCACCGCGCGGCTCGCTCTACTTCCATTTTCCCGGTGGCAAGGACCAGCTGGTCATCGAGGTGACGCGCGACAGCGTCGCCGACGTGACGAAAAGGCTGGGCGAGGCGCTCGCCGCCGAGAGCGACCCGGCGGTCGCCGTCCACCACATCTATCAGTCGGTCGGGCGCATGCTGGAGGACAACCAGTTTTCGCTGGGCTGTCCGATTGCGCCCGTCGTGCTGGATTCACCTACCGACGTACCGGAACTGGCGGAACTCTGCCGGTCGGCCTTCGAACAATGGATCGGTCTGCTGCGACAGGCTTTCGTCAGGGCAGGGGTGCCCGAGCGCCGCGCGCATGCCCTGGCGCTGCTGGTCGAATCGTCGCTGGAAGGGCTGATGGTGATCGCCCGCGCCACCCGCGACCGCGCCCCGCTATTGGCGGTGGCCGACGAGGTCGCCGCGCTGATCGAGGCCGCCCTGCCGGCTGGAGGAGAAACGCGGCGGCACGTCGATGCAACCGCCTGAGGCCTGACGGCTCGACCTGAAACAAAAAGGGCGCCTTTCGGCGCCCTTTCTGTATGTGAAGGATGGTAGCTTGGATTAGAAATCCATGCCGCCCATGCCGCCCATGCCGCCGCCGCCCATGCCGCCAGGCATGCCGCCGCCAGCCGACTCCTTCTTCGGAGCCTCCGCGATCATGGCTTCGGTGGTGACGAGCAGGCCGGCGACCGAAGCCGCGTCCTGGAGAGCCGTGCGAACGACCTTGACCGGGTCGACGATGCCCATGGCGATCATGTCGCCATACTCGCCGGTCTGGGCGTTGTAGCCGTAGGTCGCGCCCTTGTTGTCGAGGATCTTGCCAGCAACGATCGAAGCTTCAGCACCTGCGTTCGAAGCGATCTGGCGGGCCGGAGCCTGCAGCGCACGACGAACGATGTTGATGCCAGCAGCCTGGTCGGCATTGGCGCCGGCAGCCTTGATGTTGGCCGAAGCGCGCAGCAGAGCGACGCCGCCGCCTGCAACGATGCCTTCTTCCACGGCCGCGCGGGTCGCGTTGAGGGCGTCATCGACGCGGTCCTTCTTTTCCTTGACTTCGACTTCCGTCGCGCCGCCGACGCGGATCACCGCAACGCCGCCGGCGAGCTTCGCCAGACGTTCCTGCAGCTTCTCCTTGTCGTAGTCCGACGTGGTCTCTTCGATCTGCTGCTTGATCTGGGCAACGCGGCCCTGGATCTCGGCCTTCTTGCCGGCGCCGTCGACGATGGTGGTGTTCTCCTTTGAGATCGACACCTTCTTGGCGCGGCCGAGCATGTTGAGGCCGACGTTCTCGAGCTTGATGCCGAGGTCTTCGGAGATGACCTGGCCACCGGTGAGGATGGCGATGTCTTCCAGCATGGCCTTGCGGCGATCACCGAAGCCCGGCGCCTTGACGGCGGCGATCTTCAGGCCACCGCGCAGCTTGTTGACGACCAGCGTGGCCAGAGCCTCGCCTTCGACGTCTTCCGAGATGATGAGCAGCGGCTTGGAGGTCTGCACGACGGCTTCGAGAACCGGCAGCATGGCCTGGAGGTTGGAGAGCTTCTTCTCGTGCAGGAGGATGTAGACGTCCTCGAGCTCGGCAACCATCTTGTCGGCGTTGGTGACGAAGTAGGGCGAGAGGTAGCCGCGGTCGAACTGCATGCCTTCGACGACTTCCAGCTCGGTCTCGGCGGTCTTGGCTTCCTCAACCGTGATGACGCCTTCATTGCCGACCTTCTGCATCGCTTCGGCGATCATGGCGCCGACCGACTCGTCGCCATTGGCCGAGATCGTGCCGACCTGCGCAACTTCCTCGGAGGTCTTGATCTTCTTGGCAGCCTTGCCGAGAGCCGCGACGACTTCGGTCACGGCCAGATCGATGCCGCGCTTCAGGTCCATCGGGTTCATGCCGGCGGCAACGGCCTTGTGGCCTTCCTGAACGATCGACTGCGCCAGAACGGTCGCGGTCGTGGTGCCGTCGCCGGCGATGTCGTTGGTCTTCGAAGCAACTTCGCGGACCATCTGCGCGCCCATGTTTTCGAACTTGTCTTCAAGCTCGATTTCCTTGGCGACGGTGACGCCGTCCTTGGTGATGCGCGGGGCGCCGAACGACTTGTCGATGACGACGTTGCGGCCCTTGGGGCCGAGCGTGACCTTCACCGCGTCGGCGAGGATGTTGACGCCGCGCAGCATGCGCTCGCGGGCGTCACGGGAGAATTTTACGTCTTTAGCAGCCATTTTTAGCTCCTGGCAGGGGCTCGGGAAGAGCCCGAAAATTCAGTTGATGAGGAGGCCGATAATCAGCCGATGATGCCCATAATGTCGGATTCCTTCATGATCAGAAGGTCTTCGCCATTGAGCTTGACTTCGGTGCCCGACCACTTGCCGAACAGGATGCGGTCGCCAGCCTTGACGTCCAGGGGGACCAGCTTGCCAGCTTCGTCGCGGGCGCCGGAGCCGACAGCGATGATCTCGCCTTCCTGCGGCTTTTCCTTTGCCGTATCCGGGATGATGATCCCGCCGGCGGTCTTGGATTCGGATTCGACCCGACGTACGACCACGCGGTCATGAAGCGGGCGGAACTTCGACTTTGCCATTTTTTCTTCCTCGAATGAGAACGGTGAGAACAGTTCCTCCATCCGGCGATGCCGGACATGAGTTAGCACTCACCAAGGGAGAGTGCTAACGTGGCGGTGAGATAGGCCTGTGGCTTGCGAGAGTCAAGGCGCGCGGGAAGGGGCAATTGCGCGAAATTTTTCCAATGCTGCCACGCTATAGTGGAAAATCCGGGTCGCCGCCCAAACCCTACCGACGACGCGGCGATTCAAGCACCAGAAGCGGACAGCGTTCAGCCAGCCCATAGATCCCTGTCGGCGCGAGGCGGACACTGTCAAAAAACCGGCTCGCCTCTTCGACCAGCGTCGCCGCCGGGGCGAAGCTGTAGACCGTCTGCGAATTCGCGTAGACGTCGATCGTGCCGATGACCGGCATAGCCCATCCGGTCGTGGCGGCTAGGACGTCCCGGTCGGCAAACATCGCATTGAAGGCGTCGAGGATCGCCCGCACCGGAATGGCGCGGTCGGGATCGCTGCCGGCACACGACATGGCAATGCGCCATTTGAGTTCGTGGAAGGTCGCAACGCCGCCGGAAAGCGCCAGCGCCCGAACCTCCTGCGGATCGTCCGGCACCTCAGGGCTTGCATAGGTCCGCAATGCCGCCCGCGCACCGGGCCGCAGCACACGCGCGATCTCGGCAAGCAGGGCCTGGCGTGCGACCGGGGACCCCAGCGCCGACAGGCAGCCGTCACCGATCACTGCCCCGGCGCTTTCGTCGCCTAGCGGCAGCTCCAGCCAGTTGCCGATCACCGCCCTGCGCGAAGCGGTATCGCCCGGCCAGATGCCCGCTATCATGGCAGGGGACTCGTCGACCGCGAGCATGGTCCGGCCGAGACCGGCAAGTTCCGGCGTAACCCCAAGCAGCACCACATCGACCGATTGCAGGCCGAGTTCGCGCTCATAGGCTGCGACGGCTTCCGGCGGCGGACAAAGCGGCGCCCCGAGAAGCCGCCAGTGGCGGCGAATTGCGTCCCAATGCCCAGTCATGCGGAACGGTTTTGCGAATGGCTGGACATATTTCCTTCCAGGCTGTTGGTTGCCTTGCGAATTACCGCATCCATGGAGAGGTCGTGGCCCGCATTGCCGTCATAACGCATGAATATGACCCCTTCCAGAGCCGCCACGGCCTCCTGTTGCGCCAGGACAGTCCCTACATGCTGTTCGACATCCTGGCGGAGCTGAAACGGCGCGGCCACTCCGTGCGGATCCAGCGCGGGCCCTCGGCAAATCATGACGCCGATATTGCCGTCCTGCACGTCGACGCGACAGTGACGCCGCCGGACTATGTCGACTATGCCGGCGGATTTCCCTTTTGTCTCAACCTCGGTGCAACCGACATTTCCAAGCGCTGCATCAGCGGTGCGATCCTCGAGGAGGGGGCCGGCTGGGACGGCCAGGTCATCGTCAAGAGCAACCTCAATCATTGGGGAACGCCTGAGGAGCAGATCAATCGAAAGTCCGTTCGCGCCGGCAAGGCCGCGCCTTTTCCGGGCGCGCAGACTTTCGATCGCTATGAGGTCCATGCCTCGCTGGCCGATGTGGCGCCGGAGATTTTCAGGCGTGCCGACCTGATTGTTGAAAAATTCATTCCCGAAATCGAACCCGACGGCTTTGCGGCGCGGTTCTGGATATTCTGCGGCGACCGGGAGCGCTGCACCCGCTACGTCTCGCCGCAGCGTCTGGTCAAGGGCGACGACACCATCCGCCGCGAGCCGGTTCCGGTTCCCGACGAGCTGCGCGCCCTGCGTCGGAAGCTCGGCTTCGACTACGGCAAGTTCGACTTTGTCGTGCATGAGGGCAGGGCGGTGCTGCTCGATGCCAACAAGACCCCCGGCCGCGCCAGGAATCTGTCGAAGATCGTCGCCGCCGGCACCGCCAACCTCGCTGACGGCTTCGAAAACCTTATCCGCCGGGCGGGACAGGGCTGAATTGGGCGCTAGAGCGTTTCACCGTTTCACAGAAACGGCGACCGCTCTATCTCTTTGTTTTTACGCAATTCCGGACGGAAAACCGCATGCACTTTTCCTGGAATTGCTCTAGACGAACAACCGCAGCTGCGTGTGGATGATCGACCGGTAGTCCTCGATCGTATGGCGGCTTTCCGTTTCGTCCTGGGTCAGCGCCATGCGCACGACGCCGCCGGCAAGCTGGAAGATCAGGAAGACCATCCGTCCGAACTCTTGGCGCCGTTCGGCCGCGAGAAACGGCCCGACATGATCGCAGAACATCGCCGCCTGGCGCCGGGTTTCGGCGATATCGAGATTCTGCAGCGCCTTGTCGGCCTGGATGGCGTTCTGCAGGTCCTGGATGGCTGGGTCGCCGGCAACGCGTTCATAGTAATCGTCGAGCAGCCGGTCGGCGGCTGCGATGACGTCGCTCAGCCCGCCAATGTCGGCAACGATGACGGCAAGGCGCGCGCGGCTCACTTCCGAGAAGCGTTCGTAGAGCATCGCCAGGATCGCCGACTTGTTGGGGAAGTAGTGATAGACGGTGGCGATCGGCCCGCCGGCCAGCGCGCCGACTTCCTTCATGGTGACGGCGTCGATGCCCTTTTCGCCGATCAGCCGCATCGTCGTCGCCAGAATGGCGTCGATGCGCTCGCGGCTGCGCTCCTGCTTCGGCCTGCGCCTCGGTTCGGTCGCCGTTCTCACTGCTTCACTCATGCCGCCACCCTCTCGACCGTCAAGATCATCCGATCCCCAGCCTTGCCAATGCCGAGTCCCACTAATGATTGACAAACGAATATGATCGAGTATCAGTTTCTAAATGCTGACAGATTGTCAGTTTTTTTGCCGCAGGGCAAGGGACGTTGGGAGGCGCCTGTGAGTTCAATCGGGAAGGTCGATGCCGGGAACGGTGACTGGCTGGTCGGCAACCCGACGGGGGCGCAGCTTGCCTCGGCATTGTGGATCGGTTCGGTCGGCCTGCTCATTCTCGGGCTCCAGCCGGTCCTGCTTGGCGCGCTCTACACCGAAGGACATGTCAGCGGCGACGAACTCGCTCTGGTCGCCACGGCGGAGATGATCGCCATCGGCATCGGCTCGGCGGTCATCGCGATGCTGCTCTCCGCGCGCAATATGCGCTGGAAGAGTGCGGTCCTTCTGGTCCTGCTTGCGTTGGCGAACTGGGCGACCGCCTATGCGCTGACCTCGACGTCGCTGATTGGCGCCCGTGCCGTGGCCGGTCTCGCCGAGGGTGGGCTGGTGGCGGTCGCCACCGAGCTGATCGCCCGCTCACGCCGGGCCGAGCGCATCGGCGGCTATTTCGTCACCATCCAGACCCTGGCGCAATGCGCGCTTGCGCTGCTGCTGGCGCTTTACGTGATTCCGGCCGCCGGATCGGCGGGCGGCTTCATCGTCCTTGCCGTCGTCTGCGTCGCATCGCTGGCGGTCGCCTTCATTGTCCCGGACAGCTATGCCGACCTGCCCAAGGAGGAACAGTTCAGCAATGTGCTGACCGTTCCTTCGCTCACCGCTTTGCTGTGCGTCTTCTGCTACTTCATGTTCTTCGGCTCGGTCTGGGCTTTTCTCGAGCCGCTCGGCGCACAATACGGCATCGATGGCCGCACCGTCGGCCTGATCGTGTCGGCCAGCCTGGCATTGCAGGTCCTGGGCGCGATGACGGCAACTGTCTTCGAGGCGCGCATCGACTACCGCATCGCCATCGTGGCGATCGGCGTGGTCGCCGTGGCCTGTTCCGCGGTGCTCGCCGGCAGCCCTGGCTTGGCGATTTTCTGGGTCGCCGCTCTGATCATGGGCTTCATCCTTCTGTTCATCGTGCCCTATCAGATCCGGCTGGGGATCACCGCCGACGAGACGCGCACGGCTGTCCTTCTGGTGCCGGCTGCCCAGCTTTTCGGTCTGGCCATCGGGCCGATCGCGGCATCGCTGCTGATCGACGGCAAGGATTTTCGGCCGGTGCCGGAATTCGCCGCCGCCAGTGCCGCGGCCAGCGTGGTCATGCTTGGCCTGTTCATACTGGTCGCGCGCCGCCGCGCCATCGCCTGACCGAAACCACTCTTCCCCAAGACACGATGGCGTGAGCGTCCAGCCAGTCGTTACGGAGATACTTGACTAAGTCAAATAAATGATTGATCGTGTTGAGGCAGGAGGCTGGCCCATGACGATCCATCATCAACCCGGCAAGGAACGCATCGACGCGGTGCGGGCTTTCAACCGCTTCTACACCCGCCAGATCGGCCTGCTCGACGAGGGCCTCTTGAAAAGCGCCTTCTCGCTGACCGAGGCGCGGGTGCTCTATGAACTGGCGCATCGCGACGGCCTGACCGCCACCGATCTCATTCGCGATCTCGGCCTCGACGCCGGCTATGTCAGCCGGCTCCTGAAGAAGTTCGAACACTTGCGGCTGATTTCGAGGTCGACACTGGTGTCGGACGCAAGGCAATCGTCGATCGTGCTGACGCCGGCGGGGCAGCAGGCCTTCGCGCCGCTGAACAAGGATTCGCACGACCAGGTCGCGGCCTTGCTGGAGCGGCTTCCCGCTGCCGAACAGGACCGGCTGGTCAAGGCCATGCAGACGGTGCAGCAGCTCCTGGGCGAGAGCCCGGAGCCCAAAGTCCCCTATATGCTGCGGCCCTTGCAGGTCGGCGACATCGGCTGGGTCGTGCGTCGCCAGGGACAGATCTACGCCCAGGACTATGGCTGGGACGAAACCTATGAGGCGCTGGTCGCCGAAATCCTTGGCGCCTTCGTCAAATCCTTCGATGCAAAATGGGAGCGCAGCTGGATCGCCGAGCGGCTAGGCGAGGTGGTCGGCTCGGTCTTCATCGTGCGCAAGTCGGACGAGGTGGCAAAACTGCGCCTGCTCTATGTCGAGCCTTCGGCGCGCGGCCTCGGCATCGGCAAGCGGCTGGTCGAGGAGTGCATCGGCTTTGCCCGCGCCAAGGGGTACAAGACGCTGACGCTATGGACCAACGACATCCTCACAGCCGCCCGTCACATCTATGAAAATGCCGGCTTCAAGCTGTCCGACGAGGAGCGCCACCATGCCTTCGGCAAGGATCTCGTCGGCCAGAACTGGAACCTGGAGCTTTAGCGCCTCACGCGCGAACCGGGATCCAGATCTCCAGCCCGCCATTGCCGCTGCGCGGATCGAACTCCGGGCCGTAGCGTTCGAATTCGGGGCCGTCCGCGATCTCGTGGCCGGAGGCCGGCAGCCATTTGTTCCAGATCGTGTTGACGGTGCGGCGGATGGTCGAGATGTGCTCGGCATGGGTGAAGACGGCGTATTTCTGCGCCGGCACCCGCACTCGGGAAAGCTCCTTCGGCAGGTCGGAGAAATCCAGCACTTCGACGCCGGCGATGTAATCGAAATTGCCGGCATCGTCGCCGTTGACGCAGACGCCATAGGCGACGTCGCCGGTCTCGCTCGGAATGTTGCCGATATAGGGACCGAAGCGCTGCCACTGCATTGGAATGGCGGCGCTGGATTCGCAGCTGTAGCGCTCGCCAAGCCCGGCGATGAGGAACGGCCGGCCAGCCTCGAAGCGTGGCGGCGGCAGTGAGGAGAGAAAGGACTGGTCCATCAGGATCGGCTCCACGAGGTCGAGATTTTCTAAGCTGCCCTGCGCGCGCACCAGTTCCGGCGTGGTGCCGAACTGGTCGCGGAAGGCACGGGTGAAGGCCTCGTGCGAGGCGTAGCCGGCATCGAGCGCAACCGCGAGAATGTCGGGCGCACCGGCGGCGAGCTTACGCGCTGCTTCGGTCAGCCGGCGCGCGCGCATATAGCCCATCACCGAACGGCCGGTGGCGGCGCCGAAGGCGCGCGTCACATGAAAGCGCGACACGCCGCTGCTGTGCGCGACATCGTCGAGCGAGATCGCTTCCGGCAGATGGCTTTCGACAAACCACAGCGCTTTCTCGGTCGGGTTCATGGCTCTCCTTTTCACATCGGCGGGGTGACACTATCCATCGCGCCGCCCGACAGTTTGATCGAAATTGCGCACTGGGCAATAATGCAGCATGCCGTGTCGATGAGGGAATCGAAACGACACGATCCGGGGAGGGGTGTCCCGATGACAGCGACGGCTGCCGATCAGCTTTTCCGCTTTGGCGGGTTCACGCTCGACCTCGCCATGGGCACGCTGCGCGGCCTCAACGAGCCGCTGTTCCTGCGCCCCAAGGCTTACGCGCTGCTGTCACATCTCGCCCGCAACATGGGCCGCGTCGTGCCGAAATCAGAACTGATGGATGTGGTGTGGCCGGGCGTCTACGTCACCGAGGATTCGCTCACCCAGTCGGTGCGAGAGATACGCAAGGTGCTGGGCGAGGAGATGGTGCGCACTGTGTCCAAGCGCGGCTACATGCTGGCCGCGGAGGCTGAAGCCCCGCCTGAGATCGGCGCGCAGCCGGTCGTGGCCGTGGTGCGCTTCCGCAACGAAAGCGGCGATCCGGCCGACGAGGCGATGGTCGACGGCTTCGCTGAAGACCTCATCAATGGCGTTGCCCGCTTCGGCACGGTCACCGTGCTTGCGCGGAACTCCAGCTTTTCCTTCGCTTCCTTCGGGCGTTCCGAATGGCCTGAGATTCGCGCCCGCATCGGCGCCGACTATCTGGTCGAAGGCTCGCTGCGCCGCCAGGGCGAGCATGTCGTGGTGGCCGTCAGCCTCGTCGACATCGCCACCGCCCGCCAGCTCTGGGGCGACCGTTTCCAGTCGCAAGGCGACGGCCTGTTCGCCATCGAGCGCGAGATCGTCGAGCAGATCGTCAGCCGCCTGGTCACCCGCGTCACCAATGCGGGCCTCGAACAGGCCTCGCGCAAACCGGTGACCAGCCTTGCCGCTTACGAGCTTCTGCTGCGTGGCTTTGCGATGCTGCGCGATCCGGCCCAGACCGACCAGCGCAGTGCCGAAATTCTGTTCGAGGCGGCGATCGCCAAGGATCCAGGCTACGGCCTCGCCTATACCTATCTCGCCCTGGTGCGGGCATTGGATGGAGAATTCGGTCGCGCCAGCGAAGCCGTGCTGGAAAATGCGCGCGATCTTTCCGAAAAGGGCTTGGCCCTATCGCCGGACCAGCCGACCGGGCATCGCGTGCAATCATTGATAAGGCTCTATATGCGCGAGCATGAAGCCGCCGAACAGCACATGCGCATCGCGTTGCAGCTCAACCCCTATGATGCCGACTGCATCGAGCAGATGGGCATGCTGCTCACCATGCGCGGCCGGCCGCTCGAAGCGCTGACCTGGCTGGCGCGCGGCATCCGCATCGATCCCTTGCACCCGCACTGGTACCAGTTCGACCGCGCGCTGGCGCTCTACATGATGGGGGAATACCGGCAGGCGGCCGATGCGCTGGAACTGGCGACGCGTCCGGCGCCCTGGATCCGCACTAGGCTGGCGGCCTGCTATGCCCAACTGGGCGAAATGGAGAAGGCACGGCGGCAGATCGCCCTCATCGAGGAAGGCGATCCGTTTTCGCCGGTCGATTATGCGCTGCGCGGCGTGCCGTTCGAGAACAAGGTCGATGCCGAGCATCTCGCCGAAGGCGTCAGACTTGCCCTCGGCGAAATCCTGCCGGGTCAATCAACGACCACGACGATGTAGCGACCCTGATAGGTCCGATAATAGGTGGCGCCGCAACGCCAGACGTCGAAGCCGTTGACCTTGGTGCGCACGCAGCCCGCCGGCAGCCTGGCGACCCAGGCCGTGGTGTGGCGCAACACGCGCCATGCGGTGGTGCGGCGGGCGACGCCGGCGGCGCTGCGCGGTGTCCACGGCGCACCGACACGGGCCTGCGCCTCGCCGACCAGCGAGAGCGCCGGCACGGTGGCGCCGGCGATCTCGACGACGCCGAGCGCAACGGCCATCACGGCAGCGAGCGAGCGGATTTTCTTCACCGATTTCAAAGGCATTTTCGTTTCTCCAGATGTTGAAAGTCTAATGGGAAGCAGCAAGCCGGGCCGAGCCCGCCAGTGCCGCCAGGTGAGCAACCACGAACAGGACGTGCGCCGCGGTTGTGACGTAGCCGACGACGAGCACGTCGGCGGCGATGAAGAACTGCCAGAACGCAAGGTTCGCGGTTCCAAGCAGCGCATGCACGGCAACCAGGAAGGCGTGCCAGGTGCGGGAGTAGGCGATGCGCCAGAGCGTCACGCCGATGATCAGGGCCAGCCCATGCGCCTCGATGAAGCCGATGCCGGTGCCCGGAGCATTGCCAAGCAGAACAGCCTCGGCACCGGTGCCGAAGAACGAGCCGGCAATGTCGGTGGCGAGCCCGCCGGCCGATGCCAGGATCAGAAAGCCGGCATTGAAGCGGACAAGCAGATTTCCAAAGAAGGGGTCCATGGGTCGGTTTCCTTTCGGTTGAGTAGGGTTCACAGCGGCGCAAGCGCGCGCACGGCGAAAGCCGATGGTGAAAAGAGGGGATGGTTGGGATTGATCAGCGCCGACGACCAGGTCGGCGCGCCAAGCAATCAGGCCAGGCTGTGCATGGTGCCTGTGATGCGATAGGGCGCGCGCTCGGCCAGCCTTGGTTTTATCGCCAGTCCGGCGAGGTAGCGCTGGAAGGCGGCCGCCTCCTGAACGGGCGAAGCCAGTGCGACATGGCCGTCAGGCCTCACCAGATAGGCGCCGTCGCGCTGCAGGCCGGCGGCTTCCGCAGTGTCCGACCAGGCGAAGACATGGACCGGAATGCCGGTCGATGCGAGCATCGCCCGGAACTCGCCATTGGCCTCGCCATAGACATGCACCTGCCAGTCGAGCGCGCGCAGTGGTTCGAAATTGTCGCCATTCGCCGCCGGGACATAGGGCAGGCGGTCGCCGCCCTCGATCGTGCCGGCCTTGCCGCTGCTGATCGCGCTTGCGCGGTATTGAATGCGGGTCTGCGAAATCAGCCCGAAAAACCTGCGCGATCCAAAAGCAGTGCCGAGCGCCGCGCGCAAAACCTTCGGCATCAGATAGCGGCGGAACAGGCCGACCAGCCGCGAGCGGCTGGTGGCGACCCGAAACGCTTGGTCGGTGCTGTCGATCAGCTTGCGGGCAAAGGCGATGCGCTCCGGCTCGTAGCTGTCGAGCAGGCGCTGATCGGCACGGCCCTGCACCACGGCGGCGAGTTTCCAGGCGAGGTTGACCGCGTCACCCATGCCGGTGTTCATGCCCTGGCCGCCGGCCGGGCTGTGGATATGGCCGGCATCGCCGGCGAGGAAGACGCGGCCGACGCGGAAGCGGTCGGCGACGCGGTGATGGACGCGGTAGGTCGAGAACCAGTTGACCCTGTCGATCGCCACGCCGGTGTCGCGCTCGACATCGGCGCGGATCGCTTCGAAGGTGATCGTCTCGTCGGCCTCATGCGCCTTTGGCACGATGCCGATCAGGCGCAACGAGCCTGACTGCCGCACAGGCATGACGATGGCAAAGCCATAGGCGCTGATGACCGTGTCCATGCCGTTGCGGGTGACGTCGCCGCGGCCGTCGACGTCGGCGACATAGAAGGCCTGCTCGTAAGTACCGCCGGGAAAGCCGATGTTAAGCCCGTGGCGCACCGCGCTGCGGGCGCCATCGCAGCCCGCGAGATAGGCGGCGCTGACCGTCTCGTCCGTACCATTCTTGCGCAAGGTGGCGACGACCGCATTGCCCTTGTCCTCGAAGGCGACAAGCTCGGTGTTGCGCTCGACCTGAACGCCGGCGCGCTCCAGATGCGCAATCAGCACGCGCTCGTGAACATCCTGCGGCAGGGCGAAGGCGAACGGGTAAGGGCTGATGCCGCGGCCGAAATCGGCCAGCGGCAGTTTTGCGGCAATGCCGGCCGGCGTGTGCACGGTCAGCTGTTCGATCTTCACGCCAGCGGCGATCACGTCGTCGACGATGCCGATCTGGCGGTGGAATTCCAGCGTGCGGGCCTGGACGGCCAGCGCCCGCGATGTCTCGCCGGGACCGGCGTCTTTGTCGAAGAGGCGGACCGGAACACCGAGACGGGTGAGCCAAAGCGCAAGCGTCAGGCCGGTCGGACCGGCGCCGGCAATAAGGACTTTTGGTTGAGCCGTGCTCATTTTGTTTCTCCCTCAAGAGTGCGGACTTTTTCATGTTCGCGCAAGCGGCTGTCGCCGAAACGGCGGCAACGATCCTGGCTGGGAGAGGGGGCGTTTTTGGCGCAAATCGAAGTCAGTCCGCCCGTTTCACCAGCACGCTTTCATTCGGCGTTTCGGCGGCTGAAATCCCGATCGGTTTCTGAAAATTTTCCGATGTTTTGGCGACCGGCCTTGACGAAGGCGGCTTGTTGACGGGGCGGCTTCGCTCCGAAGCCTGGGACCAGATGGCGAAGCCGCGGCTCAGCAGGCCGCCGCCGAAACGTCTGTCTTGCGGACCCGCATGGATCCGCGAGCCAAAAAGGTCGCAGCACGTTCGGCGCTCGCAACAGCGCGGCGGCTTGACAGGGCAGCGGGATACCCTTTAGTTGTTATGATATTACATAACCAACCGATGCAAAGTGGAGCAACCGTCACAGAAATTCATTGCGGCGCGACCGATGGAAAACTACGCTGCGCCTCGTGATGGTCCCCGCGCCGAAAGGTCAGGGGTGAAAAGGGAACACGGTGAAATCCGCAAGGGTCGAAGCCGTGGCTGCCCCCGCAACTGTAAGCGGCGAGCAAAATCCGACAAGCCACTGGCCGGCAAGGCTGGGAAGGCAGGATGGCGCTAGGACCCGCGAGCCAGGAGACCTGCCATCTCAATGAGTTGACCGGACGGGGTGTGCCGGGAGGAGACGTGGACGTCGGTCTTGTCGGCCGGCTGCCCGACCTGCCTTCCGTCGCCTATTGAGAAAGTGACGGAACGTTGGACGCCGACATCCACCGCATCATCGTGTGCACGCTCTGCCGCGATCTCGTGACCGGGGTCAGATCGGGCGAGGGCCTCTGCGCGGATCTGCGCGCCCGACTCGCGGCTCACTATGAACCGGCGGTTGCCCAGGGCTTTTCGGTTGTGGGCGTGGCCTGCATGGCAGGCTGCTCGCGGCCGCTGACGGTCGGCTTCCAGGCGCCCGGCAAGGCCGCCTATGTCTTCGGCTCCATCGACGCGCGGGCCGATGCCGGCCACCTCGTGCGGTTTGCAAAACTCTATGCCTCGCTCGCCGACGGCTGGTGCAATTCCGGGCAGCGCCCGGCCAGGCTGGCGGGCAAGACACTCGCCCGCATTCCGGGTTGTCCGACAACAGGCAAACCATGACCGCGCCGCTTCTCGAAGCCCATAGACTGACCGCGACCACTAACGACCGGTTGCTGGTGGATGGCGTCAGCCTCTCGGTGGCGGCGGGCGATCGCCTTGCCATCATCGGCCCCAATGGCGCCGGCAAGACGACGCTGTTGCGCATGCTGTGTGGCACGCTGCGGCCGAGCGCGGGCGAGGTGGCATTTCTCGGCCGCCGCCTGGACAGGATTTCAACCGCCGAGCGCGCGCTGCACATGGCCGTCGTCGGCCAGACGGACCAGCCGGATCCCCGGCTCGGCGTGATCGATTATGTCGAGCTCGGCCGGGTTCCGCATGCCGGCCTGCGACGCCCGCACGAAGACCGCGACATCGTCGTCGACGCCCTGCGCCGGACCGGGCTCTTGCCGCTCGCCGGCCGTACCATCGGCTCGCTGTCGGGCGGCGAACGCCAGCGCGCGCAATTGGCCCGCGCCATCGCCCAGCAGCCGCGCATCCTGTTCCTCGACGAGCCGACCAATCACCTCGATCCACGCGCCCGCGGCGAGCTGCTCGACCTGGTCGCCGGCTTCGGCATGACGGTGGTGGCCGTGCTGCACGATCTGTCGCTGGTCGCACCCTTCGCCACTCGGGTCGCCGTGATGAACGAGGCGCGCCTGCACGCCCTGGCCGGGCCGCGCGAGGCGCTGACCCAGCACCTCATCCGCGACATCTTCGGTATCGACGTCCTGTGGCTGCGCCATCCCACAGAAGACCGCGAACTCACCGTCTTCGAAGTTCCCAACCGTGTCTCGTCGCCATTCTGAACCAACCCATTGCAAAATCATCCAAGGAGCACCGCCCCGTGAAACGCCTCGTTCTGTCGCTTGCCGCCTCGCTGTTTGCCTCCGCCGCCTTTGCCTTCCCGGTGACCGTCGACAGTTGCGGCAAGAAGCTGACCTTCGACGCGCCGCCCAAGCGCGCCGTCATCCACGATCTCAACATGGCCGAGATGGCGTTTGCGCTAAAACTGCAGCCTTCGATCGTCGGCCTGACCGGCATTACCGGCTGGTACAAGGTCGGCCCGGAATTCAAGGCCGAGCAGGGCTCGATCCCGGAACTGGCGCCAAAATATCCGACCATGGAAAACCTCGTCGCGGTCCAGCCCGATTTCTTCTTCGCCGGCTGGTACTATGGCATGGACCCTGGCGGCGCGGTGACGCCAGACACACTCGCCCCGCACGGCATCAAGACGCTGGTGCTGACCGAAAGCTGCGTCCACCTCGACAAGAACCGACCTGCCGCCTCGATGGACCTGCTCTATGGTGACGTCGAAAAGCTGGGCAGGATTTTTGGCAAGGAGGCTGACGCCGAGAAACTTGTCACCGGCTGGAAGGCGCAGCTCACCGCCATCACCGCCAAGGTCGGCGACCACAAGGGTACGCGGGTGTTTCTCTATGACTCCGGCGAAGACAAGCCGTTCACCGCCGGCAAGTTCGCCATCCCCAGCGCCATGATCACTGCCGCCGGCGGCGAAAACATCATGGCCGACATGAACACCAGCTGGGGCAACACCGATTGGGAAACAGTGGCGTCGCGCAACCCGCAATTCCTCATCCTGCTCGATTACCAGGATGGCGGCGGCTACAAGAAATTGCTCGACTTCCTGAAAGCGCACCCGGCGATGAAGGAGACCGATGCGGTCAAGAACGAGCGCTTCGTCGCGCTGCGCTATGCCGAGCTGACGCCCGGGCCGGCCAACATCGAGGCCATCGAAAAGATCGCCAAGGCGATGCATCCGGAAGCGTTCTGAGCGACATGCTTCAGCCGGAAATCTGAGCTTGCCGCACAAGACATTCGTACCGGTCATGCTGGCGGGAGCGGTGGCAGTCGCCGCTCTCGCTTTGCTGTCGATCGCCTATGGTTCGACGCTGATCCCGCTGGCCGATGTCGTTGCAGCGCTTGGCCGTGCCATCGGGCTTGGCGGGCACGACGTGTCCGGCCCGGTCGGCAAGATCGTCGTCGATCTCCGTCTGCCGCGCGCGATCCTGGCGATCTGTGTCGGCGCCGGTCTCGGCATCGTCGGCGCGTTGCTGCAGACGGTGACCCGCAACGACCTGGCCGATCCGTTCCTGTTCGGCCTGTCGTCGGGAGCAGCCGCTGGTGCGGTTTCCGTCATCACTGTCTTCGGCGACAGTTTTGGCATCTGGACCTTGCCGGTCGCGGCCTTCACCGGCGGCATCCTGGCCACCGGCGTTGTGCTGGTGCTGGTGGCGCGGGTCAAGGGGCAGGGCCCCGAGCGGCTGATCCTTGCCGGCCTCGCCGTCTCCTTCCTGTTCACCGCGCTCACCAACTATCTGGTCTTCGCCGGCGACCAGCGCGCAGCCCATTCCGTGCTGTTCTGGACGATGGGCGGCCTTGGCCTGGCGCGCTGGGACAACATCTGGCTCGGCGCACTGGGCGCAGGCACCATCCTTGCCTATGCGCTGTGGAACCACCGCCGGCTCGATGCATTCCTGGCCGGCGAAAATGCCGCCGAGAGCCTTGGCGTTCCGGTGGCGCGGATGCGCCGGACGACCTTTCTCGTCGCCGCGTTCTCGACGGCAATTCTTGTCTCGGTCGCCGGCGTCATCGGCTTCGTCGGCCTGATGATCCCGCATCTGTCGCGACCCTTTGCCGGTCCCCTGCATTTGCGCCTGGTCGCCAGCTGCGCCGTGCTCGGAGCCGTGCTGCTTCTGGCAAGCGATCTCTTGGCGCGCACCTTGCTGCCGCCGCAGGAATTGCCGATCGGCATCATCACCAGTTCGGTCGGCGCCTTCTTCGTGGTCGCGATGGTCATTCGCAATCGTCATTGATGGCGTCGGCAGCACTGACAGCGATCGCATTTTCGGGCTGCCATCCCCGTTTGCCGGCTCTGGCGCAACGCGGCATCTTGAATAGTAAGCACGCTTATAATATATATCACTCATGGTTTCCGACGGCATAGATAGACTGGGCTTTTTGATCCACGACGTACAGCGCCTGCTGCGCAAGCGCTTCGAGACGCGCGCCAGTGGGCTTGGCCTGTCCTCGGCGCAATGGCGGTTGATGGTCCGCGTCGCCAAGGAAGAAGGCATCAGCCAGGCGCGGCTTGCCGAACTGCTGGAAATCGAGCCGATCAGCGTTTCGCGCCTCGTTGACCGGATGGAGGAGGGTGGCTGGATCGAGCGCCGCTCCGATGCCGCCGATCGCCGCGTTCGCATGATCTTTCCGACCGCCAAGGCGAGCGCCGCCTATGCCGAGGTCAAGAGCCTGGCTGGCGAAGTCTATGAGGAATCGCTGGTCGGCGTTTCGCCGGAAGATCGGCGCGTTCTGATCCGGGCGCTGGACACCATCGTGCAGAACCTTGCGGATGGCGAGACGTCGTCTCTGAAGAGTACGGAAGGGGCAGCGGCATGAATGCGGCAGCCAAGATAGACGAGAATGTGACCAAGCTCGAAGCGCCGGCGCAGCCGGCCGGCGCTCCTGTCGCGGTGGCTCCGCCGGTGCAGCCCGCGTCGGCCCCGAAAAAGCCGCGCCGTCTCGGCCGCTTGCTTCTGATGGTCGTCCTGCCGGCGGCGTTGGCCATTGGCGGCGGCTATGTCTGGGTGACCGGCGGCCGCTATCAGGAGACCGAGAACGCCAATTTGCAGCAGGCCAAGGTGTCGATCGCCTCGGATACGGCCGGGCGCATCGTTCAGGTCGACATCTCAGACAACCAGCTGGTCAAGCAGGGTGATGTGCTGTTTGCCATCGATCCCGAGCCCTACCGGATCGCATTGGCCCAGGCCGACGCGGCGGTTGCGGTCGCACGCGTCGGCATCGAACAGTTGCGCGCTGCCTACAGCCAGGCGATGGCGCAGGAAAAGTCCGACGCCAGCCAAGTCGACTACGCGCAGTCGCAGTATGACCGCGCCGCCGACCTTGCCCAGAAGGGCATCAATGCCAAATCGTCGCTGGATCAGGCCAAGAACGATCTCGACAAGGCCAGGCAGCAGCTGGCGGTAGCCGAGCAGGGCATCATCAGCGCCAAGGCCGCACTCGCCGGCAATCCCGATATCGAGACCGACAAGCACCCGACGGTGATGGCCGCACTCGCCGCGCGCGACAAGGCCGCCTACGATCTGGCGCAGACCACGGTGAAGGCGCCGGCCGATGGCGTCGTCAGCCAGGCCTCGTCCTTCAAGGTTGGTCAGTATGTCGGTTCCGGCACGCCGTTGTTTGCGCTGGTCGAGACCGGCGACACCTGGATCGACGCCAACTTCAAGGAAACCCAGCTCACCCACATGAAAACAGGCCAGAAGGCCGAGATCGTGGTCGACACCTATCCGGGCCGCACTTTCGAGGCGACGGTCAAGGCGATCGGCGCCGGCACCGGCGCGGAATTCTCGCTGCTGCCGGCCCAGAACGCCACCGGCAACTGGGTGAAAGTCACGCAGCGCATTCCCGTGCGCCTGGAACTCACCGATGCCGACGCCAAAATGGCGCTGCGCACCGGCATGAGCGCCTCGGTCACGGTGGACACCGGCGTTGCCCGCGGGTTGCCGGCCATCTTCGGCCACGCCGCCGCGGGCGAGGCACAATAGACTGTGAATGGACCGTGATCCTGAAAAGCGGGATCACGGCCGGGCAGAATGCTCGCTCAGGCGAGATGGGGTGACAGGATTGGTCCGATGGCAGGTTGCGCGACGGGTGGGGTTGGACCGGGCCGCATCGCGGCCTGACCACAGCCTGGCCATCGCGACGCCGATCCTTCGGTCCTTGGATTTCCGGGCGGCAAGCGCCTGATGTGTTGAGACCTTCGGTCGATGTAACCCCCACATCGATAGATCGCGTCCCACCGCGATGAGGGTCTCTTCACCAGAGAAGGCCTCGCCGCCCGGAAACCTAGTGTACACGTTTTTGTTACCTGTCGGAAGTTCCGCATCATGAGCACGCCAGAACCGTTCAAGGAAGTGCCGCATCGCGGCCTGATCACCGTGGCGTTGATGCTGGCGACGATCATGCAGGCGCTCGACACCACCATCGCCAATGTCGCGCTGCCGACCATGACCGGCGATCTCGGCGCCTCGCCCGACAACATCAACTGGGTGCTGACCTCCTACATCGTTGCCGCCGCCATCATGACGCCGGTGACCGGCTGGCTGGCCGACCGCTTCGGCCGCAAGGAACTGTTTTTGGCGGCGGTGGTCGGCTTCACCGTGTTCTCGATGCTGTGCGGCATCGCCTGGAGCCTGGAATCGATTGTGTTTTTCCGGCTGATGCAGGGCGTGTTCGGCGCTGCGATCGTGCCGCTGTCACAGACCTTCCTGCTCGACATCAACCCAAGGGAACGCCACGGCCAGGCGATGGCCATCTGGGGCGCCGGCATCATGCTGGGGCCGATCCTAGGCCCGACGCTCGGTGGCTGGCTGACCGAGAATTTCAACTGGCGCTGGGTGTTCTTCATCAATTTGCCGGTCGGCATCATCGCCTTTCTCGGCATGGCCGCCTATTTGCCGGCGGTTGCCCGGCGGGTGCGCAGCTTCGATTTCTTCGGCTTCGCCATGTTATCCCTCGGTGTCGGCGCGCTACAGCTGCTGCTTGATCGCGGCGGTGAGGTCGACTGGTTTTCCTCGGTTGAGATCTGGATCGAGCTTGCCCTTTCGATCACCGGCTTCTGGGTGTTCATCATCCACACGGTGACGGCGGAACGTCCTTTCATCGACCCCAAGATTTTCCTCGACCGCAATTTCGTCACCGGGCTGGCCTTCATCTTCGTCATGGGCGTGCTGATCCTGGCTTCGATGTCGCTGTTGCCGCCGATGCTGTCGACCATCTTCGGCTATCCGACCATCACCATCGGTGTTGTGCTGGGGCCGCGCGGTGTCGGCACGATGATTTCGATGCTTGTCGTCGGGCGGCTCATGAGCAAGATCGACGCCAGGATTCTCGTCGTCATCGGCTTTCTGCTCACGGCGCAATCGCTCTACACCATGGCCGGCTTCACACCGCAGATGGACAATTGGCTGATCCTCAGCTCTGGCGTCATCCAGGGTCTGGGCATGGGCATGGTGTTCGTGCCGCTCTCGACGGTGGCCTTCGCCACGCTCGACGTGCGCTTCCGCACCGATGCCACGGCGCTGTTCAGCCTGGTGCGCAATCTCGGATCCTCGATCGGCGTGTCGGTGGTGACGGTTCTCCTGGTGCGCAACACGCAGGTCAATCACACCGAGCTGTCGGCTTTCATCAACCCGTTCAACCCAAATCTGTGGGCGGCCTCGCCAGCCGCGGCAAGCGGCGATCCGATGGCGCTTTCGCAGATGGATCGCATGGTCAACATCCAGGCGATGATGATCTCCTACGTCAACGACTTCAAAATACTGATGATGATGACGCTGATTGCCATCCCGTTTGTGTTTCTGCTGCGCAAGCCGAAGACGGCCCCGGCTGCAGGCGCGCCGGCGGCGCATATGGAGTGAGACGCGCGTCGGTATTTGCCGATATCAGATGACGTAGTCGCGGACGCGCCTGCGAAATATGTAAGGTCGGGCGATCGTCGAGATGATCGCAAAATTCTCCATATATCAAATAATGTCGATTCTATTGCGCCAATAGCGATTTGAAAACGACGGTTGGTTTCAGGTAATCCGGAACCTTCGCCTCTGATTTTGGTTCGGCTTATCTGCTATTAGTACATAAGTAACACTATCAACCGACTGTCGCGTGACAAAAAAGTGATTTTTGCGTTGTTTCAGACCCAACCCGGAGACGGTCTGTTTGGCTACGAAATCGTCCAGGAAATCCGCCGAAACGACTCAGTCCGTTGGCTTGGCCGCATTGGCAAAGCTGGCCGACGTTTCCTATGGGTCGCTGGAGCATGAGCTGCGGGCGACGATCGCCGCACTTGAGCAGCAGGCGCTGCGCTTCGAGACGGTGATCGAAAACGTTTCGCAAGGCATCTGCTTTTTCGATCGCGATGAGCGGCTGATCCTGAGCAATCGCCGTTATGCGGAAATCTACCGCCTCGCACCCGAGCAGTTGCGGCCAGGTCTGACGCTGAGCGAAATCGTCGAGCGCCGCGCTGTTGCCGGAACGGCGGCGATGGCCACCGACGCCTATCTGGCGAAGGCGAGATCGGTCAATTCAGGCAAGGCGCCAAGGACCTGGACCGCCAAACTCCCTGACGGCCGGACCATCCAGATTTACAACCAGTCAATGCCCGACGGCAGCTGGGTAGCCACGCATGAGGACATTACCGATCTCAGCGCCAATCGACAGATCGTCGATGAGCGCATCTCGTTGCAGGCACTGATCGACTGGGTGCCGAACTATCTCTGGGTCAAGGATACGCAAAGCCGCTTCATCGTCGCCAACAGCGCCCTTGCGACGGACAGTGGCCACGACAAGACCGCCGACATGATCGGCTTGACCGATTTCGATATCCATCCCCCGGAGGTTGCGCAGAAATTCCGGCGGATCGAACAGTCGGTGCTCGAAAGCGGACAACCCTTGGTCGACGAGGAAGAGTTCGTCGTCAACGCGTCGGGCACCGGAAAATGGCTCTCCTCGACCAAGGTGCCGTTGCGCAATGCTCAAAACGAAATTTTCGGTCTGGTTGGCATCGCCCGCGACATCACGGCCCGCAAGCAGGCGGATGTGCTGCGCAGCGGACAGGCAAACATCCTGGAGATGATTGCGACGAGCGCTCCGCTCGAAAATGTGCTCGACAGCCTCATGCGTCTGGTCGAGTCCCAACTCAAGGGGATATTCGGTTCCGTCCTGCTGCTCGACAAGGACGGCGTGCATTTGCGGCACGGTGCTGCGCCGAGCCTGGCCAAAGCCTATATGAGCGCCATCGATGGGGCTGCCATCGGCCCCAAAACAGGGTCGTGCGGAACCGCCGCCTACCGGCGCGAACCGGTCATCGTCGCCGACATCCTGCAGCATCCACTCTGGGAGGACTACCGCGAACTCGCGGCGCCCTATGGCTATCGGTCGTGCTGGTCGACCCCGATCCTGTCGCATCAGGGCGTCGTGCTGGGCGTCTTTGCCATGTATTCGATGAGCGTGCGCGAGCCGACCGATGTCGAGACCCGCCTGATCGAATTCACCACCCACATTGCCGGTATCGCGATCGAGCGCAAACGGGCTGAAGACCAGATCCACTTCATGGCCAACCATGACGCGCTGACCGGGCTGCCCAATCGCGCTTTGCTGGAGGACCGGCTTTCCCAGGCGGTCCTCTACGCACAGCGATACAATCGCTGGGTGACGGTGGTGGTCATCGATCTCGACAATTTCAAACTGGTGAACGATACGTTCGGCCACAATGACGGCGACGAGCTCCTCAAGACTGTCGCCAGCCGTTTGGTTGGGTGCGTGAAGGCGACCGACACCGTCGTGCGGCTTGGCGGCGATGAATTCGTCATCGTCCTGTTCGATCAACCCACCAATGTCGATGTCATCTCGGAAACCCTGCAGACGATCAGGGATGCGATCGCCGAGCCGGTTCCTTTCGCCGAGCATCGCCTGCGGATGACGGCCAGCATCGGCATCGCAAGTTACCCGAAGGACGGGACGGACCCGGATACGCTGCTGGCCAACGCCGATGCTGCCATGTATCGCGCGAAAGAATTCGGCAGCGACAATTTCCAATTCTATGCTCCCGAGTTCAACTCCAGGGCGCACGAAAAATTCCTGCTTCAGGAGGAGTTGCGAAACGCACTCAGCCATTCGCAATTCGCTCTGCACTATCAGCCGCAGGTGGATCTGCGATCGGGGCAGGTCTTTGCGGTCGAAGCATTGATACGCTGGAACCATCCGACGCGCGGCCTGGTTTCGCCGCTGATGTTCATCCCGTCGGCCGAGGAGACCGGGCTGATCGTGCCGATCGGCGACTGGATCCTGCACGAAGCCTGCCGGCAAAACAAAGCCTGGCAGCGCGCCGGTCTTCCGCCTGTCACCGTCTGCGTCAATGTATCGGCGCGGCAGTTCAGGGAGAAGAACCTGATCGACCGCGTCGTCAACGCATTGAAGGAAAGCGGCCTGGAGGCCAGGTATCTCGAACTGGAAGTGACCGAAAGTCTGATCATGCAGGATTTCGAGCTGGCGGTCGCAACGATGAACGGACTGCAAAAACTCGGCGTGCAGATCTCGATCGACGATTTTGGAACCGGCTATTCCAGCCTCAGCGCGCTCAAGACCTTTCCGGTGCAGCGGCTGAAGATCGACAAGTCCTTTGTCGACGACCTCGCGACCGACGAGAACGATCAGGCGGTTACCAGTGCTGTCATCTCATTGGGTCAGAAGCTGAACATGAGGGTCCTAGCCGAAGGCGTCGAGACGGAAGACCAGGTCGCCTTCCTGCGCCAGAACAATTGCAACGAAATGCAGGGCAATTATTTCAGCAAACCGCTGTCGGCCCAAGGTATCGGCGAGCTCATCGCGCGCAAACGTTGAGCGCCCTGCTGGCCATTATTTCTGGCCCCTATTTTCCGAGCACCAGGCTCCAGTAACGGATAGCGCTGTCGCGCCCGTCGCGCACATAGGCAAGACCGAAGCGGCTGAAATCCGGATCGAGCATGTTGCGGCGGTGGCCGGCCGAATGCATCCATATGTCGAACAGTTTCTGCTGGTCGAACCGGCCCTCGGCGATGTTCTCGGCGGCGGCGCCCCGCACGCCATTGTCCTTCATCCGCGACGCGAAATCCTTGCCCCAGCCTGTCGTGTGGCTCATGCGTTCGCGCGAGGCCATATAGCCGGCCTGCTGGAGAGCGGCCTGCTCGAGCTGTGCGTCCGGCACCAGCGCCGGCAGCCCGGCCGAGGCGCGGATGCCGGCCAGCGTTGCGGTGGCGGAGGACGAGACACCGGCGCCTTCGCCGGTCGGCCCCGAAACGGTGCTGCAAGCGGCGAGCCCGGCCATGGCTGCAAGGCCGATCAGCAGCAAGCGTCGGTTTGGTTTTGGGCTGATCTCGCCGGAACGGGATTGCGAGAGCGGATGATTGGCGATGTCGATTGATGTCATGCCCGTCTGACTTAGCGGCGATCATGGCTTTTGCCGGGCAGGGCGAGCAAAAACCGGGTGCTTGGCGAATCCGCCGGTTGTACTAGGTTGAGTAAAAGCATGCTCCGGATCGTCCGGAACCGCTGAAATGCTCGCGTGAGCCGAGGAACCCGATGCCAGCATCTGCCCGTGTCTTTCCGGTTTTGTCCACCAGCCGCTTGCTGTTGCGCGCACCCACCCCCAGGGACGCCGAGGCCTTCGGCGAGATATTGTCGATCCCGGATGTCGCCCGCTTTTCGAATTGGCCGGATACCCCGACCAAGGCTCAATTGAAACGGGTGATGAACTGGATGACCAAGGCGCATCCCGCAGGCAAAGGATGCGGCTGGATCATAGAGGATGTCGCCTCGAAGCGGGTGGCGGGCGCGATCCGCTACAATTGGTTCGCCAGGAAATCGAAGTGCGGCGAGATTGACTACGAACTGCATCCGGATTTCTGGGGCAAAGGCCTGATGAGCGAGGCGGCCCTTGCGGTGGCGGCATGCGGCCATCAGGTTTTCGGCCTCAACCGCATCGAAGCGTGGACCCTTCCCGGCAACACCGGGTCGGATCGGGTGCTTGAGAAAGCAGGCTTCCGCTATGAAGGGACGCTGCGGCAGAAGGGTTGGTTCAAGGGCAGTTTCCACGATTTCCGCATGTTTGGCCGGCTGGCCGGTGATCAGCCCGGCTAGATTGGATAAGATTGCCGGGCCGTTTCAATCGTGCCCGTCGATGACGAGGGTTTTCTCGAGCATGCTTCACCACATTTCGTTCGGCGTTTCGAACATCGAGCGAGCTGCGGCCTTCTATGACGCGGTGCTGGCGCCGCTTGGTTATGTCCGCGTCTGGGAAGATCTCAACTCGGGAGATCCCGACCAGGCCGTCGGCTACGGCCCTTCCGGTGGCGGTGACAAGCTGGCGATAAAGCTTCGCCCGAAGGGGCAGCGCCCGCCCGGTCCCGGCTTCCACCTGGCCTTCGCCGCTCCGGATCGCGAAAGCATCGCCCGATTTCATGCCGCCGCGCTTGCCCATGGCGGTCGCGACAACGGTGCGCCCGGCCTGCGGCCCAACTACGGCCCGCACTACTATGCCGCCTTCGTCGTCGACCCGGACGGCCATCACATCGAGGCGGTTTTTAACTCCCCGGAGTAATCGTGGTTGCGACTAGGCAGCCGTGCCGAGATCGGCTTCATGGGTCAGGGAAACCTGGCCCATCCGATCGTGTTCGGTATGGTCCCACCAGGCGCCAAGCGCATCGATCAACGGTACAAGCGCGCGGCCGGGCGCCGTGAGGTCGTAGTCGACGCGCAGCGGATAGCCCGCATACGCCGTGCGCCGCACAATCCCGGCTTCCTCCAGCTTGCGCAGCTCCAGCGCCAGAATGCGATGTGACACCGTTGGGTTGTCGCGCCTCAGCTCGCTGAAGCGCTTGGTGCCGTCTTTGAGATAGTAGAGCAACAAGGTCGGCCAGCGACCGCTGAGCACCCGCATGGTCTCTTCGATCGGACAGCGTGAGACGACGTCTTTCATGGGCGAGCCCTGGTTACAGAATTGTGCGTAATTTACATGGGGCGACCAGCGTTTAGGGTCAAGTTTCGCTGCGCGGCGTGATCCCCTAAATCATGGAAGAAAAAACAAATGGAACCTATCCTCCTTTATGGCTTCCCGGCGGGAAGTTCGATGGGGCTCGTCGCTGCCTTTGAACGCGTCGGGCAACCCTATCGCCTGTGTCGTGTCGACATGCTGGCCGAGATGAAGAACGACGCCTATGCCAGCATCAACGGCCGTCAGGAAACACCGGTCTTGATCACCGACGAAGGCAAAGTGCTCACCGAGACCATGGCCATCGCCGCCTGGCTCGAAGCCCGCGACACGCAACGCCGCATCAGCTTCGACCCGCACTCATCGGAGGCCGACCGGATGCACCAGCTGATGGCCTTCGTGAACACCGGTTTCACCGCTGCCTTCAGCCCGCTCTGGGTGGCATTGGAGATGGCAGCGGATGAGCCGGCGCTGAAGGCGACCTTGCGCGAGTTTGGCCGCAAAGCGGTCACCGAGCGCCATGACCGTCTTGAAGCGATGATTGTCGACACGGACTTTCTCGTTGGCGATCGGCTGACACTGGCCGATACCACGCTGATCGGCGTGGCGCGCTGGGCGGAGTTCCACCAGGCAGTTGACGGAGCTGCCTATCCCAAGCTGGCGGCGTTGCGCCGCCGCATCGAAGCCGATCCGGCCGTGCGGTACGCCCTTGCGATCGAGGATGGCGAAAAGCCGGCTGGTTCGGGTGCTTGCCTCGGCCAGATCCCGTTGGCCGAGGTGATCGATCGCTTCGCAGCCTGACGCGCATCAGGCACTGCCGCGCGGCGCCACCGGCATGGCGCCGCGCGGAGCAGCAAAGTCAGACGGCTCATGGAGCTGCGTCCGCAGACAGCACTCAGCGTTGCGCGTCGGTCGCCATCTTCACGGCCAATGCCATGAGCACCGTGCCCATCATCCAGCGCTGGATGACCATCCATAGCGGCCGCCCGGCGAGGAAGGTGGCGATTGAACCGGCCGTTACCGCGATGATGGCATTGACGGTCAGGCTGATCGAAATCTGCGTGGCGCCGAGCACCAGAAGCTGCGACAGCACATGACCTTTGCCGAGCGTGATGAACTGCGGCAACAGCGACAGATAGAGCACCGCCACCTTGGGGTTGAGCAGATTGGTCATCAGGCCCATGGCGAACAGCTTGCGCGGCCTGTCCTTCGGCAGTTCGCGCACCTGGAACGGCGAGCGTCCGCCGGGCCGCACCGCTTGCCAGGCGAGCCACAACAGATAGAGCGCGCCGGCAATGCGCAGCGCGTCATAGGCAAACGGCACAGCAAGCAGCAGCGCGGTGATGCCCAATGCTGCCGATACGACATAGAACAGAAAGCCGACCGCCACGCCGCCGAGCGAGATCAGCCCGGCCTTCGGTCCTTGCGACAGCGAACGCGAGATCAGGTAAATCATGTTCGGCCCGGGCGTCAGCACCATGCCGAGGCAGACCAGCGCGAAGGCGAGATGGTTGGCGGTTTCGGGCACGGGCAATCTCCGGGAAGCGGTGACGGTACTCACCATGCGCTTTGACTCACCGCAAGAGCATGATGGCAGGAGCCTTTGCGCCAGCGTCGAAAATTGCCGAAAGCGGCTGAGCGCGCAATCTCCCCCCTGGGGGGCGATTGGCAGTTCGAGCGCCTAGCTCACGACGCGCAGGTTCGACAGCTCGTTGGCGATTTCCTTGAAATTGTCCGACAGCGTGGCGCCCGTGGCATTCCAGAACAGTTTCGCAGGCTTGCTCGCGTCGGTCGGATCCTTGCGGAAGCGCGAGTCGGACGAACACGTCTTCAGCGCGTCCATCGCGCTCTTGTCGCCGGCGTCGGTCGTCGACATGTCGAGCGCCACGGTCATCACCATGATGTTGGCCGCCTTGGCGTTGTTGCACAATGTCGCCATCTGCTCGTTGAGCGCGGCGGTGTAGTTGCTCGACGAATAGTTGAGCTGGCCGATGGCGCTTGACGTGCCGCCGAACAGGCGGGTGACCGCGGTGCCGTTGTAGCCGACGCCGGTATAGCCATAGGCGGCATAAGTCGACTTGTTGCCGGCGGGGTCGGAACTCAACGCCGAATAGGTGTTCTCGCCGTCGGTCAGCACGATGACCACCTTGTCGTTGCCGCGCTCGGTCTCCGGGCGTCCCTCGGTGAAGGGCTCGGTGTTGGAGACGGTGCGCCAGCCCCACGCCATGCCTTCCGGCACATTGGTGTTGCCGTTGGGCGCCATCAGGTCGATCGCAGCCTTGATCTTGGCCAGCCCGTCGGCGTTGGTGACATCGGTCAGCGGCGTGATCGGCGTCGTGGTGCAGCTGTAATTCGGCCCGGCGCCTTTCGACAGCACCGGCGCATTGATCGGCCGCGGCTGGAAATACTTGGCCATGTTGGACTGTCTGGTCTTGCCGGTGGTGCTCGACGGATCGTCGTTCCACCAGCTGTTGACAGCGCCATAGGTCTTGGGCGCCGCCTCGTCGGGATCCTGCGTGATATACCAGTGGTTGCCCGGCTCGTCCGGCGCAAACATCGGCACGAACATGGTCGCGGGGTCGCCGACGCCGGTGCCGGTGTTGTTCGGTCCGCCGGAGGCCGGCGCGTCGTTGACATTATAGGGGTAGGGGCGGACTTCGACGCAGCCCTGCCAGCTGGCGAACGGTCCGTATGTATCGTTGTAGTCGTACTCGTCGTGGCTGCGCTTGCAGGTGTGGTTGGACCGGTATTCGTCGCAGACCACGCGCTTGCTGCCAACGATGCGCTCGTGGCTGGTGACCACCTTCATGTCGCGGTAAAGCGAGAAGCGGGTCAGCATCTGCCCTTCCTCTTCACCCCAGCCAGTGCCTTTCTTGAACCAGATGCCACCGATCTTCTGAGCATATTTGTCAGCGGCGTTCAGCGTCGACCAGTCGAAGTTCTCATTGTGGATGGGCGACAGCCCATAGGCGTCGATCCATGACGCGTTGTCGTTGCTGGCGCCGACATTGACCGATGCGGCGAACGGCACCAGGCTGAACTGCACCGGCTTGTCGATCTGCTTGATCATCGCTGCCTGCGAGGCCAGCGTGTCGACCAGCTGCTTTGCGGCCTGCTTGAGAAGGTCGATGCGCTTTTGGCCGGAGCCGGTGCCGTTGTTCGACATCGAGCCTGAATTGTCGAGCACCATGGCCACTTCCAGCGTGTTCTTCAACCGCACCTGCGAGCACACGGAGTAATCGATGTTGCCTGACGTCTTGCCGATCAACATCGAGGCTGCCGGCAGGAAATAGGGCTTGTAGACCAGGCTGGCGCAAAGCTTGACGATGCCGCCGCCGGCTGTGCTGCTGGGCAGTGTAACGTTGAGCGTCGTGTTGGCGGGATCGACGTCGTTGAGGTTTGCCTTGAAGAAGTCGAGCGCATAGGCCCGCAACTGGTCGTCGGTGGCGCCTTCCACCAGCCGGCGCGCGGTGGCGAAGTTGGCGGCGTCGAGCGCGTTGACCACCTTCTGCTTCTCGCTGATCATGCCGCTGAAGTCGACCGCCATCGCCACGCCGCCCATCAGCGGCACCATGGCCAGAACGGTCATGAGAGCATAATTGCCGCGCCGGTCGCGCCAGAAGTCACGCCAGAAATTGCGCATGTGATGTAAGCGGCCCCGCCTGCGGATTCTTCAATGCCGCCACACTTTCACAAAACGCTGAAGGACGGGTTTGGGAAACCGCTCGATTGCGCGCTGAGCGCTTCACCAAGCGCTAACCAAAGGTGGCGGCCAGTGGATGACCGCTGCTCGCAGAAACGCCCCGCCGGGAAGACGGGGCGTTTCGTTTCCAAAGGGATTGTGCCGGTCAGCCGACGATGCGCAGGTTGGACAGCTCGTTGGCGATTTCCTTGAAATTGTCCGACAGCGTGGCGCCGGTGGCGTTCCAGTAGAGCTTCGCCGCCTTGCTCGGATCCGAGGGGTCCTTGCGGAAGCGCGAATCCGACGCGCATTCCTTCAGCGCGTCCATAGCCTTCTTTTCGTCCGTCTTGGTGTCGACGAGGTCGAGCGAGACGGTCATCACCAGGATGTTGTTGGCCTTGGCATTGGCGCAAAGCGTCTTCATCTGCTGGTCGAGCGCGGCGGTGTAGTTGGCGGAGGTATAGGTGGTGCTGGGAACGCTCGTGTTCATGAACAGGCGGGTGACGCTTCCCGATCCCGGATAAGTCAGGCCTGTGTAGCCATAAGCAGCGTAGGTTGACCTGTTGTTGGCATTGGTGGAATCGCTGACAGCGGTATAGGTGTTGGCGCCGTCGGTCAGCACGATGACCACCTTGTCGTTGCCCTTTTCGCTGTTCGACCGGCCCTCGGTGAAGGGCTCATTGCTCGACACCGTACGCCAGCCCCAGGCCATGCCTTCCGGAACGTTGGTGTTGCCGGTCGGTTCCATGGCGTCAATGGCGTCGTCCAGTTCCGTTTTCTGGTCGGTGTTGGTTACGTCTTTCAGCGGTGTGATCGGCGTGGTCGTGCAGCCAGCATTGGGACCATTGCCCTGAGGGGCGTCGGCTGAACCGTAGGGCTTCACCAGGAAATATTTTCGCATATCCGACTGCCGCTGCTTCGCGGTCGGATTGGCCGGATCGTAGGGCCAGTCAGCCCACCAGTTGTTGTCGGAGCTGTAGCTTGCCGATGAAACGTCGTTGACGCCGTCGCGATTGAAGTCGCGCCAGAGCGTGCCGGCCTCGTCCGGCCCGAACATCGGCACGAACAGCGTCGCCGGGGTCGCGGTCGTCGGGGTCGTATCGTCGTCATTGTATGGGTAGGGCCTTGCCTCCACGCAGCCCTGCCAACTCGCGTAGCGGCTCGTGGTGTAAACGTATTGCGGCGTCGGAGTAACCCAATGGCCGGACTTGCAGGTGCCGTCCTTCTTGGTGACGTCGCAGACATACTGCTTCGGAGGGGTCACATCTTCGCGGCCGGATTCGACGGTCATATCGGAATAAAGGCTGAAGCGGGTCAGCGGCTGGTCCTTAGTGTCTCCCCAGCCCGTCCCGCGTTTGTACCAGACGCCGTTGACCTTCTCGGCATACTTGTTGGGGTCGTTGGCGGCGGTCATCTTCGTCCAGTCGAAATCCTCATGCTGGATCGGCGAGACGCCCATCTGGTCCATCCAGGTGTCCTGGTCGTGCTCGGGGCCAACGTTGACCGACGCCGAAAACGGAACCAGGGAAAACTGCACCGGCTTGGAGATCTGCTTCATCTGCTGCGCCTGAAGCGCCAGCGTGTCGACCAACTGCTTGGCCGCCTCCTTGAGCAGATCGATGCGCTTCTCGCCGGTACCGGAGCCGAGGTAGGCCATCGACCCCGAGTTGTCGAGCACCAGCGCAACCTCGAGCGTGTTCTTGAGGCGAACTTCGGAGGTGGCGGTCATCTGGATATCGGTGCTGCCCGACGATTTGCCAAGCATCCAGGCCGCGACCGGCAGAAAGTATGGCTTGAACGTCAGCTTCGCCTGAAGTTTCAGTGTGCCGCCACCGGCATTGTTGTTGGGCAATGTCACCGTGAGCAACGTATTGGCGGGTTGGACGTGGCCGAGATTGGCCTCGAAGAAGTTCTTGGCATAGGCCTTGATCGCATCGTCGGTTGCGCCGGAAACGATCTGCCGGGCAGTGGCGATGCCTGCGGCATCGAGCGCATTCAGCGTTTGCTGGCGCTGGCGGACCAGCTCGGTGTAATCGATGGCAAGTGCCAGCGCGCCCATCAACGGCACCAAGGTTATCACGGTCATCAAGGCATAGTTGCCGCGTCGGTCGCCTAGAAATCTGCGGATCATGCCTACAGCACCCCTGCCAGGACCCAATTGTCGAATATCGGCGGGAAGATGCCCACAAATCGTTAAATTTCAGGTTTCTGAAATACGTCCAAGACCGGCCCATCTTTTCAAGGCTCGTTAACCATTCGGCCTGGTGATCGGCGATGCGACATTTCCTGATCGGCCGAAGCTTGGGCACAAGGCGCGCTTTCTGCGAGATGCAACCGCCATCAGCCCGTGGCGCGACGGCGTCGAAAACGCCGAAAGCTGGTGACAGGATGAAACGCTTCGGTTAATGCGGGGCCGGCTGCGGCGGACCGTCGGCTGCAGCTCTCGCAACGATCGTCACATCAGGAAAACGGCATGGCGGATTCGCCTGACATCATCGGCTCGCTCGCGGATTTGTCGGGAGCCTACTCGGCCATCCTGTGCGACGTCTGGGGCGTGATCCACAATGGCGAATGGCACTTTCCAGCAGCGGCGCTGGCGCTGGAAACCGCGCGCGCGGCCAAGCTTCCGGTTGTCCTGATCACCAATTCACCGCGCCGCAGCGCCGATGTGGTGGCGCAAATGAATGCGATCGGCGTTCCCGCCGCTGCCTACGACCGTGTCGTCACCTCGGGCGATGTGACCCGCGATCTCATCGCCGAAGGCCCGCGAAAAATCTTCCATATCGGCGCCGATCGCGACTTCACCCTCTATGACGGTCTCGACGTCGACCTCGTCGAGGAGTTCGAGGCGACCAGTGTCGTCTGCACCGGCCTGTTCGACGACGAGGTGGAAACACCTGAGGATTACGCCGAACTGCTGCGCCGGCTGCGCGCCAGGAACCTGCCTTTCATCTGCGCCAACCCCGACATCGTGGTCGAGCGCGGCGAGCGCATGATCTGGTGTGCCGGGGCCTTGGCCCGCGACTATGCCCAGCTCGGCGGCCGCACGCTGATTGCCGGAAAACCTTTTGCGCCGATCTATGACCTTGCAATGCGCGAAGTTGCCGGCCTTCTCGGCCGTGATGTCGCGCGTTCCGAGGTGCTGGCCATCGGCGACGGCATGATGACCGACGTCAAGGGCGCCGCCGACAAGGGCATCGACGTGCTTTACGTGTCGGGCGGCATTCACGCGCGCGACTATGGCGATCCCATGCAGCCGGACCCCGCCAGGCTTGCAGCCTTTCTGCAAAAGCACGGCTACCGGCCGGTCGCCGTCATTCCGAGACTGCGGTAGGGTCGCGTCCATGAGCGCAACCTTCGATCATATTTCCGCGACCGCGCCGCTGCCGGCGCACTTGCGTGGCGGCGTGGTGGCGATCGGCAATTTCGACGGCGTTCACCGCGGCCACCAGGCCGTGCTCGAACGCGCGCTTGCCGAGGCCGGGCGGCGCGGCGTGCCGGCACTGGTGCTGACCTTCGAGCCGCATCCGCGCAAGGTGTTCAGGCCCGATATGCCGCTGTTCGTGCTGACGCCGCCGCCGATGAAGGCGCGGCTGTTGTCGCATCTGGGCTTTGCTGCACTGGTCGAACAGCCATTCACGCGCGCCTTTGCCGGCCTGTCGGCCGAGGCTTTCGTGACCGATGTGCTGGAAAGCAATCTCGGCATCACCCATGCCGTCACCGGCTTCGATTTCCACTTCGGCAAGGACCGGCAAGGCGGCCCGGCCTTTCTGATGGCGGCAGGCGAGCGCCACGGTTTCGGCGTCACCTTGGTCGACGCTTTTCGCGACGAAGGCGCCGAGGTGGTGTCGTCGAGCCGCATCCGCGCATTGTTGTGCGAAGGCGAAGTCGCAGAAGCTGCCGGCCTGCTGGGTTACCGCTTCACCGTCGAGAGCGAAGTCATCGGTGGCCAGCAGCTCGGCCGCACGCTCGGCTTCCCGACAGCCAACATGAGGCTTTCGCCGGAAGCGACTCTGAAGGAAGGGATTTATGCCGTCCGCTCCCGCCGCGCCGACGGCACGCTTTATGACGGTGTCGCCAGCTTTGGCCGCCGCCCGACCGTCGACGACAATGGCGCGCCGCTGCTCGAAACCTATGTCTTCGACTTTTCCGGCGATCTCTATGGCGAGATCTGCGAGGTCTCGTTCTTCGGCTTCCTGCGCCCTGAGGTGAAGTTTGACGGGCTCGACGCGCTGGTGGCGCAGATCAAGCGCGACGAGACGGAGGCGCGCGCGCTTCTTGCCGGTGTCCGGCCGTTGTCGGAACTAGACAGCGCAATCGCTTTTTGACTTTCCGGCGAACTATCCGGAACGCTGTCAACTGTGAAACAGTTCATCGTGAGCCGCTAATATAGCGTGCAGTGTTCCACGATGAAGATCGACGTTTTCGTCTGGAGCATTGTGCTCGCATGCGCAGGCCTGTTCATCCTCTGCGATGGGCTTAGCGCGCATTGGGGCAAGACCGGCAGCGGCCGCAGCCTGGCATATGTCATGCTGCTGTCGCCGCTCTCCTACTGGGCCTTCGCGCTGATCAACACACGATTGAATCTCGCCGTGACCGGCGCGCTGGTCAACACCATCGTGGTGGCCGGCGCCGTGCTGGTCGGCGCGGTTGTTTTCAAGGAAGAGGTGTCGTCGCTACAGTATGTCGGGATCGCGCTCGCGCTGATCTCGGTGACGCTCCTCAACCTTTCCTGATTGGATCGTCAGCGGCTTACCGTTTCAGGGCAAGTCCGAGAGCAATGAAGCTCCAGCCCTGGAAGATCAGGTCGATGGCGAGGAATAGTCCGAGCACCCACAGGCTGTTGACTGGCCAGCCCATGGCGATGGTCAGGCCCGCCAGCACGCTGATCAGGCCGGCCGCGACGACCCAGCCCCAGCCATTTTCGGGCCGGTGGCTGTAGCCGACCCAGACCCTGAGCGCGCCTGAAGCGACCAGCGCCACCGCCAGCAGCAAGGTCAGCACCGTCGATGCCAGCAGCGGATTGTCGAAGGCAAAGAAGCCGGCAACCGCATAGAGCAGGCCGCTGAGCAGCCAATAGAAGAAGCGGCTCCAGCTCTTCACGCCGAAGGCATGGATTATCTCGATGATGCCGGCCATCAGCATCAGCCACCCCACGACATAGACCGAAGCGACGGTGGCGATGAACAGATTGCCGAAGGCAATGCCGCCGAAAATGAGCAGCAGCACGCCGAGCGCGACGAACCACCCCCATTTGTCTCGTGTCCGGCCGATCGCGTCTTTCAGGGTGTCACCGTCCAGGGTCATAGCCGCATCTCCTCAAAGTTGCTGTGCATCAAAGATTGCCGGGCTTGTCGCCGTCGCTGAGGTTAGTCCGGGCGTCGGCACCCGTCCAGCGATGGCGGCCAGCTGCAAACCGCGATCTCTGTCTCGGATTTAAATCAAATTTTACCAAACGGCCGTCAAAGCTGTGGCTGGGGCGCGGCTGTGTTGTGTTAGTGGAGTGACCATGAGTCCGGTCGGGAAAATGTCTGCGGTTGTGGCGGCGATCATGCTGGGTGCGCCGACGGTGGCAAACGCAGGCGAGGGGACCTTCGGCTGGTTCCACGGCGACTGGTATCTGACGCTTGGCGCCACCGGCATGGTCGCGCCGAAATTCGAGGGCTCCAACAGCCTTCTGCTCAGCGCCACGCCGATCATCTCGCTGGGCAAGGTCGGTCCCGCTGCCCGCTTCACCTCGCGCAATGACAACATTTCGCTGGCGCTGGTCGACGATGGCGGCGTCCGCGCCGGCCTGACCGGAAAGTTCCTGTTTTCGCGCAGCAGCAAGGACGAGCTGAAAGGCCTCGACCCGGTGCGCTGGGGCGGCGAGGTCGGCGGTTTCTTCGAATTCTACCCGACGGACTGGCTGCGCGCCCGCGCCGAACTGCGCCACGGCATCCGTGCCCATGACGGCTTTGTCGCCGACATCGCCGCCGATGCGTTCTACGATGTGACGCCGACGGTCAGGATTTCGGGCGGCCCGCGCGTGTCGTTCGCCTCGTCGGGCTATTTCGACTCCTACTACGGCGTCAACGCCAAGGAGGCCGCAGCCTCGGGCCTGAGCGAATATCACCCAGGTGGCGGCGTGAAATCGACCGGCCTCGGTGGCGCCATCACCTGGAAGGTGACCGAGCCGATGACCGCCAGCCTGTTCGGCGAATATGCGCGCCTGATGGGCCCGGCCGCCGATTCCAGCCTGGTCAATGAGCGCGGTCAGCGCGACCAGTTCACGGTCGGCGTCTCGACCACCTACCGTTTCAACTTTTCAATGTAGGCGATTTCCGCGCTTTATTCCTGCCGTGGCTTCGGCTAAAAGCCCAGCCATGACCAGCTTTTCGCGCCTTTTCGCGATTGCGATACGAATTACGAGCCCGGTGTTCCAGGCAGCTTGAAGGCTGCCGGAGCCGCCGGGAATCTTGGCGTGCGCTCTCGCACTTTTTCCAGATATTGATAATTCAACGCCCGAGCCTCTACGCCCGCCGGGCAATGCACATGGCAGACCAATGACCGACACTGTTGAAACGATCGACTATTCCAAGACGCTTTATCTGCCGCAGACGGATTTCCCGATGCGCGCCGGCTTGCCGGAGAAGGAGCCGCTGCTGGTCAAGCGCTGGCAGGACATGGACCTTTACCGCAAGCTGCGCGAAAGCGCGGCCGGCCGCGAAAAATACGTGCTGCATGACGGCCCGCCCTACGCCAACGGCAACATCCATATCGGCCATGCGCTGAACAAGATCCTCAAGGACGTCATCACCCGCTCATTCCAGATGCGCGGCTATGACTCCAACTACGTGCCGGGCTGGGACTGCCACGGCCTTCCGATCGAATGGAAGATCGAGGAGCAATACCGCGCCAAGGGCAAGAACAAGGACGAGGTGCCGGTCAACGAATTCCGCAAGGAATGCCGCGACTTCGCCGCGCACTGGATCTCGGTGCAGGGCGGCGAGTTCCAGCGGCTCGGCGTCGTCGGCGACTTCAAGAACCCCTACACGACAATGGCCTTTCACGCGGAGTCGCGCATCGCCGGCGAGCTGTTGAAGTTCGCCATGTCGGGCCAGCTCTATCGCGGCTCCAAGCCGGTAATGTGGAGCGTGGTCGAGCGCACCGCTCTGGCCGAGGCCGAAATCGAGTACCACGACTATGAGTCCGATACGATCTGGGTGAAGTTTCCTGTCCTTAACCGGGAATTTCATCGAGATGTGACAGGCGATGGCAACCATCACACCAAAGCGTATTTTGATACACATTCAGTCCCGGCAGAGCAGCAGATCTACGTGGTCATCTGGACGACCACGCCCTGGACCATCCCCGGCAATCGCGCCGTCAACTATTCGCCACGCGTCGCCTATGGCCTCTATGAGGTTACCGCGGCCGAGAACGCATTCGGTCCGCAGCCCGGCGAAAAGCTGATCTTTGCCGATAAGCTTGCAGAGGACTCCGCGACCAAGGCCAAGGTCACCTTGAATCGCCTTTGCAGCGTCTCGGCAGAAGTGCTTGGAAGCCTTGTACTTTCGCATCCGTTCAAGGGTTTTGGCGGCGGCTACGAATTCCCGGTGCCGATGCTGGCCGGCGACCACGTCACCGACGATGCCGGCACCGGCTTCGTCCACACTGCGCCCGGCCACGGCCGCGAGGACTTTGATGCCTGGATGGGGGCTGCGTCGGATTTGCGCCAGCGCGGCATCGATCCCGCCATCCCGTTCACCGTCGACGATGCCGGCTTCTTCACCAGGGACGCGCCGGGTTTTGGCCCGGACCGCGAGGGTGGGGCGGCGCGCGTCATCGACGACAATGGCAAGAAGGGCAACGCCAACCAGGCGGTCATCGACGAACTGATCAAGCGCAACGCGCTGTTCGCGCGCGGTCGGCTGAAGCACAGCTACCCGCATTCGTGGCGCTCGAAGAAGCCGATCATCTTCCGCAACACGCCGCAATGGTTCGTCTATATGGACAAGGACCTCGGCGACGGCACGACGCTGCGCAGCCGCGCGCTGAAGGCCATCGACGACACGCGTTTCGTGCCGGCTGCCGGCCAGAACCGCATCCGCGCCATGATCGAGGAGCGCCCCGACTGGGTGCTGTCGCGCCAGCGCGCCTGGGGCGTGCCGATCGCCGTCTTTGCCGACGAGGACGGCAATGTGCTGAAGGACGAAGCCGTCAACCAGCGCATCATGGATGCTTTCGAACAGGAAGGCGCCGACGCCTGGTTCGCGGAGGGCGCCAAGGAGCGTTTCCTCGGCAATCATGATGCCTCCAAATGGAAGCAGGTGATGGACATCCTCGACGTCTGGTTCGATTCGGGCTCGACGCATGTCTTCACGCTGGAAGACCGTCCGGACCTCAAATGGCCGGCCGACGTCTATCTCGAAGGCTCCGACCAGCACCGCGGCTGGTTCCACTCCTCGCTGCTCGAAAGCTGCGGCACCAGGGGCAGGGCGCCTTACGACACCGTCGTCACCCATGGCTTCACCATGGATGAGGAGGGGCGCAAAATGTCGAAGTCCCTTGGCAACACCGTCGTGCCGCAGGACGTCATCAAGCAGTCCGGCGCCGATATCCTGCGGTTGTGGGTGGTGACGACCGACTATTGGGAAGACCAGCGGCTCGGCAAGAACGTGCTGCAGACCAACATCGACGCCTACCGCAAGCTGCGCAACACCATCCGCTGGATGCTGGGCACGCTTGCCCATGACGACGGCGAGGAAGTGCCGCTGGAAAAGATGCCGGAACTGGAACGGCTGATGCTGCACCGGCTGGCGGAGCTCGATGAGGTCGTGCGCTCGGGCTATGACGCGTTCGAGTTCAAGCGCATCACCCGCACCTTGCTCGACTTCATGGTGGTGGAGCTGTCGGCCTTCTATTTCGATATCCGCAAGGACGCGCTCTATTGCGACGGACCTGCCAGCCTGAAGCGCAAGGCTTCGGTGCAGGTGGTGCGCCACCTCTTCGACTGCCTGGTGAAATGGCTGGCCCCGATGCTGCCCTTCACCATGGAAGAAGCCTGGCTCGACCGCCACCCCGATGCTGTGTCGCTGCATCTCGACCAGTTCCCGGACGTGCCGAAGAGCTGGAATAACCCTGAACTCAACGAAAAATGGAAAGCGATCAAGCAGGTACGTCGCGTTGTTACTGGTGCGCTTGAGATTGCTCGCGCGCAGAAGGTGATAGGTTCATCGTTGGAGGCCGTGCCAGTCGTGTATCTTGATTTCCCCTCGATCAACGAACTGATCGATGAGGCCGGCATGGCTGAGATCGCAATTACCAGCGGGCTGACATTCTCGTTTGAGAAAGCTCCTGAGGATGCCTTCTTCCTCAATGATGTGCCTGGGGTCGCCGTGGTCGTCGAAAAGGCCGAGGATCGCGGCCTGGTCAAATGCGCGCGCTCTTGGCGCTATACCGCCGATGTCGGGCAGGATGCCGAATTCCCCGACGTTTCGGCTCGCGATGCCGCGGTGCTGCATGAACTCAAGGCTCTGGGACGTTTGTGAGGCCACAAGCCGGTGCACAAAAGCCACGCCGCGTGGGCGAAAACCGCCCGCGCGTTGCCCTTAACGAGTGGTTGAGGTAAACACGCGAAACTCCGGAAGACAAATTGTCGCCGGATTTCCGTCGCAAGAGCGTGGACGATGGGGACCGGACCTTTGGCCGGTGACGATCGAGAGGCTGTCTAGAGTGGGACTTTTTGGCATGACCGACAGAATTTCCGTGCGCGTTGCGCTGCTGGCGCCGCTTGTCGCGTCCGGCCTCGCTCTGTCCGGCTGCATGGGTTCGCCCACCTACGGCACCGACAAGACGGCCGGCGAGCAGCTTGCCGGCGACCTGTCCGGCGCCTTTGCAATCTCGCCAAAGCACAAGCAACAGATCGACTACAAGCCGCGCCCGGAGCTGGTGAAGCCCGCGCCGGGGCAAAAGGAAGCGCTGCCGGCGCCGCAGGAAAGCATCGAGACGGCGAGCACCGATTGGCCCGAATCGCCCGAGCAGCGCCGCGCCCGTCTGCGTGCCGACGCCACCGCCCACCAGGACGACCCGGCCTATCAGTCACAGATTGTCGATGATGTGCAGAGCGATCCAGCGTCGGTGAAGAAGGCGCTGGCGGATTCGGGCTCGAGCCACCCGCCGCGCTGGTCGCCTGCGGATTCGGACAAGGGCCGCGCCGCCGAGATCCAGCGCCGCACGGCAGAAGGCAAGCAGGGCGATCCCACCACGCGCAAATATCTGAGCGAGCCGCCTTTGGCCTACCGCGCCGCCGCCGACACTGCGCCGGTGGGCGAACTCGGCGAGGACGAATACAAGAAGGAACGCCGCCTCAAGAAGGAAGCTGCCGCCAAGAGCAAGAGCGGTGGTCTCTTTGACTGGCTGCCTTCTTGGTAAGAAGCGCCGCCTTCCGCGTTTGAAGGCTCTACGGCTCGCGCCTTTCCCGAAAGAATTCCTTGAGCAGCATCGCCGCGTCGGCTTCGGCCATGCCCGGATAGATATCGGGCGTATGGTGGCAGGTCGGTGAGGCGAAGAAGCGCACGCCGTTGATCACCGCGCCGCCTTTCTCGTCGGCCGCGCCGAAATAAAGCCGGCGCAGCCTGGCGAAGGAAATGGCGCCGGCGCACATGGCGCAGGGCTCCAGCGTGACATAGAGGTCGTGGCCGGTCAGCCGCTCGCTGGAGAGCTTCTGGCAGGCCGCGCGGATCGCCAGCATTTCGGCATGCGCCGTCGGATCGGTAAGCTCGCGGGTGCGGTTGCCGGCGGATGCCACCACCGTATCGCCGCTGGCGATGACGGCGCCGACGGGAACTTCGCCGCGCAAGGCGGCGGCTTGCGCCTCTTGCAGCGCCAGCGCCATGAAATCCGGCCGCTTCACGCGGTTTCCATTCCGATTATCTCCTCGCCACTTAGCGGTGATCCTGTTATGGAGCGCGTCAACCCGAACATCGGAACAGATTTTCGGAAATGATCATGCGCCAAATCAAAGTGCTATAGCGTTCGTTGCGCGACGTCTCTAGATCGCGAGACAGAGCATGATGCGCCACGCTGTAGCAGCGCAAACGGACAAAGGCCACATGGACGACAACGACAAGAAATCTCCGCGCCACAAAGGCCCGGGCAAAAGCGGCCCGAGAGCCGTAGGGCCGCGCCGTGATGGCGCCGCCGGCAAAGGCGGCAAGCCTTCATTCGGGGCCAAGAAACCCTATGCGCCGCGTGGCGCCCGGCCGGCAGCGGCTGAAGGCGAGCGGCCGAAGCGCGACTTCAAGAGCGGCGATCGGCCGTTCAGCAAAGGGCCGCGTCCCGACGGCAAGCCTTTCGAAAAGCGCGAAGGGCCGCGCAAGCCCTATGCGCCGCGTGGCGACCGGCCGATGGCGGCCGATGGCGAGCGACCGAAGCGCGATTTCAAAAGCGGCGACCGGCCGTTCAGCAAGGGGCCGCGCCCCGAGGGCAAGCCCTATGAGAAGCGCGAAGGGCCGCGCAAGCCCTATGCGCCGCGCGGCGACCGGCCGATGGCGGCCGATGGCGAGCGACCGAAGCGCGACTTCAAGAGTGGCGACCGGCCGTTCAGCAAGGGACCGCGTCCCGAAGGCAAGCCCTATGAGAAGCGCGAAGGTCCCCGCAAGCCCTATGCACCGCGCGGTGACCGGCCTGCGGCCGCCGAAGGCGAAAAGCGTTTCGACCGGCCAAAGCGCGATTTCGGCGATCGCGCACCGCGCGACGCCGGAGATCGCCCGCAGCGCGACGCCGGCGATCGTCCGAAACGCGACTTCAGCGATCGTCCCAAGCGCGATTTCGGTGGTGACCGGCCGCAAGGCGCATCCGGCAGCGGTTTCAAGCCGCGCCCGCGCACCGCTGAGACTGAAGAAGCCGGCGAGCGTATCGCCAAGCGGCTGGCCCGCGCCGGCCTGGCGTCGCGCAGAGACGCCGAGGACCTGATCGCTGCGGGCCGCGTCAAGGTCAACAACCGGGCTTTGACCTCTCCGGCCTTCAACGTCATGCCCGGCGACATCATTCATCTCGACGGCATGGAAATCCCGCCGATCGAGCGCACAAGGCTGTTCCTGTTCCACAAGCCGGCCGGCGTCGTCACCACCAACCGCGACCCCGAGGGACGCAAGACCGTGTTCGACGTGCTGCCGTCCGAATTGCCGCGGCTGATGACGATCGGCCGCCTCGACATCAACACCGAAGGCCTGCTGCTGCTCACCAATGATGGCGGTCTGTCGCGCGTGCTCGAACTGCCGGCCACCGGCTGGCTGCGCCGCTACCGCGTGCGCGTTCATGGCAAGGTCGAGGAAAGCATGCTCGCAGGCCTGCGTGAAGGCATTGCCGTCGACGGTGTCTTCTACGGCGCCATCGAGGCGACGCTCGACCGTGAGCAAGGCACCAACGCCTGGCTGACGATCGGCCTGCGCGAAGGCAAGAATCGGGAAGTGAAGAACATCCTTGGTTCGCTCGGCCTCGACGTAACGCGGCTGATCCGCATCTCCTACGGGCCGTTCCAGCTCGACGACCTTGCCGAAGGCCATGTGCTGGAGATCAAGGGCCGCGTCTTGCGCGACCAACTCGGCGAACGCCTAATCGAGGAGTCCGGCGCCAATTTCGACGCCGAGATCACCAAGCCGTTCTCCAATCATCCGGTGCGGCGTGAGCGCGAAGTTGAGCCGGATCGGCCGAAAGTCACCCGCGAGGGCGACCATCGGCCAATCGGCGAGGGCGGCCTGATCAAGAACCGCAAGCGCAGGGAAGGCAGCCGCGACGAGGCGCTGGGAAAGCTGTCGACCAGCCCCGAGAGGGGGGCACGGCCGGAAAAGAGCTTTGGCGAGCGTGGCCCGAGACCCGAGCGGAGCGAGTTTCGCGATAAGCCACGTGGCGATTTCGGCGACAAACCGCGCGGTGGTTTTGGCGATAAACCCCGTGGCGCCTTTGGTGACAAACCGCGTGGCGGCAAAAAACCCGAGCGCGAGCAGAAGCCGATCGAGCCGCCGGGCCAGCGCAAGGCCAATGTCTGGATGGCGCCGGGGGCGCGTCCGATCGGCAAGGGCAGGGCGGAAGCCGATGCCGCCAAGGCGGCCGACGCCAAGGCGCGCAAGGCCTCGTTCAAGCCAGCCTATGGCAAGCCGGCCTATGGCAAGCCTGGCGGCGCCAAGCCGTTCGGCAAGCCGCGCGGCGAGCGTCCGGATGGCGGTCGCGGCGGTGAGCGGCCGCGCAATGGTCCCAAGGGTCCGCGGACCAGATGAGAGCCGTTTAGATGAGAATCGTCGGCGGCCAGTTTCGCGGGCGTCCGCTGGCGACGCCGCGCGACCAGGCCATCCGCCCGACCACCGACCGCGCCCGCGAGGCCGTCTTCAACGTGCTGGCGCACCGCTTCGCCGACAAGCTCGAAGGCGCCCGCGTGCTCGACCTGTTCGCCGGCACCGGTGCGCTCGGCCTCGAAGCGCTGTCGCGCGGCGCTTCCTATGGCGTCTTCATCGAAGAATCGGCGGAAGGGCGCGGCCTGATTCGCACCAATGTCGAAGCCTTTGGCCTCACCGGCCGCACCAAGATCTTTCGCCGCGACGCGACGGCCTTGGGCGAGGCCGGCACGCTTGCGGCCTTTGGCCTGATCTTCGCCGATCCGCCCTATGGCAAAGGCCTCGGCGAGCGCGCCCTGCGTTCGGCCAAGGCAGGCGGCTGGCTGCTGCCTGGCGCGCTCTGCGTGGTCGAGGAAGCCGCCTCGGCGCCCTTCGAGGTTGGGCCCGAATTCTCGGTGGTCGATGAGCGCAACTACGGCGAGACGGTGATCCGGTTCATCGAGGCTGCGTGAGGGCGGCGCGGTTTGCGCCTTCAAAATGACGCACAATTCACTTTGCCTCGGTGGCTAACCTTGCCTATCGTCGCGCAATCACAACCGGAGCCATTAATGACACTTCATACTGAATGGCTGCGGAGAGCGTTGCTCACCACCGCGCTGACCGTGGCCGGCCCGGCACTTGCCGCGGACGACGGCAAGGTGGCGAACTTCCTGCTGGACAACGGCATGGAGGTGGTGGTCATCCCCGATCACCGTGCCCCCATCGTCACCCATATGGTGTGGTACAAGATCGGCAGCGCCGACGAGCCGCCGGGCAAATCCGGCATCGCGCATTTCTTCGAACACCTGATGTTCAAGGCCACGACCAACCACGTTGCGGGCGAGTTCGACCGCGCCATTTCGGACATAGGCGGCTCCAACAACGCCTTCACGTCCTATGACTACACCGCCTTCCACGAGACGGTGACGCCGTCGGCGCTCGAACAGATGATGAGCTTCGAGGCTGACCGCATGCGCAACCTCATCTTGACCGACGAGGTCATCAAGACCGAGCGCGACGTGATCCTGGAAGAGCGCCGTTCGCGCATCGACAGCAACCCCGAGGCCGTGCTCGACGAAGAGGTCGATGCCACACTCTGGCAGAACCAGCCCTACCGCATTCCGGTGATCGGCTGGATGCAGGAGATGGAGCAGCTGAACCGCACCGATGCGGTTGCTTTCTATGACAAATACTACCGCCCCAACAATGCCGTGCTGATCGTTGCAGGCGATGTCGAGCCGGATGCGGTGAAGGCGCTGGCCGAAAAGACCTATGGCAAAGTCGCGCGCGGCCCGGACCTGCCGCCGCGCATCCGCCCGGTCGAGCCGGAGCAGAACACCAAGCGCACGGTGACGCTCACCGATGCGCGCGTTTCGGTGCCGAGCTTTTCGACGCAATGGGTGGTTCCGTCCTACCATACCGCAAAACCCGGCGAGGCCGAAGCGCTCGACCTGTTGGGAGAAATCCTTGGCGGAGGCACCCGCAGCCGCCTCTACCAGCAGCTGGTGGTCAAGCAAGGCATCGCATCGGGGACCGGCGCCTTCTTCCAGGGCACCATGCTCGACGCCACCAATTTCACCGTCTATGGCGCGCCGCGCGGCGACGCGAAGCTGAGCGACGTCGAGGCGGCAGTCGACGCCGAGATCGCCCGCATCATCAAGGACGGCGTCACCGCCGACGAGCTGGAGAAGGCCAAGGCCCGCTATATCAGGGCCATGATCTTCGCTCGCGACAAGCAGGACGAGATGGCCAATCTCTACGGCGCCGAACTCGCCACCGGCGGCAACGTCAGGGATATCGAGGAATGGCCGGACCGCATTCGCAAGGTTACCGCGGACGATATCAAGGCGGTCGCCGCACGCTATTTGCTGCTCGACCGTTCGACCACCGGCTATCTCTTGCCGCAGCAACAGGCGGGGAATTGATTTGATGACGAACCTGCATAACGCTGTGTTGCCTTCTCGCCTTATGCGCCACTTCCCTTCTCCCCTTGTGGGAGAAGGTGGATCGGCGCGCAGCGCCGAGACGGATGAGGGGTGGGTGAAAGATCGCCGTCGTCGCCAAGCTGGAACACCCCTCATCCGACCGAGCTTCGCTCGGCAACCTTCTCCCACAAGGGGAGAAGGGGGAGCCTGGCGGAGAGAAGGTATGGCCCTCCGCGTCTTCACCACGTTGTTCCTTTCCATCTTGTTCCTCGTCCTGCCGGCGCTTGCGGCGCGCGCGATGGACATCCAGCCGGTGACCTCGTCAAAGGGCATCAACGCCTGGCTGGTCGAGGATCACTCCATTCCGATCATCGCCATTCGCTTCGTCTTCGACGGCGGCTCGACGCAGGATCCGGCGGGGCGGGAAGGGCTGGTCAATCTGATGACCGGCCTCTTCGACGAGGGCGCCGGCGATCTCGACAGCGATGCCTTCCAGACCAGGCTCGACGATGCCGGCGCCGAAATGGGCTTCGACGCGGCCCGCGACGGCACTTATGGCGCCATGCGCATGCTGGCCGAGCAGAAGGATGCGGCCTTCGACCTGCTGAGGCTGGCGGTCACCAGTCCGCGCTTCGATCAGGCGCCGATCGACCGCATCCGCTCCCAGATCCTGTCCGGCATCCTCGCCAGTGAGCGCGACCCCAACACCGTCGCCCAGACCAAATGGCTGCGCGCCATCTATGGCGACCATCCCTATTCCAGGCCGGACCAGGGCACCAAAGACAGTATCGCCACCATCACCGCGGCAGATCTGGTTGCCTTCCACAAGGCCAATTTCGCCCGCAACGGCCTGCATGTCGCGGTGGTCGGCGACATCGACGCCGCGACGCTGAAACAGAAGCTCGACCAGGTGTTCGGCGATCTGCCGGAGAAGCAAATCCTGCAGCCGGTAGCCGACACCGAGCTGAAGCTCGACCAGCAGCTCGAGGTCGATTACGACCTGCCGCAGACATCGCTGCAGTTCGCCTATCCCGGCGTGAAGCGCGATGCGCCGGATTTCTTCGCCGCGGTGCTGATGAACCAGATTCTCGGTGGCGGCACCTTTACCTCGCGCCTCTATGACGAGGTGCGCGAAAAGCGCGGCCTGGCCTATAGCGTCGATTCCAACCTGGTCGATCACCAGCATTCCAACGCGCTGATCATCACCACGGCGACGCGTTCGGACCGCGCCGCCGAGACGCTCGCCATCGTCAAGGACGTGGTCAAGAAAATGGCCGAGGAGGGCCCGACCGAGGCCGAACTGGACGCGACCAAGAAATACATGGTCGGCTCCTATGCCATCAGCAATCTGGATTCTTCCAGCGGTATCGCCGCCACGCTGGTGGAATTGCAGCTCGACAATCTCGGCATTGACTACGTGCAGCGCCGTGCGGCGCTGATCAACGGCGTGACGCTCGATCAGGTCAAGGCGGCGGCGAAGAAGCTGCTGTCGCCGGCCCCCGCGATCATGAGCATCGGCCCCAAGCTGGAGGCCAAATGACAGGTCCCACGTTCGGCATCGCCTTTGGCGGCGGCGGCGCCCGTGGCCTGGCTCATATCCACATCGTCGAGGCGCTGGACGAGCTCGGCATCAAGCCGGTGGCCATTGCCGGCTCCTCGATCGGCGCCATCATGGGTGCCGGCATGGCCTCTGGCATGAGCGGCAAGGACATCGAGGACTATGCCCGTTCGATCCTGAGCCGCCGCGCCGAGGTCGCCGCGCGTATGTGGCGCTCGCGGCCGGGCACCATCGCCGAGGCCATGCAGGGCGGCATCCGCGTCAGCCAGTTCAACATCGAACGCATCCTGAAGGCCTTCCTGCCCGAAGCCATTCCCGAAACCTTCGCCGAACTGAAGATCCCGCTCAAGGTGACGGCGACCGACTATTTCGGCCACAAGCTCGCCGTCTTCGACGATGGCGATCTTCATTCGGCCTTAGCGGCTTCGGCCGCCATTCCCGCCGTGTTCCGCCCGGTGACGCGCGACGACCGCGTGCTGATCGACGGCGGCATCTACAACCCCGTGCCGTTCGACCTGATCGAAAACGCCGCCGACATCATCATCGCCATCGACGTCGTCGGCGCGCCGAGCGAAGCCGAGCGCAAGCACCCGACCACCGTCGACCTGATGTACGGCGCCACGCAACTGATGATGCAGTCGATCATCGCCCACAAGCTGAAGCAGAATCCGCCCGACATCCTGATCCGCCCCAACGTCTCGAAATACCGCGTGCTCGATTTCATGAAGATCGACACGCTGATGGCCGAGACGGCTGAGATCAAGGACGAGCTGAAGCGCGAAATCGAGAAGGCGGTTGAAGCGCGGGCCGGCAAGAGCAAACGCGGCACGCGCGCCACCGGGCGCGGCGCGCTTTAGCCTCGGCCAACGTCGACAAACGCCAGAACGACCACGCGCGGAGCAACGCAGTAAACAAGCCTCGCTCCGCGGCCTGTCCTGGTCATCGCGGCGCCTGTGGTCAGATCCACGACGATATCCTCATAGCCCAGCACTTCGCGATCAAGCGGATACACCGCCTTGTAGACGGCTTCCTTGGCTGAAAAGAGAATACGGCCGGCGAGGTGTCGATTGACCGGGTCTGTCCGGTCCGCTCCAGTTGCAACAAGCGCGAAGATGTCGTCGGGCAAGGGGTGGGCGGGCTCGACATCGATGCCGAGCGAGGCGATGTGGGAGACCGGCGCGACTGCCGCCACGGCCATTTCGTCGTCATGAGCCAGCGAACCCGTTATCCCCGGCGGCCATACCGGCGCGCCGGAGGATGCGCGCAAGACATCCACACCGTTCAAGCCCATATCCGCCAGCAGCCCGCGCGCGATCCACCGCGCCGCGCCGCTTGCCCGCCGCATCAGCGGCTGGCGTGACGGGATGGAGCGTGCTTCCTGCGGCAGCAGGTGGTTCTCATCGCCTTCGCGGATCGTGCGGCAGCCGAGCCGAACCCCGGTCGGCGCCATGGCGACCATCGCCGCCAGCAGGGTCGCCTGCGCCGACAGGCTCGCGCCGGCGTCTGGCTGCGGTGTCATGGCCGGTCGATCCGTCTAGAGCGTTTCACCGTTTCACGGAAACGGCGAACTGCTCTATCTCTTTGTTTGAGCATGATCTTTCCCGAAAACCGGGTTCCACTTTTCGGGATCATGCTCTAGGCAAAGCGAGGTCGGCGATCATTTCGCCGTCCTCGTCCAGCCCTTCCTCGACGAAGCCGGCGGCGCGATAGAGCTGGCGTGCCGCTTCATTTTCCGGTTCGTAGCAGATCGAAACGTGCCTGATGTGGCCGAGCCTCATGATTTCACCCAGCACTTCACGCAAAGCAGTCTTGCCGTAGCCTCTGCCTTGCCAGGCGCGGTCGATCATGAAGCGGTAGATCCGCGCCTCGTCCTCGTCGCGCGGCGCCTCATACATCAGGAACCCGACGACACGATCCCCGGCCATGATTGCGCGCGGGCGCGCGTCCCTGTCGGATCTGGCCTCGCGCAGCGAGGCCTCGTTGCTGGCGACGAAGTCCATCTGCTCAGGCGCCAGCTGCAGTGCCGTCACCAAGGCGCGATTGGCCGGGGTCACCGGGGCGACCCGGATGTCCATTGTGCTTCCGGATCGCTCTGTCACGAGCGTCAGACCCTGGAGCCGTCATCCGAAATCGGCTCGACGAACCGATGCAGCTTGGCCGGGTTACCGCGCCAGATCGAATTGGGCTCGAGCTCCTCGCCCTTCATCACGAAGGAATCGGCATCGACCATCGATCCCTTGCCCATCACGACGCCGTAATGGATGAAGGCCGACGGCCCAAGCGTGCAGCCATCGCCGATGCGGATGTAATCGGACTTGAAGGCGCCTTCTTCCAGCGAATGGGCCTGGATGACCGAGCCTTCGTTCAGCGTGACGTCGTCGCCGATCTCGACCAGCGAACGCTCGGTCAGGTTGGCGCCGCCGTCATAGACCCTGCTGCCGACCTTGACGCCCAGCAGGCGCAGGATCATCGGCCGGAACGGCGTGCCGGCGAACAGCCGCACGATCGGAGAATCCGCCAGCTTCCAGTGGCGTTCGTGGCGCCAGAAGTCGACGTCGTAGATCGTTGTTATCCGTGGCTTCAGTCTCCTGAAACCAAGGCTTGCCCGCTCGACGAAGATGTAGAACGGAATGGTGATGATCGAGGTCAGGATCACCGCCACGAAGAGCGCGACCTCGGCCCATTCGGTATAGTAGTTCAACGCGCGGTCCCAGATCGCCAGCGTGACGAACAGCATGACCCATTGCGTGGCCAGGAACAGAAGGATCGTCACCAGATTGTGACGGTTCTTGAACGGGATGCGCTTGCGCCGGTCGGCCTCGTCGACGCCGGCGATCAGCTCCTTGTCGCGGTTGACCATGCGCGGAATTTCAAAGGATGGCGAACCGAGTAGCCCGACATTCTCGCGCACCGGCCCATCGATGGGGACCATCACCTTGGTGCCGAGCAGCACGTTGTCGCCCGTGCGGCCATCCGGCGGATAGTAGATGTTGTTGCCGAGATAGTTGCGCTCGCCGATCCGCGTCGGCTCGAGCCGGAAGGCCGAGGCGGACTTGTGCAGGTTGATCATGAACAGGCCGTCCGAAACCATGGTCTCGGTGCCGATCTCGCACAGGAGCGGGTTTTCGTGCTGCTGGTTGGAGCCGAAATTGGAACCGGTCTGCACCACCTTGTTGAGGTTCCAGCCGATGGCGCGCATGTAATAGACAATGGCCGAGCTGTCGCCGAACAGCAGCCCGAGCACACGCGAGTTGCTGGAAAACTCTGAGACGGTCTGCAGCCAGTAGCGGAAACCGTAGAGCGTATAGGTGCGGCCAGGCTTCAGGATCAGGCTGATCACGCGCGGCACCACCGTGGCGGCGAAAAAGGCGAGCGCGCCATAGCCGAAAAGCGTGACGGTCGTGCCGATCGCGACCAGGCCGATCGTTTCCTGATAGTCATCGCCGACATATTCCCAATAGCTATGGAACAGCAGCGGCAGCGGGGTGACGACAGCGAACAGCAGCACCAGCTGGACGGCTTCGTAGAGGAAACGCCGTACCTCATAAGCGTTCGCGTTGCGCACCTTGCAATAGTCGGCCGTGGTCGGCACAGCGGGCGATCCATGCCAGTGCTCGCCGTCCGGAATGCTTTGTCCGCGCTGCAGCGAGGAGGAATGGCCGAGCTGGCCGCCGTCGCCGATCGAGGTGTCGATGTCGAGCGTGGAGCCGACGCCGACAAAGGCATCGCGGCCGATGGTCAGCGGCCCAGTGTGGATATAGCCGGCCTGCGCGCGATAGCCGAGGATCATCGATTCCTTGCGCAGGATGGTGTTGTCGCCGATCGAAATCAGGTCCGTGCAGACCGGCACGGAACGCGATTCGATGACGGCGTTGTGCCCAAGCTTGGTGCCGAGTAGCCGCAGATAAATGCTGTAGAGCGGGCTGCCGCGGAACAGCACGACAGGTGCGGTGCGGATCAGCGTCTTGACGACCCAGAAGCGATAGTAGCGCCATCCCCAGATGGGAAACGCCTCGGCCTTCCAGCGGCCGATGAGCACCCATTTCGCCAGGACGGCAAAGCCCGACATGCCGAAGAACACGGCGGCCGAAAGCGCCACGCACCTGACATAGAGCTGCAGCGGCTCGTCGAGCGCGTCATAGACCCAGTTGAGGCCGGTGTTGATCGCCCACAGCGCGACATAGCTGTAGGCGAGGTAGAACGAAAGCTGGGCCATGCCGCAGGTCCAGTAGACGAGGTTCGAGGCCCGGCGGGTCAGCACTGGCTCGAAGGTGGCCGTCGTCATCTCGCCTGGAATGGCCAGATGCTCGGCCAGGCGCGCGACCGTCGGATAGAGATAGATGTCGCGCATGGACGTCGTCGCCCACTCCTTGCGGGTGCGAACGCGGGCACAGAAATGCGCCATTAGCAGCGAGTTGGCGCCGAGGTCGTCGAAGAAATTTTCATCGACCGACACCTCTTCGACTGTCAGCACCCCGGCCAGGGCGTCGGCCAGGAAACGCTCATCCTCATTGCCGGGCGGCACCATGGCACGGTCGGCCGAAAGCCTGGTGCTTGTCGGCTTCGGCAACTGGCGCAGATCCACCTTGTTGGAGACCGTCATCGGGATGGCAGGCAGTTCCTCCAGATAGGCGGGCACCATGTAGTCCGGCAGACGCCGCTTCATCGTCTGGGCAAGGTCCGCGCGGGAAATTGCCGCTACGCCGGTTTTAAGCGCGTAATAGGCAACGAGTTCGACGCGGCCGGGCTCGATCTCCCAGGTGGTGACGGCGGCCTGGGCGATCTCGGGCTGGTCGAGCAGCACGGCCTCGATCTCGCCGAGCTCGATGCGATACCCCCGGATCTTCACCTGTGTGTCGATGCGCCCGGCATACTCGATCTCGCCCCTGGCGTTGATCCGGCCAAGGTCGCCGGTGCGGTAGATGCGCTGCGACGGGTTGTTCGGCAGGCCGACGAAATCGGCAATGAATTTCTGCTCGGTCAGGTCCGGCCGGTTGAGATAGCCGACGGCGAGCCCGATGCCGGCAATGCCGATCTCGCCCAGTTCACCCGGCTCGGCAAGTTGCGGCAGCGAGGCGTCGAGAATGACGATCGAGTAGGTCGGCAACGGCGCGCCGATGGTCACCGGACTGTCAGGCGTCAGCGCCCCCATGGTCGCGGTAACGGTCGCTTCGGTCGGGCCATAGGTGTTGAGGATCTGCCTGCCCGGCTTCGACCAGCGCACCACCAGATTGTGCGGGCAGGCCTCGCCACCCACCAAAAGCGTGCGCAGGCTGGGCACGTCCGATGTCATCGACGACAGCAAGGTCGGGCTGCAGGCCATGCAGGTGATATCATGGAGGCGCAGGAAATCCGCCAGTTCCTCTCCCACCAGTGGCATCTGGCCAGGTGCGGGCACCACTGTCGCACCAGCGACGAACGGCACCCAGATCTCTTCGGAGGAGAAGTCGAAGGCGATGGTCATGCCCTGGTAGACCCGGTCGCCCGGCCGGTATCCGTAGGAGGAGGCGGCGACCCGGATGAAGTTGACAAAACTCTGGTGCTTGATGACCACGCCCTTGGGCTTGCCGGTGGTGCCTGAGGTATAGAGGATGTAGCAGATGTCGTCGGCGGTCTTCGCATGCGGCTTCAGCGGCGCGGGCGACTGAGCGCAAATCTCTGCGGCGGCGCTGTCGATCAACACATGCGGAACGGCCAGTTGACCGGCGCGTGACGCGTAGGCGGCGATGGTGACGATCATGCTCACCCCGGCGTCTTCGATGATAAGCGCCATCCGCTCCTGCGGAAATGCGGTGGCCAGCGGCACGAAGGCGGCTCCCGCCTTCATCACCGCCAGCAATGCGACATAAGTCTCCGCCGACCGGTCGAGAATGAGCCCGACCCGGTGGCCCGGCCGCACGCCGTGCTTGATCAGCATGCGGGCAAACTGGTTGGCACGGCCGTTCAGTTCCTCATAGGTCCAGACACGCCCGTCGGAGATCACCGCCGGCAACGCGGCGAACGCTTCGGCGAGTTGCTCGAACACCGTATCGAGCCGCTCACCCGGCAGGCCATGCCGGACAAAGTCGGCGCCCGTCAGGATCTGGCCATGGGCGGCCCTTGCCGGGCCGTGAGCGATCCTTGCCAGCGCATCGATGCTTGCCAGGCCGTCGATCGGCGTTGCCGTGTCGCTGTCCAGTTCGGCGATATCGTAGTCCATTTCCATAACTCTCTTGTCCTGGCCAGGCGGCTGTTCATGCCGCCGCTCGAGCAGGCCGCCGCTGAGATTTTGTTGGTGGAGGACCGACGCTTCCAAAAAGGAAGAACCCGGAATCCCGATCGGGAGGCTTATGCCAGCCGATCTTTTCGCCAGTTTTTCCGAACGGTTGAATTTTGTTTCTGGATTGTGTCTGGGCGGGGGAGGGCGAAGGGTGGTGGAGGCGCGCGCCGAGGGAAACTGCTGATCTCCCCCCTTGTGGGGGAGATGGCCGGCAGGCCAGAGGGGGGCGCCGTAGAGCGCCGGCCTGTCAACAGAATCGCTGTTTTCCAGTCGCTACGATATTGGTCGGTCTTCGCGCTTGGAACGTCCGAAGTCGCGCTCCTTCGCGCCCCCGCTGCCCTGCCGGGCGTTCGTCATTCGGAAAGCCAAGCAATTGGCTTTCCGTCCGCTTCGCGGACCACTCCTCAACCCCCACAAGGGGGAGATTAGCTTACTTCCCAGCCGTATATTCCAGCGCCACCACGCCATTGCTGAACGTCATGGCCGAGATCGGCTCCAGGGCCACAGGCATATCGGACGGAAACAGCTTCTTGCCCTCGCCAACAGTGCCGGGGTAGCTGAGTAGCCTGACGCGATCGACAAGGCCGTGGCGCAGCAATTCCTGGGCGACGCTGAGGCTGCCATGCACATAGATGTTGCCGCCGCTGCTCTGCTTCAGTTCGCTCACCGCTTGCGGCAACGGCCCCTGCAGCAATTCCGCAGGCCCCCAGTCCAGCGCCTTCAGGCTGGTCGAGGCGACAAATTTCGGCAGCGCGTTGAACCGGTCGGCAAAATCGCCGGTTTCGCTCGGCCACGAGCCGGCAAAGATCTCATAGGTCGTGCGCCCCAGAAGCATGGCGCCGCTGTCGGCAAGCTCATCCTCCTTGAACCCTTGCATCTCATCGTTCCAGGTCACTTTGGGCAGCTTCTCGACCTCGGCAATGCCGTCGACGCTGATGAATTCGGTGACAATCAGTTTTCGCATGGCGTTCTCCTTCTATGGCCAGAGGACGGATGGCGCCGAGCCGATGCGACACGCTGCGGCAAAAAACGCCGCACTTGTTGGGCCGTGCTGAGGGTGCAACGCGCCTTCAAAGTCCCGCCATGGGAAAAAACCTCTCGCTGGGCCGGAGGCATGGATCAACATGGCTATCCAAGCTTGGCCGGGAAGGGCTTCCCCAACGGAACAAGCGGATGTAGAAGGGAACATTAGCAAATCATTAAGTATAGAATTTGGAGTGAGCGAAGGGTGTTAGGTCATGAACCTCAAGAGTCTTATGAAGCGTGCCGCGAATTCCGACAAGGCATTTGAGAAGATCGAAGCCGAGTTGGCGGATGCGGTCGATGAGTGTCTTGAACTGGGCGATCTGTCGTCGCCGCAAGACGGCCCTGTTCCCGACGAGAACCTTGCCGCAAACAATGAGCGCTTGCAGCCAGAGGACATTCCCCGGGCTGGCGACGGCACAACGCCGGCCGAGAGCGCACGGCGGCTGACGCCGCATGCGCAAAGCCGGCTGGCCGCATTGAGCGCGGTGGATGGGCTCTTTCACAATGCGCAGGACTATCTGGACGAGATCAACGCGAAACTCTCGGACATATCTAATTCGCACAATCTCACCCGCGATTACCTGAACCTCCTGCACGGCGACGTTCTTCGCGCCAACGAGCTGGAGCTGGCAACCATCGACCTGACCGCGCAGCAGGGAGCGTTGTCGGAACAGCTCCACGACGCAACCAGGAAGCAGCGCGAGCGCGAAGCTGCCTTCGAGGTCCTGAAGCAGCGCGAGGCAAGCCTGGTCCAGGACCGGGAGACACTTCGCGAGGCACTTGCGGCGGTAAGGCTGGAACTCGTGAAGTCAGCCAATGCAAGCGCCAAGCGCGAGGCCGAGTTCGGCGACATCGTCAAGGCGCTGACGGCCAAGACGGTCGAAGCCAACAGACGGGCGCGCGAAAACAAGCTGCTGCGCGAAAAGCATGTCAGCCTGGCGATGGATGTCGACACGGCGCGCAAGCGCGAAACCGGAGCGCGCCACAGGCTGGACGAGCTTTCTGCGATCCACACCACCGAGGTGGCGCGGCTTTCGGAACTGCTGGCGGCACTCGGCAAGAGCGAGAAGGAGGAACTGCGGTTGCAGAGATCCCTTGAGCAGGCGCAGACCAAGCTGGCGGAAATGACTGAAGCGGCTTCCATGATGGAAGCCGACACGCAGGCCGAACTCGCCCGCAACCAGCTGGAGACAAGCGGCTTGCGTTCCGAGATCCAGAGCCTGCAATCGAGGCTGGAACTGGCCTCGAACGAGAGCAGCGCGGCCTCAGCCGAGGCCGCCAGGCTCAAGGCTCAATGGGGCGACGCCGTTGCTGAAAAACAGATCGCGGACGAAAGGCTGGCTGCTCTGATGAAGGAGAGCGAAAGCGACAAGATGAGCCTTTCGACCGCGAACGCCGATCTATCGCAGCTTTCGCTGCTGCACGCCTCCCAACAGATGGAGTTGGATGTCCAGCGGCAGGAATGCGAGGAACTGCGAGCCGAGGTCGCGGCTCTCAATGCCCGCGTCAAGGAACTGCTGCCCTTTGAGCGCCTGCACAAGGTTGCCAGCGCCAAGCCGCGCGAAGGCGTCGTGGTAGAAATCAACGGCCCGGTGGCGGGAGCCGCCCGCGCCGCAAGCCGCCGCCGCGCGCGCCGCAACCTGCGCGCCACGCCTTAGCGGCGTTGCTACGGCGGCCGACAGCATTGCAAGGACGGGTCCTGCAGCTAGGTCAGACCCGAAGGAGGGTCTTGATCGCGCGGCGCTCGTCCATTGCGCGGTAGCCTTCGGCGACATCGGCCAGGGGCAATTCCAGATCGAACACCTTGCCGGGTTGGTCCGACGCGGCGAGCGAAACCCGGGCATGTCCATGGCCTCTTGCAATGGCCGAATCCTTCGCCTAATCTCACGTTGAGAAAACCTTTTCCCAAACTGCGCCTTTGCTCACGGCCTCTCCAGTCGGCAATGAGCAAGGCGATAAGAGAAAACCTTTTCCCAACTAAGGAATCCGCGTCGCAAAATGGTTTCCGATGCCGCGCCTGCGCCCGCCAAGACCCCCGTCACCTTGCGTGAGGTGGCGTCCGCCGCCGGCGTCAGCGTGGCGACGGCGTCGAAGGCGCTGAACGGGCAGGGGCGCATGACGGCGGAAACGCGCGAGCGTATCCGCGAGACGGCGCAGCGGCTGGGCTTCCGGCCGAACAGCCTGGCGCAGAGCCTGTTGCGCAAGCGCTCCTTCACCGTCGGGCTGCTCACCAACGATACATACGGCCGCTTCTCGCTGCCGCTGATGGCCGGCGTATCCGATGCGCTGGTCGATGCCGGCGTCTCGGTGTTTCTGTGCAATGTCGAGGACGACCAGCGGCTCGGCCAGCTGCATGTCGAGGCCATGCTTGACAAGCGCGTTGACGGCATCATCGCCACTGGCAAACGCATCGACCGCCATCTGCCGGTCGATCTCGCCAATTTGCGCATTCCGGTGATCTACGCCTTCACCCAGCCCGATCCCGACGCCATCGGCTTCGTCTCAGACGATGCCGGCGGGGCGCGGCTGGCGGTCGAGCATTTTTGCGCGCTCGGGCGCCGGCGCATCGCCCATGTCAGCGGTCCGGCGAGCTTCGCCGTGGTGCATGAGCGCGCCCGGGCCTACCGCGAGGTGCTGGCCGAGCATGGCCTGCCGGTTGCCGAGCCGCTGCTCGGTCACTGGTCGGAGGCCTGGGGGCATGAGGCCGTCGCAAGACTGTTCGACGGGAGAGCGGGCAGGGCGGAGAAACCCGACGCCGTCTTTTGCGGCAACGACCAGATCGCGCGCGGCGTCATCGATGCTCTACGCGAGCGCGGGGTCAGTGTGCCCGGCGAAGTCGGCGTCATCGGCTTCGACAATTGGGAGATCGTGGCCGAAGCGACGCGGCCACCGCTGACCTCGGTCGACATGAACCTGTCAGCGCTTGGCCGCGAGGCCGGGCTGGCGCTGCTTTCGCTCGTTGGCGGCCAACCGGCCGCGCCGGGCATCCGAAAACTGCCGTGCCGGCTGGTGGTGCGTCAGTCATGCGGCCGCCCACCGGGCGGCTAGGCGAACGCGCGGCGCGATCTGCGCCGCAATAGGGAGGAGAACAGAACCAATGAGGAGGAGAACCATGAAGACCATGATTGCCGGGCTCGCGCTCGCCGCAAGCATCTTTGCTCTGCCCGCTTTTGCCGCCGACACGGCCAATATCTGGGTCCGCGCCGACGGTTCGAATTTCATGCCGCGCATCGTCGATGCCTTTAACAAAGGCCATGAGAACCAGATCAAGCTCGACATCATCCCCAATGCCGAGATCATTCCGAAATATGGCGCAGCGGCCGCCGGCGGCACCGCGCCCGACGCGCTGTCACTCGACCTGATCTACACGCCGGCCTTTTCCGCCGCCGGTCAGCTGGAAGACATCACCGACTGGGCGAAGTCGCTGCCCTATTTCGCCAGCCTGTCGCCGGCGCACGTCAAGACCGGCACCTACAAGGGCCGCATCTACGGCCTGCCGTTCTCGGCCGATAGCTCGGTGCTGATCTGGAACAAGAAGCTGTTCAAGCAGGCCGGGCTCGACCCAGAAAAGGGCCCGACCAACTGGGCCGAAATCGAGGCCGACGCAGAGAAGGTCAACGCGCTCGGAGGCGACATCAAGGGCTTCTACTTCTCCGGCAATTGCGGCGGCTGCAACATCTTCACCTTCACGCCGCTGATCTGGGCCTCGGGCGGCGACATCCTCTCCGAGGACGGCTCCAAGGCGACGCTGGACAGCCCGCAACTGCGCGGCGCCATCGACCTCTACCGCTCGATGGTCAAGAAGGATCTGGTGCCGGCCGGCGCGCAGACCGATACCGGTTCCAACTTCTTTGCTGCCTTTGCCGCCGGCAACATCGGCATCTCGCCCTCCGGCGCCTTCGCCATCGGCGCGCTCAACACGCAGTATCCTAATGTCGATTACGGCGTCACCTTTCTGCCGGGCAAGGATGCCGGTTGGTCATCCTTCGCCGGCGGCGACAATTTCGTCGTCACCAAGGGCACCAAAAAGCTCGCCGTGGTGAAGGAGTTTCTTGACTTCGCCTATTCGCTGGAGGGCCAAACCATCCTGGCGAAATACGGCAGCCTGCCGGTGCGCGGCGACATCGCCAAGGAGGCGCTGAAGGATCTCGACCCGCGCTACCAGATCGCCGCCGAGGCGATGGCCAAGGGCCGCACGCCCTATTCGGTGGTGTTCAACGATTTGATCAACTCCGCCAACGGCCCGTGGACGCAGATGGTCAACGAAGTCTTCTTCGGCGACGATGTCGACGGCGCGATCGCCAACGCACAGGAGACCATGCAGTCGATCATCGACCAGGCGCCGCAGAAATAAGGGCTGACGGGACGGCAGCGGTGGCGCAACGCCCTGTCGTCCGAGGTCCTGATCCGGCCGCCCGCCCGTCTCCCTGGACGGGCGGCCGGATGTCGCATCGCCCTACCTCCCCTCGAGGGGGAGGGGAACGTAGCGCCAACGGAAGAGCAGGCATGACATCAATCGTAGCCACAACCTCCGCCCCGCCCCGCGCCAGAAAACTGGTCGGTGCCGGCCGCCGGCAGTGGATCGGCTTGCTCTATGTCGCGCCGGCCGTGGCACTGGTGGTTGTCTTTTTCATCATCCCGCTCGGCATGACGGCGTGGATGTCGTTGCACAACTGGCCGCTGATGGGCGAGCACAGCTACATCGGACTGGATAATTATTGGGCCATCCTGCGCGACACCAGGTTCTGGAACGCGCTGCGCTTCACCGGCCTCTACACGGTGGTGGTGACGATCGCCATCTTCGCCGTCGCCTTTCCGCTGGCGCTGTTCATCGAGCGTCCGAGGCGGCTCACCAGCCTCTACCGCACGTCCTTCTTCATGCCGGCCGTCGTCGGCTTTGCTTCGGCGAGCCTGCTCTGGTCGTGGCTTTTGAATGTCGATTCCGGCCTGTTCAGCCCGGCCGCTTACGACCTCGGCCTGATCGGAAAGAAATTCAACCTTCTGGCCACCTTCCAGCCGGCCTTCTGGTCGATCATCGCCATGGTCGTATGGAAGGTGGCCGGCTTCACCATGATCATCCTGATGACCGGCCTGCAGTCGATCCCGACCGATCTGCAGGAGGCGGCGATGATCGACGGAGCAGGGCCGTTCGCGCGCTTCCGCGCCATCACGCTGCCCTTGATGCGCCGCACGCTGGCGCTGGCGCTGATCCTGTCGGTCGCGGGCTCGATCCTCGCCTTCGACCAGTTCTACATCATCCTGCGCGGCGGCCCGCGCAACCAGACGCTGACCGCCGTCTACTGGATATTCAACCAGTCCTTCGTGTCGTTCAAGCTGGGCTATGGCGCCGCACTGTCGATGATCCTGCTCGCCATCCTGGTCGCGCTCAGCACGTTCCAGCTCTGGCTGCTGCGCAAGCCAGAGGGGGTCGACTGATGGCGCAGGCAAGAAGCCGCAACAGCCGCTTGCGCCTCGGCATCGCCGAGCACGCAACCGGCATCATCGCCTCGGTGCTGTTCCTGGCGCCGATCGTCTGGACGGTGCTGTCGGCCTTCAAGCCGGCGCAGGAGGCGCGCCTGCCGCCGCTGCCGCCGTGGCCGACCACGGGCTTCTCGATCGAGAATTACGGCACGCTCAACACCTTCGGCGACGGGCTCTGGCTGCCGGCGCAAAACAGCATCTATGTCTCGGTCATGACGGTGGTGTTTTCCGTCATCGTCAGCGTGCTTGCCGGCTACGGCTTCTCGCGCTTCCGCTTTCCGTTCAAGGACCTGCTGTTCGTCGTCATCCTGTCGACGATCATGATCCCGTTCCAGTCGATCCTGACGCCGATCTTCCTGGTGCTGACCAAGGTCGGCCTGCACAACACGCTGACCGGTCTGGTCTTCGTCTATGTCACACTGCAACTGCCGTTCTCGATCTTCATGATGCGCAACGCCTTCGACGCGGTGCCGCGCGAGATCGAAGAGGCCGCCCGCATGGACGGCGCCAACAATCTCACCATGCTGCTGAAGGTGATGCTGCCATTGGTTTGGCCCGGCATCGTCACCATCGCGCTGTTCGCCTTCCTCGGCGCCTGGAACGAATTCCTGGCCGCCCTGGTGCTGATGACCGACCAGTCGAAATTCACGCTGCCGATCATGATGACCGCACTTCAGTCCGGCCGCTTCGGCGCCATCGACTGGGGCGCCGTTCAGGCCGGCGTCACGGTGATGATGGTGCCTTGCCTCATCCTCTTCCTGTTGCTGCAGCGCTTCTACATACGCGGCCTGATGGCCGGCGCCGTGAAATGACCCGCAGTGAAACGACAATGACGAAATCGAACGGAGCCAGCCGATGACCGCACACAAATCCGCCGCCCGGAAGACGGGAAAACTGAGCCTCGCCTTCCGCCCGCTGCCGGTGCCGCAGGTCGATGTGCGCGGCTTCTGGGGCGACCGGGTCGACGCGGTGGCGTCACGCACCGCCGACATCCTCTACGAGCGCTGCGTCGAAGCCCGCATGCTGGAGCAGATCGATCCGGACCGGCCGTCGCCCGGCCTCGTCATCCCCTTCCATTCGCCGTCGCCCGACGAGGCGGCCACGCCCGGCTTCACCGGTTCGACGGTGACGACGCAGATGTTCTGGGATTCCGACTGGGGCAAGACCATCGAGACCGCCGCCTATTCGCTCTACCGCCGCCGCAACGAGCGGCTGGAGAAAAACATCGACGCCGTCATCGACATGTACGAAAAGCTGCAGCAGCCCGACGGCTATCTGTCGAGCTGGTATCAGCGCATCCAGCCCGGTCTGCGCTGGACCAATCTGCGCGACTGCCACGAGCTCTACTGCGCCGGCCATCTGATCGAGGGCGCAGTCGCCTATTTCCAGGCCACCGGCAAGCGCAAGCTGCTCGACATTATGTGCCGCTATGTCGACCATATCGCCGACAATTTCGGTCCCGAGCCCGGCAAGAAGAAGGGCTATTGCGGCCATGAGGAGATCGAGCTGGCGCTGGTCAAGCTGGCGCGGGCGACCGGCGAGCAGAAATACATGGACCTGGCCAAGTATTTTATCGACCAGCGCGGGCAGCAGCCGCACTATTTCGACGAGGAGGCGCTGGCCCGCGGCGCCGACCCGAAGGCCTATCATTTCAAGACCTACGAATACAATCAGTCGCACAAGCCGGTGCGCGAGCAGGACAAGGTCGTCGGCCATGCGGTCAGGGCGATGTACCTCTATTCCGGCATGGCCGACATCGCCACCGAATATGGCGATGACACACTGCGCACAGCGCTCGACCGGCTCTGGGACGACCTCACCACGAAAAGCCTCTACGTCACCGGCGGCCTCGGGCCCTCGGCGCACAATGAGGGTTTTACCAGCGACTACGACCTGCCCAACGAGACCGCCTATGCCGAGACCTGCGCCTCGGTAGGGCTGGTGTTCTGGGCCAGCCGCATGCTCGGCATGGGGCCGAACGCTCGCTACGCCGACATGATGGAGCGCGCGCTTTACAACGGCTCGATCTCGGGCCTGTCGCTCGACGGCTCGCTGTTCTTTTACGAGAACCCGCTGGAAAGCCGGGGCAGGCACAATCGCTGGAAATGGCACCGCTGCCCATGCTGCCCACCCAATATCGGCCGCATGGTGGCGTCGATCGGCAGCTATTTCTACGGCCTTGCTGACGATGCCCTGGCCGTCCATCTCTATGGCGACTCGACCGCCCGCTTCGACATCGCGGGCACGCCGGTCAGCCTCGTCCAAGCCAGCAACTATCCGTGGGATGGGGCCGTCTCGATTCGGGTCGAGCCGGTAGCGCCTGTCACCTTCACCCTGCATCTGCGCGTGCCGGCCTGGTGCCGCAAGGCGTCGCTCAAGGTCAACGGTGCGGCGGTCGATCTGGCTTCCATCACCAGCGACGGCTACGCGGCGATCCGGCGCGAATGGAAAAAGGACGACCGGGTCGAGCTCGACCTCGACATGTCGATCTCGCGCCTCTTCGCCAATCCGGAAGTGCGCCAGGACATCGGCCGCGTCGCGCTGTCACGCGGCCCGCTGATCTATTGCGTTGAGGAAACAGACAATCCTGGCCAACTGCACCGCATCAGCTTGCCGCGCACGGCCAGGATAGAAGCGCACCCGGAACCGAACCTGCTCGGCGGGGTCGTCACGCTTTCGGCCACGGCCGACCGCGAAGCGGCGGAAGGTTGGGAGAACGGCCTCTATAGAAGCGAGCCGCCGGCGCAGGAGGAGATCAGGCTCACGGCGGTCCCCTACTATGCCTGGGACAATCGCGACCCGGGCGAGATGCTGGTGTGGTTGCGGGACGGGTGAGCTACAAGCTCACATACGCCGTCAGCGGCAGGTGATCCGACGCAACCCGCGACAGCGGCGTGTCATGGGCTTCCACCGACGAGACCATGCCGTGGCGGTTGGCCATGATGCGGTCGAGCGCCAGCACAGGCAGGCCCGAGGGGAAAGTCGGCACCGCCGGCGGCGTGGCAAAGGTTGTGTGCAGCGTCTTCAGCGCCGAGCGGTTGCCGAGGCGCCATTCGTTGAGGTCGCCGAGCAGCAAGGTCGGCCTTTCATCCTGGCTGCTCATAATGTCGAGCACGACGCGGGCCTGCTCGGAGCGCGAGCGGCGCAGCAAGCCGAGATGGGCGGCGATGACGCGCAGCGTGCGGGTTTCGTCGAGGTCGATCTCGGCCACCAGCGCGCCGCGCGGCTCCAGCCCCGGCAGCTTGATCTGGTGGACGTCGCGCACCGTGCCGCGCTTGAACAACAGCACGTTGCCGCGCCAGCCATGACCCTTGCCGTTTCCCGAGACCGGCACCGGCACCAGCCCGGTTTCGTGTTCGATCCGGGCAAGGTCGAGCAGGCCGGCGCGGTCGCCGAAGCGGTTGTCGGCCTCCTGCAAAGCAATGACGTCGGGGCCGATCTCGCGGATGACGCGCGCGGTCCGCTCTGGGTCGAACCGGCGGTCGGTGCCGATGCATTTGTGGACATTGTAGGAGGCGACCACCATCTGGGCGCCGTCGACCCGCTTGCGCGGCGTCGCGTTCGCCTTGCGCGCTTTCCTGCCGCGGATCGACAGGAGCACGGTCTCAGGAAGGCTGCGTCCGTTTATGTCCATAGGCCTGCGTTCAATCTGTCCTGATTCCTTGTTTTATGCATATCGTTCTCTCAAGACCGGGACCACTTTTGAGCGATATGCATTAGAGATAGGGCGATCCCAGCCATAGCAACCGGTCAAAGACACGGATGACAAATGGCCGCGCTTTCAAGGTTGCGAGTGTGACGGGTTTGGCCGAAGCGATTGCCGCTCCGATGCGGGTTTCGATCTCGGCGGCAAAACCTGCATCCAGCACCTCCAGGTCGATCTCGAAATTCAGCCTGAGCGACCGGGCGTCGAGATTGGAGGAGCCGACATAGGCCCAGACGCCATCGACCGACAGCAGCTTCGAATGGTCGAACGACCCTTCGTGGCGCCACACCCGGCAATAATGCTTCAGCACCTGGTCGTATTGCGCCGTCATGGCGCGGCCGACGAGGAAGAGATTGTTGACAGCCGGCACAACGATGTCGATCTCGACGCCGCGCCGGGCCGCCGTGGTCAGCGCGCTGATAAATTCCCGGTCGGGCAGGAAATAGGGCGACATGATGCGGATCGATTTGCGGGCGACGGAAAATGCCCCCATCAGCAATTTGTGGTTGGTTTCGATGCTGGAATCCGGGCCCGACGCCACGGCCCGCACCAGGATTGGCTGACCGGGAGGCGGCGCGTGCTTTTCAATGTGCCAGCCTTCGTCCTTGAGGGCTTCGTTGCCGGCAAAGCGCCAATCCTCGGCGGCGACCGCAAACAGGTCGGCCACGACCGGTCCGGTGACCTGAAAATGCGTATCCGCCGAGGTGTCGGCGCCTGCGAATTCGGCCGAGAATCCCTTGCGGATGTTCATGCCTCCCGTGAATGCCACCGCGCCGTCGACGATCAGGATTTTTCTGTGGGTTCTCAAATTCGCATAGGGAAGTCTCAGGCCCATGACGATGTTGCCGTTGAAGAGGTCGACGGTGACGCCGGCTTCCCGCAGAGTCGCGAGGATGCTGGGCACGGAATAGCGCACGCCGACGGCATCGATCAGCACGCGAACGGTGACGCCGCGCCGGACCGCGCCGGCCAGCGATTCGACGAAACGCTGGCCGATCTCGTCATTGTCGAAGATGTAGGTCTCAAGCAGGACGCTGCGCTGTGCGCCCTCGATCGCCTTGCGCATGGCCGCGTAGGCGTCGTCGCCCGTTCTCAGCATGGCAATTGCATTGCCCGAAAGCAGGCCGCGTCGCGCCACCCTGTCGCCCAATGTCTTCAGGCCGGCAAAGCGCTGGCCGAATTCGGCTGAGATGAGCGCTTCGAGCGCAATGTCGCGGTCGTGTTTGGCTGTCTCGGTTTCGCCGGCCACGGGCCGCATGGCGCTGATCGTGGCGCGGCGGATGCGGTTGATGCCTGCAATGGCATAGATGATGGCGCCCAGGAACGGCGACAAGATCATCACGCCGACCCAGCCGGTGGCGGCGCGGACGTCTTCCTTGGTCATGATGGCGTGAACGATGCCGATAGCGGCCATCAGCATCGGAATGATCACGAGGATCAGAGGCCAGTAGGTCACAAAGGTCTGCCACATCGGCAGGACTATCGAGCCAGCCGCCGCAGAAGGCAATGCGGGAGGTGCTCCGGTCTAAACCAACGCTCCCAAGACTGAAATTTTGATGCTACGTCTACGGCGAATATTGGCAAAGTTGCAGAAAAATCATGGGATTCGGGGTTTTCATTCACCGTCCAGATTCCATCTACAATGATCGCCCAGCAGAGCAATATCAGTTCCCCGGCGTCTACCTGCGTCGTGTCGAAGCATGTGTCGGTGATTGGATCGTCTACTACGAGCCTAGAAAGGTAAATGATACGCGGGGGTATTTCGCAGTAGCTAAAGTCCAACGGGTCATTCCCGATCCCGCATCTCCTGACATGTACCTCGCTTTGATCGAAGCCGGAACCTACCTCGATTTCGCCAATCCTGTCCCATTTAGCGGGGCTGATGGCCTCGTGGAGCGAGGTTTGATCAACAATGAAGGACGGATTTCCGGCCGCGCCCAATCGGCTGTCCGCCCACTGAATTCAAGCGACTTCAACCGCATCATCGATCTCGGCCTTGACACAAATGAGCCCTTGCTGCCGCGCGTTGGCGAAATTGGAACCGAGCTGCAGGAAGAGCAGGCGCCATTCGAATTCGAGCAGATACGCAGTCGCATCAGCTATCTTGGCTCGCGGATCATGCGGGACCGCGTTTTCCGCAGCATCGTATTGCGCGCCTATGACGAGCGCTGCGCGATCACCGGACTCAAATTGATAAATGGCCGCGGCCGAGCAGAGGTGTCAGCTGCCCACATCCGACCAGTCGAAGAGAATGGCCCGGATGTCATCAACAACGGGATCGCTCTATCGGGTACTGCGCATTGGATGTTCGATCGTGGGCTGATTAGCCTATCCGACGATCTGGAGATCCTGATTTCGCGACAGGTCAATGATGCGGACAGTGTGCAGGCATTCATAAACAAGACGCGCCGCGCACTCGCGCCGAACCGCCAGTTTGAACGCCCACATCCTCGGTTCTTGCAATGGCACCGCGATCACTGTTTCAAGCAGTGACGTGGGCAGGAGGGAAGCGCCGTAGCCAGCCAGTGCCGGCTGGCCGCCTCAGTCCTTCGCCCGCTCCACATAGGAGCCATCGGCCGTCATCACCACCACGCGGGTGCCAGGCGCAATGTGCGGGGGGACCGCCGTGCGCACGCCGTTGGACAGCACCGCCGGTTTGTAGGAGGACGATGCCGTCTGTCCCTTGGTCGTCGGCTCGGTCTCGACCACTTCGAAGGTGGCGCGCTGCGGCAGCACCAGGGCAATCGCGATGCCGTTGAACTGCGAGATCTGCACCGCCATGCCTTCGAGCAGATAGGGCGCCATGTCGCCGACCACGCTTTCCGACACCGCGACCTGGTCGTAGCTCTCCGGATTCATGAAATGATAGCCTTCGCCATCGGCGTAGAGGAAGGTGTGCTCGCGATCCTCGACATAGGCGCGCTCGACCTGCTCGGTGGTGCGGTAGCGCTCCGAAACCTTCACCCCGTCGGAGATGCGGCGCATGTCGAGCTGGGTGACCGGCGTGCCCTTGCCAGGGTGGATGTTTTCGGCAAAGAGGATCACGTAAAGCTTGCCGTCCTTGTCGACGACGTTGCCTTTACGGAGCGAACTGGCGATGACCTTCACCACGGTTTTCAATCCTAGACTTCGTTGGCCTGAAACGATTGTTCGGCGCAAATCGGCTGCGAGAGCCGTCGCCGTAGCGCATCTTGGCGCGAACCGCCAGCCCTGTCAGCAATTCCGTTGCCTGGCAAAGCCATGATCGAGGCGTCGCCCTGGTGGACGCCCGACGTTCACGCCGACCGCCGGCCGCGGCTGATGGCGCGCAACGCCATCGCGGCCGCCATGCGCGACTGGTTCGGCGAACGCGATTTCATCGAGGTCGAGACGGCGGCGCTGCAGATCTCACCCGGCAATGAGGCCCATCTTTCGGCCTTCGCCACCGAGGCCATCGGTTCTGATGGCGCGCGCCGGTCGCTCTATCTCCACACCTCGCCGGAATTCGCCTGCAAGAAGCTGCTGGCCGCCGGCGAACGGCGCATCTTCAGCCTGGGCGCCGTCTGGCGCAACCGCGAGCGCGGCCCCTTGCATCATCCGGAATTCACCATGCTCGAATGGTACCGGGTCGGCGAAACCTATGAGAACCTGATGGCCGATTGCGCCGAGTTGCTCAAGCTGGCGGCCGAGCGTGCCGGCGCGAAGACTTTCAGCTTTCGCGGCCGCGAGGCCGACCCGTTCGCCGAGCCGGAACGGGTGAGTGTCGCGGAGGCTTTTCAACGCCATGCCGGCATCGACCTTCTTGGCACGGTGGCCGCTGATGGCAGCACCGACCGCGACGCGCTTCATCATGCGCTGGTCAGGGCTGGCCTGCGCACGGCGCAGGATGACAATTGGGCGGACCTGTTCAGCCGCGTGATGGTCGAAAAGGTCGAGCCGGTGCTGGGGCAGGGGCGGGCCACCATCCTCTATGGCTATCCGATCTCGGAAGCGGCACTCGCCCGGCCAAGCGCCGAGGACCCGCGCGTTGCCGAGCGCTTCGAGCTCTATTGCTGCGGCGTCGAGCTCGCCAACGCTTTCGGCGAGCTCACCGATGCGGCCGAGCAGCGTCGGCGCTTCGCCGCCGAAATGGACGAGAAAGAGCGCGTCTATGGCGAGCGCTATCCGCTGGACGAGGATTTTCTCGCAGCCCTTGCCCTCATGCCGCAAGCCAGCGGCTCGGCCCTCGGCTTCGACCGGCTGGTGATGTTGGCGACGGGCGCGAGCAGGATCGACGACGTGATCTGGACGCCGGTGGCCTGAAAGGCGGGCAGGGGCGGCTATATCCCTGGGCGCGGCCGCTTAGCCGCGTCGCGCCAGAACCTTGGCGACGAAAGCAGGACTATCTGACCCCCAAGGATCGTTCTGAAATGATGCCGATCCTGCCCAGCTGGAATCTGTGTGCCATAAATTAAATCAACTTGATTTTCTAAAGTGGTATTCTATGGTTATGGAGCACGGTAACAAGCCATATGACATCCAGAAAAGCCATCTCCGGCACCAATCTCGAACAGGCCAAGTCGCACAACAGACGCGTGGTGATCGAGGCGATCCGCACCAACGGCGCCCTGTCGCGGGCGTCGATCGCGCGGCTGACGGCGCTGTCGTCGCAGACCATCTCAAACATCGTCGAGGAGCTGGAGCGGACCGAACTGCTGCGCCCGGAGGCGACGCTGAAGGGCGCGCGCGGCCAGCCGGCGGTGCCCTATTCGATCAATCCCGATGGCGGCTATTCGATCGGCCTGCAGCTTGACCATCAGCTTGCCGTCGGCGTCGTCACCGATCTCTCCGGCACGATGCGCGCACGCATCGAACGGCCGGTCGACCGGCCGACGCCGGCTGAGGCCATGCCGCTGCTCGCGGCAATAGCCGCCGAGCTGATCGCCACCTCGCGTCTCGACCGGACACGGCTGCTCGGCATCGGCATGAGCATGCCAGGCCCCTTCGGCGTCGAGGGCCTGACCTCGGTCGGCCCGACGGCACTGCCGGGCTGGCACGATTTTCCGGTGGCCGAAGAGTTGCAGCGACTCACGGGCATCCCGGTCATCGTCGAAAACGACGCCACCGCCGCGGCCATTGGCGAACGCCTCTACGGCGTCGCCAAAAACCTCGACAGCTTCGTCTATCTGTTCATCGGCACCGGCCTCGGCGCCGGGCTGTTTCTGAACGGGCATCTCTACAAGGGCAGCCGGCACAATGCCGGCGAGATCGGCCACATCATCGTGCGGCCGGGCGGCCTTGCCTGCGGCTGCGGCAAGCGCGGCTGTCTGGAGCGCTACGTGTCGCTGCGCGCCGCTTATGAGACACTCGGTCTGCCGGACCCCGACCATGCCTCGCCCGACCTGCTCGAGGAATTGCTGGCCAAGGGTGACAGCCGCCTCGACGCCTGGATCACGGATGCCGTCGAGCCGCTGCGCCAGGCAATCGATGTGCTGGAACTGGCGCTCGACCCCGAAACCGTGGTGCTCGGCGGCTTCATGCCGCTGCCGGTGATCGAGGAACTGGCAAGCCGGCTTGAGCCACTGCACCTCTCCGTCAGCGCGACGAGCGCCCGCACCACGCCGCGCGTGCTGGTGGGCGCCGCCGGCAAGGACACGTCCGTCCTCGGTGCCGCCGCTCTGCCGATCTTCTCGGAAACCAACCCGCAATTCGACGTGCTGCAGAAACCGTTCGGCTGAATGGCGGTTCGATCGATCATAAGATTTCCCAATCCGCTCCTGATGCGACAAAGCCGGGGATTTATGCCAATCCGTCTGTCATCCAGGCTTCGCCCGAAATGATCCGTCATACCGAAGGCAGCGTTTCGATGCCCGGCGTCACCGAAGAGATCGAGCGGCACGCAAGCGTGCGTGTTCGCTATCAGGATCTCGACGGCAACGAGCGCTTCGAGGATGCCGATGGCCTTCTGGCGGTCTGCCACCAGCATGAGATCGATCAGCTCGACGGGATCTTCTGGACGCAAAAACTGTCGCGCCTGAGGCGCGACCGCCTGATCAAGCGATACGACAAACTGATGCGAGCTTCTTGACCTGACGTCCGGCGCTAGGACAACCCGTAGAGAACCGGCATCAGCCCGGCCAAAGCACTGAACCGCTCCCACGACTTGTCCTCCGGCGTGGTCCATCCGGTTTCGGCAAGGGCTGAAAGCCGGGGGAAGACCAACCGGTCGAAGACAGCGCGGTCGGTCATCGGCTCCGACCAGATGCAGCACTGCACGCCGAGAAAGTGCTTCTTCTGCGCCGCGCTCCAGCCTTCGACGGGATCGAAGCCGTAGAGCTTTTCGGGCGACGACCAGCCGGCCCAGGCAGCGCCCGGTTCCGACCATTCCTGGCTGTTGGCCATGTCGAGGTAATAGACCTGTCCCGGATTGACGACGATGTCGTAGCCTTCGCCGGCCAGCGCCGCGCAAACCTCGACGTTGCGCCAGCCATTGAGATAGCTTTTCGTCTTGTCGATGACATTGCCGTGCGCGGCTTCTTCCCAGCCGCCGGTGATGCAGCCTCGCGATGCCAGGAAGGTCTGGATCCGCTTGAGAAACTGGGCTTGCAGAACGGCAGCACCCGAGCCGTCGATTTCGTCGGCACCATGCGTGTTGGTGACCACGCCGAGCCGCTTGGCATGCGACTGCGCCAACGCCTCGCCGCCAAGCTCTGCAAGCCGTTTTAACGCCTGCGGCGAGCCCGACCATGCGCCGATCGGCACTTCGTCGGCGCCGACATGGATCGCCTTGAACGGGAACAGCTCGATCATCTCGTCGAAGATCGTTTCGAGCACGCGGTAGGTCTCCTCGCGCGCCGGGTTGAGGCAGTTGTTGGGAAATCCCTGCACGGAAAAATACTCGCCGTGTTCGCCGGGGTCGCGCAGCTCCGGCAGCGCCTTGAGCATGGCGTAGCAATGGCCGGGCACGTCGATCTCAGGCACCACCTCGATGCCGAACTGGCCGGCCAGCGAAACGATCTCGCGGATCGCGGCCTTCGAATAGTAGCCGCCGGTCTTACCGGGACCTGAGCCAAGCAGCGGGGGGATCGGCAGGCCGTGGCCTCGCCAGGCGCCGACACTTGTCAACTCAGGATAGGCCGATATTTCGACCCGCCAGGACTCGTCGTCGGACAGATGCCAATGGAAGCGGTTGAGCTTGTTCCAGGCGAAAATTGCGAGGAACTGTTCGACCTCGGCCGAGGCGTAGAACTGACGTGCCGTATCGAGATGGCAGCCGCGCCAGCCCATCGATGGCTCGTCGCGGATTTCTCCCTGCGCGGGGAAGACAAAGGTTGCTGGATGTTCTCGGGCGCCGCGCAGGATCTGGCCGAGCGTGATCAGGCCGTAGAGGAAGCCCGTGCGCGTCGAGGCGGAAACCGTCGCCGCGTCGGTCGCAAAATCGACCGCATAGGCTTCCGGTCCGAACCCATCCTTGCGAGACAGATTGACGGGAAAGCCGCCTTCGGCCGCCGGGCGCACAAGGCCTTCGACCGGAAACAATCTGGCGCTAAGCTCGGCAAAGGCGGTCACAGCTGCCTTGGCCTGTTCACCTTGCGGCCTCGGGTCGATGCCCGCAGGCACGGGCAGGGCGCCGGACACGTCGACTTGGCGCGGCCAGGGGATGACCGAAATGGTGACGGGCGCCACCGCCGGCACCGGATAGGGCTCGGCGCCGCGCTTCAGCGGCGCGTTGTCGCCTTTGGCTTTCGTAGGCTCGACGGAAAGGCGCTGGACGCTGCCATCGGCCAGCACGACGTACGCGCCGGTGGCGCCGTCGGTCCAGTGGCGCAGCGGATAGCTCAGGCCGCGCGCGGTCAACGTCCAGGCGGCACCCGGTTCGAGCACGAAGCCGGCGGGTGGCGCGAACTCGGCATGGTTCGACAGCCGCTCGACCAGCGTCGCGCCTTCGACGGCCGCCGCCGGGTCGATGCGCGCCGGGCCGCTGATGCAGAGCCGGAATTCTCTAAGCGTTCGGCCTGAGGCGTTGGTGAGTTTCAGCGAATAGGCCAGCGCCTCGTTGTCGGATGCGGGCGTCCAAAAACTCTCCAGCCGCAGGGCAAGTCTCTCGGTCATGGCAATCTCATCTGTAAGCGTGAAAGGTCAGTCGGCTGATTTCAGCAGGCCGGCATAGATGCCGGGCTCCGAATTGGGGATTTGCGTCGCGCCGACGGTACGTTCGTAGAATTCGGATGGGCCGACATCGCCGATGATGGCGTAGGCGTAGCCCATGGTTTTCAGATCGAGCAGCGAGGCCAAAAGCAGCGCATGGCCGATGCCCTGGCCGCGCACCGCCTCGTCGACACCGGTCGGGCCGAAAAAACCACGGGCGATCGATTCATGGCAGGCGAAGCCAACCAGCCTTTGTTCCCGTGTGGCCAGAAAACAGGTCGGTGGCTGGCGCATCATCGAAACAGCCGTCTCGCCCGCCCAGCCGGGGCTGAATTTCCGCCGCACCCAGTCGGTGACCAACTCGTATTCCGGGGCAAGTGCGCGGCGGATGGTGACGCCCGCCTTCGCCACGCGCTGGTCGAGCGTCGGATCGGATGCAAGCACAGAGAGGTTGACCAGATAGTCCATTGCAATATCCGTCGCTTGAGCAATTCCAGGAAAAGTGTGACGCGGTTTTCCGTCCGGAATTGCGATGAAACTTTCTAAGAAGCCGCGCCGAGCGCGCGTACAAAATGGTCCGGCCCGACTTGGTCCACGACTTTGGATGTCGGGCGCGAGCGCCGCCGCACCTCCTCGGCATGGCCAAGGAAACGCGCGCTGTCGCCCGGCACGAAGGGACGGTCCGGGTCGGGCACGGCCGACAGCAGAAGCTGCGTATAGGGATGGCGAGGATCGCCGATGACGGCATTCGTCGCGCCCCATTCGACCATCTGTCCCGCGAACATCACGATGACGTCTTCCGCGACATGGGCGGCCGTGGCGATATCATGCGTGATGTAGAGCATGGCCAGGCTCTTCTCGCGCTTGATGCGGGCAAGCAGGTCGAGAACGCCGAGCCGGATCGAGACGTCGAGCATCGAGGTCGGCTCGTCGGCGACCAGCACTTCCGGCTGTACGGCGAGCGCCCTGGCAATGTTGACGCGCTGGCGCTGTCCGCCCGACAGCTCGTGTGGAAATTTATGCGCCGTCAGCTCTGGGTCGAGGCCGACGCCGGCAAGCAATTCCGACACGCCTTTGGTCAGTGCCGCCTTGCCCTTGGCATGGCCATGCAGCGCCAGCGGCCGTGCCAGATGGTGATGCACAGTGAACACCGGATTGAGCGACGCGAACGGGTCCTGGAACACCATCTGCACGGCGCGGCGATAGGCGCGCTCTTCCGCGGCGGTGCCGGCTTTGGTCGCGTCGCGGCCGCGAAAGGACAGCGTTCCTGATGTCGGGTGGTCCATGCGGGCGATGATGCGGGCGCAAGTGGTCTTGCCGCAGCCGGATTCGCCGACCAGCGCCAGCGCCCGGCCGGGCCGCAGCGACAGTGTGATACCGCGCAGCGCTTGCACGAAGCCGAAGCTGCGTTCGATCGCATCCAGGGCGATAATGGGTTCGGCATTGACCACTGCCGAGAGCGAGGAGGGGAGCGCGTTCATACGGCCACGCGCGCCCGCGCCGGCAGTTGCGGGATAGAGCCCCACAGCTTTCGCGTATACTCATGTTTGGGTGCGTGGCTCACCTGTTGCACATTGCCGACTTCCACCAATTCGCCTTTCAACATCACGCCGATACGGTTGCACAGTTGCGACATCAGATGCAGATCGTGGGTGATGAACAGCACGGAAAAGCCGTGGCTGCGCTGCAGGTCGATTACCTGTTCGAGGATTTCGCGCTGCACCACCACGTCGAGCGCCGTCGTCGGCTCGTCCATGATGATCAGCTCCGGCTCCAGCGCCAGGCAAATGGCAATGACGATGCGCTGGCGCATGCCGCCGCTGAACTGGTGCGGATAGTCGCGCAGCCGGTTGGCGGCGATGCCGACCAGCTTGAACATCGCCTCGGCGCGCGCCCGCGACTGCGCGCGGCTGAAGCTGTTGTGCCGGCGCAGCACGTCGTGAAACTGGTCCTCGACCCGCATCAGCGGATTGAGTGAATTCATCGCGCTCTGGAACACCATGCCGATGCGGCTCCAGCGCACTTTCTGCAGCGCTGCTTCGGTCAGTTTCAAAAGGTCCTGGCCGTCGAGCAGGATCTCGCCGCCCGCCACCCAGGCCGGCGACTTGGCCAGCCTCGTGATGGCATAGGCGATGGTGCTCTTGCCGCAGCCGGATTCGCCGGCGAGACCGAACAGCTCGCCGCGGCCGATGTCGAACGACACGTTCTTCACCGCGCGGAAGGCGCCTTTTTCAAGCAGATAATCGACGCTGAGGTCGCGGACTTGCAGCAGGGGGCCGCTCACCGTGCCGCCTCCAGCTCGCGCTTGCGCAGCCTGGTCAAGCGCAGCCAGCGGGTGAGCGCCGGGCCGGAGCGCAACTGCGGATTGGCGATCTCGTCGAAGGTGAAGTTGAGCAGTGCCAGCCCCAAGCCCACCAGCGCAATGCCGGCGGCCGGCGCGCTGATGTCCCACCATGCGCCGACGATGATCGCCGACGAGTTCTGCGCATTGTAGAGCATCGTACCCCAGGTGACGTTGAGCGGGTCGCCGAAGCCGAGATATTCGAGCGTTGTCTGCGCCACGATTGCATAGATGATAGAGCCGACGATGTTGATGCCGATCAGCGGCACCAGATTGGGCAAGATCTCGACGAAGATAATGCGCCATGACGGCTCGCCGACCATGCGCGCGGCGGTGACGAATTCACGGTTGCGCAGTCCCATCATCTGCGCCCGCGTCATGCGCGCCCCCCACGGCCAGGAGGTCAGCGTGATGATCGTCATGATGGTGATCGGCCCCACCGTTCCGGCAAAGGACGCCAGCAGAATAAGCAAGGGTATATTGGGAATGACCAGCACCGCATTGGTGGCAAGATCGAGCGTGGCGTCGATACGGCCGCCGAAATAGCCGGCGAAGAGGCCGATCACCGTGCCGAGTGCCGTAATGGCCAGGCCCGTGGCGAAGCCGACAGCAAGCGAAGAGCGGGCGCCCCAGACGAACTGGCTGTAGACATCGCGGCCCATCTTGGTGGTGCCGAAATAATGCTCGACCGTCGGCGGTTGATGCGAGCGCCCGACACGCGCACCGGGATCGTTCGGCGCCAGTATGGGTGCTGCCAACGCCATCAGGCAAAGCGCTGCGACGATGATGAAGCCGGCCACCGCCTTCTTTTGCCGGAGCAGGAGTTGCAGCCCGAACCTCATGCCCGCTCCTCGCTGACGCGCGGGTCGACCACGCCATAGATGATGTCGACCAGCAGATTGGCGCCGAGCGTTGCCAATGTCATCAAAAGAAGCTGGCCCTGGATGACTGGATAGTCGCGCGCCACGCTGGCCGTAAACAATGTCAGGCCGAGGCCGGGATAGTTGAAGACGATCTCGGTGACGATCGAGCCGCCGAACACCGCGCCCAGCATCAGCGCCAGATTGGTCAGAACCGGCAGCATGGCGTTGCGCGCCGCGTAGGAGAACATCACCGCCGTTTCCGACAGGCCCTTGGCGCGGCCCATCGTGACATAGTCCTCGCCCAGCACCGAGATCATCGAGGAGCGCATCGTCGTCTGGAACTCGCCGATCATGAGAGGCGACAGTGTCAGCACCGGCAGGACGGCGTGCCAGAACACGCTGCCGAAGAACGTGAAATTGAGCCCCGGATCGAGGTCCGGATTATAGGCGTAGCCGACCGGAAACCAGCGCAGCGACACGCCGAAGGTGAACAATGCCGCGAGCGCGAAGATGACGGGCGGAATGGCCTTCAGGACGACAGAAAACGGCGAGACGAACGCATCGAAACGTCCGCCCCGCCGCCAGGCTGCCACTGCGCCGAGGGAGACGCCGACGCAGAGGGAAAAGATGATGGCACAGGTGATCAGCAGCGCTGTCCAGCCCGCGGACCTCGCCAGCACCTGCGTAACGGTCTGCGGATAGTATTTCACCGAGACGCCGAGATCGAAGGTGGCGAGCCCCTTGATGTAGTCGACAAACTGCAGCCAGACAGGCTGCTGCACGGCACCAAAACGGGCCTTGATCGCCTCGATGGCCGCGGGGGTGGCGCGCGGCCCAAGCTGCGCGATCATCGAGTCCACCGGGCTGCCAGGCATCAGCCTGGGAAGAGTGAAATTTACGACGACGGCAAACAGGAAGGCGGCGAAATAAACGCCCAGCCGCCGAAGAGGTATCCGCATCGTCATTCCCCGTTGGTCTCCGTTTCGACCGGTGTGACAAGCAGTGCCAACAGGGCAGTGCGAACAGAAGAGTATCCTGATCCGCTTCGCCTGCCCGTGCAAATGGCGCCACCTTCCCCTCGCAATCGAGAGGGGAAGGCGGCTTTGCTGTTTATTGCACTGGCTTCAGCCGCAGGAGATGCATCAACCGCATGCGGTTGTTGTCATGGTCCTCGGGGTTCATCACCGGCTCATCCTTGGTCACCCAGCCGGTGAAACGCTTGGTCGAGTACTGGTACCAGGTCGGGCCGTTGAACACCGGCACGACAGGGAAGGCGTCGGCGATGATCACCTGCACCTGGTCGAACAGTTTTTTGCGCTCCTCGTCGGTCGTCGCCTTGCGGTAGTCGTCGAAGATCTTGTCGAGGTCGGGGTTCGAGTAACGCGACGGCGCGCTGGTGATGCGTCCGCCAAAGGCCGTCGACAGCGACTGGTAGTAGCCGCGGAACGGCGTCGGGCCGTCGGCGCGGGAGTTCATGACGGCATCGAAGGAGCCATCGAGAATCTGCTTCTGCCACTGCTCATATTCGGGTGTCGCGACCGAAGCGTTGACCCCGATCTTGCGCAGGCCTTCGGCGGCGATCTGCACCGCGTCGATCCAGTCGGTCCACCCATTGGGAACGATGATCGAAAACGCGATCGGCTGGCCCTTCGGCGTGGTGCGCATGCCGTCCGCGCCCTTCTTGTAGCCGGCGTCGTCAAGCACCTTGTTGGCCTTGTCGACGTCGTAGGTCATCCACACATCCTTGTCGCCTTCGGCCGCCTTGTTGCGCCAGGCGTCGAAGCGCGGCGGCAGGCCGCTGGCGTGCAGATTGACCACCGGATAGCCAAACCCGGCAATGTCGACCATCGCTGTGCGATCCATGGCCAGGCTGAAGGCATGGCGGAAATTGATGTCGGCGAAAGCTTCGGCCAGCCCTGGATTGGCGGTCTTGAAATTCATTTGGAAAGCGATGGTTTCCGCCGGCGGCTGCCAGTAGCCATTGTGGTCCTTGTCGAGCGCGACATAGGTCTTGTCGATCTCGGGCAGGAACGAGCCGATCCAGTCCATCGAGCCTTCCGGCAGCAGCGCCAGCATCTGGTCGTTGCCGGAAATCTGCGGCAGTTTCAGGCAGTCGACATGCAGCGAGGCGGCGTCCCAGTAATTCGGGTTGCGGCACTGCTCATAGACCTGCGGTGTGAAGCGGCGGATCTCGGTCATCGGGCCGGAGCCCACCGGCTTCTCGTTCTTGAAGGTGAGCGGGTCGGCAATATCTTTCCAGATGTGCTCCGGCACGATGGGGAAATCGGCCATCGATTCGGGGAAATGCGTGTCGACGTCCTTCAGCGTGATCTTCACTTCCGTCGGCGAGGGTGCCTCGACCGAAGCCACGCTTTCGCTGACGCCGACGGTATCGACGGCCTTGTTCTTGAGCATCAGCTCGAGCGTGTATTTCATGTCGGCCGAGGTCAGCGGCTGGCCATCGGACCATTTGACGCCGTCGCGCAGCGTGTAGGTGATCGACTTCAGGTCATCGGAGAATTTGTAGCCTGTCGCCAGCCGGAAGATCGGCTTGCCGCCATCATAGTCGTTGAAGATGACCAGCGGCTCGTAGACGAAGTCCATCGTGCTCTGGCGGCGGCCGCCAAGATCGAACGGATTGAAGTTCTGCACCCAGCTCGTCTGCTCCTCAATATGCATGGCGAGCACGGATTCGGCCGCTGCCGGCTTCATCCCCGAGGCGAGGGCGACCGAGGCAAGAGCCACGCCGCCCAAAGCCAAAAATCGGCGCCGGCTGAACTGCTTGCGCCCTGATACCGACTGGTTGAACGATTGCACGCGACCGAGCATCTTTTCTCCTCCCTGAGCAGACTGGTCTATGATGTAAATCAAATTGATTTAATCGTAGGCGAAAGCGGGCGTCAACCCTGCGTCCTGTGGAAAGGGCGGCTGTTTCGAGAAAGTTCGGCGCCTTGCCGCCGCGCGGTCGGCTTACCGTCACCATCGCCTTGGCCTGGGCTGCGAGCGCGGCGATGAGGACCGGCTTTGCGTTCTGCTCGGGCGCTATGCCGCAGCGGCGCAATTGCCCGTGCGCCATTGCACAAGCCGCATTGGGACAATAGATGGTGCAGCAGCCGCTACCGCCCGGCGCGGCTTGAAGCCAGGACCATGTGCATGACCAATACATCAGAGGCAGCGAAATTGACCGACCGCGTCGCGGCCCTGGTCGAGGCTGCCAAACGGGCCGGCGCCGATGCGGCCGACGCGGTTGCCGTGCGCGGCCGCTCGACCGGCGTGTCGGTGCGGCTGGGCAAGGTCGAGAACACCGAATCCTCCGAAGGCGACGATGTCTCGCTGCGCGTCTTCGTCGGCAACCGGGTGGCGAGCGTCTCGGCGACGGCGGCATCGGACCCCAAGGCACTGGCCGAACGCGCCGTGGCGATGGCGAAGGTCTCGCCTGAGGATCCCTATCAGGGCCTCGCCGATCCGGCCTTGCTTGTCGGCAAGGTGCGCGACCTCGATTTGTTTGACGCCACCGAGGTGTCGGCCGATCAGCTCAAGGAAGCGGCTCTGGCTGCCGAGGAAGCCGCCCTTGCCGTCAAGGGCGTCACCAATTCGGCCGGCAGCGGCGCCAGCGCCGGGTTGGGCGGGCTGGTGCTCGCGACGTCGAACGGCTTTGTCGGCCACTATGTCGCCTCGCGCTTTTCGCGCTCGGCCAGCGTCATTGCGGGTGAGGGCACCGGCATGGAGCGCGATTATGAATATTCCTCGCACCAGCATTTTTCCGATCTCGACGCCCCCGAACTGATCGGCCGCAAGGCCGGCGAGCGCGCCGTGCGCCGCCTCGGCGCCCGCAAGGCAGCGACCGGTCCGGTCGACGTCGTGTTCGATCCGCGCGTCGCGCGCGGCATTGCCGGCCATCTCGCCGGCGCCATCAATGGCGCCTCGGTGGCGCGCAAAACCAGTTTTCTGCGCGAGATGATGGGCAAGCAGGTCGCCTCGGCTGATATCACCGTCACCGATGAGCCGCTGCGGCGCCGCGGCCAGGCCTCGCGGCCCTTCGACGGCGAAGGTGTCGAGGGCGAAAAGCTGCTGATGGTCGAAAATGGCGTGCTGAAGCACTGGTTCCTGTCGACTTCGGCGGCGCGAGAACTGGGGCTGACCACCAATGGACGCGGCGCGCGCAGCGGTTCCTCGGTGTCGCCGTCATCGACCAATCTCGCCATCGAGCCGGGCGAAAGGACGCCGGAAGATCTGATCAAGTCGCTGAAATCAGGCTTTTATGTCACCGAAGTGTTCGGCCAGGGCGTCGACATGGTCACAGGCGAATACAGCCGCGGCGCGTCCGGTTTCTGGATCGACAATGGCGAGCTTGCCTATCCCGTGGCCGAGGTGACCATCGCTTCCAATCTGAAGACGATGTTCCTCAACATGGTGCCGGCGAGCGACCTCGACCGCAATTTCGGCACCGCCGCACCGACGCTGCTGATCGAAGGCATGACCCTTGCCGGCGCGTGACCCGGTCATATCGGCTGGAGAAGACCTCGAGCTCTTGCGCGATGCCGCCCGCGAGGCCGGCGCGATCGCCATGCGCTATTTCGGCAAAAACCCGCAAGTCTGGATGAAAGGCGGGACGTCGCCGGTCAGCGAGGCCGACCATGCGGCGGACGCCTATCTGCGCCAGACCTTGCTTGCGGCGCGGCCGGACTATGGCTGGCTGTCGGAGGAAACGATCGACAATCCGGCACGGCTGCAGGCACGCCGCACCTTTGTCGTCGATCCTATCGACGGCACCCGCGGCTTCCTTGAAGGCCTGCGCTCCTGGTGCGTCAGCGTCGCCGTGGTCGAAAATGGCCGCACGCTCACCGGCGTGCTCGAATGCCCGGCCAAAGACGAAACCTATTGGGCGCTGCCCGGCCATGGCGCTTTCCGCAACGGCAAGCCGATTGCCGTACGCCGCGCGGCCGAGACGGTTGAGATCGGCGGGCTGAAGCAGCTGATCGACCTGATGCCGGCGGAGTGGCAGAGCCGGGTGCACCGCGCGGCGCACATTCCCTCGCTTGCCTACCGGCTGGCGATGGTCGCCAACGGCACGCTCGACGCCACCTTCGTCAAGCCCAACGCGCATGACTGGGATATTGCCGCCGCCGATCTTATCTTGCGCGAAGCCGGCGGCGCCGTGCTCGACGGGCATGGCCGTGCGCCGCTTTATGCCGGCGAGGTGATCCGTCACGGAGCCCTGGTCGCCGGCAGCGGCGCGCTGCTCACCGTGCTTGCCGGCGTCATTGCCGATAGGGAAGCGTGATCGAAGGTTCCAAAGTCGGCAGCTTTGGTCTAGACCTGTCACAAACTCACAATATGTGAAGGACCGAAATGGCCGCGGAAGACGGAAAGAAACAGCTTTTGCACCTGGTGTTTGGCGGCGAGCTGAAGAAGCTGGGCAGCACCGAGTTCCGCGATCTCGACGCGCTCGACATTGTCGGCGTCTATCCGGACTACCAGACCGCGCACAGCGCGTGGAAAGCCAAGGCGCAAGCCAGCGTGGACAATGCCCATATGCGCTATTTCGTCGTTCATCTGCACCGGCTGCTCGACCCCGAAAATAAGGCGGTCGGTTGACTTCGATGGATCATGATCTGGCGAAAAGGCCAGCGAATGAAGCCGCACCCACGGGTAGAGGCGGCAGTCGTACGACCAAGGCGTTCTGGCGCAAGATTCGCGAACCGCTTGCACAGTCGCGATTCGTCAAAAACGCCATTGCCAGTCTGCTCGCCCAGTACGTTCGGCTGGTGCGCATAACCAGCCCGCTGGTCACCGGATCGGCACGCTTTTCGGCCGGTGGCTATTCGGAGTTCGAACCCGGTATCATCGCGCTTTGGCACGGCCAGCATCTGCTGACGCCGGCCTATTATCCCAAGCGCAAGCCGCTGGTCGCCATGGTGTCGCGCAGCGCCGATGCAGAGCTCAATGCACTGATGCTGGAGAAATTTGGCATCGAGGCCGTGCGCGGTTCGGGCGGGCGTGAAAGCACGAAGCATCTCGATAAGGGCGGCGCCAAGGCGCTCATTGCTCTTAAAAAGTCACTCGTCGCCGGCAAGAACGTCGCCATGATTGCCGACATTCCCCACGGCACGCCGCGCGACGCGGGGCTTGGTATCATTCTTCTGGCACGCCTCTCGGGTCGGCCGCTCCTGCCGGTCGCTATCGCTACCAGCCGCCGCAAGGTGCTGGAAAAGAGCTGGGACAAAACCACCATCAACCTCCCATTCGGCCGTTCCGCTGTTACTATAGGCACGCCGATCTTCGTGGCGGCGGATGCCGATGAGTCTGAAATGGAGCGCAAGCGCCTGGAAGTCACGGCCGCGCTCAATGCCGCGACCGCCGAGGCCTATCGCCTCGTGGACGGCATCCATGAGTGAGCGCTGGGCGCGCGCCTTCCTGACGGCGTATCGGTTCGCCGGCGCGGCCGCCTATCCGCTGATCGGGCCCTACGTTGCCTGGCGCACGTCACAGGGCAAGGAAGACCGCAGCCGCAGCCGCGAGCGCTACGGCGTCGCCGGACGGCCGCGTCCCGAAGGCCCGGTGATCTGGATCCATGCCGCGAGCGTCGGCGAGACCATTGCGGTCGTGCCGCTGGTGCAAAGCATCCTCGACTACGGCGTCAACATCGTGCTGACGACCGGCACGGTGACCTCTGCGCAGGTCGCCGACGAGCGGCTCGGCGACCGCATCATCCACCAATATGTTCCGCTCGACCTCAAGCCGGCGGTCAGCCGCTTCCTCGATCACTGGCGCCCGGACCTGGCGATCATCGCCGAATCCGAGATCTGGCCAATGACCATACTGGAACTCGGCGCCCGCCGCGTGCCGCAGGTCCTGGTCAACGGCCGGCTGTCCGACCGCTCGTTCAAATCCTGGAAGAAGCGCGCCAACATCGCCGAGGCGCTGTTCGAGAACCTGGCCCATGTCGTTGCCCAGTCGGATGTCGACGGCGAACGGTTTCGCGCGCTTGGCGCCCGGCCGGTCACCGTGTCCGGCAACCTCAAGGTCGACACCTTGCCGCCGCCGGTTGACGAAAGGGCGCTGGCGACGCTGAAGCGGCAGATCGCCGGCCGCCCGACCTGGGCGGCGATCTCGACGCATGATGGCGAGGAAGTGGTCGCGGCGGAAGTTCACGCCACGCTCCACAAGCGCCACCATGGCCTGCTGACGATTATCGTGCCGCGCCATCCCGATCGCGCCGAAGCGCTTGCCGCGCAGATTTCCGGCATGGGGCTGAAGCTGGCGCGACGCAGCAAGGGCGACAGGATCACCGCCGACACCGATATCCTGCTTGGTGATACGATCGGCGAGATGGGGCTTTATCTCCGGCTGACGGAAATCGCCTTTGTCGGCCGCTCGCTGACCTCGGAAGGTGGCCAGAACCCGTTGGAGCCGGCGATGCTCGACACCGCCGTGCTTGCCGGCCGCAACGTCCAGAATTTCCGCGAAGCCTATCAGCGCCTGCTCGACAGCGGTGGCGCCAAGCTGGTGCGCGACCGCGACATGCTGGCCGGTGCCGTCAATTTCCTGTTGAGCAATGAAGTCGCCCGCCATGAGATGATGGCGGCCGGTGCCGCCACCGTCGATCAGATGCGCGGTGCGCTGGCGCACACGCTGAAGTCGCTTGAGCCTTACATCCAGCCATTGATCGTCAAGTCGCGCCTGAAGGGCGCCGACGGGCGCTAGGGTGGCGTCCGAAGCGCCACCTTTCTGGTGGGAAGCGCCCGACTGGCGGGTCTTTGCGCTGTCGCCGCTGTCGGCGGTCTACGGCATGGTCGCCGGCCGCCGCATGCACCGGGCGGTCCGTGAAAAGATCGACGCGCCAGTGCTTTGCGTTGGCAATTTCACCGTCGGCGGCAGCGGCAAGACGCCGGTCGCGATCGCACTGGCAAAGCAGGCCAGGCGCATGCAGCTCAATCCCGGCTTCCTGTCGCGCGGCCATGGCGGCTCGTTCGCGCAGCCGCATGTCGTTGATGCCGGTCACGACGCCGCCAAACATGTCGGCGACGAGCCGCTGCTTTTGGCCGAACACGCGCCGGTTGCGGTCAGCCCCAACCGCGCCGCCGGCGCCAAGCTGCTCATGGAAGCGCATGGCTGCGATTTCCTGATCATGGATGACGGCTTTCAGAGCGCGCGAATCCATATCGATTATGCGCTGGTCGTCGTCGACGCCCGCTACGGCATCGGCAATGGCCGTGTCATTCCTGGCGGACCGCTTAGAGCCAACATTGTCGACCAGCTGGTCTTCACCGACGGGCTGTTGAAGATGGGCGAGGGCACAGCCGCCGATCAGGTCGTGCGCCAGGCCGCGCGCGCCGGCCGGCCGATCTTCGAGGCGCATGCCGAGCCTGGGGCCAAGGAACGCTTCGCCGGCCGGCGCTTCCTCGCCTTTGCCGGCATCGGTCATCCCGAAAAATTCTTCGACACGCTGCGCGGCACAGGCGCAGAGGTGGCGCTGAGCCGGTCGTTTCCGGACCACCACTTCTATGCCACTGACGAGCTCACTGAGTTGGCGGCAACCGCGCGCCGCGAGGGACTGGGCCTCGTCACCACGGCCAAGGACGCGGCCCGGCTGCGCCATGGCGCGGCCTCGGCCGAATTCCTTGGCCAACTCGACGTGCTGGAGATCGACGCCACGTTCGAGCTCGACAATGTGCCCGAACGCATCATCGACGAGACGCTGGACGCCTGGCGCCAGCGCAAGCTGCGGGGCTGATCGAGCAAGCCCTTCCGGACTATTCTCGCCGCTTTTCTCGATTATGAGCCATATCGGCTTTAGCGCGGAGGGGTGGGATGATTAGTTTACGGGCATTCTTTGTCTCTTGTGCCGTTATGGCGATGGCAAATTCATCGTCGGCGCAAACATCCACCCCGGGCGACAGCGAATTTCTGGTCTCCGTCACCGATGCGGACGGTGCTTCCCATGTCGTGGCCTCCAACGTGGTTCCGCTCATTCCCGATCGCGCCTGCTATGAATGGCGTGTCCGGCTGGGGCAGGGCGACAGACTGGTATCGGTCACGGAGGTGTTCTCGCTTCCCGCGGAGCCGAAGCAGTGGGGCGGCGTCGACGGGAACGAATACAGCTTGAGCAAGCTATCGGGCGACCGGAAAGTCTCCGAGACCACCATGTTCTACAAGCCGCTGGATGGATGGATCTCGCACGGCTGGTGCGTGGCCGAGGGAGACCCGACCGGGCCGTATTCCATCAAGGTGCTCGTTGGTGACCGGCTGATCCACGAATTCGATTTCAAAGTCGTGCCGGCATCCCAAACGCCGTAGCGGATCTAGCGCCTGCTGCGCATCTCCGGGTGCGTTTCGATCTCGCGGCGCAGCGAGGCTGCAGCGTTGATATAAGGCTCCTGCCTGGCGACGCTCCAGTATTTGAGTTCGTCCAGCGGAATGCTCTCGCCGGTCACAGCGCAGCGCACGAATGCGCCGGGGCTGGTGACCTGGAAGTCGCCGTCGAGATAGCGGATCCGGGCTTCCTTGCCGCCAGGGCCTTCGAAGCGGTTCATCATGGGGTGGTGCCAAAAGGGGCTGAGACTGACTTCATTTCTGATTTCATCGCCATAAATTGCCGCCAAGGTCAAGCTTGACGCAATGCTGAGGCTCTATTGTTGGCTCAAACCATCCCTATGGGACCGGCATGGACATTTCATCCGCCCGCCTGACCGCCCTGCTGCGCGAAGCCATGATATTGGCGGCTGCCCCGTCGGCAAAGGCCGATCCGGCGAAAGCAGCGCTGATCAAGGCGCTGGTTCAGCCGCCGGCGCCGTCCGGCACGCCTTTGCCGCCGGCAGCGGCGCCAGCGCTGCAGGCCCTGTTGTCCGGCACCTCTGCCAAGACACAGCAGACAGGATCCGCTGAAATCCTGCAGGCTTACCTGGCAATTGCCGAACCGGGCGCCGAGGCGCCGGATGGTGCCCCGACAAGGGCCGCGGCACCGCCACCGGCAAACGACGACGCACAGCGCGGTCTGGCTGTGCCGCCGGCAAGGGCCGAGGACGGCAGCGCCACAAAACCCGCAGGACTGCCATGGCTTGCCTTTCTCGTCCCTGAAGCTTCGCCACAACGCCGCGCCTCCGGCATCGACGCGGCAACAAAACGAGGGCAGGCGACGTCTCGGCCGCATGACGCGGCCGAGCCCGAAAACCGGCAACAAATGCGTGTCGGTCTGATGGCGCTGGCGGCCGGGTTTTTGGCCGTCGCGATCATCGGCTTCGTTCTACTGCTGCTTCGCTGAGCGCCGAACGATTGATCCTAGCGCTCGGCTTCGAGGAACGCTTCCATCTGTTCCATCGCCAGCCCCGCCTCGACGGCGATGCGGCGCGAAAGATCGGCGGCAGCCGTGCGCGGCCGTCCCAATGGCCGGTCGAGCCAGTAGGACACCGGATTGAGCGCCGTGCGTTCGTCGACGGCGACGATGCGGCCCGCCTCCAGCTGTTGCCCGGTCAGTGGCGGCCGCGCCAGCGCAATGCCAAGCCCATAGGCCGCGGCGTCCAGCACCAGATTATAGTCCTCGAAGCGGCGGTCCTGCGGGCGCGGGCGGTAATCCATGGCTTGCGCGGCAAACCAGGCGCGCCAGCCGGAAGCATCGGAATCGTTGATCAGCGGAAATTTGAGCAGCCGGGCAGGGTCGCCGCGGCCGATCTCGCGGGCAAGGCCGGGTGCGGCGACGGGGAACACATGTTCCTCGAACAGTTTCACCGAGATGCGGCCCGGAATGCCGCCGCGCCCGCAGCGGATCGACAGGTCGATGCCTTCGTCGGCAAGGTCGGCCTGGCGGATGTCGACGTCGAGCACAATGCGCAGCTTGCTGGGATTGTTCTCCAGCGCCGCCATGCGCGGCATCAGCCACAGCCCGCTGACCGAGGGAATCGAGGTCAGCCGCACCACGGCGGTGCCGCGCGGCTCGACCCAGCGGTCGGAATGGGTGGAAATCAGCGCGAAGGCTTCAGCCGTGCGCAGATGCAGGCGGTTGCCCTCGATGGTCAGCGAGACGCCGCGGGCGCCGCGGTCGAACACTTTCAGGCCCAGCCAGTCCTCCAGCTTGGCGATCTGCCGGCTGACGGCGCCATGGGTGATGTTGAGCTTCTCGGCCGCGGCCGAAAAGCTCCCGGTGCGCGCCGCCGCATCGAAGGCGCGCAGTGTCTCGAGCGGCACCATTGTGTCTGAGCTGTGATCCATAGTCACAGGTGATCCTCGATTTGATCGTTTGTCAACAGCGTCGAAAAGGCGCTTTCTGGCTTTCGAGACCCCAAGAACACGAAGGACAGTGAGATGAGCGCAACGACCAGCACGTCGAATCCGACACAGCGGATGGACGCTACCGCAGCCATCGCCGTGGCGCTGACGGTGGTTGGCTGGGCGTCGGCCTTTCCCGCAATCCGCGCCGGCCTCGCCGCCTTCGGGCCGCTGGAACTCGGTGCGCTGCGCTTTGCCATCGCCGCGGTGCCGGCAGCGATCTTTCTTGCCGTCAAGCGCCCGGCGCTGCCGAGGCTCGACGAGTTGTGGCGCCTTGCCTTCGGCGGCGCGATCTTTGTCGCGCTCTACACGGTCATGCTCAACTATGGCGAACTGACAGTTTCGGCAGGGGCCGCCGGCTTCATCATCAATGTCAGCCCGATCTTCACCGCCATCATGGCAATGGCATTGCTCGGCGAACGCTTCTCGGGCTGGGCCTGGTTCGGCACGGCCATTTCTTTCGCCGGCATCGGCATCATTGCGGTCGCCGACGGCAATGGCCTGCATTTCGACACCGGCGCGGTGCTGGTTCTTGGTTCGGCGCTGTGCTCGGCCGTCAACACGATCGTCCAGAAGCCGCTTTTTGCCCGTCACCACCCACTGACCATCTCGGCCTCGAACATGATCCTTGGCGCACTTTGCCTGGCACCGTTTCTGCCAAGCGGCTTTGCGCAGGCCGCGGTCGCCAACACAGCCGGGATCGGCGCGGTCATCTTTCTCGGCATCGTGCCCAGCCTGATCGCCTATGCCGCCTGGGCAACCGCTCTGTCGCGTCTGCCGGCGGCGCGCGCTTCAAACTTCCTCTATCTCGTCTCGCCCATGTCGGCCCTGATCGGCTTCTTCTGGCTGGGCGAAGTGCCGACGCTGCTCGGTATCCTCGGCGGTGCACTGGCGCTCGGCGGCGTCATCGTGGTCAATTTGAAGCGCTAGATCAGCGGGTTGGACGCCTTTTCGGAATCAAAGTGAGAGCCGCACTGGAATTCTCTCCAACCGCCCCATTTGACCGCCGCTGCGGTACAGACATGACCCCACCGGGTGGCTATGGTGCGTTGAAATTCACCGGGGGGGTCGGGATGGTCAGGCAGTTCGTATCGGCAGTTTTCTGCGTGTTGCTGCTCAGCGGCAAGGCCTGGGCGGGTTGGTATCACGTGGAAAACTACGAAGGCTCCATCGGTCCCGATCCCGTCCATCTCTCTCTGCAAACCTATGCTTTCGGCAGCGGCATCACTGTCCAGGGCAGCTACTTCTATGACGCCAAGCAAAGTCCGATCGCGCTCTACGGCAAAGCCAACGGCACCAGCCTTGCGCTTTGCGCGATTGCCGATGACGAGGAGTTTGAGCGCGTCATCGTCATGGGCAAGAAAACGGGCCTCGACACCTCCGGATGCCCGTTTTCCCTGGAGCTTGGCGACGGTGTCTTGACGGGAAGCTGGAGCAAGGGTGCGGACAAAGTTCCGGTCAGTCTCAGGAAGGTTGCGGGCCTGGACGACACCGGCGAGGGCAAGGTCGAAGGAACCGTCGAGATCCCCTTCTGGGCGCAGACGGCCACCGACCGGTTTGCCGGGATCTACAGCAAAACCGACAACGGAATCTGCATGACGAAGATGCAGGTCATCAACAAGAAGCGGCAGAAGGTCGTGCAGACCATCAAATTCGGCGGCGAGCTCTGCAATGCGGGTATGCTGATGACCCCCATCTACTGGAACGTGCAGAAGAGTGTTGAGCTAGGCAAGGACATCATATCGGTGAATTTCTACGACGGCCGCGCCGGCTACGAGGAGGACTATGTCTTTGACCGCAAGACCAAGAAGTACCGCCTGAAGAAGTGAGACGACGCCTGTCCACGCAGTCGCCCACGCGCGGCCTCGTCAGCGAAGGTGTATCGCGATAGACGCGGAAATCGGATCGCCTGCCGTCAGATTGCATTTGCGCCGGACTGCATCCTTCAAGGGCAAGAGATAGCTTCCGTCCTTGGGAAACAGCGATGTGCCGAACATGACGCCGCCGATGGTCGCCTCGACAGGAATCACCCCCCAGCCATAGGTGGCGAACTTCGCGACCTTTTTGATCTCTTCGCCATGCTGCTTGGGGATTGGCGCGAAGAAGTATGGCGAAGGGCCCCGCCAGTGGATCACCTCGGTTTCGAACTGGAACTGGAGCGCCGTCTCGGCGCTCACAGGTCTATCGCCGCTGGACCGCTCACTCGGGAACTCCGAAGTAAGCACGATAATATTGCAGGTGACCCGCCGGGGAGAATTCCTCAAAGTCGCCAGCGGCTTTGCACGTTTCCAGCCACGCAAGCGCATCTTTGGCAGCCTTGTCGGGATGCTTGCCCAGGAATTCCTCCGTGGCTTGCAGGCCGGAGCCGCACAGGAGCTGAACGTCCAGATACGAGAACAGGTCAAATCCGGATGATTTTGCATCCCAAATCCTCAGGATGTCCTGCTCCTGCCCTCTGCTGAAAAGTTGGACACAGCAAATCAAAGCCAGATCGTCGCCACGGTCCTTGTGAGTGCGTTCGCATTCGGCTTCGTGTGCCAACAGCTTCCGTATCCGAGGCAGGTCTTCGTCCCTCGGCACAAGACCGAACTCTCTCAAAGAGTCCTGATAATCCACCGTCTACCTCACCGCCGCCCGAACAGCCGCTCGATATCGGCGAGCTTGAGCTCGATATAGGTCGGGCGGCCGTGATTGCAGGTGCCGGATCCCGGCGTCGCCTCCATCTGGCGCAGCAGCGCGTTCATCTCTTCGGGTTTGAGCAGGCGGCCGGACCGCACCGAGCCATGGCAGGCCATGGTCGCCGCGATCTTGTCCAGCCGCTCTTTCAGCGTCTCGACCGTGTCATTGTCGGCGATCTCGTCGGCGAGGTCGCGCACCAATTGCTGGACATTGGTTTCGCCCAGCATGGACGGCGTCTCACGCACCGCCACCGCGCCGGGGCCGAAGCGCTCGACGCCAAGACCGAACTTGGCCAGCGTCTCGGAATGCATGGCCAGCCGCTCGGCATCCTCTTCCGGCAGGTCGACGATCTCCGGCAAGAGCAGCATCTGCGAGGGCACTGCGCGCGAATGCAGCGCATTCTTCAGCGCTTCGTAGACCAGCCGCTCATGCGCCGCGTGTTGGTCAACGATAACAAGCGAATCCCTCGTTTGCGCGACGATGTAATTTTCGTGCACCTGCGCGCGGGCAGCGCCCAGTGCCGTGCCAAGCAGCGTTTCGGTCGCTTCGGCTGTACCGGCACGCGCATCGGCGCTGGCGAGCGGCCCGGCATCGAACGCCGCCTGGTCGTTGTCGGCAAAGCCGTTTCGCTGCGCCCTCGGCTCCCCGTAACCCATATCCAGCGGCCGCTGTGACGAGCGCGATGGGTCGAAGCCGGCGGAGCCAGATGGTCGGTAGGCCGCGTCATAGCTGCGGTGGCCATTGGCCGGGCCGGCATGGGCATAAGGAGAGGCACCCGGCCGGAACGCCGCCATCATGCCGGCAGCACCTGATGTGGCGGCGCGGATGCCGGCATTGGCCAGCGCCTCGCGGATGGCGCCGACGATCAGCCCGCGCACCAGGCCCGGGTCGCGGAAGCGCACATCCGCCTTGGCCGGGTGAACGTTGACGTCGACGGTTGCGGGATCAAGCGTCAGGAACAGCACGGTGACCGCATGGCGGTCGCGCGGCAGCACGTCGGCGAAGGCGCCGCGAATGGCGCCGGCAATCAGCTTGTCGCGCACCGGGCGGCCGTTGACATAGGCATATTGCTGCAGCGCGTTGGCGCGGGTGAAGGACGGGATCGAGACGTGGCCGGTCAGATGCACGCCGTCGCGGCTGGCATCGATGGCGATGGAGTTGTCGGGAAACTCCGCGCCCATCACCTGGGCGACGCGGCGCAGGCTGCCTTCCGCGCTGTCGTCGGTGGCCGGCAATTCCAGCGTCGAACGGTCGGAGCCGGCGAGCGTGAAGCGCACGGCGGGGAAGGCGATGGCGATGCGCTTGACGACGTCACTCGTGGCCGAGCTTTCCGCGCGCTCGCCCTTCATGAATTTGAGCCGCGCCGGCGTCGCGAAGAACAAGTCCCGCACCTCGACCGTAGTGCCGCGATTGGCTGCAGCTGGTTTGACCGCCGAAACCCGGCCGCCTTCGATGCCGATCTCGGCCGCGCTGTCGCCGACAGCGGTGCGCGAGCGGATCGACAGCCGCGCCACCGAGCCGATCGACGGAAGCGCCTCGCCACGGAAGCCGAGCGAACGGATGTCGTGGATGTTGTCGCTCAGCTTGGACGTGCAATGGCGCGCAATCGCCAGCGAAAGTTCCGGTTCGGGGATACCCGAGCCGTCATCGGTGACACGGATCAGGTTCAATCCACCGCCGGCGGTGACGACCTCGACCCGAGATGCGCCGGCATCGAGCGCGTTCTCGACCAGCTCCTTCACCACGCTCGCCGGACGCTCGATGACTTCGCCGGCGGCGATCTGGTTGATCATCGTTTCGGAAAGCTGGCGAATGGGCATGGGGGGAGTATAGGCGGATTCGAAGGGTGTGCGGAAGCTTTGATGCTACGGAACAATGGATACGCCGGC